>CALGYR010000143.1 GCA_937935355.1 uncultured bacterium | reverse complement strand
GAGTTCGTATTCGGTGACTGGAGTTCAGACGTGTGCTCTTCCGATCTCGGCTCCGAGGCCGTCCCGGACGCGTGCGCTTCGGATCCGCCGCTCGACGGCGGCAGGTTGCCGGCCCCCTGGCCGGTGCCGTCCTCAGTCCCAATTCGCGTCGATGGGCCTGCAGGGGTCTCGACCTCGCCGGTCAGGGCCGCGGCCGGGGCGAAGGCCAGCGCGAAGAGCGCAGTCAGCAGCGCGCCGATGGCATGGCGCCCCCCTCGCGACATGGTCGGCTACTTCTCCTTCTCCGCGGGCTTGGGCTCCGCGGACGACGCCTCGGGCTTCTTCTCCTCCTCCTGGACGACGACGATGCCCAGTTCCTTGAGTTGGCGCTCGGAGACGTCGCCGGGCGCGCCGGTCATGGCGTCGATGGCCCGCTGGGTCTTGGGGAAGGCCATGATCTCGGCGATGGAGGAGAGCCCGAGCATCCGCGCGAGCAACCGGTCGAGCCCCGGGGCTATGCCGGCGTGCGGCGGCGTGCCGTAGGCGAGCGCCTCGGTGAAGAAGCCGAAGCGCTTCTGGATGTCCTCCTCAGAGAGCTTCAAGATCTCGAAGATCTTCTTCTGCAGGCGCGTGTCGTGGATTCGCACCGAGCCCGAGGCCATCTCCCAGTCGTTGATGACCAGGTCGTAGCTCAGCGAGCGAACCCGGGCCGGGTCCGAGTCCAGGTACTGGAGGTCGTCCCAGTTGGGCGCGGTGAAGGGGTGGTGCTCCGAGGCCCAGCGCTTCTCCTCGTCGTCCCAGGCGAAGAGCGGGAAGTCGGTGACCCACAGGCAGGCGAACTCGCCGTCCTTGGCGAGCCCCAGGTCAGCGCCAAGCTTGCTGCGCACCGCCGAGAGCGCGTTGTTGACCACCCTGGGGACGTCGGCCACGAAGAGCAGCAGGTCGCCCTCCTTCCCGCCCAGGCGCTCGACGATCTTCGCGAGCACGTCCGGCGAGAAGAACTTGGCGATGGGCGAGTTGAGCTTGCCGCCGGCCTCGACCTTGATCCAGGCCAGGCCCCGAGCGCCGAAGACCCCAGCGGCCGCGGTCAGGTCGTCGATCTGCTTGCGGCTGAAGCCGCCGGCGCCGGTGGCGCACAGGCCCTTCACCATCCCGCCCTTGGCCACAGTCTCGCGGAAGACCTTGAACTCGGCGTCCTTGACGATGTCCGAGACGTCGCGGAGCTCGAGGCCGAAGCGCAGGTCGGGCTTGTCCGAGCCGAAGCGGTCCATGACCTCCTTGTAGGTCATGCGCGCGAAGGGCGTCTTCAAGTCGTAGCCGATGCCCGCCTTGAAGGCCGCGGCCATCATGCCCTCGGTGACCCGGAAGACGTCCTCCTGGCCGGCGAAGGACATTTCGAGATCGATCTGGGTGAACTCCGGCTGGCGGTTGCCGCGGAGGTCCTCGTCGCGCATGCACTTGGCGATCTGGAAGTAGCGGTCGAAGCCCGCGACCATCAGGAGCTGCTTGAAGAGCTGCGGGCTCTGCGGCAGCGCGTAGAACTTGCCGTGGTAGAGCCGCGAGGGCACCAGGTAATCGCGCGCGCCCTCCGGGGTGCTCTTGGCCAGGATCGGCGTCTCGATCTCGAGGAAACCCTCGGAGGCCAGGTACTCGCGCACGGCCAGCGCCACCCGGTGGCGCATGACCATTCGCTCGTTCATCTCCGGCCGGCGCAGGTCGAGGTACCGGTACTTCATCCGGAGGTCCTCGTTGGCCTTGCAGCGGTCGGTGATCTCGAAGGGCGGTGTCTGGGCGACGCTCAGCACCTCGAGCTCCTCGGCCACGACCTCGATCTGGCCGGTCGGGATGTTGGGGTTCTCCTTGCCCTCGAGCCGCCGCTGGACCTTGCCCGTCACCCCCAGGACGAACTCGGCGCGGACCGATTCGGCCGCCGCGTGGGTCTCCTTGCTGGCCCGCTGCGGATCGACCACCACCTGGGTGATCCCGAAGCGGTCGCGCAGGTCGACGAAAATGAGCCCGCCGAAGTCGCGCCGGTAGGCCGCCCAGCCGGCGAGCTTCACGGTCTTGCCCACGTCGGCGGCGGTGAGCTCGCCGCAGGTCTGGGTGCGGTAGAGGGTGGGCAACGACGGGGTGGAGGCAGGAGGGTTGAAGGTCGAGGTCACTGCAGAGCACCTTTCTGGTCACGGCGGTCCGGCCGCGGAAGGTCGAAACCGGCGGCGCGCGGCGCGCGTCACGCCCTCCGGCGGACGGCCGGGGGCAGGGGAAAGTATAGTTGGGGGATAGCGGAGGCGCCACGTCTGAAAGAAAGTCGCGATTCCCTCGTTCATTCTTCTTGACGGGCCGAGCGCCCGACCTAAAATCCCATCCGCCGATGGCACGCGGGCCACAGGTTAGTTGATTTCGAGCCGGTTCTGGATGTTAAGCGCACGAAGGAGTTTTGAGCATGGCGAAAACGCCTTTGGCTGATTACGCCACCCTCCTCTCCGAGGTGAAGGAGCGCATCCGCTCCGCTCAATACGCGGCGCTGCGTGCGGTGAACCGGGAGCTGGTGGGGCTCTACTGGGATATAGGGCGGATGATCGCTCTACGGCAGGTCGACGGCCATCATGGGGCCGCCATTGCCGAGCGGCTGGCGGAAGACCTTCGCAGAGAGTTTCCTGGAGTCAGCGGTTATTCGCGCCGCAACGTCTTCTACATGCGGGAGTTCTATGAGGCCTATCGGCGCCTGCCAAAAGTGCAACCATTGGTTGCACAAATCGGCTGGACTCACAACCTCGTCATTCTCCAGCGCTGCAAAGACCAACAGGAGCGCGAGTTCTACATCCGTATGACGCGGAAGTTCGGCTGGTCCAAGAACGTCCTCATCCACCAGATAGAGAACCAGAGCTACGAGAAGACCTTGCTCGGCCAGACCAACTTCGACCGGATTCTCCCGCCCAAGCTGCGCGCCCAAGCCAAGCTCGCGGTCAAGGACGAGTACACCTTCGACTTCCTGGAACTCGGCAAGGAGCACGCCGAGCGTGAGTTGGAACGCGCCCTGGTCGGCCGCATCGAGCAGTTCCTGCGGGCCATGGGCGGTCTCTTTGCCTTCGTCGGCAGCCAGTTCCGGCTGGAGGTGGATGGCCGGGAGTTCTTCGTCGACCTGCTGCTCTTCCACCGAAGGCTGCGCTGCCTGGTGGCCGTGGAGCTCAAGGTCGGCGAGTTCCAGCCGGAGTTCGTCGGCAAGATGCAGTTCTACCTGATGGCCCTCGACCGCCAGGTGCGTGAGGAGGGCGAGAACCCGCCCATCGGCATCATCCTCTGCAAGGAGAAGCGGCGCACCATCGTGGAATACGCCCTCCAGCCGTCCAAGCGGCCCATCGGAGTGGCGAGCTATGAGATCGTCAAGCGCCTGCCCCGGGAACTGAAGGGGCAGCTCCCCGGACCGGAGGAGATCGCCAGACTGCTGGAGGCGGAGTGAGTGCGCGACCATTCATGAAAGGCCGTTGATCCACTGCACAGACTGGCTATAAGCGCGGGAGGAACAGCAAGCTTACGTTCGAACCAGGAGGCAGCTTCGTGCTCTACGGCTACTCGAGACGCGTCATAAACCGGTACGGCCTGCGGGAGCTGAAGGAAGTCACCTTTCAGGCAAGCCCGGACGACCTGCGCCGGATTGCCACCTTCCTGACCGATGCAGCTTCACAGATCGAGGCAGGCACTGCCAAGACGGATCACCTCCACCTCAGCATCGAAGACGCAGGGTGGGGCAAGATGCATCCCGAAATGGACGTCGTAGTGAGTCTGCCGGTAGCGGGGGACGACTCGCGCAACTCCAGACGCAAGCCCCGGTAGACCGCCGGACCTGCACAGCTGACAGAAAGGAATCGCCCATGCCGTTGCCCAAGAAAGTCTTTGAGGAAAAGGACGCCTGGGATCTCTTCGCGGCGGCCGGGGAGTTCGCATCCAAGGCCGCGAACCGGCGCACCCGGACCGACCACGATTGGAAAGCGTGGTACAAGACCCTGCCGCCCAACGACTTCGCCCTGGCATTCCTCTGGCACTTCATGGGCACTTGGGAGAACGCCGGGACGATTCTGCATCAGGCCGACTGCTGGGGAGACCGCATCGACCTCGTCAACTCCGCCTTGCGCACTGTGGGCTGCGAGAAGGCTATCCTGGTGTTCGAGGAGGCTATCAAGTTGAACTCCACACACTTGAAGTACATCGAGAAGGACGAGGAGATCCCCGAGAAATTGCTGGCCGCCGAGAAGGCTCTGAATGCCAGGGCCAACGCAGACGTAACTTATGCAAAGCTGGCGGCCTTCGTCCGGGCGCATCGGGACGAGCTCTTTGAGGACGGCAGCGCCAGTTGATAGATGCCCAATAAACACATAAACTGATAAATAGCGTTGTTTTAGTAATGCGTACTTGCACTATTTGGGTCACTAAGTAATATTACATGCATGATTGCATCGCCAGCCGAGCTTTTCACTGTCCTGCGCCAGTACAACCCTTGGTGGGTCGGCGGACGTTTTCCGGACCTACCGCCGTGGCGCCGAGCTGCTTTTCACGAGATCGCGGAGTGGGCAGAGAATCCGCCGGCGGGGCGCGCGCTCCTGCTGTCCGGAGCGCGGCAGGTCGGCAAGACCACGCTCTTCCTTCAGGCGATAGATCAGCTGCTCGACCGCGGCGTGCCGCCGCAGAACATCCTCTACGCGACCTTCGATCATCCGCTGCTCAAACTGATCGGCATCGAGCGGTTGCTGCAACTCTGGCGCGAATTCGAGCCACAGAAGGAAGGTACCGAGTACCTGTTCCTCGACGAGATTCAGATCACCAAGGACTGGCAGACCTGGCTCAAACACCAGGTCGATTTCGAGAAGCGCCGCCGGATCGCCGTCACCGGTTCGGCCACGCCGCTGTCCCGTGAGGGTCTGGAGTCGGGCATCGGACGGTGGCAGACCATCCGGCTGGCCACGATGTCCTTCTTCGAGTATCTCAACCTGCGCAAGGCGCCGGTGCCCGATCTGCCGGAGGTGTCTTCGCTCGCCAAGCTCTTCGACTGGCCGGAGACGGACTTCATCCGGGTGGCCGAGACGGCCCGGCCGCTGGTGGGCCTCTTCCATGAATATCTCCTGCGCGGCGGATTTCCGCAGAGCGCGCTGGTCGACAGCGTGACCACGGCGCAAAAGCTTCTTCGCGAGGACATCGTCGACAAGGCCCTCAAGCGCGACATGACCGCGCTCTTCGGGGTGCGAAGGGTCGTGGAGCTCGAACAGGTCTTCCTGTACCTGTGCCTGCACGATGGCGGGCTGCTGGACCTGCCCGATTTGTGCAAGAACCTCGCCCTCAAGCGCCCAACGGTGTCGAGCTTCATAGACCTCCTGGAGGCGACGCATCTCATCTACCGGCTGATGCCCTTCGGCTACGGCAAGGAGCTGCTGAGGGGCCGGCCCAAGATCTATCTGGCCGATGCAGCCATCGGTCCAAGCGTGCTGCTCAAGGGCAAGGCGCTCCTGGAGGACGACACCGCGCTGGGCACCGCCGTGGAGACGGCCTTCTTCAAACACGTCTACACGCGCTACTACCGGACCAGCATCGGCTTCTCGTACTGGCGCGGTCGCAAGGGCCACGAGGTGGACGTGATCGCCGACGCCGGCGGCAGGCTCGTGCCCTTCGAGGTGAAGCACCGATCCTCCGACACCGGCCTTGGCGCCCTCAAGGGTCTGGCCGAGTTTTGCGGGACCAAACAGGTGGCCCGGGCCTATGTCATCACCAAGGACATCGCGGACTTCAGCGTACTGCCGCTGTCGGCCGCCGGCCAGGGGCCGATGGCGCTCAAAGTGCCGGCGGCGCTCGCATGCTACTGGCTGGGCAGATCGGAGATCGAGCAACACGCCGGCGACGAAGCGGAGTAGCCGGAGCCGGAAGGCCTGCCTCCGCGCATCCCCATCTCGACGGCATCGCCGGCCGCCCCCTTGGACCAGCCAAAGATGCCCCGGCGGCGGTTCACGCGCCGGGCTCTCGCACCGCCACCCGATAGAACCCCGGTAGGGGCGACCCGGCGGGTCGCCCCTACCGTGGGACCGGGATGGCCGGTGATGATGATGATGCCGTGGAGGTGGTTGGGCATCACGACGAACGCGTCCAGCTCGACGTCGGGGCGGACGTCGGCGGTCCGCGCCCATTCGTCGCGAACGATCTCGCCGGCCGGGCTCGGCCGCACCTCATCGTCCGCGATCTCGCCGAACAGCAACGCATGGCTCTGCGTGCAGATGGTGACGAAATAGGCCCCGGCGCCCGCGTAGTCGTAGTCCTTCAGACGGACGGACCGCCGGCCGAGCGTTTCGGATGTGGACGACATAGGATGGTCCTCCTGATAAGCGCTGCCCCTTCTGCGGCGCTAGTCCAGCGCCCTTCTCACCACCACCGCCACCGCGTCCCTGCCGATCCCTCGTTCCCTGCAGTAGCTCGACTCCAGCCATTCGGCAAGCTTCCTGGCGCCCTTGCTCGAGTTACAGGGGGCACAGCACAGGGCGATGTTCTCGAGAGTGACGATGCGGGCATCGTTGACGATGTGCTCCCAGGTGGCCAGGAACTTCCGGGAACCACCGCGGGACACCTTCGCGACCATTCGGACGCCGCAGTAGACGCAGGCTTTGTCCCGCGCCCGGACCTCCTGCTCGAGCCAGTCGGGGATGCCCCAGCGGTTCACGCGCCGGCCTTTCGCGCCGCCACCCGGCAGAACCCCGTAGGGGCGACCCGCCGGGTCGCCCCTACCATGGCGATGCCCTCAACCTGCGCCCGCTGGGCGGCCTCGCAGTCGCGGCGGCGCGGGGCGATCAACCCAGCGCCTTCCTGACCTCCCCCACCGCCTCCACGATCTTCACCCGCCGCTGCTCCCCGCCGGCCATGTCCTTGATGGCCACCTCGCCGGCCTTGAGCTCGTCCTCGCCGACGATGACGGCCAGGCGCGCCGAGAGCTTGCTGGCGCGCTTCATGTGGTTGCCGATTCCGCGCGAGGGCGCGGTGAGGTCGAAGTCGGTCCGGACGCCGGCCTGGCGCAGGCTCACGGCGAGCTTATAGGGCTCGACTGAGTCGGCCGCCGCGGCGACGTAGACCAGGGGCACGACCGCCGGGGCCTCTGGCGGCGCGGCTTTGGCCGCATCCTGGGACATGAGCACGCGCTCCAAGCCCAGGGCGAAGCCGGTGGCGCCGAGCTTCGGGCCGCCCATCTCCTCGACGAGGCCGTCGTAGCTGCCACCGCCGCCGACCGCGTCCTGGGCGCCGAGCCCCTCGGCGGTGAACTCGAAGACCGTGCCGGTGTAGTAGTCGAGCCCGCGCACCAGGTAGGCGTCGTGGGCGGCCTCGACGCCGGCCGGCAGAAGATCTTTGACCGTCGGCGAGACAAAGTCCATCTGCGCGCGACAGTCGGAGCAGAACTCCTGCGGCACGTCGGCCAAGACCGCCGCCGTGACCGTGCGGCAGTTGGGCTTCTTGCAGTCGAGCACCCGGAAGACGTTGCGGTCGAGCCGGCGCTGGCAGTCGCCGCAGAGCTTCTCCTTCTGGGCGCCGAGCGCGGCCTTGAGCTTCTCGCGGTAGACATCGCGGCAGCCGGCCTTCGCGCAGCCGACGCTGTTGTACTTGAGCCGGAGCCCCTTGAGTCCCGCGCGCGCGAGAATCTCGGCAGCGAGCAGGATCACGTCGGCGTAGGCAGTGAAGGGCGCAGCTGGCTGATCACCCTTGGCCTCGCGGAGCAGTCCCAGGACTTCGGCGCCCATCTGGTGGAACTGCCGGAGCCGCCCGGCCTGAGGGCGCTCGCGGCGGAACTGCGGCCCGATGTAGAAGAAGCGCGCGAGCCCCTGGGTCTTGTGGAGGTTGTGCTCAAGGTAGGCCCGGACCACGCCGGCGGTGCTCTCCGGGCGCAGCGTGTAGCTGTCCTGGTCCTCCTTCTCGGACTGCCGGGGGATGGTGAACATCTCTTTCTCGACAATATCGGTGGCCTCGCCGATCGAGCGGACGAAGAGCCCGGTATGCTCGAAGACCGGCGTGCGGATGCCGGCGTAGCCCCAGATACGCGCAACGTTGGCCGCCACGCGCTCGAGCGCCTCGAAGCTGTCGAACTCCGGGCCGAAGATGTCCTTGGTGCCCCGCGGGGCCTGCATGCTGGAAGCCATGGTTCTCCTCTAAGAAATCAGCCGCCGCTCATCCTAGGCCAACACCCGGGCGAATCAAGCCACAGATGCGAGCCACAGATGCACACAGATAAACACGGATTCGAATTGGGCATGGACTGTGCCCGCCGGCGCAAGCCCTCATCCTGATCAACATCTGTGTTCATCCGTGTCCATCTGTGGCTGACTTGCGTCTCCCCGCGCTCGGGGGCCGGCCGCGGTGGCGGCGGTAGAGCCGCGAGAAGTAGAGCGGGTCGGCGTAGCCCAGCCGCCGGCTGATCTCGGCGACGGTTAACCCGGGCTCCGAGGCGAGCAGTTCGTCGGCGGCCTTGAGGCGCAACTCGGTCTGATGGCGCTTCAAGCCCTTGCCCAGCGAGCGCTTGAAGGCGTGGGAGAGCGTCGAGCGGCTCCGGAAGGTCATCCGCGTGGCATCGGCGAGCGACAGGTGCTCCTCGGGATGCTCCTCCATGTAGGACAAGAGCGGCTCGAGCGGGCTGCGGCCCGCCACGGTCACCATGCGTCGCGAGACGATGAAGCGCACCAAGAGCTCGAAGAGCTTCACGATCCCGCCGGCGCGGCGCTCGTCGTAGGCCGGGGCCTCGAGGAAGGCGGCCTCGAGATCATCCGCCTGGCCGCCGGCCGCGCGCCAGCGCCGTAGTATCGCACCGGGCACCTTCGCGCCCGTCCGGAACTGCCCGATCATGATGAAGCCGGCCGGTCCGCCGCCGAGCGCCACCGGCACGATGGCCTCGGTCATCCCCGCATGGCAGCGATAGGCGACGAGCCGGCCGGTCCTCGCGGCCTCGGCGCGCCTGGCGCGGTCGAGCGCGCGGCACTCCGGCTCCATCGCGCAGCGCTCGCGAAGCAGCCGGCAGTAGCGGCAGCCGGCCTTCGCGAGGCCCGCGCGCAGCTCGCGGCCGCCGGGGCTGTAGTAGGCGATGCGGATGTCGAAGACGCCGGTGAAGAGGTCCAGGATCTCCTGGACTTCGCCGCTGAAGATCAGCTCGATCGCGCCCGAGTCCCTGCCCATGGGTGGACATTATGGCCATGTTGGCAGGAATGTCCATGTTTCCGGCGCGTTTGCCCATGGACCCGGACGAGGGAGATCGGATAGGCTTTGGAGCAGGTGGTGGCTTTGAGGAAGTGGCTGCTTCGAAGAGGGTGGCGATGCTTGACGCAGGCAAGGCCGGGTCCGGGGTTCGATTCTTTGGGCGGGGGGGCACTCCTGAGTGAAGAAACGCGCAGCGTTTCTTCGCCAGGATTCTGCTTCTCGTCGCGTGCCTGATGGTAGCGTGAGGACACATCTCAACTCAAGGAGACTCCATCAATGACCAAACGCGAAGTAGTCCGCGCCGTCTTCGAGGGCCGCCGTCCCCCGTACGTTCCCTGGCAGATGGGCTTCACCGCGCCGGCGCAGGCGAAGCTCGAAGCCCACTACGGCAAGGAGAGCCTCGAACGCGTCCTCGGCAACCACTACCTGGGCCTGGGCACGGGCGTGGGCTACATGGAGGACATCGGCGGCGACCGGGTGCGCGACATCTTCGGCGTGGTCTGGAACCGCAGCGTCGACAAGGACATCGGCGTGATCGAGGGCCGGGTGCTCCCCGAGCCGACGCTCGCGGGCCTGGCGCTGCCCGACCCATGCGCCGAGCGCTGGTTCGAGGGCATCCCGGCGGCCATCGAGGCGCGGCCGGACCGCTTCCGGGTCTTCAACGTGGGTTTCTCGCTCTTCGAGCGCGCCTGGACGCTCCGCGGCATGGAGCCGCTGATGCTCGACTTCTACGAGAATCCCGGCTTCGTGCGCGAACTGCTGCGGGCCATCGCCGACTGGAACATCGCCCACGTTCGCCGGGCCATGCGCCACGAGGTCGACGCCGTGCACTTCGGCGACGACTGGGGCGCCCAGCGCGGTCTGCTCATGGGTCCGGACCTCTGGCGGGAGTTCATCCGGCCGGAGCTCGAGCGGATGTACGCAGCGGTGCGCGCCGAGGGCCGCTTCGTCTCCATCCACTCGTGCGGAGACGTCGACGAGCTCTTCGAGGACCTCGTCGAGATCGGCCTCAACTGCTTCAACCCGTTCCAGCCGGAGGTGATGGACACGGCGGAGCTCCTAGGGCGCTACCGCGGGCGGCTCGCCTTCCACGGCGGCTTCTCGACCCAGCGCACGCTGCCCTTCGCGAAGCCGGAGGAGGTCCGCGCCGAGGCGCGCAGGCTCCTGGACCTGGGAAGGGCCGGCGGGCTGGTCTTCGCTCCGGCCCACGCCGTCCCCGGCGACGCGCCGGTCGAGAACCTGGTGGCCATGATAGAAGAGGTCACTGCGCAGGCGCAGTGACCTCTTCGAGTCCGCTCAGTCCCCCTCTCCCCTTGAGGGAGAGGGCGGGGGTGAGGGGTGTGCCTGGGCTTAACCCCTCACCCTATCCCTCTCCCTCAAGGGGAGAGGGAAACTGTAAGGATGGGAACTCAACCCGCCCAGTGCCCCGCGTACTTCTCCATCGCGTCCATGAGCGCCCTGGCGTTCTCGAGCGGCACGCCCGGGTACATCCCGTGGAGCATCATCAGCCCGCCCTCGGGCGAGCCGAGCTTCTCGACCTCCTCGCGGATCAGGGCGTCGATCTGGGCCGGCGTGCCGTAGCGCGTGACCTTCTGACGGTCGACGTCCAGGTCGATGCAGACCCGGCCCTTGAGGTTCGCGGCGATCCAGTCGATGCCGTTGACCAGATCCTGGAGGTTGAGGGCCTGCACCCCGCCCTCGATGAGGTGGTCGGCCAGGTCCCGGATGTCGCCGTCGGAGTGCATGTGGATGGCCACGCCCGCCTCGCGCGCCGGGGCGATCAGCCGCCGGTAGGTCGGCTTGATGTACTTCACGAAGTGCTCGGGCGAGATCATCGGACCCTGCTGCATCCCCAGGTCCTCGGGGTAGCCGATCATGTCCAGGCCCGAGGCCAGCAGCGACTTCACGTTGGCCAGGTTGAACTCCTCGACCATGGCGATGAGCTTCGGGAGCCGGGGCTCCTCGTCGACCATGTCGAAGACCAGGTTCTCGTAGCCGCGCAGGTAGGTCAGCGTCAGGAAGGTGTGGCCGTGGCGCAGCCCGTCCCGGGCTAAGCGCCCGGCCGCGCGCGTCGCGGCCATGCTTCGGGCGTACTTGGCCCAGTCGCGCTCGGCCCAGCCCCAGCTGGCGTTCGGATCTGGCGGGCGGTAGCCGTCGAAGGCCGCCCAGTCCTCGAGCGGCCCCTTGACCACCGCGCCGGTGATGCCGTCCTCGGCCGTCTGCCACACGCAGCCCCAGGGGTCGGTGTAAGGCTGCCCCGCGATCTGCCAGGGCGGGAGCTTCGGGCGGTATGGACGCTCGCGCGGCTCGAAGCCCGGGAAGAGCAGCGGGTGCGAGGCCATCAGGTCCTCGAGGGCCGACTGCTCGTAGTGGTTCCAGCACGCCGGGCTGACGTGGAAATCCATGGGTATGCGCTCGGGCCGTTCGAAACGGACGGCCCGGAGCACGTTTTCGCGGGGGTTCATGACGATTCCCTTCCGCTCAGACTCCCTCTCCCCCTGAGGGAGAGAGCAGGGGGTGAGGGGTGGGCCGGGGCTTAACCCCTCACCCCAACCCTCTCCCTCAAGGGGAGAGGGAAACTGCAGGGAAGTACCAACTCGACCCTGACCCTATCCCTCTTCCTCGGAGGGAGAGGGAGACTGCGAGGATTACTTGAGTCCCCAGCTCGTCAGGTTGCGGTAGCTGATGGCCAGGCTCTCGAACGGGTCGCGCTCGCACTTGTCCTGCTCGACCACGTACCAGCGGACCTTGGCCTTCTTGGCGGCCTTGAGGATCGAGGGCCAGTTGAGGTTGCCCTCGCCGACCTCGGCGAACATCGGGCTCTTGTCGACCGGGCTGATGGTCATGTCCTTGAGGTGCAGGACCGGGATCGGGCCGCGCGCGGCCGCCTTGGCGATCCAGGCCGCCGGGTCGCCGCCGCCGCGCTGCACCCAGTGGGTGTCGAGCTCGAAGGTGACGTTCTCGCCCGAGGAGTTGTCCATGAGGTGCTCGATGGCCAGCTTGCCCTCGTACTTGGTGAACTCGTGGTGGTGGTTGTGATAGAGGAAGCTCATGCCCTGCTCGCGGAGCTTCGCGCCGATGGGGTCGAACTTCTTCGCGAAGTCGATGAAGTCCTGGGCGGTCGCCGGGGCCTTGAAGAAGCCGCCGATGCCCGGGAACTTGCACTTCCAAAGCTGGTGCTCGGCGATGAGCTGGTCGAGCGCGTCGGTGAACTGATCGGTCTTGACGTGGGTCGCGCAGCAGACCAGGCCCGCGGCCTTGAGGCTCTTCTTGATCTCCTTGGCCTCGATGGGGCCGTGGCCGGACAGCTGCACCGCCTGATAGCCGATCTGCCGGACCTTCTGGAGCGTCTGGGCGAAGTCCTCGGGGGTCTTGGTGAACTCGCGGACCGTGTAGAGCTGGGCTGCGATTACCGTCTTGGCCACGTGCACTTCTCCTTAAAAGGGGGTACGCGCGGGAGTATAACACCCGCCGGCCCGACAACAAGAGAAAGGGGAAGCGCCAGCGGCTCGGCTCTCAACCGCTCTGCAGGCATCGAGCCGTGCGAGCCGGGAGCCGCCCACCGTTGTCAATGAGAACGACCCTGAATGGCAGCCTTGGTCGGGCTTTGGGCTTTGGGCTTTGGGCTTTGGAAACGGCAGATTGACGCAGCACAGCGGAGGGAGAACGTTGCTGCTCCGCCCGACTCGTCGCGCACCCCCGCCGGGACGGCCGGAACCCGGCTCCGGACTACTCCACTTGAAGCCTGGGAACCACGCCGTACTTCATGACCGGCACCTGCGGGCCCACCTGCCGCAGGAGCGTGGATAGCGTCGCGGCGCGCTCGCGCTGGACCTTCGCCTCGGCCCGGAGCTTCTCCGCCTCCTCGGGCTTGCCGGCCTTGTCGGCATCCTCGGCGGCCTTCTCGGCGGTCAGCGCCGCCCGATTGGCCTCGGTCCACTTGCCGCGCAGGGCGGTCTGTCCGGCAGTGCCCAGCTTCTTCAGTTCCTCGACCTGCGGGGCCCGCACCGCCGCCTCGATGGCCCCGATGGCCGTCCTGGCGCGATCGGCCACCTCGGCGTCCTTGCTGGCCAGGGCCTCGCGCAGCTGCCCGAGGGCCGCGACGCCCTGCTTGACCACGGCCGCCGAGGCCGCCTCGCGCACCTTGGGGTCATCGGAGCCGAAGTCCGCGATGAGCTTATCGATCTCGGCTTTGGCGGCCGCCGGCGGCGCGGGGGCCGGCACCGGTGCCAGGAACCCCGAGACCAGCTCGTCAGCCTTCTTCTGCGCGTCGGCATCGGCCGGAGGCCGGTCGTCCGGAGGGGGCACGGGCATGCCGTAGACCGGGGCCGGCGCCTCGACCGCCCCGGCGCGCGGACCGAGGACCAGCGCGCACACGAACCCAGCCAGCCACCACAACCAGCTCTTGCCCTTGCCGATCATCGCCGCCATGTCCAGCCTCCTAGCTTCCAGGGAACAACCACGGCAGAAACACCTTTGCCACAGATGCACACGGATGAACACAGATGGGATTCCGGGTGCTGTTTGACAACCATCCCGATCTGTGTCCATCTGTGTTCATCTGTGGCTAATTCTTTCCGGTCCCCAGCAGCTTCTTGAGCTTCTCCACCTGGGCCTTGACCGCGTCGCGCGTCTTCGCGGCCTCGTCCCTGGCCTTTCCGTCACGCAGGGCGGCAAGCTGCTTCTCGTCCGAGAGGACGGCCACGTCGGACTCGACCGTGGCCAGCACTTTCTCGAGCGCCGCCGGGTGGACCTTGCCGCCCTCGGCCAGCTTCTCGAGAAGCGGCAGCCGCGCGGACAGCCGCGCGAAGCTCTGGTGGGCCGGAGGCAGCATGGCCACGTCGTAGCAGAGCACCTTCGAGTCGGTCGGCGGCTCGCGGTGGATGTCGGCCTTGAGCTTGTCGGCCTCGGCGGAGAGCAGTTCCGACTCGGCCGCGGCCAGCAGCCCGGCCTGGGGCAGGCGCCCGGCGGCCTCCCTGGCCGCCTGGAGCTTCTCGACGGCCTCCTTGCGCTGGGCCGTGGTGCTCTTGCCGCTGTCGGCCAGGGGCTTGCAGAAAGCCCAGGCCTCGACCACGACCTTCCAGTCGGCCGACTCCTCGAGGCTCGCCGGCGCCTTGGGCTTATCCGGCACCTCGATGGGGGGCCGGGGCCGGACCCCGTACTTCTCGGTGGCCGGCTCGGCGGCCGTCGCGCTCTTGCCGAAGACCAGCGCGCACAGGAATCCCGCCAGCCACCACAGCCAGCTCTTGCCCTTGCCTATCATCGCCGCCATGAGCGTCTCTCCCCTTGGCCGCGCGACATTCTATTCCGGACGGCCGCGCCCGCCAGTGCTTCCTCCGGCGATCATTCCTCGATCCACCCGCCCCGGCGCACCGCGGTCCGGAGCGCCCACGGATTGCCGGCGACGCCCGGAACCGGCACGGCCTTCTCGAGCTCCGGCCGCTTGTAGCCGGCCGGGACGCCGAGCCTGGCTCGCGCGGCCTCCTCCGGCTTCTTCAGGGCCTCGCTGACATCGCCGAGCAGCGAGCTGGCCCGCACCTCGAAGGTGCCCTTCCAGGGCGGCATGCGCGCGAGCAGTTCCGGGCTGAGCCCCTTCTCCCAGTCGCGCGAAAGGGCGTCCCGGCAGATGCCCGCGGCGCGCTCGAGCAGGGGCGCAGCACGCTGTACCTCCGCGTCCGCGGCGGACATATACAGTACCTCGGCCAGGTCGACGTGCCGGTAGGGCTCCTCCGGCCGGAGCTCGACGGCCCGCTCCATGAGCGCCGTGGCGCGCGGCCAGTCCTTGCGGCCGGCGAAGAGCACCGCCACCTGCCGGCAGTTGGCCGCCTCGCGCGGGGCCACCTCGACTAGCATGGTCAGCGCCGCGACCTCGCCCTCCTCATCTTTCAGTTCGCGGTAGACCCCGGCCATGGCCTTGTAGGCCTCGGGGTCGCGCGGGAAGGACGCGGCCCAGTCGCGGCACTCGGCCAGGGCCTCGCGGGCCTGTCCCGCCTTGCGGAGCATCTCCACCAGGCGCTTCACGATGGAGAGCTCGGGCTTGAGGCTCTTCGCCACGGCCAGCGCAGCGGCCGCCTCGCCGGGCTTGCCGGCCTTCTCCAGCACCGTGGCCTGGGCCAGGCGCAGGTTGAGGCTCTTCGGGTCGGCCCTGACCTTCTCCTCCATTCCGGCCAGGAGCTCCGCGGTCTTGCCGGCCCTGGCGTAAGCCGCCGCCAGGAGCGCCGCGGTCTCCGGCCCAGGCACCTCTTCCTCGCCGGCATTGGCGAGCGACTCGATCAGCGCGGCCAGCGCCGCCTCCGGACGTCCCTCGGCCGCCGAGGCCGCGGACAGCCGCCCCTGGAGCCGGCCGAGCTCGGCGTCGGGGAGCGGCCGGCCCCCGGCGTCGACCTGCGTGCCGACCTCCTCGATGTAGGCGGCGATGGCCGACTTGAGAAAGTCGGCAGCGCCGGCGGCCGCTTCCGCCGCGGGCGGCTCCTTGGCGGTCAGGCAGAGCTCCGCGGCGTTCAGGAAGTCCTGCGGGGTCGAATTCTTCTCGAGGCCGCCGTTGAGCAGCCCCAGCGCCTCCTTGATCTCGCCGGCGGCCAGAAGCGCGCCGGCCAGCGCCTGGCGCATGGCCGGGTCCCGGGGGAAGGCCTCGTGCAGCTTGCGCGCGTAGGCCAGCGCCTTCTCCGCGGCCTTGTGCTTCCGGGCGAGTTCCAGCGCCTCGTGAAGCGCGTCGAGGCCCCAGCGTTCGAGGCCGGCGCCCGCCGCCGCCTCGTAGGCGGCCAGGGCCTTCTCCGGGCCCGCCCCGGGCAGCCGGTCCTTCTCTTCCCCGGCGAGAAGCTGCCGGTGGAGGCGGGCGATGGCCAGGAGCGTCGCTCCCTTGCGGGACGGCTCGGCGCTCCCGGCGGCCGCCTGGCACTCGGCGTCGATCTCCTTGAACTCGATGCCTTTCGGCCGCTTCTCCGCCGGCGCGACGGTGGCCAGGCTCACCAGCCGGGTGGCCAGGGCGAGATGGTCCGCGGTCGACGCGCCCTCGGCCCTGGCAGCCGCGCGGAATGCGCCGGTCACGCGCTCGCGAAGCCCCAGGGCGGAGTCAACCCCCAGGACCGGACCGGCGTACCCGGCGGGGTTCTTCGCGAGCAGCCCCATCTCGGCCTCGATCAGCGCGGTCAGGCGGTCGCCGGCGGCCTCACGGAAGTCCTTGCCGCCCGATTCCGCCTCGCGCGCGGCCAGCGAGAGGACGGCCACCGTCCAGGGCAGGCTGACCTCGCGGCGCATCAGCGGCGCGCCGCCGGCAGCCGGGCCGGCAGCGGGCGCGTCGGCGGCTCCGCCACGCAAAGGCCGCGGCCCGGGCCGCGGGCGCGGCGCCGCACCGAGGCCCTGTCCAGCGCGGGAGAGTCCCGAGAACATCACCCCGGCGGCCTCGGCCCCCCGCCCGACCTCGAGCAACTGCATGGCCAGGGCCTGGTGTTCGGAGACGTCCGACTCGTAACCGGCCGCCGCGTGCGAGTCCAGGATGAGCTTCCACACCCGGATGGCGTCGGCCAACCGGCGGCGCTCGACGGCGCGCTCGGCCAGCTGGTTGAGCTGCCACTCGTTCTGCCAGGGCCTGGCCGGGTCGGAGGCCTGGACGGCCAGCGCGTCGATGGCCGCGCCGGCGAGCTCGTCGTCGGCGTTGTCCCAGGCCAGGCGCAGGGCGAGCCGGGCCATCTCCTCGCGAAGAGGCCGGGCGGCCTTGGCCGCGGCCGCCACCCGCTTCTTCGCCTCGGCGTGGAGGTGCTTGAGGTTGTCGGAGCGCTCGGCCATGTCCAGGATCTGCTCGACGGTGCGGAAGCCGCGCCCGCCGCGACGGCCCTCCTCCACGGAGTCGAGCGCCAGGACGACGGCCTCCCGGTGCTTCCCGGAGAGCTCCAGGGCCGAGACGATGGACTCCTCGTAGTCGGTGCGCCGGCCGGTGACGGCGGCGGCCAGCTCGAAGGCCTTGGCCGCGTTGGCGTACATCTTCTCGAGCATCAGCTCGCGGCCCCAGAGCTCGAGGACCAGCGGGTCGCGATGCTTCTCGGCGGTCTCCTTGACCCGGTCGAGGAACTTGCGCCCGTCGCTTTCCTTGCGCCCGAGGAGCACGTAGGTCTTGTAGGCGTTGATCGCCGCGCCGTAGTCCTCGGGGTTCGCGGCCAGGCGCTTCTCCCATTCCGCGGCCTGCTTCAGCAACTGCTCGCGGCGCTGGGCGTCGGCCTGGCTGGCGGCGTTCTTCATCTCGATCGCCTTGGCGGCCCATTGCTCCTGGCCGGAGTAGAAGCGCGATCCGTGGCCCCAGGCCTTCAGCTTCTTGAGGACCTCCTGCATGTCCTCGGGGCGATTGCGCTGGCGATCGAAGGCGAGCAGCACATCCGCGACCCCTTCGCGGTCGCGGCCGGAGAGCTTCTCCATCCGCTCGCCGGCGTGCCGGACGTAGGCTTCGTCCCTGCCCTTGGCCTCGAGGTGGTTCAGGAAACGCCCGTCGACGCCGGGCAGGCCGTGCCACTCCTCGCGCTTGAGACGCCGCAGCGCGTCGGCATGCTCGGCGGCGAGCGCGTCGGCGTAGGCCAGGTGCTCGGCCAGAGCTTTCTCGTCGGCGCCCTGGCGCTCGAGGAGCTCCGCGGCGGCGAGCCGCAGGCCGCTCGAGTCGCGCACCGCGCACATCCGGTGCAGGAACCCGACGGCGCCGTCGTAGTCGCCGCGCCTGGCGTGGAGCTCGGCCAGGTTCCCGAGGAGCGCGGCGAAGCCCTGGGCGTAGCCGCCCTGGAGCTCTCCGCCAAGGTCCTTGTAGAGGTTCTCGGCCGCGTCCTCGGCCTTCTTCTGGCCCTCGGCCGTGCGCAGCCCGGGCCCGACCCGGCTGCCCTGGAAGACGCCGCCGGCCATCTGGTTGAGCACGTCCGGACCGGCGCGCCAGCTGTTCTCGCGGACCTTGTCGGCCTGGCGGACCGCCTCGGCGGCCTCCTCGATCGCGCCCTGGCCGGCCAGGCACCCGGCGAGCGTGCCCAGCAGCCGGCCCTGCTCCCAGCGGTTGTCTCCGCCCACCGAGACCATCCGGCGGGCAAGCTCCGCGCGCTCGGCGCCGTTCCGGGCCACGCCCATCAGGGACCGCAGCGCCTCCTGCCGGAGCTCGCGCTTGAGCCCCTTGTCGGCCGCGGCAGCCTCGAGGAGCGGCCGCGCCGCCTCGCCGCTGCCCACGGAACCCAGGAGGAACTGCCCGGCACCCAGCCGGCGGACCCCGCCGGACTCGGCCAGGCGGTCGGCGGCGTTCAGCGCCGCATACTCGCCGCAGGAATTGCGCAGCCTGTTCAGCCACTGGACGACCTGCCAGTGGTCATCCACCGCCGCGAAGCGGTTCCGCATCAGCTCAAGCGCCCGGTCGGGCCGGTCGGCGTCGGCGCAGTGCCGGACCATCTCCTGCCAGTAGCCGTACTCGTGGCCTACGTCGTAACCCTTGCGGCGCTTCACGAGCGGCAGGAGCGCCTCGTAGGCGTCGACCGCCTCGACCGGCCGTCCGGCGGCGGCCAACGCTCGGGCCAGAAGCTCGTGGGCGGAGGCCTCCGCGGGGAAGGCCGCGGCCATCTCCTGCCGGAACTTGACGAGCTCCCCGGGGGGCTCGATGCAGCCGGCGATGCGCTCGGCAACCTGCGAGCGCTGGGAGTAGTCGCCGCTCTTCTCGAGGAACTCGCGCCAGAGCTTCATGCGCGCAACGGCGTCGCCCCGCGCAGCGTGGGCCCGGGCGAGTGCGTCGGCCACGGAGAGGTTCCCGGCCCATTCGCCGGCGTAGAGCACCGGCTCGAGCACGGCCACGGCCTGCTCAGGCGAGCTGGAGCGCAACTCGATCCCGGCCACGGCCAGGGCGGCGCGCTGCTTGTCCGGGCCGGCCTGGGCGTCGTCGAGGAGCTTGCGCCAGGCCTTCTCGGCGCGCTCGAAGTAGCCGCCCTGTTGCCCGAACAGGGCCGCGGGATGGGCGGCAACCCCCGCCAGCTGCTCGGCGATCGCCGCACGCCGCGTCCACTCGGCCTCCTTCTCGAGCAGCGCCTCCCAGAAGTTCATGGCCCGGGCCGGGGCCTTCCCGACGAGCATGGCCGACGACGCCTGATCGGCGGCGTACAGCCGGTCATCCCAGGCCTCGAGCTTGCCCAGGGCGACCGTCCAGGCCTCCTCGGCGCCGGCCGGGTCGGCCATCTGGTTGCGGATCCCGGCGAGGTTCCGCGCCGAGTCCTTGACCTCCTCGGGCGTGGCCGCCACGTCGAGCAGCGTCCGCCAGGAGCGCGCGGCGTCCGGGAGCATCCAGCACGCCGAGAGCGCCCGGGCCTCGGCCGCCCGGAACGACTTGGTCGCCGGGTCCATGTCCGCAGCCCGGCCGTAGGCGGCGGCCGCCTCCTTCAGGCGCTTCCGGGAGGCGAGCAACTGCCCCAGCCGCGCGTGGAAACCGGGCACCTTGGGGTCGGCCTCGATGGCCCGCTCGACCGCACGGATGGCCGAGAAGGGCCGCCCGGCCTGCTCGAAATAGAAGGAGAGCGAGAATAGCAGGTTGGCGTCGGCCTTCTCCTCGGCGAGGATGCCCTGGGCCTCGGCCAGGGACATCTCCCCCGCCAGCGGGGGAACGGCGAGAAGCATTGAACCACAGAGGACACAGAGGACACAGAGGTGGGATACTGGGTTTCTTGAATTCGAGCAAGAAATCATGCCGTTGTCCTCCGTGTACTCTGTGTCCTCTGTGGTTGGTCTACCGGCCATCTCCGACTCCGCCCTGGAAACGAACCGGGGCTCCGTCGCCCGCAGGCTCCGGAGCCCGGTTCCGCAGCGCCCGTCCGCGCCAGCCACGGCGCCGCTCAGCGCCTCCCGCCCCAGCCGCCGTTGTTGGGCGAGGGGTTGACGACGCCGCTGACCGGCTTGGCGTCCCCGCCACGGGGCGCGGCGTCGAGCGAACGCACCGCCCAGTCCTTGGGCAGTTCGACCTTGAACTCGTCGGCCGCCGGCTTGAAGTTGACCTTGAGGTCCGAGAGGCGCATCACGCTCGCGGCGCCCTCCGGCGCGGCCTCGACGCGCTCCATTACGACCCTGCCGGACCCGTCCGTTTCCTTCCGGACGACCCGGCCGGGCTGCGACTCGCCGTGGTTCACGGTCTTGAAGACGGTGGGGATCTTCACGCCGCCGACCTCCTTGACCTCTTCGCAGGTGACCGTCCGGGCCTTGAAGGCGTGGCGGCCGCCGCGATCCCAGCGCTCCTCGAAGACCTCGATCTTCGAGACCGGCCCCCTGGCGGAGTCGAGGTGGAGGAGCGTGTAGGTGTTGGCGTTGTGGCGCCGGACGAGCTTGAGCACGACCGGGCCTCCCTCCTCCCGCTTCTCGACGGAGACGAGCCACTGGCGGTCGAGCTGCTCCGCCCAGGGGGCGAGGTAACCGGGGAGCGCGCCCATCAGGTCGAGGAGGTCGCTCCGGGTCGCCGCGCGGCGGGCCGCGTACTTCAGGGTCGGGAAGAGCTGGAAGCGGGTCGCGCCGTCGCAGACGTCCTTGTGGTCGTCGCCCAGCTTGTAGCTCACGAAGGTGCCGGCCGCGGCGTCGAAGAGCACCGTCCACTCGCGGCCCTGCTTCGCCTCCTTGCCGTCCTTGTCGAGCGCAAAGGCGCTGACCCTGACGGCCAGGCTCTCGAACTGCCCGGAGATGGCCTTGAGGATCTCCATGGCCTTCGGGTCGCTCGCCTTCCAGTCGCGCGGCAGTCCCCCGAGCTCGGTAGGGCCGAAGACCGGGAAGATGTCCTGCCGGGCCCAGGCCAGGACGTCGGTGTCGAAGTCCGCGGCCCGGCCGCCGTAACGCGCGGTGGCCCGCTTGCGGCCGCCGCCCGAGGCTTCCCCAATCGCGTCGTCGGCCCCAGCCAGACTCTTTGCCATCCCGGGAGCGGGGGGAGGTGGCGGCGCTTCCGGCGCCAGGGCATTCGCGTCGGCCTTGTCTCTGGAGGCGGACTTCTCGACCGCGAAAGCCAAGCGCCCCTCGCGGTCGACCGAAGCGCGGCGCAGGGCCTCGCTCTCGGCCCCTCCCTTATCTGCCTGCTTGAGCACCCGTCCGGTTTCGTACTTCCATTTTCCCTCGGCCGTCCCCGTCGCGCCGGCCACCCCGTACTCGCAGTCCTCGAGCGCAAGCCCTTCGAGGACCTCGTAGCCGTCGGCGCCGGCCTCGCCGAACTCGTCGCGGCGGCGCTCGATGCCGAAGCGCAGGTAGTCCTCGGCGGTCTCGAGCACGATGAAGGAGGTGTACTGGCTCATCACCCGGTAGCGCTTGGAGGTCTCGATCACCGTGCGGCTGAGCCCCTCGGCGCGCTCGGGCCCGGCCAGGGCCAGCTCCTGCTGGAGGTGCTCGATCTTCCGCGTGGCCCAGAGCTTGGCGACGAAGCTGTCGGCCTTCTCGCCGGCCAGGTCCACCGCGAACTCCTTCGCGTAGGGCCGGTCCTTGTAGCTGGCCGTGAGCCGCACCGTGGCCTTGCCCTGGTTCAGGTACTTGCCGAAGGCGAAGAGCTGCCGGCCGGCGCTGACGTTCGGGAACCAGACCGGGTAGACCTCGGCGACGCCCGCGCCCTCGAAGTCCATGCGCACGTCCTTGTAGAGCGGCCAGCCGTAATCGCTCATCAGCTCGCCGACGTGCTCGTCGACGTCCTCGGCGCCCGAGAGCGGCCGGACCGTGCCGCTGTGCTTGCGGGCCAGCTCCGCCAGGAACTCAGCGTCGCTCACCCCGCCGAGCGCCAGGCAGTGGATGCGCACGTCGCAGCCGGCCAGGGCCGACCCGGCGTCGGCGAGGAGCCGGCCGGTCTTGGTGCTGGTGAGCGTGGACAGGCCCGAGCCCACGTAGACGACCTGCGTCTCGCCGGCTCCCTTGCCGGCGAGCTCCGCGGCGGACTTCCAGGCGGCGCCCAGGTCGCTCGCCCCCAGGGCCTCGAGCTTGTCCAGCCACTCGCCGGCGGCCCTGACGTTGGCCGCCGAGGCGTTCTGAAGATCCTCGGTGAATTTCCGGGCGAAGGCGTCGTAGGCCACGATGCCGAACCGGTCGCCGGGCCGGAGCTGGGCCAGCGCCGTCTTCACCGCCTTGACGCCCAGGGCCAGGTGCTTCGCCCCCAGGCCGCCGGACTTGTCGAGCACGAAGACGAACCGGTTGGAGCGGGTCTTCTCGGAGTCGATCTCCTCGAGCTGCGGCGAGAAGATCATCAGGAAGTAGCCCTCGCCGTCGCGCTCGTGCCAGTAGGGCACGACCACCAGTTCGCCCTGGCCAGGCGCCACGCGGTACTCGAGATTGAAGTCCTTCTCGGGCGCGACCTTATCGGCGGCGTAGGTCGCCTCCAGATGGTTCTTGCCGGCGGCGACCTCGGCCTTGGCGCCGGGCGTCGCGGCCCCGAGGATCTCCGGGGTCGAGTCCACCGTGGCCTTGATCTCGATCCTGCCGACCGGGTGGGTCTGGAGCGAGTCGGAGATCAGCGGGTAGCTGAAGGCGATCTTGCCGCCCTCGCGCTTCAGGACCTGGTAGTAGCTGATCAGGACGCGCTTCTCGCTCTTGGGCTCGATGGGGAAGACGCGCATCTTGAAGTTGTTGCCGCCAGCCCACTCCAGGAGCGCCGGATCCTGGCGCTGGACCAGCAGCGCCTCGAAGGTCCGCCGCGCGCGTTGAGCCTCGGCGATCTCGCCCTCCATGAGGTTGTCGCCGACGTACATGGCCAGGCGCGAGATGGTGGCCCCGGCCGGCAGCGGGAAGTAGAAGGTGCCCTCCAGGCGCTGCGCGCCGGGGTTATAGAAGGTCTGGTCGACCTCCACGTGGGCGATCTGCTCGCGGATGGTCACCTTGACCGCGTGCTTGCGGACCTCGAGCGGCTCGCCCTGCCGCCCGTCGGCCAGGCGCGGCACGAGCTGGCCGCTCTTCCACCTGTCGACTTCGGCGACCTGCGCGGGCTTCTCGCCGACCGTGACGGGCGGCGCGCCGGCCAGGGCCAGCTGCTCGACTCCGGCCAGGTCGCGCACCAGGACCTCGCCGCTCAGGACCGTGACGGTCATCACCAGGGCCGCTGCCAGGCTTCTCGTCTTCACTGCCGCATCTCCTTCTGCCGCCTTCGCGCCGGGGGCCGCGTCAGGCCCCTCGATCTTCACCGTGTATTTGGTACCCAGGGCGACGGCCTCGCCGACCGGGGTCTTGACCGTGAAGCGTCCCTTGCCCTTGGCCACGTCGCAGGTCACCTCGCCGCGCGCGAGCTCGACGAGCGGCCGGGAGCGGCCGGGCCAGGTGATAACCTTCACGTCCGAGCCGCCGGCCACCTCGACGACGCTGCCGTCGGCGAGCTCCTGCCGCGCCGAGGCGCCGGGCGCCGGGCGGATCTCCCGGACGACGACCCCGCCGCCGGGCGGGGGCGGGGGCGGGGGAGCGATCGTCCCCGGCCTCATGTGGATCGCGATCACGACCGCGGCCACCGAGGCGGCGACGGCCGCGCCCAGGCCCAGCCTGGTCAGGAAGCGGCGGCGCGAGCTCGAGCGCCGGTCGGCGGCGAACCGGCCCATCACGTCCGCGAAGACGCGGTCGGCCGCGCCGGGCGTCGGCGCGCCGGGCTCGCCCGCGCAGGAGAGCAGCCGGCCGATGTTGCGGTCGAGGTTGCCGTTCGGGCTGTCGTTGGCGGGGCTCATGAGCGGCTCCCTTCGCCGGCGGGGCTTAGGCTGAAGTCGACGTCGAAGTCGAGGTTCCTGCCGGCCAGCCGGAAGGCCTCGCAGAAGGCGGTGCGCGCCCGCCACAGCCGCGCCTCGGCGGCCTTGGGCGTGGTCGCAAGCGCCTCGGCCAGCTCCTTCACCGGGCGGCCCTCCAGGTAGCGCAGGCGCAGGACCTTCTCGTAGTCCCGGGGGAGCTCGGAGAGCACCAGCTCGACCACCCGGCCGAGCTCGGCGCGCTCGATCTCCGCCTCGGGAAGCTCGGCGGCCTCCAGGTCGAAGAGCCGGCGGGCGAACTCCTCGTCGAAACGGCTGAAGACCAGCTCCACCACCGGGCGGGCGCCGCGGCGGCGGAAGAAGTCGACGACCCGGTGCCGGGCTATGCCGCGGAGCCAGGCCGCCGGCGGCGTGCGGCCGTCGTAGCCGGCCACGTCGCGGAAGGCCTGGTAGAACACGTCCGCGGTCACTTCCTCGGCGTCGGAGTGGTTCCCGTCGACCCGGCAGAGCACGTACCTGTAGACCTCCCCGAAATGCCCGTCGTGGAAGCGCCTCAGTGGCGTCTCCTCGCCCTTGCGGACGGCCGCGAGCAGCTCCTCGCGCAGCCGTTCCCAGTTCTCGTTCTCGGCGGGCTGCATCTCACCTCCCTATGCGCGGTCCGGGCCGGGAATCATGCGCGGAAAAGGCGCGGAAATCCCGCAGGATTGTCCACAGTCGCAGGGGCGCGCGCAACCTTCGGCGGATCAACGGGAAAGGACCCGCGTTCAGCCGGCCACAGATGGACACCGATGGACACCGATGGACACAGAGGGGAGGATCGTGTATGGCCCTGCTGCGGCGTTCGGCTGGCAAGTGGGTAACGATCTTCGAGCATACGAGAGACGAACAACCAACAACCAACGTCCAACAGCCAACAACCAACAGACAACGTCAAGCACCCGATAAGGGAACAGGTCAACTAAGGCGAAGCGACAAGACGTGGACAAGCGCCCCGACATGGCCGGCTCCTTTCTCGGGTCACCGGCATTGACTGTTGGACGTTTGCTGTTACCTGTTGGCTGTTGGCTGTTGGCTGTTGGCTGTTGAGCGCCATCGCCCCTCCGCCGTTTGGGAACGCCCTCCCCGGTGTGTGATGCACTCCTGCCCGATCCCCCCAGCCTTGACTTGGGAAGGGATGCACGGATACTTCCCGAGCAGCTGGAGCGGCCGGAGCCGGAGGATGCGCCGAGAGCGTCCGGCTGCCGAGGGCCGCCAGGAGCGTCCGCCATGGAAGAGGTCGAACAGCCGGTCGTCTTCGTCGCGCGCCACTGTCACTATCGGCCGACGGACGGACGGCTCTCGGACGAGGGCCGGCTGCAGGCGGCGGCCATCGCCGCGAGGCTGGGGAACGTGCGCATCGGCCTGATCCTGCACAGCCCCGCCGTGCGCTGCGAGGAGACCGCCAGGATCGCCTGGGAGGGCCTCGGCCGGGAGCCGCGCGTCGAGAGCGCCATGTGGTTGCGGGAGGACGCCTGGCTCGACAAGGGCTGGCCCGGCCGGCTGAAGTTCGGCGGCGGGGTCCTGCTCGTCACCCACGCGCCGGTCATCCGGCAGCTGACCCCGGCCGCGGAGGCGGCCCGCTTCGGAGAGGTGACCCGGATCAGATCATAGAGGAGGGCAGACGGCTCCTCTCTTATTCGTCTTGCCTCAGCGTCCCCCGCGCAGCAGTGCATCGGCCCTGGCCAGGTCCCGGGCGATGAAATCGCGCGTCGGCCCGCACTTGAGGGCCTCCTCAAGCAGTCCGCGGGCCGGGGCCGGCTGCGGATGGCCGCTTTCCAGCAGCCCATGAGCCAGGTTGGCGAGCTCGCACCAAAGCGCGTAGCCGATGTCCGGATCCCCGGGACTCAGCTCGCGGGCCCGGCGCAGGGCGGCCAGGGCCTCGACGCTCATGTCCACGTCGCCGTCGCCGGCCAGCCACAGACCGGACCGGGCCAGCATCTTCCGCGGCTCGCGCCGGGCCTCCACGCGCCCGGCCAAATCGAGATCCCGGCCGGCCAGGGCCGACGCCGACTGCCAGGCGTCCAGCAGGAGCCCGAGGTTGACCGCGCCCCAGTTGGCGTGCACGTCCGGCGCGCCGGCCGCGAGCATCTCCACCAGGGGTCGGTCGTCGCTCGAGAGCGCCCCCGCTCCGGCGAGCTCGCGCAGCCGCTCCGGGCCGGCCACGAAGTGCGAGAGCACCGCCTCCGGCGAGTCGAGGCCCAACCCGGCGAGGTCCGCCCGTGCGGCCTCGGCTGACGCTATCCGCGCGGCGAGCCCGGCCGGATCGAGGACTTCGTCGGGGGCCGCACGGCCCGAGCCCAACAGCATGGCCACCGGCCGGTTGGCGTCAAGGCACCCGGCCCAGAGCGTCGCGTCCGGGAAGACCTCCAGGTACGAGCGCACCACCGCCCGGAACGCCTCCGGCGGCAGCTGGAAGAGCGGCAGCCACTGGGCGAAGACGCCGCCCGGAGCCAGGCGGCTCCGGGCCAGCCGGAAGTACTCGACCGAGAAGAGCCCGCCGGCGC
Source organism: uncultured bacterium (assembly GCA_937935355.1). Taxonomy (GTDB): domain Bacteria; phylum Planctomycetota; class SZUA-567; order JAKLDR01; family JAKLDR01; genus JAKLDR01. Next base: position 102,697 of record CALGYR010000143.1, on the reverse strand, counting down.
CGGCGTCCTCCGGGAAAACGATGTCGGTGACGATGAGCTCGAACCGCCCGCGCTCGGCCAGAAGCCGCGCGCGGCCGTCGACAATCGTGACGGTTACCGGTCCGCGCGAGTTGTGCGGCCGGAAGAACTCCTGCGCGCGGACGACTCCGGGCACGAGTTCGGCGCACTCGACCTTGCGGCCAGGGGAGGCCGCGGCGCTCCACGCCGCGGTGACGCCCGAGCCCAGGCCGATGTGCAACGACCGGCCGGCCGCAGCCGGGCAGAGCAGCGCCGGCAGCGCCCCCATCCTCTTCTCGACGCGGAGCCACGGCGTCGTGTCGTCGGCCTGCATGCGGTGACCGATGTACAGGCGCCGGACGTTCCGGTCCTCCCAGGGTTCGAAACCCTCGGCGACGGTCACCACCGCCTCCAACCCCTCGTCATGCCAATCCACGGACACCTCCGCGCCGGCACGGGCCGGGCCCGCCGGGGCCTCCGGGCCATAGAGCCCGGCCCGCGCAGCCGGCAGGACCGCCGCGGGCAGCGCAAGGATGATCAGCCAGCGCCCGGCCAGGCCGAGCCTGGCCCCGCTGCGCGAAGCCCAGAAGGCCAGCATCCCCGCGACGATCACGGCGGCGGCGCCGAAGCCGGCGAGAGTCCACTTCGTGCCCAGGAGCGGCAGGAGGACGAGCGCGCCGGCGGCCGGGCCGGCCACCGAGCCGAGGTCGAGCGCCGCGGCCGCCCACCCCACCGAGCGGCCCACCCGGCCGGCGGCCGGCGAGAGCAGGTGGACGAGGAGCGGGAAGGCCGCGCCGAGGGCGAGCATTCCCGGCGCCGAGCCGGCGAGCGCGAGCCCGGGGCTTCCCCACTTCGGCCCGAGCGCGGCAAGGGTCGGGACGGAGAGCCCGGCGAGCGCCCCGGCGAGCGCTAGCAACGCGGCCAGCGCCGGCGCGGCCGAGGCAGGCGCGGGCTTCCGGATGAGCCTGCCGCCCAGGAAGGAACCGACGCCGAGCGCCAGGATCGATACCGCCGAGACCGCGGCGAAGGCCCGGATGCTCGCCGAGGTGTAGAAGGCCACCGCGCGCAACTGGGCGAGCTCGACGCAGAGGGCGAGCGCCCCGACGAAGCCGGCCAGGGCGAGCGCCGCGGGGAGCGGCATGGTCCGGCCGGGAGACTCCTGGCGAACCGCTGCGGCACGCCTGGCTGCCTTGGCGTCCGGAACGGCCGGCTCGCGTCCCGCGAAGAAGGCCAGAGCCGCGGCGGCCAGGTTCGTACCGACGGCGAGCATTACGCTTAACCGCAGGCCCAGGGCGGGAACGAGCAGCCACGCGGCGGCGATGGCGCCGGCCGCCGCCCCCAGGCAGTTGGCCGCGCGCAGCCGCCCGGCGATGCGCGAGGCCGTCCCCTCGCGGCCGGACGAGGCCCAGCGCGCGGCGACGGGCAGCGCCCCGCCCATCAGGAAGGCCGGGACGAGCAGGAAGAGCGCGGCCAGCGCGAAGCGCGCGGCGCCGACGCCCAGGGCGCCCGAGCCGGCCGGGGCCATCGCGGCGTAGAGCGGCGACAGCGCGGTCGGGACGGCGAGCAGTCCCGCCCCGCAGAGCGCCACGCCCGCCTGGAGCAGGGCGAAGAGCCTCCGCGGAGATCCGGCGCCGTCGCCGGCCCGGCCGAGCCAGGCGGCCCCCGCGGCGAGCCCTCCGAGGTAGGCGGCCAGCACCGCAGCGGCCGCCGGCGCGGTGCCGCCGAAGACGGTCGCGAACCAGCGGGCCCAGACCACCTCGTGGACCAGGCCGGCGAAGCCGGTCAGGAAGAGCAGGAGCGAGGGCATTGAGTTATCTTGCCGCGGAGAAGCGGAGGCACAGAGCACAAAACAACGAGTGCGATCATGCGATCGCCGGCCCAACGGGAGGGACACCTCTCCGACCTCCGCGAACCTCCGCGGCCTCTGCGTTGAAAACGCCCGGCGAGTCCGTCGCCTACTTCAGCCCCCCGGCCTTCGCCCTGAACTCCGCGCAGCGCTTCTCGAGGGCGGCGAGCTCCGCCTTCATCTCCTTTACGAACTTGTTCTTATCGAACGTGCCGCGCACCGCCTCGAAGTCGGTGGCGGCCGACTCCGGACCACCGTCGGCGCCGAAGCCGATCCGGGAGGTCTCGGAGAACTCCTTCTCCGCGTCGGCGAGCACGAGCTTGACGAACTTGCCGCGGGTCTCGGCGAGCTTGGCAGCGGCCTCGGCGAGCTCCGCGCCGCTCATCCCGGCGGGCTTTTTCCCGAAGCGCTTCTCCCAGGCGGCGGCGACCCAGTTCCACTCGTCGCCGTCGTAGGCCGCGTGGCACTCGGCGAGTCCGGACTGCAGGGCCTCGAGCGTCCCGACCTCGCCGGACTCCACCGCGGCCATGAGCTTCTCGAAGCGCGAACGTTCGACCAGAAGGCCTGAGATATCCAGCCACTCGCCGGAGCCGGCCGCGCCCGGCTCTGAGGCCAGGCGCTTCCGGACCGCAGCCAGGCCGCCCGCCAGCTCCGGCTCGGCGCGGGCGACGAGCTTCTCGGTCAGGTACGCATCGATGGCCGTGCGGTAGAACTTGGCGCCGGTCTTCAGGAGCAGGCGCTTGCACAGCGCTCCGTTGATGGACACGTCCTCGACCGAGCGGTCGGTCTCGGCGGCGAGCTTGGTGAGCATCCCCTCGCCCCGGATCATCTTGCCCACGGTGTAGGGGCTGAAGACCGGGAAGTTGATCAGGTCGCGCCTCGCGGCGCCCTTGCGGCGGTCGCGCGAGGGCCACTTGGCGCCGTCGCGGACCGTGCCCACGGTGAAGATGTTGAAGCCCGGGGTGACCTGGCTCTTCGAGCCCTCGGCCATGATGTAGCTGAAGGGCAGTTCGCCCAGGTCGAAGTTGGCCATGTTCTTGCCGATGACCACCGAGAAGGCGCCCACCCGGCAGGGCCAGAGCAGGTAGCTGAAGGAGCCGGTCTTGGAGCCGCGCTCCATGATGCCCTGGTGCAGCGGCCCGAGCTTGTACATGTGGTTCGACTGGTTGGTGCCGCTCCCGGCGTTGTAGAAGCTGGCCAGCGCGGCGATCAGCAGCGTCGACTTGTGGTGGGTGACCGTGTAGGGGCCGGCGAAGAGCGAGCAGCCCTCGCCGTGGAAGGCCTCGCAGTTGGCGAAGAACAGGCAGTTCTCGGCCGAGAACTGCTTGCCGATCTTGGTGCCCTGCCCGACGTAGCAGTGGGCGAGGATGGCCCCGTCGGTCACCGAGGCGCCCTCGGCCACCACGAACTCGCGGGCCACCACGCCGGAGCCGACCACCGCCGGGGCGATGGGCTCCGAGAGGATGGTGCCGTTCTCGAGCACCGCGGCGTCCTCGATCCAGGCCGCCGGGCCAACGTTCACGTTGCGGATCCGGCGCACGCCGCGGATCAGGGCCTTGGCCCCGATGGTGCCGTGGGGGGCGCGGGCCCGGGCCACGCGCGCGGCGACCATCTCCTCCAGGCGCTTGACCAGCGCCGGCCGCCAGCGATGCAGCGAGAGCAGGTGGGCGACCTGGGCGGAGAGCTCCGGGTAGAGCGGCACGCCGCGGCCGCCGCCCTCGTTCAGGGCCTCGACCGTCGAGCCGCAGCCGAAGCTGTCCCCGGAGTCGGCCTCGATCAACCCGGCGTCGACGATGATCGCGCCGTCGCCGATCTGGTAGTTGGCGATGTGCGAGCCGACGTTGCGGATCAGAGCGCCCGAGCCGACGGTCACGTCCTTGAGGACGGCGCCGTAGACGCCGCAGGGTTCCTCCACCGGACCCAGCTTGACCGCGCCCTCGAGGGCGCCCAGGCGCACCTCGCCCAGGAAGCGGACGTTCTGGAGCCGGCCCGCACAAGGGCCGGAGACCTGCACCTTGCTCCAGTCGGCAGCCGAGCACCCCTGGCGCTCGAGCTGCTCGATCTCGGCCTTGGTCAGCGGGCGGTACTTGGCGGCGGACGGGGTCGGGGTCACGGGTGCTCCTTTCGGATCAGTTCAACACACAATGAATCAGCGGAAAGAGCCGATTCGTGTTGTCGTTGCCCTTCGGGCTTTCACCGCTCACCATCGGATCGCATCCTTGATTTGCTCTGCATGTTGCATGTTGGGTGTTGGGTGTTGACTCCTCAGATCCGCTGGCTGGTCTTCTTGTTCTGCGACAGGGCGTAGGTGTCGACGGCGATGGCCTTCTCCTCGTTGGTGGGCACGACCATCACGTGGACGCGCGAGTCGGCCGCGGCCACGTCGCCCTCCTTGCCGAAGACCGCGGCGTCGTTCCTGGCGGCGTCGAGCTTGATCCCGAGGTTTTCGCCCAGCCCCTCGATGCACTTGGCGCGGATCGGGGCGGCGTTCTCCCCGATGCCGCCGGTGAAGATCACCGCGTCGAGCTTCGGCAGCACCGCCGCGTATGCGCCGATGTACTTGCGGATGCGGTAGCAGAAGATGTCCAGGGCGAGCCCGGCGCGCTTGTTGCCCTCGGCCGCGGCCTGCCGCACGGCGCGCATGTCGTTCGACACGCCCGAGACGCCGAGCAAGCCGCTCTTCTTGTTCATGAGCTTGTCGATGTCCCTGACGTCCTTGTACTCGGGCTTGCCGGCCAGGTAGAAGACGATGGCCGGGTCGATGTCGCCCGAGCGCGTGCCCATGACCAGGCCCTCGAGCGGGGTGAGCCCCATGGAGGTGTCCACCGACTTGCCGGCGGCCACCGCGGCCATCGAGCAGCCGTTGCCCAGGTGGCAGGTGATGGCGTTGAAGTCGTACTTGCCCTTGCCCAGGAGCTCGGCGGCGCGCCGGGCCACGTAGCGGTGGCTGGTGCCGTGGAAGCCGTAGCGGCGCACCCGGTACTTCTCGTAGAGCTCGTAGGGCAGGGCGTAGGTGTAGGCCACCTCCGGCAGCGTGTTGTGGAAGGCGGTGTCGAAGCAGGCGATCTGCGGCACGCCGGGCATGAGCTCCTTGGCGGCGCGGATGCCGGTCATGTTCGGCGGGTTGTGCAGCGGCGCGAGGTCGTAGTACTCCTCGATGGTCTTCTCGACCTCGGGGGTCACGACCACCGAACCGGTCAGCTTCTCGCCGCCGTGGACCACCCGGTGGCCGACCGCCCTGATCTCGGAGAGGCTCTTGATGGCCGGTTGCTTCGAGCCGGTCAGGCACTTCACGGCGATGTTCAGCCCCTCGCGGTGGTCGGGAATGGGCTGCTTGCCGGCCTGCTCGCCGCCGTCGTCGGAGTGCTTGAAGGCCCCGGTGCCCTCGCCGATCTTCTCGACCAGCCCCTTGGCCAGCACCGTTCCCTCGGGCATGGCGTAGAGTTGGTACTTGATGGAGGAGCTGCCGCAGTTGAGCACCAGGACTTTCTCGGACATGGGTCGGCTTCCTTTCTGCGCGCGTTTCGCCCGGTTGTGGCCGTCGGAATGATGGCTGGCGAAGCAGGGCTTCTTATATTCGCGCGGCCGGGGGTTTGCAAGTTGGGCCAAGGAGCCGACCGGGCCATTTCAGGAGGCGGCCTTCGCCGCCGAGTCGCATAGGATAGAAAGCGAACGCGGGGCGCGGCCGGGACGTTCCTGTCGTGGACAGCCGGACGGCGGTCAGTTCTTGACGGACTCCTCCCAGTGCATGCCGCTAAAGAACTGGCGGCTCTCGATGGATTGGTTGAGGACGTTCTTCTCGGTGTTGGCCTTGGGCCCCTCCAGTGCGCTCTGATGCCAGAAGCACCGGATTACCGGGAAGACGGACGGCGGCCAGCCGCGCAGGTCTCCGTAGATTGCCTTGCCGTCGGCGCCGTGCAGCCAGTAGTCGCCGAACTTGAGCTGCACCCACTTGGCCTCGCCCCAGGAAACAATAGAATCGCCGTTCGTGTTGAACTGGTCGAATGTCATTATCTCGTTTTCCGGGGTAAGAGGATCGTCCGGAGGGCCGATCTCGTATCCGGCGGTCTGGGGAAAGTTGATCCAGGCGCACTTCTTCCCGCTGAATTCGAAGAAGTAGGAACAGCCCGACTCGGCGACTCCCGTAACCGGATTGCTGTCGTAGGCCGTGTTGGGATGCCGGGTCCCGGCATGCCCCCCGCTCATGTCGAAGGGGCAGACCAGGATCTTGGGCTGGGCGAGGTAGCCGCCCTGCACCATGTAGGTCAGGGTCGCCGGGAAGCAGTCGCCCTCGCTGGCGTAGTCCACCTGATAGGCCTTCAGGCCGGTGAGCAACTGCTTGAGGTTGCTTTCGCACTTGGCGATGTTCGACTTCCTGCGCACGTGCTGCAGGACCGGCAGGAGGATGCCGATCAGCACCCCTATGATGGCCACGACCACCATGATCTCGATCAGCGTGAAGCCGAAGCGACGGCGACTGCGCATGCGCCTTCCCCCAAATCGGATGCCCGGAGCGTTGCCGGCGCCCCGGATGCTCCAAGTGTTACATTCCGCGGACGCGGGGGGTCACCTCATTTCCCCTGGAGGGCCTCGAAGTCCCTCTCGGAGAGCACCTTGACGCCGAGTTCCCGGGCCTTGTCCAGTTTGCTGCCGGCCTCCGAGCCGGCCACCACGTAGTCGGTCTTCTTGCTGACCGAGCCGGCGGTGCGGCCGCCGAGGCCCTTGATGAGCGCCTCGATCTCGTTGCGCTTGTACTTCTCGAGCGTGCCGGTGACCACGAAGGTCTTGCCGGCGAAGGCGTGGTGGGGTTCGCCCCGGGACTTCTCGGCCGCGGGCTCGACACCCAGCTTCTGCAGGCGGTCGATCAGCTTGCGGTTGGCGGCGTTCTGAAAGTATCGATGGACCGACTCGGCGATCTTGCGGCGGCCTTCGCGCCGGAAGACCCGGCTGAGGGACTCCAGGTCGGCCCGCTTGAACTCCTCGACGGTCTTGAAGGCCTCAGCCAAAGCGGCGGCCTTGGCCTGGCCGATGTCGGGGATCTCGAGCGACAGAACGTACTCCTTGACGCCCTGTCCATCGGAGCGGTCGAAGAGGCCTCCCGGCGCCTCCTGCAGGCGGCTATGGACGCGCTCGGCATCGGGCGAGATCTCCCGTTCCTTGAAGAGCGCCTCGAAGTCGTCGAGGGTGGCGGCCATGAGCCCTTCGAGCGTCCCGAAGCGCTCGGCCAGCTCCTGGCACATGGTGCTGCCGGCCAGGGGGATGCCCAACCCGGTCAGCAGCCGCCAGAGCGGCTGGCGCTTGCTCTTGTCGATGGCTTCGATCAGCTTCCTGGCGCTCAGGAACTCGCGCTTGTCCTTCTTGCCCTTGTCTTCGTCTCCGGCGGCCTCCTCCTGCTTGAAGAACCGTTTGAGGCTCTCGAGGTTGACCTTCTCGCGATCGTAGAGGTCGGCCACGTCGGAGACCAGGCCGGCCTCCAGCAGCCGTTCGGCCCAGGCATCGCCCAGGCCCTTGATGTCCATGGCCCCGCGGCTGGCGAAGTGCAGTAGGCGCGAGAAGCGCCGCGCCGGGCAGTCCGGGTTGGTGCAGCGCACGGCCACCTCGCCCTCGACGCGGCCCGCGGGCGAACCGCACTCCGGACACTTCGACGGCAGGTGGAACCTGCGCTCCGAGCCGGTGCGCTTCGACTCGACGACCCGGACCACCTGGGGGATGATCTCGCCGGCCTTCTCGATGATCACCGTGTCGCCGATGCGAATGTCCTTCCTGTCAATCTGGTCCTGGTTGTGCAGCATGACGCTGCTCACCATGGTCCCGGAGACGAGCACCGGCCGGACCTTGGCGACCGGAGAAAGCACGCCGGTCTTGCCGACCTGGACCACGATGTCCTCCACGACGGTCTCGGCCTGCTCCGGCTGGTACTTGTAGGCGATGGCCCAGCGCGGGCTCTTGGCGGTGGCGCCGAGCGCGTCGCGCTGGCCGAGGTCGTCGACCTTGATGACCAGCCCGTCGGTGTCGTAGTCGAGCTCCTTGCGCTTCTCGGCCCACTTCGCGGCGTAGGCCAGGACCGCGTCGATGTCCTCGCAGACCTCCCAGTGCGGCTCGACGTGGAAGCCCCACCCGGCGAGGTCGCGCATCACCTGCTGATGCTGCCTGGGAGCGTAGCCCTCGGTGTGGCCAAGCGCGTAGACGAAGGCGCCGAGGCCCCGCCTGGCGACCTCCTTGGGATCGAGCTGCTTGAGGCTCCCGGCCGCGGCGTTGCGCGGATTGGCGAAGAGCGCGAGGCCCGCCTCCTGGCGCTCCTCGTTGATGCGCTGGAACTGCCGGCGCGAGAGGTAGCACTCGCCGCGGACCTCCAGAACGGCAGGGGGGCGGGGGGCGGGGGGCGGGGGGTGGGAAGAGCTCCTCGTCCCGTCCCTCGTCCCTCGCCCCTCGTCCCCTTCCACTGGGATCGCCAACGGTATCTGCCGCACGGTGCGCAGGTTCGAGGTGATGTCCTCGCCGACCCGGCCGTCGCCGCGGGTCAGTCCCCGGACAAGCCGGCCGTCCTCGTACCAGAGCGAGATGGCCGTACCGTCGATCTTGAGCTCGACCACGTAGCGGTATTTCCCGCCGTCGATGAGCCTGGCGACCCGGCGGTCGAACTCGCGGAGGTCCTGCTCGTTGTAGGTGTTGTCCATGCTCATCATCGGCAGCCGGTGCGGATGGGTCGGGAACTCGCCGACGAGTTCCGAGCCGACCCGCTGCGTGGGGCTCTCCGGCGTCACCAGCTCGGGGTGGGCCTTCTCGAGCTCGATGAGTTCGTTGAGCAGCCTGTCGAAGTCGCGGTCGGAGATCTCCGGGGCGTTCTTAACGTAGTAGAGATAGCTGTGCCGGTTGATCTCGGAGCGCAACCGCTCGGCCCGCCGGGCGGGGTTTTCGGACATGACCGGATCCTCCATTACGGCCCGGAATGTTAGCCATCGGGGCCCGGGGACGCAACAGGCTCATCCCGTTCTCACGGCGCAGGAGGTCGCCTCCACCCACAAGAAAGCCGCCAAGTTCTTCCCACTGACAACAAAGGTGTCAGACCCCTTTTTCTTAAGAAGACACATAAGTGGCGGCATGCGGCGCTTTATGCTATTATAAAAGGTGTCAGACCCCCTTTTTGTATAGCGCCTTCTTGTGTGACAAACAAGCTGACCATACCCCCGCCGTGCGGGCCGGGGGTGAACTGCTCTTCCATGCGAGGCAGCCGGCGCTTCTGCCATAGCCACTTCAACTCAATCGCGCCCTCAGCGCTTCTCCGGCAGCAACTTCCTCCAGAGTTCGCCGAGTTTCGAGTCCTCGGCGGTCACTTCGCGTACATCGGCAGGTAGCGGTAGTAGGCCTCCAGACACAGCGCCGAGAGCGCTGTGGAGGCGACCCGCCCGCCGACCGCGGCGGCCCCCTCGGGCGCCCAGGAGCCGCCCGTGTCCTTCTCCGAGCCGTCGAGCGCCCCGCCCCTGGCCTGGCCGTCGAGCAGCATCTTCTTCATGACGTCGTTCCAGGACCGCCAGTCGTCGCCGCCGACCTGGAAGCAGACCAGCGTGCCGAAGTAGAGCGCCTCCGGATCGGGCCTGGCGCCGACCTTCCCCGCGGCCCAGCGCACCCCGGGGAGCGCCTCGCCCCTGAGCCCGCCCATCAGGATCGAGCAGACCGAGCCGGCCATGGTGCTCGCCGGATCGGGGGCCTTGGAGCCTTCCCCGACGCAGTAACCGCGACTCCCGTCCGAGCGGACCTTGTCCAGGTAGGCGGAGGCGCCCTGGAAGGCGGCGCCATCGACCTTGAGCCCGGCGACCCTGGCGCTCTTGAGCGCCGCCACGAACCAGGCGGTGGTCAGCGTGTCGGGCGCGGCGCCCTCCCTCCGGCCCCAGCCGCTGTACTTCTTCTGCAGCGCCTGGCAGCGGTCCACGGCCCGCTGGGCGACGGCGCGGAGGTCGGCGTCCGGCTGCATGCCGCAGGCCTCCGAGACGGCCAGCGTCAGAACCGCCTGGGCCCGGAGCGCCTCGGCGTCGTCGACCTTGAAGCCGGCGTCGCCGTCCTGCCGGGCCGAGATCCAGGCCAGGGCCCGAGCAACGTTGTCCGCGTACCTGCCGGACTTCTGGGTGTAGCCGGCGCCCAGGAAGGCCAGGACCGCCAGGCCCGTGGCCTCTCCGCGGCACTCGGCGGTCGCGCCGAACTTCTTCGCGTCCCAGCTGCCGTCGGCCTCCTGGTGGCGGGCGAGCCAGGCAAGCGCGGCCTCGACCGCCTCTTCGGTGGCCGGCGAACCGCCGAAGCGGCCCACGGCCTTCTTCCGGCCGCCGCCGTCGCGGTAGCCGAAGACGCCCGACGAGCCGCCGCCGCCCACCCCGAGGGACCCGACCTTTCCGGTGCCGCCCAGCGCCATGTCCGAGATGGCGTCGTCCTTGGCGGGCGCCGTCCTCTTGTCCATGCCGCTCTCAATGCTGTCGGCAACACCGGACTTCTCGTGCATCACCGCAGGACTCTGGATGGCATCCTGAGGTGCGGCAGTTTGGGCAGGCGGACGGGAGTACGTGTCCATGCGGATGTCCCGGGCAGGCGCACTGGGACCGGGGTCGCGCAAAGCGACGGCAGCGGGCCGCTGCGGAACCGCCGCGGGAGGCTGGGCGGGAGCGATCGCCGCGGGCTGCGGGCTCGCGATCGCCGCCACCTGCCGGCCCTGTTGCTGCCCGCTCCCGTCGCCGCCGGTCGCCGGCCCGAAGCGCTTCTCGACCTCGACGTTCACCGGCACGGCCTTCCGGGCGATGCCCAGCGCGTCGCGCTCCGGACGGGCCACGCCCTGCTGGACGTAGAGCACGTCGGTCTCCAGGGCGATGAGCGAGGTGTAGCGGGTCACCAGGCGATAGACGGTCCCGGCCTCGACGATCTGCCGGACGCCGGACTCCTCGCTGGCGGTGCGGGTGATCTCGGCCTCCAGGGCGTCGACGTAGGCCGCCCCGAGCAGGACCGGCACGCCCCGGTAGTCGTCGCGCCCGGCCGGCAGCTCGCAGCTCTCCTCCCAGGAGCGCTTCCTGGCGCCCTCGTCCCAGCTCAGGCGGACCTTGAGCCGGCCGGCGCCCTTGTAGTTGCCGGCGACGATCACCGGCTTCTCGAGCGGCAGCGCCGCGAAGTAGCCGGGGGTGACGAGCTCGGCGCCCGCGCCGGAGACCTCGACGGTCAGGCGCTCCCTGCGCAGCGACTGGAGCCGGGCCAGGACCGCGTCGATCTGGCCGGCCACCGCGTGTTCGGCGGTGACGAAGGCGGCCTCGCCCTCGTGGGTCCCGGCCATGGCGCGAAGCAGCGCGGCGTCGACGTCCGCGCCGATGCCCACCACCGAGATGCGCACCGGCGCCTTGCGCGCGGCCGCGGCGTCCTTGACGGGCCCGAGGACCGCCTCGGCGGTGCTGGCCCCGATGGTCTGCTGCCCGTCGGAGATGAGGATCACGTCGAGCGGCTCCCGCCCTTCGGAGTCGAGCCCCAGCGCGGCCAGCACCGCCCCGCGAATGTCGGTCGAGCCGTAGGCCGCGATGTCCGCCACGAACTTCCCGGCGGACTTGCGCATCTCGGCCGCCGGCTCCATCTGTCTGGTGAAGGTCTCCACCGTGCTGCTGAAGAGCACGATATTGAAGCTGTCGATGTCGCGCAGGGCCGAGATGCACCCGGCCAGCGCCTCGCGGGCCTGGGCGATCTTGGTGCCCTGCATCGAGCCGGAGCGGTCCAGGCAGAAGACGAAGCGCCGCGGCACGGCCTTGTGCGCCGCGCCGGCGTCCGGATTCACTTGCAGGTAGAAGCTGCCGTCCCCGCCGCCGGCGCGGTGGGCCAGGAGCAGCTCCGGCCGGGACTTCGGCGCGATGGCCACCCGGACGGTGCCGGCGAGATCCATGGCCCGCTCCGGACAGGTCACGGTGACGCTCTGCCCGGAGGCCTTCACCCCGGCGCCGGGCCAGTCGGCCGGAGCATCGACCCTGGCCTTGCCCAGCCCGCCGCAGTACAGCGTCAGCGCCAGCGGCGCGCGCGCCGGCGCCCGGCGGTCCCCGGCGATGTCGAAGGGCAGCTCGTAGAAGAACCGGCCGTCGTCCTCGGGGAGCACGTGCCAGTAGACGATCTCCACCTCGGTCGTGCCGCCGGTCGGAATGGGGAAGACCCGCAGGCGGTAGAGGTCCTCTCCGGCCTGTTCCAGAAGCGCCGGATCGACCGTGCGCCGGCGCAGGTTGTCGTAGACCTGCCTGCCCTGCACCCGGCCGGTGACCTCGCCCTCCATCCAGGAGTCGCCGATCTTGAGGCGCAGGCGCTGCACCGCCGCACCCTCCGGAACGGGGAAGAGCACGGTGGCCTGGGCGTTGCGCCCGGCACCGTGGTTCGTGAAGGTCAGGTTGAGGACCGTCTGGGCGCCGCGGCCGTGGACCATGGCCTGGACCTGCATCCTGACGAGGTTCACGCCGGCGTCCGTCTCTCCGGGCACGAGCACCGTGGCCCGCGCCGGGGCTCCGAAGCCGACCATCAGCAACGCCGCCGCCAGGGACCATAGCGATCTGCGGAACATGGCCGATCCTCCTTCTCCGCGCCGGCCCTCCTCCGGCGGCCGAACCGGCCCTGTCAACGGCGGCGGATTTCCGGCGGTTCACCGGAATCCGGCGCAACCTTCTGCCAAGCGTCTTCGCTGCACGCGAAAGGGCATGCCCGCGGCCCCTTGACCGTCCGGGATGGCGGGCTACCATGCACGGCGATGAGGATGAGCCCCGGCGCGCGGCGTTGCCTGATGGGCGTGGCGGTTGGGACGGCCCTGGTCGTCCTGGCCGGTGCGGCCGTGCGGACCTTCTTCCCCGGAACCTGGAGGAGCCTGATGGGCCGGCTCGACGGCGACGGCAAGGACGCGGCGTCCGACCGGGCCCGGGAGGGATTCGCCCGGGCCGAGGCCTCGCTGCCGGCGCTCTTCGCCGGGCGCGGCTGCAAGTATCCTCCGGCGCGCCTGGCGCTCGTGGCCATCAAGGACGAGAAGCGCCTGGAGCTCTGGGCGCCGGGCCGGGGCCGGACCGACGGTGGAGACGGCGGCGGCGGCGACGCCGAGGAAGGCTGGCGGCTGGTCAAGACCTACCCGATCCTCGCGGCCAGCGGTCACGCCGGCCCCAAGCTCCGCGAGGGCGACCGCCAGGTGCCCGAAGGGCTCTACCGGGTGGTCTTCCTCAACCCCCGGAGCCAGTTCCACCTGTCGATGAAGGTCGACTACCCCAACGACTTCGACCGGGAGATGGGCCGGCGCGACGGCCGCGCGAACCTCGGCGGCGACATTTTCATCCACGGCGAGAGCGTCTCCATAGGCTGCCTGGCCATCGGCAACCAGCCCATCGAGGAGCTTTATCGCCTGGTGGAGAAGACCGGCAAGGAGCGCGTTCGGGTGCTCATCGCGCCCTGGGACTTCCGCAAGCCGGGAGCCCGGACCGCGCCGCCGCCCGGGGCGCCCGAGTGGACCGGCGAGCTCTACGGCCGGCTCCGGCGGGAGCTCGCCGCCTTCAGGGAATGAGGGAACTTCCCCGATGACCCGGATGTTTTCCAAAGAGATGCCCACCCTGCGCTGCATGACCCTCAACATGGCCCACGCCCGCCGGGGCGGGATGCACCGCATCTTCGTGCCCCGCAAGCGCGCCGAGGCCAACGTGGAGACCATCGCCTGGACCGTGATGCGCGAGGCGCCGGACGTCCTCGCCCTCCAGGAGGCCGACTGGCCCTCGCTCTGGAGCGGGAGCTTCCACCACGTCGAGCACCTCGCCAAGATCGCCGGGTTCAACCACGTCTTCCACGGCGAGCACCTGTGCCTCTGGAAGGGCCGGCGCCGGATCTGCTACGGCAGCGCGCTCCTGTCGCGCTTCCCCCTCGGCGACGCGGCCTCGCACCGCTTCGCGCGCTCGCTGCCCTCTCCGGCCAAGGGCTTCGTGGCCGCGACCGTGAAGGTCCCGGGCCACGACGGCGAGCCGCTCCGGGTGGCCTCGGTGCACCTGGACTTCACGCGCAAGCGCGTGCGCATGAGCCAGGTCGAGCACATGGCCGGGGAGCTCGCCGGCCACGCCGGGCCGCTCCTGATGCTCGGCGACTTCAACTGCCAGTGGGAGGGCCGCGAGGACACGCTGCAGTACCTGGCCGGCCGGCTCAAGATCCGGCCCTATCGCCCGGGGCACTCCGAGCTGCTCACCTTCCCCTCGCGGCGGCCGCGCTGGCGCCTCGACTGGATCATGGCCTCGCGCGACCTGCACTTCCACAAGTACCGGGTGCTGTCCGACCGGCTCAGCGACCACCTGCCGGTGGTGGCGGAGATGTCCCGCTGACCGGGCCGCCTCCCCGGCGGTTAAGGATCAGATGCTTACCAGAACGCAGCTCGCCCTCTGCCTGGCCGGGCTCCTGGCCGGCGCCACGGCCGCGGCTGGCGAGGACGGCCGCAGCCTGCCCTTCGACCCGCCCAAGCGCGGCGGCGGCACCACGGACCCCGGCGCCGACGCCGGCAAGCCCGCCGAGAAGCCCAAGGCCGACAAACCGGAGAAGCCGACCGTCATCGTCTACCCGATCATATCGGCGTTCGACGACGGCGAGCTCGGCGCCAGCGTCCGGACCTGCCTGCGCGGCCACGCGCTCCGCGGCGACCGGCTCTCGGCCTACGACGAGCTCTCCGAGGGCGGGATCTTCGCCCGCGCACCCTTCAAGCCGGACGCGAAGACGCCGCTGGCCGACGTCGCCCGCCACGCCCGCGAGAACTTCAAGGCCGGCTACGCCGTCTGGGGCGAGGTGGCCAAAAAGGAGAAGGGCGGGGGCTACACCCTGCATGTCCTGGGCGCGCGGCTCGGCGAGGAAGACGCCGAGCTCACCGCCGACGAGACCTACGACTGCCCCAACGTCCACTTCATCCCCCAGCACGTCGAGACCTTCCTGGCCAAGCTCCTGGGCACGGCCCGGCGCGACCTGGAACGCAAGTGGCCCAAGATCGTCAAGGAGCTTGACCCCGAGCTCTGCGCCAACGCCGACTTCTCAAAGGGCAAGGAGCTCCCCGAGGACTGGACCGTGGTCCGCGACGACGTGAAGAGCCAGGTCGCCTGGGGGCGCCGTCCCGGCGGCGCCGAGACCGACAGGTGCCTGGCCTACCACATCAACGAGGCCACTGCGGCCACCTCGGGCATCGCGGTGCTCGGCGCCGAGATCCCCATCGAGGAGGGCGCCTACTACCGGGTGGGCGTGGACATCCTCTCGAAGAAGCCCAAGGTGATCCTCTTCATCAAGGGCTATGGCAAAGTCGGCGGCGAGCTCCGCGAGATCTACAACCACCAGGCGCGCTACTACCCGGAGAAGCCCGGCGAGTGGGAGCGGCGCCTGACCGAGGCCTTCCGCCCGCGCCACCCATGGCTCAAGGTCGAACGGCTGCGGGTGATGCTCTACGCCTACCACCCGGCCGGCGACGTCTTCTTCGACAACGTCTCCGTCCGCAAGGTGGAGGTCGACTCGACCGCCGCCGAGCCCAAGCTGCCCTACAAGAAGGAGGGCGGGGGGGAGTGATGGGGAGGCACAGAGGCACAAAGGCACTGAGGCACTGAGGCACTGAGCGCCGGGGAAGAGGACGGAATTGTGGCACAGTACGTGATCAAGACGAAACTGGGGAATTTCCTCGCCGGGTTCAGGGACGGCAGGCTCGTTGAGCTCGCCCTGCCGAAGACCTGGAAGACGTCGAAGCGGCCGCCGGCGCTCGCGGGCCAGGAGGGCGCGGCGGGCCGGAAGCTCCTCGGCGAACTCCGCGAGTACCTCGCCGGCCGGCGGACCCGTTTCACCGTGCCGATGGCCCCGGAGGGCACGGCCTGGCAGCGGCGCGTCTGGCAGGCGATGCGCAGCATCCCCTGGGGCCAGACCCGCACCTACGGCGAGATCGCCCGCGCGGTCGGCGCTCCCGGCGCGGCCCGGGCGGTGGGCGCGGCCTGCGGGGCCAACCCGGTGCTCATCATCAACCCATGCCACCGGGTGGTCGCCTCGAACGGCCTGGGCGGCTTCGGCCGCAAGGCGCGGCGGCTGGACCTCAAGAAGATGCTCCTGGGCTTGGAGCGCGCCTGAGCCGGATGTTGCCGCAAGAAGGCGCAAAAGGCGCATAACCAGGAGGCGGCCGCTTCCAAACGCTTTTGCGCTTCTTGCGCCTTTTTGCGGCGAGGAGCCTCTGCCTACTCTCCCCTGAGCACTTCCCCGCGCCGGGCGGCGCCGGATTCGAGCAACCGGCGCACGCCGTCGGCGTCGGCGGCGGTGAGGCAGTCGGCCGCGTCCTGCAGCCGCCGGCTCAGGCGGTAGAGTTCGGCGGCCAGGGCCTCGCGGTTGGCGATGGCGATCTCCGTCCACATGGCCGCGTCGCCCGAAGCCACCCGGGTGGTGTCGCGCCAGCCGGTGGCGCAGAATGGCCCGTCGCCGGGGCGGATCGAGGAGGCCAGGGCCGAGGCCGCGAAGTGGGGCAGGTGGCTGGTGCGGGCGAGCCTCGCGTCGTGCTCGTCGGGCGAGAGCTCGGCCAGGCGCATGCCCAGCGCCTCCCAGAAGCCGCGCACCGCGGCGAGCGCCGCGCGGTCGGTCGAGCTCACCGGGGTGACCACGCAGAGCGCGCCGGCGAGCTTCACCTCGGCGGCGTGCTCCACCCCGCGGCTCTCCGCGCCGGCCAGCGGATGCGAGCCCACGAAGCGCGCGCGGCGGCCGAGCGCCTCGATGCAGCCGCCCACCACCCGCGACTTGACGCTGGCCACGTCGGTGACGACGGCGTCCTCGGCGAGCGCCGGGGCGATCTGCCCGGCGAGCCGCGCGATCGAGTCCGGCCCCACGGCCAGCACCGCCAGGTCCGCGCCGCGCGCGGCGAGCAATGGATCGCGGAAGCACTCCTCGACCGCGCCGGCCTCGACGGCCGCGCGGCAGGCCTCCTCGCGGCGGCAGTAGCCGACGACCTTCCCGGCGACGCCGGCCGCGCGCGCGGCGCGGCCCACCGCGCCGCCGAGCAGGCCCACGCCGAAGATGGCCAGCCGTTCGATCTTTCCATCAGCCAAGGCGGGGATCTCCTCTCGTCACGAGGGCATCGTAGCGGTCGAAGCCGGAGGTGTCAACCGGCTCCGGACAGCCGGGTTCACCGCCGAGGCGCCGAGCCGCAGAGAACCGTCGGCCGGGGGCTTCGGCAGGGAGGCCTGTGGATGACGAACTTCCGGACGGTTCAATGCCATCGCAGTCTCTCCTCTGCGTCTCTGCGCCTCGGCGGTAAACCCGGCCGGTCCCTGTCTCTGGACAAACGCCCCTCCGGCGGTACCATGAGCCCGTCGCCGGTCGCCGGACGACTCGCCGCGGGCCGCCGGGTCCCGGCGGATGGAAGACCAGGACGGGAAGCCAGCATGATCTCACCCTCATCGGACGCGGCCGTCCCCGGGGGCTCCTCCGCGGCGGCCCCCGTCCCGGACCGGCCCAAGCCGCTCATCCTGCCCGAGAGCCTCAAGGTGATCCTGGCCACCGACTGCGGCTCGACCACCACCAAGGCGATCCTCATCGAATACAGGAACGGCGAATACCGCCAGACATTCCGCGGCGAGGCCCCCACCACGGTGGAGGCGCCCTTCGACGACGTGACCGTGGGCGCCAGGAACGCCATCGTCGAGGTCGAGGAACTCTCCGGCCGGAGGATCCTCGACCCCAACGGGAAGATCATGACCCCTGCCCGCGAGGGGACCGGCGTCGACATCTACGTCTCGACGAGCTCCGCCGGCGGCGGCCTGCAGATGGCCGTGGCCGGGCTGGTCCGCTCCATGACCGCCGAGAGCGCCCAGCGCGCCGCTCTCGGCGCCGGGGCCATCGTCATGGAGACGCTGTCCATCGACGACGGCCGCCACCAGCACGAGCGGGTGGGGCTGATCCGCAACCTCCGCCCGGACATCTTCCTGGTCTCCGGCGGCACCGACGGCGGCAACAAGTCCCACGTGGTCGAGGTCGCCGAGATGCTGGTGGCCGCCGACCCGCGCCCGCGCTTCGGGACCACCTTCCGCCTGCCGGTGGTCTACGCCGGCAACAAGGAGGCCGCCCCGGAGGTGGCCAAGCTCCTGGGCGACAAGTTCGCCTTCGAGCCGGTCGAGAACCTCCGGCCGGTGCTGGAGCGCGAGAATCTCGGCCCCGCGCGCGCGGCCATCCACGAGGCCTTCCTGCACCACGTGATGAGCCACGCGCCGGGCTACGACAAGCTCATGTCCTGGAGCCCGGTGCCGATCATGTCCACCCCGCACGCGGTGGGCAAGCTCACCCAGGAGGTCGCCGAGAAGCGCTCCATCAACGTGCTGGCCGTGGACATCGGCGGGGCCACCACCGACGTCTTCTCGGTATTCGAGGGCGCCTTCAACCGCACGGTCTCGGCCAACCTGGGCATGAGCTACTCGGTCTGCAACGTGCTCCTGGAGGCCGGCATCGACAACATCGTGCGCTGGCTGCCGGTGGACGTCGACCCCGCCGAGGCCGCCGACCGCCTGCGCAACAAGATGATCCGGCCGACCACCATCCCGCAGACCCTCGAGGACTTGGCCCTCGAGCAGGCCGTGGCCCGCGAGGCCCTGCGCCTGGCCCTCATCCACCACCGCCAGCTGGCCGTGGGACTCAAGGGCGTCCAGCAGCAGCGCTCGGTGGCCGACGCCTTCGAGCAGACCGCCTCGGGCGAGTCGCTGGTGGACATGATGAAGCTGGACCTCTGCATCGGCTCGGGCGGGGTGCTGTCCCACGCGCCGCGGAGAGAGCAGGCCGCGCTCATGATGCTCGACGCCTTCGAGCCCGCCGGGTTCACCGACCTGGCCGTCGACTCCATCTTCATGATGCCGCACCTGGGGGTGCTCTCGACCGTGCATGCCGCCGCGGCCACCGAGGTCTTCGAAAAGGACTGCCTGGTGCCGCTCGGAGCGGCGCTGGCACCCGCCGGCCAGGTCCGCAAGCCCGGCGAGGAGATCTGCCGGGTGACGGTCAAGGGCACGGCCGGCGGCTCCGAGGAGGTCATCCGCGCCGGCGAGATGAAGCTGCTGGCGCTGCCGACCGGCGAGAGCGCCGAGGTCACCGCCGAGCCGGCGCGCCGCTTCGACTGCGGAGCGGGCCCGGGCCGGACGGTGCGGCGCACGGTCAGGGGCGGCACGGTCGGGCTGGTCCTCGACGGCCGCGGCCGGCCGATCGCCCTGCCCGCCGACGGCACCGCGCGGCGCGAGGCCATCCGGCGCTGGATGACGGCGCTCGGCCTGGAAATCGGAAAGTAGGCGCGGCATGGGCAGCGCATACACCCCGGGGCTGGCGGTCAGCGCCCGCGCGGTAGTCGAGAAGGTCCGCCGGCTGCCCATCAAGGGCAGGGTGCTCGTCGAGCCCGGCCAGGCGGTCGGCCCCGAGGACGCCGTGGCCCGCGCGGAGCTCCCCGGCGACGTCGAGACCATCCGGGTGGCCGAGGCCCTGGGCCTGGAGCCCTCCGAGCTCGGCGACAAGCTCCGGGTCAAGCCCGGAGACCTCGTCGAGGAAAACCAGCTGCTGGCCGAAGCCCGCTTCCTCTTCGGGCTGATGAAGAGCGAGGCGCGGGCCACGACCTCCGGCACCGTGGACTTCTTCAGCACCGTCACCGGGCACCTGGGCATCCGCAAGCCGCCCATTCCGGTCGAGGTCAAGGCCTACGTCCGCGGGCGGATCGCCGGGATCCTGCCCGAGGAGGGCGTGGTGGTGCGCACCACCGGCGCGCTCGTCCAGGGCATCTTCGGCGTCGGACCCGAGCGGGTCGGGCGCATCGCCGTGGCCGCCAAGCGCCCCGACGAGGAGCTCGCCGAGAGCGCGGTCCCGCCGGACTGCCGGGGGCTGGTGCTGGTCGGCGGTAGCTCGGTGTCGCTCGCCGTGCTGCGCCTGGCCGCCAGCCGCGGCGCGGTCGGGATGGTGGTCGGGGGCATCCAGGACAGCGCCCTCACCGAGTACGTGGGCCGGCGCATCGGCGTGGCCGTCACCGGACAGGAGAACGTGCCGGTGACGCTCGTGCTCACCGAGGGCTTCGGCTCCATGCCCATGGCCGCGCGGACCTTCGGGCTCTTCACCAAGCTCGCCGGGCGGGAGTGCTCGCTCTCCGGCGCCACCCAGATCCGCGCGGGCGTCCAGCGCCCCGAGGTGGTGGTGCCCATCGAGTTCGGCGACGGCGAGGTCGGCGCGGCCAAAGCCGAGGGCGGCGGCGAGCTCAACATCGGCACGCCGGTCCGGGTGATCCGCGTGCCCTACTTCGGCATGCTCGGCGAGGTCACGGCGCTGCCCGCCGAACTCATGACCCTGGAGAGCGGCTCGCACGTGCGCGTGCTCAAGGCCAGGCTCGCCGACGGGCGCGAGGTGACGGTGCCCAGGGCCAATGTCGAGATTATCGCGGGGTAGATAGACCGTTCACCGCCGAGTCGCTGAGACGCCGAGAACGACTTCGGGCATTCGACTTTCGGCTTTCGGAACAACCTGCCTTCCCGATAGCCCAAAGCCCTTCGACTACGCTCAGGGCCGTGAGCCTGTCGAATGGCCGACAGACGAAAGTCTGCCGTTCTCAGCGCCTCTGCGTCCCCTGCTCTGCGAAGCCCAGCTTCGCTACGCAGGGCGGAGCAGAGTCGGCGGTGACGCGGGCGCCTTACTTCAGCTTCAGCCGCTCGAACTTGCCGCGTTTCTCCGCGGCGACCTTGCCCTCGCGGGCCAACCAGCCCACCGCCTGGTTGATCTGCTGGCCCGACAGCTTGGTGGCCTTGGACAGGGCCAGAGACGTCATCGGGCCCTTGGCGCTGAGCGCCTGCCACACCTTGCCAGCCGATTCGCCGATCCTGCTTTCCATGGAATCTCCCCGGTCAACCTTGCCCCCGCCGAAGCAAACGAACGCCGCCCCCCGATTCATCCCGGCAATGCCGGCGAGGCGGGAGTCAGCGCCGGCTGCGCGACGGCGAGGCCGCCGGCAGGCTGATTTCCACGTTGGCGAACCAGTTGCCGTTGCGCTCGCGAACTCCGGCGTAGACCGTCTGCGGCTTGGATCCCAGGATCACGGTGAAGGGAACGCCCATCTGACGCGAGTCGCCGGTCGGAACGTCGGTGAGCACCGCCCGCTGCCGTCCGAGGCCGGGGACGACCATGGACACCTCCAGGTCCGTGAAGTTCCGGGCCGGCTTGATGCCGGCCTTGACCCCCGCCGAGAGCTGGACGTGGGCGGTGCGGCCGTCGTCGTCATAGCTCTCGATGTGCTCGAGGGTCAGCATCGACTCGACGGTGAGCTTGCGCGTCAGGGTGAAGGACTCGCGGCGGTTCTTCACGGCCAGGTCCAGGTCGATGGCTATGTCCTTCGCGCCCACCGTCTCGATGAAGCTGGGCCGGATGTCGAACTCGATCCGTTCGCTCCGGCCGGCCTTGATGTTGACCAGCCGGAAGCGGGGATCCACCGACGAGCCCTGCAGGAAGCGCGGGTAGACGGTCGCGGTCATGTCCGATGGGAAGTAATTGGGCACCTCGAAACAGACGGTCTGGGGCTCGTAACGACACTCCAGGCGCGCGCCCTCGGCCAGACGGAAGCCCAGGCGGGTCTGGATCAGGGCGGGCTCGAGCCCGGTCAGCAGGGCCGGGACGTTCGAGAGCGGCACCATCTCGGCTTCCCTGAGGCCCCCGGCCTCGGCGGAACTCCGGGGCAGGCGCAGCTTCTGGCTCGCCCCGGTGATCTCCACCAGGCTGGCGCGGCCGCAGGTGCCGAGCTGGGCGGGAATCTCGCGCTCCGGCCCGTCGGTCCAGAAGACCACGAAACCCTCCTCCGAACCCTCCACGCGGCGACGGAAGGCCCAGGCCGAGGTGTTCGCGGCCTTGTCCAGGTCGAACGGTCCCAGGCATTCGGCCCCGGCCAGATACCGGCCCAGGACGTGCCAGGCGGCGTAGGCCGGCCGGGGATTGAGGTCGGGACCGAGCAACCCGCGCTTGGGGTCGGAGAGCCCGGCGAAGCAGCGGCCGGCGCCGGCCACGGCCAGGGCGGTGGCCTTGCGGGCCAGGTCCCGGACCTGACGGCGCTCGTCCTCCATGTTGAGGCTCAGGTTCTCGCTGGCCTCGGGGAGCTCCAGGAACCAGTCGCGCCCCCGTCCCGCGCCGCCGGCGGCCCCCGCCGGAAAGAGCGCGGCCAGGCGATCGGCCAGCTGCTCGCGGGTCGCGGCCGCCGGCACGAAGACCGTCTCGCGGTAGAGCTCGCCGGAGATGTCCGGCGCCGGCGCTTCCAGCGCATCCAGGTGCACGGGGACTTCGATCACCTTGCCGGCCGCTTTCGACAGGACCCCCGAGCGCACCTTCTCGGCCAGTTCGGTCCTGCCCTTGAAGAGGCCCCGGCCGAAGCCGCCCTCGGCCGCGGGGGCCAGCCACCAGGAGCTCACCAGGGTCCGGAAGTCGATGACGTCCGCCTCCAGGCTCCGCTCCCATCCGTCCGAGGAGTAGAAGGCGGCCGCGTCGCCCGCGGAGCAGAGTATGCCCTCGACCTGCAGCTTACGATCGGCGAGCCCGCGCAACCGCCGGGCCAGTATCTCCTGCGGAGACGCTTCTCCCGCGGAGGCGCCGGCGGCGGCCCCGGTGGGCGCCGCGCGTCCCGCCGGCTCCGCCTGGTTCTCGCTGCCCAGGCGCACCGCCACCGGCGCGGCCAGCAGGTCGATGGCCGCGAGCAGCCGCCGCGCGTCGGGGCCATGGAGCTCCGCCTCGGTGCCGTAGCCCCCGGGGCCCGAGTCGGCGCCGAGCTTGACCAGGCGCAGGACCCTGCCGGCCACCTCGACGCGAGCGCCGTCCGGTCCCACCGCTGCCAGGGAGACCCGCAGGGCGTAGGCCCCGGGCCGGCTCAGCTCGGCCAGGCGCAGGGGTTCGACGATGGTGCCGCCGCGGATGTCGGCGGCCCCGAATTCACGGTCGGGCACGCGGATGGCGCGGCCGAAGAGGTCCTGGACCGCCACGCTGCGCCTGTAGCTCACGGGGACCTCGACAGCCATGGAGGACTGCAGGCCGCCCAGCATCCGGTTGACCAGCCCCGACACCCCGGATGACGCCGCCGGACGGACGGGCTTGAGGCCGGTGAAGCTCAGCTGCAACTCGGGCACCTGGCCGGCGGAGAATATGCCCACCTGCCCGGGGGAAACGAACTCGACCCTGACCTTCGGACGACGCCCGAGCTCGATGTCGTCGAACACCGCCCATGCGCCGGGGTCGCGCCCGGAGGCCTCGCACCAGACGCGCGCGGCGGCCACGTCGCGGCCCACGTCGTTGACGCGCAACTCGGGCGCCGGGACCCAGGCCTGACCGGCCGGGATCTCCTGCTTCTTCAGGTAGGCCAGGTCGACCTTGTCCGACCAACGGATCGCGCCGATGCGCCGCCCGCGGGCGTCGAGCCATTCGATGCCCAGCCGGGCCCAGGAGTCCGGCCTGCTCACGTCCTGCAGACGGATCCAGCCGGTCAGCTCGTAGGCGAAGTCGGGGTTGACGTCCAGGGGGATACGCCGCTTCACGGCCACCAGGTCCATGCCGCGGCTGCCGGCCAGGCTCATGCGCAGCGCCCGGCGGCCCTCGTGGACCGCCTCGGGCGGCCTGCCCTCGACCACCTCGACGGCCAGGAAGTCCGGATAGCGCCCGAAGAAGCGCCCGTACGGCCCGGCGCCCTTCCCGTCGGGCGAGTCGGAGTATTCCAGGTGCCGCTCCCACTCCTGGGGCAGCGCGGGCTGGTCGGGCATCACCGCCACCGGGTCCTCGAAGCCGAAGCGGGTCACCTCCTCGCGCATCCGCCGCTCGAAGTCGCGGACCTCGGCGCTGCGCGCCTCCCCGGAGGAGCCGTCCCGGCCGCCGCCGCCCTGCGTCTCGGGCACCGGTTCGGGCACGGCCGCCGGCGCGTCCCCGGCGGCAGCCGGCGGATCGCCGGCGGCCAGCACCGCCGGAATCAGCAGCAGGCTCAGGAAGAGGTGCTTCACGGGCGCGGATTCTCCCCGGACCGCCCGCGAGGGCGGCCGCAATTACCTATATTTATTCGACGCGGCCCGGCCGGGGCTTGAGAAAGGAGGAGATCGGCCCGGCGACGCCTTTAGCGCGAGGGATTCCACGACGCCCAGAAGCCGGTGGCCTCGAGCAGCCGCAACTCCGCGCGGCGCGCGTCGAAGCCGGCCTGGATCTCGGCCAGCCGCGAGTCGGCCACCTCGGTCTGGGCGGCGAGCAGTTCCGTGAACGTGGCCCGGCCGGCATCGTGGGCCTTCTCGGTCTGCTGGAAGGCGGCCTCGTCGGCGGCGACCTTCCTGGCGGCCACGGCCGCTCCGGCTCTGGCCTCCTCGAGCGCCCGGGCCGCCTCGCGCGCCCCGGTGCGGGCCAGGCGCTCGGCCTCGCGCTCGCGGACCTCGGCGGCCTCGGCCAGATGGCGGGCCTCCAGTATCCGCGCGCGGCGCAGCCCGCCGTCGAAGGCCGTCCAGGTCAGGCCCACGCCGAAGAGGTAGCTGCGCTGGTTGTCGTCGAGGCGGCCGAAGGAATCGTCATCCCAGTAGGTGGAGGCCTGGGCCTCGATGCGCGGCCAGCGCGTCGCGCGCCGCTCGTCGAGCTCGGCCTCGCGCCCGGCGAGCTCGGCGCGCGCGCGGGCCAGTTCGGGAGAGGCGGCCAGCGCGTACTGCTCGGCCGACTCCGGTCCGGATGGGAGGTCGGCGCCGGCCAGCGGGCTGTCCGGCCCCTCGGCCAGCTGTTCGCCGACCCGGCCGTCGCGGCCGAGCAGCCGTCCCAGCGTCTCGCGGCAGGTGGTCACCGCGTTGCCGGCCACCAGCGCGTCGCGCCGGGCCCGCTCCAGGCGGTACTCGGCCTGAAGCACGTCCGCCGCGGTGGCCCGGCCGGCCTTCTCCTGGACGCGGACGTTGTCCAGCCGCGACTCCATCCGGCCGACCTCCGCGCGGGCCACGGCCAGCTGCCGCTCGGAGTAGACCGCGGCGAGAAAGGCGTTGCCGGCGGCCACGACCGCGCGGGAGCGGACCGACTCGCTGCCGCGCATGGCCGCCGAGAAGCCGGCCAGGGCCGAGCGCTGCCGCCCGGCGCTCTCGCCGCCGTCGAAGACCACGTAGGACAGCCCGGCCCGGGTGCGGTGGTTCTGGGCATCGAAGCGCCCGAGCTTCATGAGCTTGTTCTGCTGGACGCGGAAGTTGGTGGTCACCGCCGGGTCGTCGCTGCGCGAGTAGTCGGTGGAGAGCTCGGCCTTGGGCCAGAAGCGGTCGGCCGCGGCGGCCTCGCCGCGCTCGTAGGCCGCGGCGGCCTCGAGCCGCGCGGCGATGACCGCGTCGCCGTCGGCGGCGGCCATGGCCAGGGCCTCGCGGAGCGTGAGCGTCCCGGCCGGAGTGGCCTCGCCGGCGCGGACCGCGGCGGCCGGGGCCAGCGCAACCAGCGCGACCAGGACGGCGCAGCCCAGAGCGTATCGCAGCATGGCCTACTTCTCCCCGTTTTCCAGGAAGTACACGTCCAGGCGGTAGCCGACCGGGACGTCGGGCTTGCCGTCGAGCTCGACCAGCACCTCGAGCACCTTGGTGTCGATGCGCTCGCTGGGAGCCTCGGAGAAGAGCCGCTTGCGGCCCATGCTCCTGCCGATCTCGACGACCTTGCCGGACAGGCGCTGCCCGGCGAGCCCCGTGGCCTGGGCGCGGACGACCTGCCCCATCTTGACCTTGGCGATGTCGTTCTCGTCGACCTCCGCGCGGACGTAGAGCTTCGACAGGTCGCCGACGATCAGCACCGGCATGCCCGAACCCGGGCCGGCCAGCTCCCCGGCGTGGCGGTAGACCTTGAGCACCGTCGCGTCGACAGGCGCGCGCAGCAGGGTCTTATCCAGCCGGGCATCGGCCGCGACCTTGGCGGCCTTGGCCGACTCGACCGCCGCGCGAGCGGAGCTCAGGTCCTCGGCGCGGGCCTTGGCCTTGACCAGCGCCGCGTTCTCCCCGGCGAGCTTCGCACGGGCCTTGGCGACCTCCACCACCGACTCGCGGGCCGGCCCGGAGGCCAGGGCCAGGGCGGCCTGGGCCTCGGCCTCGACGGCGCGGGCCACGGCCAGGGCGTCCTCGGCGTCGTCGAGCTCCTCCTGGCTGGCGGCCTTGGTCTCGCCCTCGCGGAGCTTCTTGAGCCGCGCGGCCAGCCGCTCGGCCCTGGCGACCTCGGCCTTGCGCACGGCCAGCCGGGCGGCGGCCAGCTTCTCCTCCAGGGCGGAGGTCACCTCGACGCGCTTGGCCTCGCTGCCGGCCGCCGCGACGTCGGCGTCGGCGACGGCGCGCTCCTCGGCGCGGGCGCCGTTCTCCAGCCGCTCGAGCGCCGCCTGGGCGCGGGAGAGCTCCGCGGCGGCCTGCTCCACCGCGGCCTTCTCCTCGCCGTTCTCGACCTCGGCGAGCACGTCGCCGGCCTTGACGTCCGCGCCCTCCTTCGCGGTCATCCTGGCGATGCGCCCGTTGACCGGGAAGTGGAGCTGTCGCTCCTCCCCGGATGGCTCCACGCGGCCCGAGGCCGAGAGCGCCTTGCGGGCCGGGGCCGCGGCGGGCTCGGCCGCGCCGCCCGCGGACAGGCCGGACAGGGACACCAGGGCACAGAGCGCCAGCAGTCTTTCACTTCTCATTCCTGCGAACCTCCCTCAGGCGGCCGGCGTCCAGGGAGAGGACCCGGTCGGCGAACTGGAAAAGGCGCACGTCGTGGGTCACCACGGCGGTGGCCAGACCTTCGTCGGCGGTGAGATCCTTGAGCAGCTTCATGACCGCGAGCGCGTTGTCGGTGTCGAGCGCCGCGGTGGGCTCGTCGGCCAGGATGATCCGCGGACCTGCGGCCAGCGCCCGGGCCACGGCCACGCGCTGGCACTGTCCGCCGGAGAGCTCGCGGGGCAGCCGGGTGGCGTAGCCGCCCATGCCCACCAGCCCGAGCAGTTCGCCAGCCTGGCGCGGCGGCGGACCGCCGGGGC
Organism: uncultured bacterium; assembly: GCA_937935355.1. Classification (GTDB taxonomy): domain Bacteria; phylum Planctomycetota; class SZUA-567; order JAKLDR01; family JAKLDR01; genus JAKLDR01. The sequence goes on along the minus strand of CALGYR010000143.1, from coordinate 75,881 downwards.
TCTTGATGTCCAGCGCCACCCGGACGTTCTCCACGGCCGAGAGCGCCGCCATCAGGTAGATGTTCTGGAAGATGAAGCCCATGTTCCGCCGGCGGACCTCCTGCAGCTCGGTCTCGGCCAGCGCGCTCACGTCGCGGCCCATCACCCGGACGGTGCCCTTGTCCGGCCGCAGCAGGCAACCCAGCACCGACAGCAGCGTGCTCTTGCCGCTGCCCGAGGGCCCGGCCACGACCACCAGTTCTCCGGCGGCGAGGTCCAGGCTCACATCCTTGAGCACCTCGACCCGGCCGCCGCCGCCCTGGAATCCGCGCCAGACGCCGCGGAGCTCGAGCGGCGAGTGGCCCTCCTTCGAAGCGGCCGCGTCGCGCTTGCGCGGAGCGGCCGCCTGCGCCGGGACCGGAACCTGGGACGGAGCCGAAGCCGGAGCCGGAGCGGCCGCCGCCGGCTCGTCGGAAGACCCGACGGACGGCGGAGCCGGAGCCTGGAGCGGCTGGTCCGCGGGCACCTCGGCCGGCCGGGGCGCGAGCACCGCGGCCAGGGCCTCCTCGTCGCCCTCGTCGACCTCGATGACCTCCTCCTCGAAGTCCTCCGGGCGGTAGGTGCCCAGGGGCAGGTCGATGGGCACCCCGTGCTCGTCGAGGTACACGTATTCGCAGTCGACCTTCTCGAACTGGCCGGTCGACCTGCCGGCGGGCTTCTTCTTGGCGGTCATGGCCTCATCCCCTGAAGACCAGAGCCGGCTCCAGCCGGAGCAGCTTGAGCAGCGGCATTATGGCGACTCCCAGACACACGATCAGGACCGCCGCGAAGCCGCCGCCGACCAGCGACCAGGTGAGCATCATCGGCGTGCCCAGCGAGTGCATCACCTTGATGAGCGGCAGAGTCAGCAGGAAACCGGCGCCGTAGCCGGCCAGGGCGATGAGCAGCGCCTGGCCGAGCACCACCCGGCAGAGAAAGCCGCGCGAGGCGCCCATGGCCTTCAAGACCCCGAACTCGGCGCGCTGCTCGACGACCAGCGCGTAGAGCACCTGCCCGACCACCGCGCCGCCGACCAGGAAGCCCAGCAGCGCGGCCATCAGGAAGGCCGTGCCCACGCCGGTCCCGAAGAGCCAGTAGCCCTGGGTCCGGTTGTGGAACTCGCCGGAGGTGAGCACGTCCACGTAGGGCAGTTCCTTGCGCATGCCGTCGCGCAGCCTCTCCGGCGTCCAGCCGGGCCGGGCCTTGGCCAGGATGTAGCTGGTGGTGTTCGGGGCCGACATCGACGCCTTCTCCGAGTACTCGAAGCGCATGATGACGTAGGGCGTGGTGGTGAACGAGCGCATCCCGGTGGTGAAGCCGATGACCTTGACGCGGTTGTTGAGCACCTCCGCCTCGGCGTTGAGGCCCTTGACCTTGAGCCGGGCCTGCTCGGCGCGGTCGATGACCACGCCGTGGGGGTCGCCCAGGGCCGCGCCCTCCGGCGGGTCCACCGCCCAGGGGATCCTGACGTGGCCACCGGTCTGCAGGCCCACGACCTCCAGGTTCTCCTCGTTGCCGTCGGCCGTCTTCCAGCTGCTCCAGGACACGATCATCTTCTCGGCCCACTCGACGCCGTCGATGGCCCGGACCCGCTGGAGCGTCGGCTCCGAGATGTTGTGGCACATGTCGAAGTTGGGCGTGCCGCGGGCCATGACCCAGACGTCGGCGGGGATGCCGTCGATGAAGCCGGTGGAGTTGGCCAGGAAGCCCAGCAGGATGCCGACCTCCATGTTCACCAGGATCACGGCGAAGATCACGCCGGCCAGCGCGGCCATGAGCCTCCGGCGATGGTACTGGAGGGTCCGGCGGGCGATGGCCACGCGGCTCACGAGGGGCTCCCCGCCGCGGCGTCCTCGATGACCGACCGTTCGGTCGCCGATCGGCCATCAAAAAAGCCTTTCGGCGCCTCGGCGTCCGCGGCACCGGCTGGCGCCATTCCCCGAAGCAGCAGGCGAAGCGCCTGCAAGCCCTGCTCGGAGAGCGATTTCTGTCCGCGGCTGTGCAGCCACTGGAGGATGCTGCCGTCGATGACCGCGATGATCGACCACGCGGTGGCGTCCGGCTCGAGGTCCGCGCGGAACTCTCCCGACGCCACGCCCCGGCGCACGGAGTCGGCCACCTGGGCGCGGCAGAAGGTGAAGAGCCGCCCCCAGTTCTCGCTGAAGCGCGGGGCGGCGGTCTCCGACTGCCCCCGCGCCCAGAACTGGGCCACGACGTTGAAGTAGTCGCCCAGCGATTCGTAGTGCTTGAGGACCGCGCCCGCGACTGCCTGGATCTCCGCCGCCGGAGTCGCCGCCTCCGTCACCACCGCCCCGAAGACCTCGTCGTTCATGGGGAAGAGGAACTCGAAGAGGTCGGCGAAGAGGTCCTCCTTGCTGCGGAAGTAGTCGTAGACCACGCCCTTGCCGATGCCGGCCTCGGAGGCGATGTCCGATATGGTGGCGCGCTCGTAGCCCTTCCGGGCGAAGACCGCCAGGGCGGCCCGAAGTATCGTCCTGCGCTTCTCTTCCCGGTCGACAGGAATCATCGCGCGCCTCCAACCGGGTGCGGATTATACGCGGCCCGGCCGGACTTGCAGGACAGAATTCTCAGTTGAGCAGCCAGGGGTGGACGCACGGGGCCGGCCGGAGACGGCGCTGAGGAACCGGCGGCGCCGGCACGGTCATGGCACCCCATTCCGATTCGATCGGCTGCGGGGCGACCGCGGCGCAGACCTTCCGGAACGCCGCGGCGCAGAACCAGCCGGCCAGCGCCACGAGCAGCATGGGCGCGCCCAGGACGGCGAGCAGCGCGAAGAGCGCGCCGTTCATGGCTCGCGAACCTCCTCGAGAGGCTCCGGAGCCGGTTCCGCCAGGCCGCCACCCTCCAGTTCGTAGGCCAGGTAGCACTCCTGCAGATAGAGGCGCTCGGCCAGAGCGACCCGCGCGAACACGTCGGACTTCTCGGCGAAGAAGTAGCGCAGGTCGCGCTCGGTCATCGGAGCCCGCTCGCGCCGGAGCCAGCCCAGGATGGCCGGCTCCTCGGCGTTGACGAAGAAGGCGTGCAGGTTGGCCCGGCCGCTCCTGTCTCCGAAGGCCTGGCGGTAGCGTTCCTCGGCCTTGACCAGGTCGAGCCGCAGCGGCACGGCCGGGGCGCCGTTGACCGACTCGTAGGAGCGGGTCTCGCCGATGGGTTCGAAGAGCAGCAGCCGGCGGTAGTACTTCTCGTGCCGGGGGTTCACGGTGATCACGAAGTCGGTGCAGCCGTCGAGCCTCCAGGCCGCGAGGTAGGCCAGCTTGAAGAGATGCATGAGCATCTCCATGCCCGCCTTCTCTTCGACGCAGACCACCAGCTTGGCGATCTCGCAGGGCCGGCGGCCGGCGGCGCGCAGCGCGTCGAGCTCCCGACGGTAGAGCCCGTCCATGGGCAGCCCCAGCGGGCTGTCCGGGACGATGGTCAGCGTGGCCGCGGCGGCGTCGCCGGCCCCGGCGCGCTCGCGGGCGACAAAGGTGGTGGTGCCGGGCAGCGCGTCCTGGGGCAGTATGCGCATCCTCGAGGGGCACGGGCTCATGTAGCCCTTCTGGACGTAGGCCTGATAGACCAGGCTCCAGGCCTGCTCCCTCGCCGGGCGATCGTTGGCCACCAGGACCTCATACCGGTCGTCGCCGCCAAAGCGATAGCGGTAGGCGCCCTCGACGCGCTGCAATTCCGTCTCGATCCTTTTGAGGATCTCGGTGAAGCGCGCTCGCGGAGCTGCCATCATGAGGCCGTCCCCCCTCTCTGGTCCGACATCCCTTAAGCAATCAGCGTGCACTGCCGCCAAGTCGCTCAACACACATAATGACGCTCCTTGCGATCAACGCCCAGATTGTCATAGAGAGTGATTTGACTAATCGAGATGGACGCTTATCCTATTTTTTACCTGCAGACAACCAATGGAGCAATGGGGGCAGAGCTTTGCACGCCGAGACTCCGCGCACCACTTTCCATCCGGTGGTCGAATACCACTTCCGCGGTCAATCCCTGACCGCGGCGCTGAAGGCCTACTCGGGTCCCCGGGAGCCGGTGCTGGAGGCCGTGACCGCCATCTGCAGAGCGCTCAACGGCCAGGCTCCCGCCAAGGAGGCACTGGCTCAGGCCCGCAAGGTCAAGAGCTTCGACCGGCTCGACCTGGCCATCATCTTCTGGTCGTCCTGGGCGGAATTGGACAGCCGGCTCGATCTGCTCGACGAGATGAGCGCCGTGGTCAACCGCATGAGATCCGCGGTGACCGAACGCGACCCTCCCGAGCTGAGGGCCATGGTGCTCATCTACGAGGGCCTGCACGCCAGCCGGCTGGGCGACAAGGTGCGTCGCTGCGAACTCCTCAAGCAGGCCATGGCCATCCTGCCGCCGGACGGCTTCTGCATCGGGGCGGAGGTCCGCTGCAGGTTCCTGGCCCAGTTGGGCATGGGCCCCGACGCCGATCGCGATCTCGACCGCCTTCTGACCCATGGGGACGCCGAAGCTTCATATGTCGTGGCCCTGTGCCGCTTCACCCACTACGTCGAGACGATCCAAGTGCGCCCCGCGCTGGACCTTCTGCCGGCCCTCGAGGTGGACCCCGACAAGGTGTCGTTCAACAGAAGGCAGGGACACTTCAACTACTTCAACCTGCTCAGCGCCATGCTCGACCGGTGGATCCCGAAGGGCCGCTACGGCCCGGTGCCGGAGATGCCCTTCAAGCCCGGCTGGGAGGACGTGGAGGATAGCTGGCTCCCGGTGGTCGACCGCCTCGCGGCCCGGCGTCCGACCGAGGCGCTCGAAGCCGCCCGGCTCCGGGCCAGGGAACAGGGCGATCACCACCTCCAGGGCATCGGCTTCGACACCTTCAACCTGATCCGCTGCGAGCTCTCCTGCGGCAACGGCGAGGCCGCGCGGCGAATCGTCGAACAGCGGCGCGGCCTGGGCAACCGGCACTACATGGACGACCTGTACCTCGCGCGCGCCGAACTGCTGGCCGGGGACCGCCCGGCGGCGGCGCGGCATTTCGCGGCGCTTTCGCGGGCCGTGCGGCGCTACCGGGCCGAGGGCCGGCTGGAGCTCGAACTGCGCCTGGCCTGCGAGCTCTCGCCCGGCGACGTGCTCTTCCTGGAGCGCTCCGCGCGCGAGCCGGCCGCGGACGGTCTCTCCGATCCGGCCGCATCCGCGGTCGTCGCCGCGAGCGCCGGAACGGTGCGTCCCGCCCCGACCGGCATCGAGCGGATCGTCGGCCACAGCCCGGCCATAGTCGCAGTCCGCGAGGCGGTCGCGCGGATGGCGCCGGCCGACGCCCCGGTGCTCGTCACCGGCGAAACCGGCACGGGCAAGGAGCTCGTCGCCCGGGCCATCCACGAGCTCTCGCCGCGCGCCGGCGGACCGTTCCTCGCCATCAACTGCGGGGCCATCGCCGAGAACCTGCTCGAGAGCGAGCTCTTCGGCCACGAACGCGGAGCCTTCACCGGCGCGGCCCGCGCGCGCCGGGGCATCTTCGAGGAGGCGGCTCGCGGCACGGTGTTCCTGGACGAGATCGGCGACGTCTCGCCGCGGCTGCAGGCCGCGCTGCTGCGGGTGCTCGAGAGCGGCGAGATCCGCCCGGTGGGCGCCAACCGCAGCCGGCGCCTCGCCTGCCGGGTGCTGGCCGCCACCAACGCGGACCTCGCCCGGCGCTCGCGGGAGGGAGCATTCCGCCCCGACCTGCTCTTCCGGCTCAAGCGCCTGGAGATCCACATCCCTCCGCTCGCCGAGCGGCGAGAGGACGTTCTGCCGCTCGCCGGGCACTTCCTGGCCGAGAACCGCCGCGACGGGCGGCGTCCGGCCATGTCCGACGCGCTCAAGGCCGAACTCGAGCGGCGCGACTGGCCCGGCAACGTCCGCGAGCTCCGGAACGCCGTCGAGCGCATGCGGCTGATGAACTCCGACAAGCTGGCCTACGAGCTCGAGGACCTGGGCGGAGCGCCGGCGGCTCCGGAGGCCAGACAACCGTCCGCAAGAGCGCCGGCAAACATCGACGGGCCGCTCCGCAAGGGCACGAGCACCATCCGCCGCCTCGAGCGCCTCGCGGAGCTCTTCCGCGAACACGGACGGCTCACCCGCCAGGAGGCGGCCGCGACGCTGGGCATTTCACTGCCGACGGCCACCAGCGACCTCCAACAGCTCTGCGCCGAGGGCGTCATCGAGAAGGTGCGGCCCAGCCGCTCGCCGCGGAGCCACTACTTCAGGCTTAAGGGCGAGGAGGCGCCGGAACGGGGCGAGTGAGGGCCTCTTTCCCGAGATGGGGACGAACAGCCAACAACCAACAGACCAGCAACCAGCAACCAACAGCCAACAAACCAATAACCAACAACCATTGAGGAGCACCGGACTGCTATGGCGGAGCGGTAGGCCGCAGGCAAGTCCGACCGCCATGGCCTGCTCCTGTCTCAGGGTAAAGGCATTGCCTGTCAGTCGTTGGCTGTTGGCTGTTGGCTGTTGGCTGTTGGCTTCTGACCGTCCGACCGACCTGAGTCTGTCTCAGTCTCGGCCCATCTGACTTCAGACTTTTCCATCAACACCGGCACCTGACCGGTGTATCACATGGAACCAGTCATGATACCTACGAAGGGACCAGTGGATGTCAGCGCCAGCCAAGGCTAACAGCAAAGCCCCGGCCACTGAGCGGATGGTCGACGAGATCCGGCGGGATCTCCTGGGCGGGCGGACCGCCCCCAGCGACTACCTGCCCGGCGAGCGCGACCTGGCCGCGCGCTACGGAGTGGGCCGGGGCACGGTGCGCCGGGCGCTCAAGCGGCTGGTGGCCGAGGGGCTCGTGCGGCCCGAGCGGGGCCACGGCTACCGGGCGCTCCTGAAGTCGGCCGGCGAGAAGCCCGGCAGCCCGCTGGTCTTCGTCAGCAACGTCGAACACCGCGGACCGGCGGAGGCCGACGGCGGCGTCGCCGCTGTGGTGCAGGACATGCTGGTCCGCGCCGAATCCCAGGTGATGACCGTGGGCGTCCGGGGCCGGCCAGCCGAGGAGGTCATGCGCATCATCGCCGACGCCGGCGCCTGGGGCGTGCTGGTCGAGAACAACAGCCGCGCGCTGCACGAATTGCTGCACCAGAGCGGCCTGCCCTGCGTGGCCGTCGACGCGGTCACCGACGACCTGCCCATGGACTGCGTGCTCCAGGACAACCACGGCGGGGCCCGGGCCGCGGCCGAACACCTGATCGGGAAGGGCCACCGGAAGATCGGCTGGCTCGGCGACGTGACCGAGTCGCGCCACAGCCTGGAACGCTTCACCGGCGCGCAGGCGGCCCTCCTCAAGCACGGCCTGGAGATGCGCCGCGAGCACGTCGTCGCGGACGCCGGCGACCCGGAGGCCGCCAGGCGGCTTCTCTCGGGAAATGACCGCCCCACGGCGGTGCTGGCCATGTGGCGGATGCGAACCGCGCACGTCGCCCGGGCCGCGCGGGAGCTGGGCCTGGAGATCGGCCGGGACCTGGACGTCGCCGGCTGGACCACCCAGGACGGCTACCGCAGCCTGATGGAGGAGGAGTTCGCCGGCGGCCGGCGCCCGGCGATGGTCGTCTGGGATCACCGCGACATGGCCGCGGTCGCGCTCGAGCGCATCGAGCTGCGCCGCAGGAATCCGCAGCTGCGGACCGTGCGGATAAACATCCCGGTACGGCTGGTGCCGGGGCTTTGAGCATCGTCTCGTTCTGGTCGCGCTGACATCAGGAGGTGACTCGTGAGCGTGCGCTTCGGAAGACCGGTTCTCGTTCTGGCGGTTGCCGGGATGCTCTATCAGGCACAGTCAACCGTTCGGGCCGCGGAGACGGCCCCGGCGAAGGTCGCCTGGCTCGACCAGTTGCCGGACAACCAGTGGTCCGCAGTCAGCCCCGCGACCAAGCTCCGGCCCAGCCTCAAGGGCTGGGAGATGTTCGTGTGGGAGCGCTCCAGCAAGTCGCTGCTGGTCAACTGCGGCTACACCTCGGCCTCCTCCGAGTCGCAGGAGGCCTGGATGGCCTTCTCGCCCGAGGAGAACGCCTGGAACATCCGCGACCTGGGCCAGGAGTGGTCGGACCGGTCCGAGTTCGTGCCCCCCGCGCAGCACTCGAACACCACTCCGGCTTACGAACCCTGCCGCCAACAGTACCTGCAGGTCGGCGGCTACTCGATGGGCAGCAACGGCAACCCCAACATGGTCTACGACCTCCGCGGGAACATCGGCCGCTCGTACTACCAGGAGATCGTGGCCGGCGACGCCCGCGTGGTCGACTACAAGCGCAACCTGCTCGTTGCCGCCAACGGCAACGTCGTCGACCTGAAGACCGGCGAGATCACCAAGCCCTTCAGCCTCAAGCTGCCCCGGGCCGCCGGGCGCAACCTGCTCATGTACGACGGCAGGAACGACCTCTACATCTACCACACCTCGGACGCCAAGAAGAAGGACGCGCTCCACGTCATCGACCCCAAGAACGGCTTCAAGTGCGAGGAGCGGCCCATCCCGGCCGAGGCGCTCGCCGGCGGCGTATTCGACCACCTGGCCGTCGACTGCCGGCGGGGCGCCCTGATGTCCGTCGGCAAGAACGGCGAGACCTGGATCTGCGATGTTGCGGCCGACAAGTGGTCGCGCCTGGAGGGCGCCGAGCAGGCGACCAAGGTGCACGCGCACACCGGCTGCGGCTGGCACCTGGCCTACGCCGAGGACTACGACTGTTTCTTCTTCGGAGACGGGCGCGATCTGTACGTGCTGAAGTACCGGCCCAAGGGAGAGACGGCCCCGCCGCCGCTGCCGGCCTATCCCGAGCCGCCGGCCGGGGACTTCGCGCCGATCGCCAGGACCGACCCGGCGTGGCAGCCGCTCGGCAAGCTGGAGCCGCACACCGAGGACGGCTGGGCGCGCCACCCGGCGCTGGCCGCGACGGACAAGCAGCTGGTGGCCGCCTGGACCGAGTATCCGCACGGAGTCAAGGCCGGGCGCTGGGACGGCGCGAGCTGGCAGCCCCTCGACCCCGAGGAGGCCGCCAGGAGCGCCTGCGACTTCCCCTGCCTGGCCGCCTCGGCGGACTCGGTGTTGCTGGCATACAGCGGGGAGAGCTTCTGGGGGGCGAAGTACCCGCGCGCGCAGCTCCTCAAGGACGGCGCGGCCGCCTGGGAGGTGCTCGGCGGCGGCGTGGCGCCGGAGAAGACCGACGCGAAGAAGCAGGAGATGTTCAAAAAGAACATCCTCCCGAGCATCGGCGCCCCGGTACCCGGCTTCCACAAGGGCGAGCCGCACATTCTCGGCCTGGGCTACGGCCCCTGGCGCAACGAGAACTTCCTGCACCACCTGCGCTGGACGGGCAAGACCTGGGAGCCCGACGCCTTCGGCAACGGCACCGACGACAAGTGGGAAGGCCCGGGCAAAAACGCCCCCACGCTGAACGCCAAGGGCCGCGACGTGATCCAGCGCTCCTGGACGAGCGTGGAGCGCGACGACGGCCTGATGCTCGTCTGGTCCGAGGCCGTCACCAAGCTGGGAGCCAGGGACGAGGACCCTGCCAGGAACGGCATCGCCCTGAAGGCCGTGCTGTGGGATGGCAAGGGCCTGCGCGAACTGCCCTCTCCGCAGACCGGCGACGAGAAGGCCGGGGAGCAGGTCGCCACCTGGCCGGCCGGGGCAGCCGATGGGAAGGACAGCTACGTCGCTTACCTCACCCGCCACCACCACGGGCGCCAACCCAACCTGCTGGTCGTCAAGAAGTTCGACGGCAAGGATTGGCAGGCGCTCGGCGGGCCGCTCAACGTCTTCGACCCCAAGCTCGACGACTGGGCCTTCTCGCCGGGCATAGCCCTCGCCAAGTCCGGCGGCAAGACCGTGCCCTACGTCTGCTGGACGGAGCACGTCAACGGCACTCCGCCCCAGGTCTTCGTCAAGCACTGGGACGGCGCCAAATGGATAAGCGACACCGCTCCGGGCGCAAGCCTCAACACCGACCCGCTCAGGGGCAGCGCCCAGACCGCCCGGATAGCGGTCTTCAAGGGCGAGCCGGTCGTGATCTGGAGCGAGCACGTCTACGGCGAGGGCCGGATGCGCGAGGTCTACGTCAAGCGCCTGCCCGGCGCCGGCGGAAAGTGATGGCGCGGGGGCGCCGGGTCGTCCATGATGGACGGCAGAGTCCCATTCAGCAGGAGGAGGTCGACATGCCTGTCTATAAGCCCGTCTCGGCCCTGATGCGTGCCATCCCCGGACTGCTGTCTGCGGCGGCCATTCTCCTCTGCGCGGCCGCGGTGGCGCGGGGCGGCGAGACGCTCCCCGAAAACCGCTGGACCAAGCTGGCCGATTGTCCGCCCGACCCGCTGGGGCGCGAGCTCCAGCCCGGGCGCGGGGCCTTCTGGTGCTTCGACCCGGCAAGCGCGAAGTTCCTGCGCTACGGCGGGTACACCCCGACCGACTGCAATGCGCTCTGGACGTTCGACTTGGCTGCGCGCAAGTGGGAGAACCCCCTCAAGGCGGACTGCTCCTGGCCGCCGAAGGAGGACCGCCCCGGCGCCGGCGCCTGGTGGAGCATGGCCTACGACTCCAAGCGCAAGGTGATCTGGATGCACGGGGGCTTCGGGGCGGCCGCGCGCTATCGCAAGGAGCTCTACCAGGACATCTGGCAGTACGACCCCGCGGCCGGGACCTTCAAGGCCATGAAGAGCCAGAAGTGGCCGGCCGGCGGCGGGCGCATCGTCTACGACGGCAAGAACGACCTGGTGCTGCGCCAGCCGGCCGACGACAGCTCCTGGGCGGTGATCCACAACCGGGAGCGGACCTGGGTCTACGACCCCAACAAGAACGCATGGGAGGGCCGGCAGACCAAGGGCTCGCCCAAGGCCTTCAGCTGCACGGTCTGGTCCTTCGACGAGTCCGCCGGCGTGGCCGTCTTCCTGGCCGGCGCGGGCAAGAAGCAGCCGGCCGACACCTGGACCTACGACGCGGCGGCCAACGCCTGGACCAAGCTGGAGCTCAAGGAATCCCCCGAGGCCCGGACCTACGCGGGCTCGTGCTACGATCCGCATAACAAGGTCACCATCGTCTACGGCGGCATCGGCCATCCGGGCGGCGACAAGTACGGCTTCGGCCACCGCGGCGGCGGCGTGGCCCTCAGCGACACCTGGGCACTGGACCTGGCCGGCAAGAAGTGGCTCAAGCTGGACGTCGGCGCTCCGGAGATCCCCAAGCTCAACGGCGAGGGAGCCAATCCGCGCTTCCCGCTACGCCAGGCCATGGACTACGACACGAAGCACAAGGCCGTGGTGGTCAGCGCCCCGACCTTCGGCGTCTGGGCGCTGCGCTACCGCGCCGGGAAGGCCGAGCCCCTGCCGAAGATCGAGGTGGCCGCGGCCGCCGCGCCGTTCGACAAGGTCGAGGAGCCCAAGGAACCGGTCTACAAGCAGGCCGAGCCCAACAAGAAGCTCCTGGGGCTCGAGCCCGGCAAGTGGGTCAAGCTCGGGGGCGGCGGGGCGCTCGGCGGCGGCGAGGTGCCCATGATCTACGACGAGGCCACCGGCTTCTGCCTGAAGTACGGCGGCTGCAACAACGGCGGCACCACCTTCGCCTCGGGCTACGGCAACGACCTGTCCGCCTACGACCCCGCGACCGAGCGCTGGATGGCGCTGCGCTGGGTCGATCCGGCGGGCGCTCCACGGCCGGTGAACGGCTGCACGCGCTACTACGCCTACGACCCGGTGCGCAAGGTCGACTGGTTCGTGGGCGGCACGGCCGGCAACGGCCTGGCCAGCAGCCTGCCGGCCGACTGGCCGGGCGGAAGCGGGACCTGGTGCTACGACGGCCTGAAGGACCGCTTCTTCATGGTCCCGCACTCGGGCGCGGCCAAGGTGGGCGCCGGGGTGGTCTGCTGCTACGACCGGGCCAACAACCTCTTCGTGGTCGACGCCAAGGCCTACGCGGGGAACGCCTTCGCCTTCGATCCGGCCGCCAAGGCCTGGAAGGCCGGCGCGCCCTGCCGGGCGGAGGCCTACACCTACGGCGACTTCTGCGACAGCCTGAAGCGCCTGCTGGTCATCGAGCCCGGCAAGGACGGCAACAAGCTCCTGGCCTACGACGCCGCGGCCGGCAAGTGGGAGGAGGTCGAGACCAAGGGCCCGACCCCGTCGGGCAAGGGCCGGCCGACCGCCGCCTACGACCGCGACAACGACGTCTTCCTCTGCGTCCTCGACGGCAGGACCTGGGCGCTGACGCTCAAGGACAAGACCTGGAAGGACCTGGGCGCCGACACCAAGGCGGTCGAGGAGTGCCTGGTCTACGACACCCGTCACAAGGTCTTCCTGGGCTGCGGCCGCGGCGGGGACATGCACGCGTTCAGGTACAAGTAGGAAAGCGGCGAGGGCGGCTCAGAACCCGATCCGGCCCCGGGGATCCTCGTCGGGCTCCTGGGTCTCCATGGCCATGGCCGCCTCGAAGTCGGCCCGGGTCACGGGGCCGGCCGCGCGCTCGGCCAGGGCCAGCCGCGCGGCGTTGAGCAGCACGTTCTTGATCTGGCCGCCGGTCAGCTCCGCCTGGCTGAGCCAGCCGGGATCCACGTCTCCGGAAAGCGGCAGCCGGCCGCCCAGCATCTTCTCCCAGATGCGCCGGCGCATGGTCCGATCGGGGGCGCCGAACTCCACCTTGAGGGTGATTCGGCGCTCCAGAGCCGGGTCGAGCGCCACCCTCCGATTGGTGGTCAGGACGCAGACGCCGTCGAAGCGCTCGATCTCCTGGAGGAGCACGTTGACGGTGCGGACCTCCGAGGCATGGAAGGCGTTCTCCCGGTCGAAGAACATCGAGTCGGCCTCGTCCCAGAAGAGCACCGCGCCGCTCTGCCGGGCCTCCCGGAAGATGGCCACGATGTGCTTGTCGGTCTCGCCGATCCAGCAGCTTTGCAGCCGCGCGTAGTCGGCGACCAGGATCGGCCGGCCAAGCTCACCGGCCAGCGCCTCGGCGCAGGCGGTCTTGCCCACTCCGGGCGGTCCGGCAAAGAGCAGCGTGACGTTGCGCCCGTACGGCAGGACCGCCTCGATGCCCCAGTCCCTGAAGACCTGCGCCCCGCCCCGCGCCTGGGCGAGCGCCATGCCGAGCGTCCGCTCGACACGCTCGTCGAGCACCAGGGCTTCCATCCTGACCGCCGGCTCGCGGACCGCGAAGTCCGAGCTGCCCCGGCGGACGCGGAGGTCCTCCAGCCCCAGCACGCAGCGGGCGACGGGGCCCAGCCGGAAGGCGGTCTTCTCGATCGCCGAGACCTGGCCGGAGCCAGGGAGCTTGTGACCGGCCGCCTCCTCTATGAGGCCAGCCTCCGCCAGGCGGCCGTCGCCGGCCAGGGCCGCCAGACCCGTGCCCACCTCGCCGGGGGGGCCGCCGGAAGCCAGGGCCAGGCCACCGCCCGTGAAGAGCGGGTCGTCATCGGGCAGGTGTCCCAGCTCCCTCCCGACCAGCGCCAGAAGCATCAGACGCTCGGCTTGGCCGCGAACCAGGCCGGCTTCGGCAAACAGGGCGTTCAGGTGCCACTCCGGATGTCCTTCCAGCGTCGCCGCCAGCCGGGCCACCAGGCGCTCGACGCGCCGGGCGGAGGCGAACAGCTCCTCCGGGTCGCCCCGGCCGCGGCGCTCGTCGTCGCAGGCGTCCCACCTGGCGTGCAGCGCGCAGGTAAGCTGCAGCAAGCGCTGATGCAGCTCCGCCTCGCTCCGCACCGGCCACGGAGCGGTCGCGCGACCGGATGCGAGCGCCTCCTCGACGAGCGCCGGATCCGGCACGATCCGCCGCTCGGTCGGCTCGGCGTCGGGATTGAGGCAGTGGATCAGTCCGCCGGCCTGAAGCCTGCCGCCGTCCAGGAAACGGCGCATGGCCGCGAGCTTCCCGCCCGCGGGGACGCCCAGGCAGTCGGCGAGCTCCGCAAGCCTGCCCACCTCGCCCTTGACGAGCGACAGCCGGCCCAGCACCAGCGCGGCCAGCGCCTCGCGCTCGAAGCCGTCGAGCCCCGCGCGGCGGCAGGCCGCGGCCAAGCCGACCGCGTCGGGGGTCGCGTCGAGCGAACGATGCCACCAGCGCCGCCAGGCCCCGTCGGCCCGGCGGGTGGCCGCGACGCGCCCGGCGGTGGCATCATCGTCGCCCTCGGCCTCGACGCGCGCGGCGCGGGCCTCGAGCATCCGGCGCGCGCCCTCGAGCAGCGCGTCGTGCGATGCGAAGGCAGCCGAGCTGCCGGGCAGCTTCAGCTTCCTGTTCTTCCTGTCGTCCTTCTTCTTGTTCTTGCCCATGATTCCTGACCCGCGCATCCAGGCGACGGGCCTCCTCCGTTCGGAGCAAGGCTCCAGACCGGGTCCTCTCGGCCCGCGCGGCTGCGGCGGCGCACGAACGACGCCGGGCCCGCGGCGCGGGGCCTCCAAACTACACTCGACGTTTTGGGGATGACGGGCTCGACCTCACCGCGGCCGGCCCGTCCCGAAGAAGGTCTTCTAGACGGGCGAGCGGCCGCAGGAGAGGGCGAGAGACCCGTTGCCCCGCTCGGCGATCGGGCATTTTGCAGCGAGCACGGTAACGCTCCCTTCTCTTCCTGCGCCAGACAGCCTGGCTCGACAAGGTATAACGTATGGTTTGGGAATCGCCTTAAGAATAATGCCGGAAAATGCGGCCAAGTGGCCGAACCTGGGCAGTCACTCCGTTCACAGTCCTATGGCCCTTTGGCCAACTCCCTGTTGAGGCACAGGAACTGCTCTTCAACGTGGCCCCAGGACCGGTTGCGGAAGTAGATCTCGCTGAGGCTCTCGAAGGCGCCCTGCCGGTCGCCGGCCTCGAGCTGCACCTGGGCGAGCTCGTAGAGGGCCCGGAAGGCGATCTCGTGCCTGGCCGGGTCGTCGCTGTCCACCGAGCCGAGAATTCTCTGGAACTGCTTCTTGGCGAGCGGGATCAGCCCCATGCGGGCGAAGCCCTTGCCGAGGAACACCGCCGCCTTGTGGGCGTGCTCCTCCTTGGTGTAGCGCCTCTGGAACTGGCTGACTGCGGCCTTGATCTGCTCCAGATCGCCGGTCAGGACGCCCAGGTGGAAGCGAGCCTCGCCGAGAACCAGCTGGTAGGCCTCCTCAGTGGGGGATCGGCGGGCCAGGCTTTCGTACTTCTCGGCGACCAGCGCCCACTTGCGCCGCTCAGCCTCGGTCAGCCTGACCTTGACCGCATCGTTGGCCGGGTCGGCGTCGGCCTCGGTCTTGAGCGCCGCGAGCTCGTGGTTGGCCCTGGCAACCAGGGTCTCGGCTATGGCCACTTCGGTCTGGCTGGTGCGGTCTAAGCCGGCGGCCTGTTGCAGGACTTGGAGCGCGCGATCGTAGAGCTTCAGCTCCTTGCAGAGCGCGGCCGCGTCCATGGCAGCGCGGTATCTCTCGTGCGGCTTGCGCTCGGCCGTCGAGGCCACTTTGGCCAACTCATCGATCCTGGCGAGCTTTTCGGCTTCGCTGTGCAGCCCCCGCTCCGCCTGGGCAAGGCGCTCGGTCTCCTCCGGCCGGCGGATCACCTGCCGGGAGCTCTCGGCCCCCTCGTAGGGGATGGCGGCGATCCTGGCCGGCAGATCCTTCTCGGCGAGCTTGCGGAAGTCGTCCGTCTCCTCTTCGAGCCCGTAGCGCTGGGCGTAGGCGTCGAGCACCTTCTGGGCCTCGAGAAGCTCCCCGGCCTCGTACCTGACCAGGCCCAGGGCCTTCATGGCCACCCGCTCGATCTTGGCGAGCCGGGGGCTGCCCTTGCAGAGGGCCAGGATATCGCTGAAGGTGTAGACGGCAGTCGCTCGGTAACCGGCCTTGCGCGCCGCCTCCCCGAGCCGGAGGAGGATGTTGACGTCGAATGGGTTCTTCTGGAGCTGCTCTTCGCAGGCCCGCATGACCTCGTCCGGGTCGGACCTGGTGCCCAGAGCCATCTTGATGGCCAGCAGCGACAAGGGAGCCTCGAGGAGCTGGCTGCGCTGCTCGGGCCTGAAGACGCCCCGCTGCTTCTGCCGGTAGGCCGCGCGGGCCTCGGCGTTGTCGGGCTCCAGGCACAGCCGGTTGAAGGCGCTCTGCAGGGTCTCGCTCATAGCCAACCCTCCCATCCGGCCGGGGCCTGTCCCCGGACCCGAAGCGTACTGATTAACCCGGAGCGCCGGCGGGGGTCACGGTCGGGGCGGCCATGTCTACTGATGTCCTTGCAGGAGCGCCAGAAGTTATTGACAATGGGGAGGGGACGAAGGGAAGCACGGTCATGGAATTCCTGAATGCTCTTAAGCGCAAGCTGCTGGGTCGGGATTGTTCTCAGTCAGCGAAGCTCATAACGCTCTCCAACGCAGTGGACAGGGCGCTGGCGGCCAATGACTTGGACCTGGCAAAGGCGTGCTGTGCAGAACTTCGTTCGTATCTTGAATCCCTCCTGCCCGAGCAGAGCATCCCCGTGGTACAGCGGCTTCTGGGAGCAGGCTACTTCGACCTAGGATCTGGCTTGCGGCAACTGGGTATGAAAAGCGAGGCGGAGGAGAGCTATGCCCGGTCTGAGTCTTTCCTGGCGCGCTTGAGCAACCACAGGAAACACCGTCCGTTTGCCCTCAGTCAGTTGGCGGCATGCAAGAATCACTTCGGCCTGTTGTACATGGAGCTGGGGCCTCGAGAGAAGGCTGTGCCTGCGCTGGATGAGGCCATCAGGATGCGCAGGGAGATTGCCAAGCGGCTTCCGGATGACGGCGAGAACCGCGTCCACCTGGGGGGTGCCCTGTGCAACCGGGGGCACGTGGCCAGAGAGATGGGGGACTCTCAGGCGGCTGAGCGTTTCTATCGCGAGTCGATGACCGCTATCAGCGAAGGCATCCCGTCCTGCGACTGCGGGTGCCGTGAATCGATGGCCATGGTGGCCTCCAAGGCCGCGGGGCATCCTCACTGGATTCTGCTGGCCCACCGATTCATGGCCAATGCGGCGCAAGGTCTGATCAAGCTTGGCGTGGATATCACGGTGTCTGGCCAGTCGGTCACAAGGGATCCCGAGCTTGACAAGATGCTGGCCGCGGCCATCAGTATGGCCTCCACGCCGCCAGAAGAAGGCGAGGAAGGTATGGTCAAGCGTCTGATTGCCGACGGCCACTCCCGGCTCAAAGCCGAGTTGATAGTGACATTTCTTCCGTTCGCGTTCGGTCGGGCGCTGATGGCCCGCTTGCCCGGCAAGCAGCCCCGGATGCCCGACAGCGCCGAGATCATGGACCCCTCGAGCGGCCGTCAATACACGGTGCGCCTCGCGGATGTGCCGGAGTTTAGGATTGCCGCGAAGTTGGCAGAGGAGATCTACATTACCGGCAGTCTGACAGAGGAGCAGTTCCTGCGCTGCTCTGGCAGCTCCGAGCTTGGCAGCATCAGCCAGGCCCTCAACGCCGGCTCCAGTCTCGGTGATCTCGTGCTTAGTCCGTCGGTGATGCTCAGGCTGGCCAACATCCCGGGCTTTGACGCATGGTATCAGGGATTGAAGACAGGGAGTGCACGCGGAGACCAACGATAGAGTATGGCTCGCGGAGAGAAGCCCGGCCCCTGCCGGCTCTGCGGCCGCCTTCGCGAGCTCACCTTGCACCACTTCATCCCGCGGACCGTGCACAGCAACAAGTGGTTCAAGAAGAACTTCACCCGGCAGGCGATGACCTCCTCCGGCGCCGACCTCTGCGACGACTGTCACGACTTCCTGTACCGGAAGTGGGAGCCAAAGGAGCTCGGCCGGCGGCTCAACAGCCTGGAGAAGCTCCGGGCCGAGGAGGAGGTGGCCAAGTTCGTGGCGTGGGTGAGGAAGAAGAGGACGTGAGGGAATGATGTTGCAGCCGCCGATTCACGCCCGTGAACGCTGATCGGGAGATGCGACGCCGCCGTCGACTGCTATGGATTCTTCTCGATGGCGCCTGGCTGAGGTTCGCCGAGGCTTTGGGCAAGGATCAGACAGCCCTGAGAAACGGCATGGGCCGGATCCGAAGCCCGGCGGACCGCCTTGGCCTTGAGGGGCAGGCCTGCTTTCGACCACTCGTCACCGAACAGGTCCACGAACCCGTCCTTCTGGACCAATTCTCCTGCACAGACCACATCGACCGTGGGAGCCAACGGAGACAGGTTCTTGTTTGAGTTCAAGAGCTGCTTGGCGTGATGTAGTGCCTGGCGCACCATCGTGCGATACTGATTGGCTAGCACCTCGTCCTCTCGCCGGATGGGGTTGGCAAGATTTCCGCTGCCTCTTCCGGTGCCGCGGGAGACCGGTGCGCTGGTGCCGAGGGTCTTCGCTGCTTCCTGCTCCGCCCAGGTTCCGGCTTGGAACGAGGAGAAGTCGGCCACCGAGACCGTCTTGTAGGCCACGCACAAGCTGATCGCGTCCATGTCGCAGTGGACCGCGACGCCCGTGAAATCATCGTTCGCCAGCTCAGCGTAGACTACGGCATGCCCCTTGGACAGAGCCTGTGACTTGTAGCCCAGACGGGCGAAGAGTTTGCCCAGGGCGTCCTTGTGGTAGGCAACGTCCACGTTTCCGTCCGGGGACTGGCTTGGCACCGCGTAGACGCAGAGTTCCTCTTGTCGAGATGAGGTCCCCATGGCCTCAGCCAGGATTGCACCGTACAACGGAAGCAGGGCCTCATCCTCTGGCCGGAGCACGCCGTGGCTCATGCCGCATTGTGCCCCCTTGCCCAGAGCTGCCGCCAGCTCAGCGGCGGGATTGCCGACCACGTACTTCGCGCCGCCGACGGGGAGGAGCTTGACCCCCTTGGCCGCGAGCAACTTCTCCTCAAGGCCGAGGCTGTCTGCGCGAATGTAGCTGTTGCTCATCGTGCGGTAGACCACGCTGCCATCGCGGGTTACGCCACAGCAATCGATAACGAAGGAGCCAACCTCCACGCCACGCCCCGGGAGAAACTCCGGATCGGGCTGCTGAACCGCAGGCCCGGCAGTCCCCTGTTGCCGCTGGGCCTCCGCCTTCCTGGCGATGTCGCGGACCTTGGCAACGGCGAAGAACATGAAAATGATCAAGCCGACGAGGGCGATGTTCACCACCAGTCCGGCGATGCCGTGGGCGAGCGTCCGCCGATCGCCTCCGGCCTTGGCCAGGCAGGCGATCGAGAGGACCAGGCCGGCGACGATGGCCAGGGCGAAGACCAGGAAGCCGGCCATGCCCAGCAATGAGCCTACACTGTGAGCCAGGAAGTTGAGGACCATGCTGGTCCCCAGCCCGAAGAGCGGCAGCAGCCAGCAGTACCGCGCCGGGGCGAAGCCGCCCAGGGGCCCGGTGGCCGGCGGGCCCGACTTCTCGGGGGAGGCGCTGATCGGTTCCGGGCTCATGGTTGCTCCTTCCTCAGCAGTGCAAATCCCGCCTGGGTGGTCATGTATCGTTGCATCCGGCTTCTCGGCTTGTCAGGGACGCGACTTGCGTGGTGACTTGCGTGGCACATGCTGGGTGACTTGCGTGGTCCGGCAGACCTCCGGCTCGTCCTTCGATGCCGTCGTGTCGCCCCCCCCGTCTCACTTGATCATCTCCCAGTGCCCGCCTTTGTCCGGTCCAACGCGCCGCAGTCGGCCCTCTTTCTTCAGATTGCGAACCGCTTTCTCCAAGCCGGCTCTGCTCAGCCCGACGCTGGCAGCCATGGCTGCGGTCGTGATCTCAGGATGGGCAGCAACCAACGCCAGAATCTTCTCCCTACTTGTCTCCCTACTTTTCTCCTTACTTTCCACCCTACCCTCGGGGGCTTGGATGGACAAGCCCTTGTCCTGGATCAGTTGTGCCTGGAACGTAACCACCAGAAATCCCGACCGATCCTCGAATGTCGGCGGCGGCGTTCCGTGTTTCCGGCAGGCTTCGATGACCCGATTGGTGCCGCGCCCCCAGACTTCGACCGCACCGGTCCGGTGAAACGCGCCGGCGACGAGCGGATTCACGGGTTTGGAGTCGTGCTTCCTCGACAACTGCCCGACAGTGATGCCCACAGGGAGACGGCCGAAGCTGCGAATCTCGATCCGGTCGTCGAAGATCACGATGGCCACATAGCCGGAGTAGTGCGAGTAGTCGCGGTGCATGACCGCATTGAGGAGAATCTCCCTCAGGGCGTCGAGCGGCACCGGAAAGCGGTCCTCGCGGAATATCTGTCCGACGGGGAAGCGCGCTCCGAGCGGCATGGTCCGCTCGAGGAACGCCATGCCCTCGCGCACCGTGACGAAGGCGTTCATGTGCTCCTGGCGGTTATCCACGATGTCGCCGGTGATCTCGGTGCCCCGAAACCGGCCCATCTTGAGCAGGCACTGGGGGTAGTGCGGGAGGAAGCGCTTGCCGTAGAGGACGTGCGCGGCTTGAGTCAGGACACCGTCAATCCTCAGGCCCAGCCGGTCCAAAATCTCGCCGATGTCCCGGCTCGTATCCGGCGAGATGCGGTTTTGCTGGATGGCCAGATCCCTGGTCCGCAGTATCTCCCGGCGGTCGAGGTCCTTGAGCTCCAGCCCCTCGGCCGGCATGTTCTCCCACCTGCGCTTGGCATGCCCGCGGTCGAGCAGCAGCCGGTCGTACTTGTCCTGCGGCATTCGGCGGGTGGTGCTGCCGACTCGCTCGTAGGGACGACCGTCATAGGCGAACGGGCGCAGGCCGGCACCATCCTCAACAGCCAGGACGAGAACCTCCCGTCCCCGCCCGACCTCGAGGCGATGAATCAGCACCTGCGCCGCAGGCTCGAAGCGCCCGGCGGCCTGGGCGACCTCGCGGAGCGTCTGATCGGAGACCTCCTGACCTTCCACGGCTCCGTCGGGCCGAACGCCGAAGAGCACGACTCCGCCGGAGCCGTTCAGAAAGGCCGAGAGCGTCTGCAGCCCCTCGCGCAACTCGGCGGTCGAGCGCTTGAACTCCAGCGCGCGCCCCTCGCCCCCTTGCACGAGGGCGGCAAGTTCCTGGACGTTGGTCGGCGATTTGACGGCAGCCATGGCATCTCTCCGTGATAGATGCAGGGTATTATCGCGCGACCGGGGCTTGCGTCAATCGGAACGGGAAGCGTGCAGCCACAGATGAACACAGATGGACACAGATCAGATGGCACTCGGGTCTGTAGACGATTCGCGGGTGTTGGCTACCAGTTCCCGTCTGCCGACAGGAGCAGAGCGATGTCTCCCGATTCGTCCAGCCACTGATAGCGCCCCGGCGCGACTTCCTCGCAAAAGGGGGCGATCAGGTCGGCGACCTGCTCCCACGTGCGCTGCCGCAGGACGCACTCGAACGCGTTGGGCGCAGGCAATTGACGGATGCCCCTGTCCTCCGGCCCGACCCTCAGAGTCAGCCTGCAGCCGTCGACCGGCTCCATCCTCGCAAGGCCATGGACCTCGACCGCGCCCGTCGAGCCGTCCGCCAGTGCGACAGCCAGGCTCCTGAGGCTACACGCATCGGGTGGCCCGAAGCCGTGGATTCGGATCAGCGGGCAGTCTTCGGAGCCGTCGGAAACGTATTCGAGCTTCATGGTGGCCGATATCACTCCCGCCCCCGCGCCCACGCCGCCGGCGGCCACTCGTCCAGGCTCCCGCCCGACGCCCTCGCCAGGACGCCGAAAGCCGAGATCATCTTCCTGAAGGAGCGGCACTTTGCGTAGGCCGCGCCCATGTCGAAGGCCGCGGCCAGTTTGGCCTGGTCAGAGGTCTCCATGTAGGAGCGGCCCGGCGCCATCAGGTCCTCCAGGCGCCCCTTGGCGCCGCGAACGTCCTCGGGCGACGGGTGCGAGCCGGCATCGGTGCGTACGCCGCACTTGCCGCGCAACGATTCGACGGCGGCCAGGAACCACGCTTCGAACTCCTTGTGGGCCATCACCACCGCGCACGGCACCGGCCCGGCCTCATCTCGGGCCCAGGACTCGATCCTGGGGGCGAGTTCCAGCGGGCAGTCGCGGTCGGAGTCGAAGAGGACGAGAACGGCCCCGCAGTCCGGCTGCTTCAGGGCCAGGCGCAGGGCTTTCTTGAGGGACGCTTCGTTCAGGAGTTGAGACCGGCTCTGCCTGATGGGGCGTCCGATGTCGAGCGAGTAGGCACCGGCTTGCGCCATGAGGCGGCGAAGCAGGATCGGGACCGCCTCCACCTCTCCATGGCCTTCGACGATGGGCTGGATTTTCACGGGCGACCCTCAGACGATGCGCCCGGACTCGCGGAGATCTTCGAAGAGCTTCCCCTGGATCAGATCCTGGCGGTCTTTGAAGACCTCCTCCGGTCGGAGCGCGTCCGCCCGCAGAAGTTCGCCGGCGCCCATCAGGTGCTCCTTGAGCGCCTCGCGCGTCGCCTGGGACGGGAGCAGCGTGCGGGATGCCCCCTCGTCCCAGGAGACGATCCGGAGGTGGCGGTCCTCGATCCACTGGGCGTCGAGGACCTCGGGGCTGTGGGTGGTGATCACCACCTGCATCGACCGGCTGGCGTGGCGGATGAGGTCGAGCACGGCGCCCAGCGCCCCGGGATGGATCGTGGACTCGGGCTCCTCGATGGCGAGCAAAGTCGGCGCCGGCCGCTGGAAGACGGCCATGAGCAGTCCCAGCGCCCGCAGCGTGCCGTCGGACATGTTGAAGGCTTCGAACTTGAGTCGCTTGTTCTTCCCCCACTCCTGGGTGAACTCGAGCGAGAGCTTGTTGCCGTGCTTCTTGCTGCGGACCTCTCTGGTGTTGGGCACGATGGTCGCGAGCAACTCGCAGACTCGTTTGAACTGGTCGTCGTCCTGGCGACGCACCTCCTCGAGGACGCTGGCGGCGTTGCTGCCGTCGGGGCGCAACGCGGTGCCCGGGTCCGGCTCCTGCATCTCGCGCAGCCGGCCTGGCTCGATGGAGTAGACCCGCATGGCACTCAGGGCGCGCAGCACCGGCGCAAAGCGGTCGTCGCCGCCCACCACCGGCAGACACAGCGAGGCGGGGTCCAGGGAGGGCTTCAGGCCGCCGGCGTTCGTCTCGAACTTCCGCCCGCGGTCGAACCAGTGGTGTCCGCCGTCATAGGTGCGCACCTCGCACTGCTCGCGCAGCACCTCGAACCCGTAGTTGGGCAAAGCCTTGATCTCGAAAGCAAACCGCCCCCCCAGGATGGTCTTGTTGACCGGCCCCAGAACGACGGCCATGCCGAGATTGGGCGGATAGCTCCTTCCGGAGGTGCGGTTGCGGACCACCTCAATGCCACCGAGCTTGTCGAAGACGGCCTGCAGCGGCGAAGCCATGGCATCGGCCAGGAAGGAGAAGGCGCGTACAAAGTTGCTCTTGCCGGCTCCGTTGCGACCGACGAGGAAGGTGGGGTTGTCGAAGTCCACGCAGTCCGAGGGGAAGCTGCGGAACCGCTTGAGGATCAGGCGCTTGACAACGGCTTCCATCGCGTCCCCTCCAGCCGCCCCGGCGGCGGCCGCCGACCGGGGATTATCGCGCCGAGGCCGGGGGCGTCAACCGGAACGGACTGAGTGGAGCCATAGATGAACACAGATGGACACGGATCAGATCCCACTGGGCTGATGGCACGAAGATGAAAGACACACATCATGATATGCGTCCATCTGCGGCTGATATCCGTGTTCATCTGCGTCCATCTGTGGCTGAGAGTCGTTCGCCTCACAGCCTCGGATCCACCGGCTCGCTCTCGAGCGCCAGCACCCCGAAGACGCACTCATGGACGCGCCGGAGGGGCTCGCGGCGGACGAAGCGCTCCAGGGCCTCGATGCCCAGCGCGAACTCGCGAAGGGCCAGCGACCGCTTGCCGGCGAGCCCCCTCGAGCGCAACCGCTCCAGGTTCTCCGGCGCGTCGTACTCCGGGCCGTAGATGATGCGCAGGTACTCCTTGCCGCGGCACTTCACCGCGGGCTGGACGAGCCCCTTCGTGCCGCGGGCGACGAAATCGAAGGGCTTGACCACCATGCCCTCCCCGCCGCGGCTGGTGAGCTCCTCCCACCAGCGAACGCCCTCGGCCTGGCTGGCCTCGTCGGTCACGTCCACGATGCGGTAGGGCGTGGCGAGTAACAGCCCCTTGTCGGCCTGGCAGAGCCGGGCGAGCGTATCCATGTGCCAGACGTGGTCGCGGTTGACGTGGACGCCCGTCGCGCCCGCCATGACGTGGAACGGCGCGAGCTTCAGGTCGCCGACCGACTTCACCGGCCAGCAGTACTCCTGGTAGGCCCGGACGTAGCGCTCGGTCATCTCCCCGCGCAGGCGGAAGCGTTCGAGAAGCTCGGCGCCGCCATCGCTGCGCGCCGCGGCCTCCTCCAGGGCGGCGACGGCCTCGGGCAGCGCGGCGCGGGCGGCGGCACCCACCGCGGCATACTGCTGCTCGAGAAGCGCCTGGGCCTTGGCCGACCAGGGCATCAGCTCGCAATCCAGGCACAGCCAGTCGGTCTTCATCTCCTCCCAGAGCCCGGAGGCCGCGGCGGCCCCCCGGACGCGCTCCAGGAACTCCCGCCCGACAGCCGCGTCCTTCTCCGGGAAGAAGTGCCGGCCGGTGCGGGTGTAGCAGGCGCCGACGCCCTCGCCGACCACGCCGAAGCGCCGGCGGGCCGCCTCCTCGTCTCGGCAGATCACCACCACCGCGCGCGAGCCCATGTGCTTCTGCTCGCAGATCACCCGGGCGATGCCCTGGCTGCGGTAGTGGGCGAAGGCCTCGGCCGGGTGCTCGAGGAGCCCCGCGAGGCCCGTCGTCTCGCACGGCGACATGGTCGGCGGCAGGTAGATGAGCCACTTGGGGTTGGCCGCGAAGCGGCTCATCACCTCGAGGGCCGCCGCGGCGTTCTCCTCGCGGACGGTCACGGTGTGATGCAGCCGCGTGGGGATGATGCGCTTGCCGATCACGTCGGCGATGTCCAGGACGTCGTCGAGCGCCTGCTGGGCCGAGAGCGCCGGAGTGGCGCCGCCCTCCGGGATGAAAGGTCTGGCCGGCTCGCAGTAGGTCCGCTCCGCCGGGACCGAGACCAGCTCCTTCTCCGGGTAGCGCAGCGCGGTGAGCTTGCCGCCGAAGACGCAGCCGGTGTCGATGTTGATGGTGCGGTTGACCCACTCGGCCTCGGGCGTCGGGGTGTGGCCGTAGACCACGCAGGCCCGCCCCCGGTACTCCGCGGCCCAGTCGCAGCGGACCGGCAGGCCGAACTCGTCGGTCTCGCCGGTCGTTTCGCCGTAGAGCGCGAAATCCCGCACCTTGGCCGAGCCGCGGCCCTGGAGCTCTTCGCGCATCCCGGCGTGGGCGACGACCAGCTTGCCGTCGTCGAGGACGTAATGGCTCACCAGCTTGTCGATGAACCCGCGCATCTCCTCGAGGAGCGCCGGGCGCTCCGCCTCGGGGACGGCCTCGATCTCGGCGAGCGTCCGCTCGAGCCCGTGGGTGATCTGCACGTTCTTGCCGCCGAGCTTCCGGAGCAGCTTCACGTCGTGGTTGCCAGGCACGCAGAGGGCAGTGCCGGCGGCGACCATGTCGCGCACCAAGCCGTAGGTGTCGAGAACGCGCGGGCCGCGGTCGAAGATATCGCCGAGGAAGACGGCCTTGCGGCCTGCCGGGTGGCGCCAGGCGGACGCGACATTGCGGCTCTCAGTGCCGTCGCCGGCCGGGGCGCTCTTCTCGTAACCTAGCCGGGCGAGCAACGCCTCCAACTCGGAGCAGCAGCCGTGGACGTCGCCGATCACGTCGAAGGGGCCGTGCTCCTCCCGGCGGTTGGTCCAGAGCGGCTTCCTCTCGATGACAGCCGAGTCCATCTCCTCGACCGACTCCAGGACGAAGACGTGCCGGAAGCCCTCGCGCCGGAGGGTCTTCAGGGACCGGTGCATCTGCCGGGCCTGCTGGTGGATGACGTGCGGCCCGAAGCTGCGGTCGGTGCGGCCGGCGTTGCGATCGTAGCAGACCTTCTCGGGCAGGTTGAGGACGATCGCCACCGGGATGGCGTGGTAGTCGCGCGAGAGCTGCACGAGCGGCTTTCTCGCCTCGGCCTGGACGTTGGTGGCGTCCACCACCACCATCCGCCCGGCGGCCAGCCGCCTGGCGGCCACGAAGTGGAGGACCGCGAAGGCGTCGTTGGTGGCCGTCTGGTCGTTCTCGTTGTCGGAGACCAGCCCCCGGCAGAAGTCGGAGGAGAGCACCTCGGTCGGCCTGAAGTGCTTCCGGGCGAAGGTGCTCTTGCCCGAGCCCGAGGGGCCGATCAGGACCACCAGGGAGAGTTCGGGGATGGAGATGGGCATTTCAGGGCCTCGCTTTGGGCGGAAAGGTCTGGCGCAGACTGTCCAGCTGCTCGCTGGCCTGCAAGATCAGGATCACGTAGGGGCTGTCCCAGTATCGCTCAGCGGCCTTCTCAAGGTGCTTGGCCGTGTCGGCCTTCAGGAGCCAAGCGATCACCTGCTCCATCTGTGGCTGTTCCGGGCACGCGCTGTCCGTCGTGCGCCCCTTTTGAATCGCGGCCAGGTTGCCCCAAATGAAGACGGCCAAGTGATAACTGGGCTCGACGCCCTGGGCGTCCAGCCAGGCCTGCAAATATGGCCCGACATCTGCCTCGGCCCGACTGATGCAACATAGCACATGATCGGCGGGTGTGCCGCCATGACTCCAAGGGACGCCACCATCCAGCTCAAACTCAGATGGATCCACTCGTGCATGGATGGTCTTGATCCACCACGCCATCAGAAATGAGCGGATCGCTCCTTGTTCAGCGGCTGGCCAGCTGGCCCACTGACCGACAGCAAGTTTGCCGACCAGCACTTCGGAATCTATCACCGACTCTTCTTCACCTGCGATCAGTTCGAATAGCCGCGGCAGGAAGTGCTTGAAATCCTCGACACTTCCCCAAGTCGTCAGAGCCTTGAAGGCGTACCGTTCCAGCTCGACCCAAGTCAGCCGTCGAAGCGGCCTGGAGTGAAGCAGTGCGTTGTCGTGCTCGGTAATGCAGTGCGGACAGCCATGGACAACGGGCTGCAGTGGATACGCGGCGAAGATCGCGAAGAGATCCTCAATGGCCGCCAGGACGGCAGCCTCACGCACCTGCGCCCGCTCAGACATGTTCGAGGCGCCTTGTGTCTGCTAGATGATCGACCCTCAGCCTGATCAGCAGATCGTTGTCGACCGGCGACTTGACGATGACTCCCACCGCGCCCCTGGGGTGCAGTATGGCGCCGTTGGTGCCGCGGACCTCCTTCAGCGACACCACCTGGGTGCCGGCAGAGACGACCATGTTGGGATTGAAGGCGCGTGAGTTGGCCATGGGGCTCCTCTCAGACCCTCACAAATACCGCCATCTGCGTCGGCGGCCCGAACTGTGGGTCCTCCGCCCCCACCGGCAGGAACCGCACCGCGTAGCCGAAGCGTCCGGCAACCGCCTCCGCCCAGGCCCGGAACTCCGCGCGGGTCCACTCGAAGCGGTGGTCCTTGTGGCGGAGCTTGCCGGCGGGCATGTTCTCGAACCTGGCGTTGTACTCCACGTTCGGGGTGGTGAGCACGATGGCCGCGGGCCTGGCGAACTCGAAGAGGACGCGCTCGAAGGCCGCCAGGCGCGGCGGGTCGAGGTGCTCGACGACCTCCACCACCGCGGCGGCGTCGAAGCCAGCCAGGCGCTTGTCCCGGTAGGTGAGCGCCCCGTGGAGGAGCTTCACGCGTTCGCGGTCGGCGGGCGAGAGGCGGTCGAGCTTCAAGCGGCGCTTGGCGATCTCGAGCGCCCGCACGGACGCGTCGAGCCCGACGACCTCCGTGAAGCTCTTGTCCTTGATCAGGCTCCCGAGCAGCCGGCCCTCGCCGCAGCCGAGGTCGAGCACCCGCCGGGCGCCGGCCGAGCGGAGCGCCGCCAGGACCGCGCCCAGGCGCTGCTCGTTGAGGTTGAGCGCCTTCTCGACCTCCTCCTCCTCGCGAGCCCGCGAGCGGCCCTCGGCCTCCGGGTCGGGGGCGTCCTCGTCGGCGAGCCGCGCGAGCGCCTCGCGGGTCAGGTTCCGGCGATGCGAGAGATACCGCCTGGCGATCTGCTCCTTGGCCGGATGGTCGGCCAGCCAGCCTTCGCCGTGGCGCAGGAGCTTCTCCACCTCAGCCTCGCCCACCCAGTAGTGCTTGTCGTCGTCGAGGACGGGGACCAGCACGTAGAGGTGGGAGAGCAGGTCGGCCAGCCGCACCGTCCCGGCGAGTTCCACGGTGTGGTAAAGGCTCTCGCCCCATTCCGGGAACTTGGTGTCCAGCGTGTGGCGGCGGGCGGTCACCGAGTAGCCGAGCGGCTCGAAGAGCGCACGCAGCAGCGTCTCCCCGCCCCGGCAGGGCACGGCGGCGAGCTTGACCTCGAAGGGCAGCTTCGAGTCGGCGAGCTCCTGCTTACTCTTACAGGTGCCGGAGACGGCGGTCCCGAAGACCCGGGAGATGGCCACGCTCAGGAACGACGAGGCCACGTAGGGCCGGTCGTTGACATACTGCTCGAGCGACCAGTCCCGGCCCGATGGACCACCCTGCTTGCGGACCAAGCCCACCGGATCGATGTCGAGCACCAGCGCCGCCGTGCAGCGCTCCTCGGTGGCCTCGGGATAGCAGACGTGGGCCTTCCCGAAGGGCAGCTCGAACGACTGGCACTTCCCCGGGTGCTTGTGGAGCAGCCAGCCGAGGTCGGTGGCCGGGCGGTGAGTGGTGGTGATGGTTAGGAGCATGGGCGATTCCTAGCTCCTGGTTCCTGCTATCGCGCCGCCAGACATGGCTCTCATGGTCTCTTTCGCCTCGGCGACTTTCCGTGCGGCCGCCTTATGGAACCAAGCACGCGCGACGCGGATGTTCTTCCTGACACCGAGCCCATCACTATAGCAGAGCCCCAGCAGATAGAAGGCCCACTCATCTCCACCCTCGGCAGCCTGGCGGTACAGGGCCGCTCCCTTCCGAGCATTCTTACGGACGCCCTCGCCATTGATGTAGTGGACGCCAAGGTTGCACTGCGACTGCGCGTCGCCCCTAGCTGCAGCTTTGTGGAGCCACTTCAAGGCTTCACGGCTGTCTACAGGATGCTTCTCCTGGCCGCCATGGACCCTGGCCAGCCAGTGCATGGCGGCCACGTTTCCCTTGGCGGCAGCCTTCTTGTACCACTGGATGGCGCTTGCCCATTTCTGCGGCAGCCCTTCACCTCGCCTGAACATGTGCCCGATGTTGAGCATGGCTGAACTCTGCCCGAGGCGAGCCGCTTTGCGGTACCAGTACAGGGCTTCCTTCCGGTCCCTGCCGCAGCCTTCGCCGTAGAAAAGCGCACAGCCCAACGATAGCTGGGCATCCGCATCTCCTTGCTCAGCCGCCCGACGAAACCATGGCAGCGCTTTCCTGCGCGATGGTGTGGTTCCCGCCCCATCACGGTAGGCCTCTGCCAGGAAGTTCTGAGCCTCTACGTGGCCTTTCTTCGCCGCCTTGAGATACCACCGAAAGGCTCGCCTTCGATCTTTAGGTGGATCGAAATCGTAACAGCACGCCAGTTCACACTGCGCGTTGGCATCGCCGGCCCGGGCTGCCTTCAACAATCGTGATCGCTTGGCGTCCATCAGTAGCCTCGAATCCCGCCTACTGTAACCTATTCAGTCCAGAAACGCCATGTTCTGGCTCATCCGCTCCTGGTTGGGCACCACCCGGTGCCAGACGCGGAGCAGGACGGTCTTGTGGTCCGGATGGCGGATCCGGCCGCGGACGTAGGCCCGCGGGTTGCGGCTCATCACCCGCCAGTTCAGCCGGCGGAGATCGGGCCGGGCTGCGATCAGCTCCGCGTACTCCTTCGGCGTGACGCCATTCGGATACTTCGGGCAGACGTGGACGGTCTGGCCGCCTTCGCGGTAGAGCTCCTCGGCCATGTGGGGCTTGCCACGGCCGCGCACGAGCGGCTCGTTGCGCAGGATCAGCTTCTCCTTGACGGCCAGCCTCCCGACCGGAATGAAGAACCATTCGCCCTGGCGCACGAAGCCCTTGTTCCGCCGCCGGTCGCGGTCCTTGGGCCGGACACCGTGATCCTCGAGCGACCGGCTCACGATCTCGGGCCTCAGCGACTCTTTTGCCGCCCGGACCGAGCTCACCCGGTTGCTAACGCCGGCCACGAACCAGTGGCGCTCGTCGTGACCGCAGAGGAAGCGCTCGCTGTCGGCCTCGGCCTCCAGCAGGAGATGGCGATCCTTCGCGTCCAGGGCCAACACCCGGAAGCCGCGGTCCTGCGGTGCGATGAGTTCGAAAAACTCACCGCGTCGGTCGCCGCGCACATCCAGCGCAAACCCCAAGACCCGCACGCGGCGATCTTCCGGAGCGCTCCTGACCTGCAGGCGCGCACCGATCCTCCCGAACTGGGCGATAAGATGCCTGGTATCCATGATGCGTCGGCAACCGCGCTGCCTCACTCCTTTCGCCTGCCGCTCCCGGCGTCCTTCTCGCGCCGTTTGAGCGTCCTCTCGTAGTCTTGGAACCGCAGCTTGGCGATGACCCGACGGTCGGGCGTCCTCACCACGAGGCCCTCCGGCCTGCCGCCGGCCTTGTCGTCGAGCACGCAGCCGCTCTTCGTGATCGTCCGCTGCAGAAAGGCCAGACCGTCGACCAGGCTCCCGGGAAGCGCCCCGGCATCCAACTCGGCCACGCGGGGCGTCAGTTCCAGGCCGGACGCCGCGGCCAACTGCCGGAGATCGTCTTCGGCCAGGTAGCGCTGCCCGCCCCCGTCCCGCCATGCGGCGATCGCCGCCGCCGGACGGTCGAGGACGGCGGCGTAATCTTCGATCTCGGCCACGTCGAAGAGCCGGAAGCCCGCACGGCGCTCCCCCGTGTACTGCCGGCTGTTGGCCGTCACCGCCCCGCCGTAGAACTCGCAGAAGAAGACGCGCACACGGTCGGGGGCGCGGCCACGGAGCTCATCCGCCTTGTCCTTCATGGCGGCGACGATGCCCATCGACGGGTTGCCGATGAGATCCCCCCGGGCGTAGAGCAACTCCTCGCGACTGCCCAGCAGGTAGCTGCCGTCCGGCAGACAGATCACGCGCGAATTGGTGCCGTCGACCTTCTCAGTGGCCAGGACCCGGCCATCGAAGGCCACATGGTCCTCCCCGAGGCTGCCGTTGCCCTCGTCGAGCACGTGATAGGTCGGTATCGAGGGGTACTTGGTGAGGCTGTTCAGCTTCGCCAAGTCAGCCTGTCGTACGTCGAACATCGCCATCTCCATTCTCCTGCCGGGCAGCCTTTTGCCAGAATCGCCTGCCGGGAAGATGCTTCGCTGCGCTCAGCATGACAACCCGGGGCGACCGCTTCCGAACCTTACCCGGAACCCGGCAACTCGGCAACGCCCCGTCCTACCAACCAGGAACCAGGAACTAGGAACCAGGAACCGCCTAATCTTCGGCTCTCTCAGAGCCCGGTGCCATGCGCACCAGTTTCGGCTCGAACCTGGCCAGCGGCTCGACGAGATCGGTCTGCGCCGCCATGACCTCCTCGATCTTCTTGTAGGCCATGGGCGCCTCGTCGATGCCCGCCGAGAGCAGCTTCACGCCGCGCTCGGCCAGGAAGGCGTCCAAGTCGTGCTGTCGGAAGCGGCGCTTGGCCTCGGTGCGGCTCATCTTGCGGCCTGCGCCGTGGGAGGCGGAGTTGAGCGACTCGGGCTCGCCCTTGCCCCGGACCACGAAGGCCGGCGTGGCCATCGAGCCGGGGATGATCCCGATGGCGTCCTCCCCCGCCGGGGTGGCACCCTTCCTGTGGACCACCACCCCCTCGCCATAGTGCTCCTCCCGCCAGGCGAAGTTGTGGTGGTTCTCGATGTCGAGGAGCACGTTGACGCCCAGCGCCCTGGCCATGTGCCGGTGGATGAGCTCGTGGTTGGCCGCGGCGTAGCGGCCCATGAGCTCCATGGCCGCCCAGTACTCCCGGCCCTCCTGGCTCTCGAGCGAGAGCCACGCCAGGTGCAGGAGTTCCCGGGGCAGATCGCGGTGCAGGCGCATGGCCAGGTCGCTGTAGTAGCGCGCGACCTCGCCGCCCGTGCCGCGGCTGCCGCTGTGGCTCAGGATCGCGAGGTACGTCCCGGGCGCGAGGCCCAGCGCGCCGGCCTCGCTCTCGACGGTGAGCACGCCGTACTCCACGAAGTGGTTGCCGCTGCCCGAGGTGCCGAGCTGCGCCCAGGCGCGGTCCTTGTGGCGGATCGTGACGGGGCTCACCGACCAGTCCTCGTCCATCACCGGATGTTCGCGCCGCCTGGCGAAGGACGCACCGATGCCGAAGTCGGTCTCGCGGACCAGCGCGGCCTCCAGCCGCTTCTCATCCCGCTTCAAGGCCTCGACGGGCAGGTCGAGGACGGTCATCTTCATCCGGCAGGCAATGTCCATGCCCACCGCGTAGGGGATGACCGCGTCGCGCACGGCGAGCACCCCTCCGATGGGCAGGCCGTAGCCCTGGTGGGCGTCGGGCATCAAGGCCCCTCGGACCGAGACGGGCAGCCGGCAGGCGCTCTCCATCTGGCCGATGGCGGTGGGCTCGATCCCCTCGCCCCAACGCCGGTAGGGCACGGGCGACTCGCGGACCGGCGGCGCCTGCTGCGCCTCGGCGAGGTAGCCGGCGAGCTCGCCGTAGACCTCGTCCTCGACAAACCGGTCCGGGTCCTCGACCAGGGCGATGAGGTCGGACTCGACCTCCATCTTCTCCTTGCCGGCCCGCGACGCGGCCCGGACGGCGGCGATGGCCCGCTTCGTAGCCTCCCCCTGGGGAATACCCAGCGCAATCAGTTCCTTGGGCTTCACTTGCGACCTCCTTGCTTCGCGTCCGCCTCGACAGCGCGGAGGCGGGCGGTCAAATCCGTTACTCGCCGATCCCGTTTTGCAGCCTCAGGAACGCGCCCGAGGAGCATCCGGACGCGCTCGGCCTGCCGTTGATGGAAGACGGCTTCCTCGATCAGCATCAGGCAGCAGTCAGCCATCTCCAGAGTCTCCTCGAGGTTCCGGGATGCCACGTGGGACAACTGCTCGTAACGCTTGCGTGCCCGACCGATGTGCTGCATGCGCTTCCGACAGGGAGCGCAGCGCACCGCGTCGGCATCGAGCGGGAATTCGAGCTCTTCGTACCAGTGCTTCTGCTCCTCGGCGAAGAAGATGAATCTCCGGCGACAGTCCCGGCAGACCTTGTCGATGTCGTAGTAGTGGGTGACAGGCACGGTCGCGGGCGTCTGGCGCGCCACGTCCGCGGCCACGGCCGTGCCGGGCACCATCCGTGTGCCGTCGTCGGGGAAGGCCGGGCTCCAGCCCAGAAGCCTCTTCATCGTCTTCAACTGAGCATCCGTGCAGTGCCGCGTGTTCCAGTGCAGGCGCACCTCCGGCGAGTCCGGATCGGGATCCAGGCCGGTGAGGCGAGGCGCACGGCCGTATCGCGGATGCTCCACGTACCCGGCGTAGCGCTCAGGACAAGGCCGCGGCTTCATGCCGAATTCTCCATCCTCTTAGGTCCCCTCTCCCCTTGGGGGAGAGGGTCAGGGTGAGGGGTGGGCTCCGGGGCTAACCCCTCACCCCCGCCCTCTCCCTCAAGGGGAGAGGGGGTACGAGCGGAAGATTCCATGGCTGCCACCAGCCCCGGGTTCTCCTTCTGCCACTTCTCTCTCGTCCACCGGTCCGAGTTCGTCCAACGCACCGCGTGTTTCCGTGCGCAGATGTCTTTCAAACGGTCCGACATTCGCTCCCAGACGTGCTCCGGAAAAGGAGCCCAGCACGTCCGTGTGAGCACGACCGGTTCCTTCCCTTGAAAGCGAGACAAGCCCTCCCAGTACACCACCAACTCCCGGTCGCCGTCGTTTTGGAAATTGATGGCGCCTCCGGCCACGGCGTTGCCCGCGGCATCCAGGACCCCAACCGAAGAGTCGTCCTCCAACTCACCATCCATGAACCTGGCACTATGACCCTCCTGGCAGCCATCCGACCAGTCGATCCGCAACCCGGCCGTGTCGAAGCCGTAGTGTCGCAGATCCTCGAGCAACTGACGGTCGACTTCCGCGCGCAGCTTGGGAGCGTCTCCGTAGATGGGCATTCATGACTCCCTTGTCGAGTTCATCTCGTCTCAGGTTCTCTCTCCCCCTGAGGGAGAGGGCTAGGGTGAGGGGTTCAGCTCCGGGGCACACCCCTCATCCCGACCTTCTCCCTCAAGGGGAGAAGGAGTCTACGAGGAAATGGCGACCTTCCAGGTCGCCGAATCCTCCCTCTCGATCCTCACCGCGACATCCAGGAACCGGCCGATGATCTTGGCGTTGGTCGTGGTATGCCGCGTCGGCGCGGCCGTCCGGAAGCTCCCGCCGCCGGCGAGCGCCATGGGCACCAAGAGCTGATCGGCCAGGTGCGCGCCGACCGGGGCCCCCGCGGCGATGTACTCCCGCGCCTCCCGGACCGCTGCGTCGGCGACGCTCTCGGCGGGCACGCCCTTCTCGCCGAAGCCGGTGACCACCTCGGTGACGCCCTCGCCCTCGATCTCGATCACCACGATGTTCCCCGGCCCCTGCGAGCCCTCGACGGGCTCGGCCCTCAGGCACTCGTCCGGCCAGTTGAGCTTCCGGCCGATGACCGTGAGCTCCCGCGTCGCTATGTGCAGCGGCAGGTTGGCGACGAGCGCCCGGGCCAGCCGCCGCCGGACCTCGCCCCGCTCGGGGATGTCGATCCGCGAGAGCCGCTCCGCCGGCGCGACTTCCACCTTGAAGCAGCCGCCGCCGGCCGGATAGAAGCCGGGCCGGACGAGCGTCGCCTCCACCTTCGGGCCCATCCGGCATACCAGCGGCAGGAAGGCCTTCTGGAGGAAGTCGAAGGGCGGAGCGAACGGGTTGTGAGTGCCGCCCTCGAGCTTCAAGGAGCTCGGCTCCCTGGCGGTCAAGAGCGCCGGCAGAACGGTCTGGAGCACGAGCGTCGCGCTGCCGGCCGTGCCGATGGCCCAGCGGTAGCGCCCGCCAGCCACCTGGCCCGGCTCGAAGACGAGCTCACCGGAGCCGAGCGCCGCGCCGCGGACCCCGGCCCGGCCGACCTCGGCCGCGGCGTTCACCGCAGTGAGGTGCTGCCGCAAGAGCCCAGGCTTCTTGCGACCCGCCCGGATCTTCTCGATCCGGAAGGGCTTGCCGGTGACGAGCGAGAGGCCCAGGGCGGTCCTGAGGATCTGCCCGCCGCCTTCGCCGAATGAACCATCTATCGTAATCATGGCCTCACTCCAGAAGCAGCTCTTAGCCACAGATGCACACAGATGGACACAGATTATAGGTCGTCCTCATCGGTGTTCATCTGTGTTTATCTGTGGCTGATGAGCCTTCCCCGGGGGCCGGGCCACACGCCCCGGCCCGGCCCCCTCCACCTCCCTTCTATAGCAAGTTGACCACCTTCTCGGTCAGACCCTTGTCGCCCAGGACCACGTTGAGCCTGGCCTTGCCGGCAATCTTCTCCAGCACCTCCAGCTCCCTGATGCGCATGAGGGTCGGGTTCTCCGCGAGGATCCGGGCGGTGTTCGACTGCGAGCGCATCGCGGCGGTCTCCTCGCGCCGGGTGATGAGCGCGGCCTCGGCCGCCTTCTTCGCCTCGGTGACCCTGTTCATGAGCTCCTTCATCTCCCCGGGGAGGATCACGTCGCGGATGCCGAGCGCGACCACGCCCATGCCGAAGGCCGGGGCGCGCCGGCGCACCATGTCCTCCCACTCGCGGGCCACGGCGTCCTTGTCCGAGAGCAGCGCGTCGAGCTCCCGGGTGCCGATCACCGCGCGGAGCGCGAGCTGCGCCTCGCGGTAGAGCGCCTGCCTGGCGTCCTCCACCTCGGTCACGGTCTTCACCGGGTCCGAGACGCGGTAGGTCACTACCGCGTTGAGTCGCAGGGTGACCTTGTCGGCGGTCATGATCTCCTGACCGGCGACGTCGGCCACCGCCTCGCGCATGTCGACCTGGTAGAGCTTCACCCTGCCGACGTTCTTCCAGAAGGCGTAGGTGCCCGGACCCAGACGGCTCGCGAACTCGCCGTCCCTGAAGTACAGGCCCGCGTGGCCGTCCTCGACAGTGAAGACGTTGAAGACGGCGTCGGCGCCCTTGGCCTTTAGGATGGTCTGGAGCTCGGCGTGCTCGAACCGCACCTGCCGCGCGTCGACCATCTCGACCCTGACGTCGCGGAAGCCGGTCCAGAGCGCCCAGAGGCCCGAGTCGAGCACCGTGTCGAACCGGCCGTCGATCCAGACCAGGGCCCGCTCGTGGTCCTTCAGGTCCACGACGGCCGCCCGGTCCTTGAGCGCGCCCGACTTGACGATCACGTCGAGCTCGCGGTGGACCAGCCACGGGTCGCGCACCGAGACGACCTCGACCCGGACCTTGCCGAGCGGGTCGAGGAACCGGTACTTGCCCGGCTCCAGGATGCCCTGGAACTCCCGGTCCTTGAAGTAGAGCCCCTTCTCGAGCTTGGCGATCTTGATCCGCTTCACGAACAACATCGTTCTTCCCTCCGGCAACGCGCTTGCCTTCGCTCAGCGCCTAAGTGCCTCAGTGCCTCAGTGCCTCAGTCCCTATGTGCCTATGTGCCTATGTGCCTTCCAGCGTCTGGCTGGTCGCCCCGGATTCGAACCAGGACTCTCCCGCTTCGCGGGCGGACGCTCTATCCCTTGAGCTAGCGACCAGTTCCGGCTGACTGCCCTGGTTTCGAGCCAGGATGGTCCGCCTTGCGGGCGGGTGCTCTGCCGCTTGAGCTAGCAGCCAACCCATTCCCCCTTTCAGCTTTGACTGATCGCCCCGGAGACTCCCCGGGACCTTCCGTCGCGACCGGTCGCCTTCCCGTTAGGCCAGCGACCAGCTTGGTGCTCTCATCGTTTCTCTTCTCTCCGTAGGCTTATTTCTTCTTGCGGCCGTCTGGAGGGCGAGCCTCCTGGCGAGCCGGTTCGTTCTTCTCTCGATGTGGGGCGCGGCTCGGCAGGAGCCTCGCCCTCCAATCGCTCGATGTGCTAGCCTTCAGGGAGCGGCCGTCCGTCCACCGCAGTTCCTTCGCGGGGTCGCGTTTGAGACCTGCCCTACTAACCCGCTCTGGCGCGGGGAATCCATCGAGCCGTGCGGGCCTCGACTTTCTTCCCGGGGCCGTCGCGGGGTTTCGGGCGGGACGGTATCCGCGCGCCTCAGGGCGAGCTCGCATGCTGCCGGGCGAGGTTCCACCGGAGTCCTCTTCCCGGCCGGCAGGTCGAGCGGCCGCTCCCCTCCAGCCGTTTGGAAAGCCTTAAAGGCCTTCGGAGCAGGATTCGAACCTGCATGAGCTTACGCTCGCCAGATCCTCAGTCTGGTGCCCAGCCGTTGGGCTGTCCGATCGAATGGCGGGATTCGAACCCGCATCCCCGGGCTACAGGCCCGGTGCTCTGCCGTTGAGCGACACTCGCTGCTGACACGCCATCGTCAGATCCCTCCGCGGAACGCACGTCGTCGATCACCGGGTGAGACTCGTGCGCCGCCGGCCCGGCCGTGTCAACCGGGAGGCTCCAATAACACGGCACGTGCCAGAAGTCGGAACGCACCGAGATTTTCGGCGCTCAAGGCGCAACAAGCGCATATCCGTCACTTACGTTGTGCAGCCAGAGAAGTCGACGTTTGCGATTGACTGCAGACCACCTGCTAGTACTATCTTATATGCTACTTCTTTAGCCGGAGACATAAGATGACAGCCAAAAAGACCGTCCTCATCGGCCTGCTCGGCCCCACGCTCGACGAGGGGGCCGGCCACCGGCGTTGGGAGAAGTGGCGGCCGTCGGTGTCGCTGTGCCAGCACGAGGACCTGATCGTCGACCGCTACGAGCTGCTCTACCAGAAGCGCTGGACGCGCCTGTGCGAGACGCTCGCGCGCGACGTCCGCGACGTCTCGCCCGAGACCGAGGTGCGCTGCACCGAGGTCGAGCTCCAGGACCCCTGGGACTTCGAGGAGGTCTACGGCGCGCTCCACGACTTCGCCCACGCCTACCCCTTCGACCCCGACGAGGAGGACTACCTGGTCCACATCACCACCGGGACGCACGTGGCCCAGATCTGCCTCTTCCTGCTCACCGAGTCGCGGGCCTTTCCGGCGCGGCTCGTCCAGTCGAGCCCGCCGAAGCGCAGCATCATCGAGTCGCCCGGCGAGTACCGTATCATCGACCTGGACCTTTCGAAGTACGACCGGATCGCGACGCGCTTCCGGAAGGAGCAGGCCGACGAGGTCTCGCTCCTGAAGTCAGGCATCGAGACCCGCAACGCCGCCTTCAACCGGATGATCGAACAGATCGAGCGCGTGGCCATCCACTCGGAGGCGCCGGTGCTGCTCATGGGCCCCACGGGCGCGGGGAAAAGCCAGCTCGCCCGGCGGATCTACGAGTTGAAGCGCGCCCGGCGGCAGTTCGAGGGCGCCTTCGTGGAGGTCAACTGCGCGACGCTGCGCGGCGACGCGGCCATGAGCGCGCTCTTCGGCCACCGGAAGGGCGCCTTCACCGGCGCGCTCCAGGACCGGGCCGGGCTGCTCCGCGCCGCCGACGGCGGCATGCTCTTCCTCGACGAGGTCGGCGAGCTCGGCCTCGACGAGCAGGCCATGCTGCTGCGCGCGCTCGAGGAAAAGCGCTTCCTGCCCATGGGCGCCGACGAGGAGGCCGGGAGCGACTTCCAGCTGATCTGCGGCACGAACCGGGACCTCTCCGCGGACGTCGCCGCCGGGCGCTTCCGCGAGGACCTGCTCACCCGCATCAACCTCTGGACCTTCCGGCTCCCCGGGCTCCGCGAGCGCGCCGAGGACATCGAGCCCAATCTCCAGTACGAACTCGACGGCTACGCGCGAACCAGCGGCGCCCACGTGACCTTCAACAAGGAGGCCCGCGACCGCTATCTGGCCTTCGCGACCTCGCCCCAGGCGCGCTGGGCGGCCAACTTCCGCGACCTCGACGCCTCCATCACCCGGATGGCGACGCTGGCGCCCGGAGGCCGCATCAACATCGAGATCGTCGAGGAGGAGCTCGCGAGGCTGCTCGAGTCCTGGCGTGACCCGGAGAGCCCGGCATCGGGGGCAGCAGGGGCGGCAGGGGCGGCAGGGGCGGCAGGCGTGGACGCTGCCGGCGACGGGGAAGGGGAGCTCGGAGCGCTGCTGGGCGCCGAGCGGCTCGGCGGGCTCGACCTATTCGACCGGATGCAGCTGGCCGGAGTAGTGCGGGTCTGCCGCCGCTCGCGCTCGCTCTCGGATGCCGGCCGGGCGCTATTCGCCACCTCGCGGCTGCGCCGGAGCCGCACCAATGACGCCGACCGGCTCAGGAAGTACCTGGCGAGGTTCGGACTGGACTGGAAGCGGATCGCCGACTAACAGCGGGTTCCTGGTTCCTGGTTCTTGGTTCCTGGTTCGTCGTTCCTGGTTCACAGCCACGAACCAGGAACTTCGCCTTCAGCGCCTCCTGGCAGGGCCGCCGGAGTCGTCCTCGTCCCTATCCTTGTCCTTGCCTTTACCCCTGTCTTTGTCCTTGCCGTTGTCCTTGTCGCCGGCCTTGGGCGGCGGGGAGGACTTGCCGTTGTCGCGGTCGTTGCCGCGCGACGGAACGACGGGCCGGGCCGGCTCCTGGACCGGCGGAGCGGACTTGCCATGCCCCCGGTCCTGGTCCTTGTCATGGCCGGGGGGGACGACCGGGCGGGACGGCGGGGTCTTGGCGGCCGGCGCGCTCCAGCTGCCCGGGACGTAGCGCCACTCGCCGCGCTCCTCGCGCCAGCAGGCCGGGACCCAGCGGGCGTCCGCGTGCGGCCTGGCCGCGTAGGAGCCCTTGACCCAGGCCCACTGGTTGTCGCTCCAGTACCAGTGACCGGGCATCCAGACGTGGTTCTTCGACGGGGCCGGCGGGACCGCCTCCGGCTTCAGCGCCGGCGGGGCGGTGCGGACCACCACCACCACCCGCGGCTGCTCGCTGAGGACCACGTCGCGATGCGGCGCGGGCGGCGGCGGCGGAGGCGGCGCGTGCGTCACCGGCGGCTGGGGCTTGGGTTGGGGCGGGGGCGGGACGGGATGGTCATTGCGACGGGAATTGTCGCGCCAGTGGCCGGGAGCGTACTCCCACTGTCCGCCCTTGCGCTTCCAGTCGGCGGCTACCCACTCGGAGTCGGCGTGCGGACGGGCCTCGTAGTGGCCGGAGAGCCACACCCACTGGCCGCCGCGCCAGAACCAGTGTCCCGGGACCCAGACGTGGTTCCGGGACGGGGCCGGCGGGATGACTTCGCCCCGCGGAGCGGGCGGCGCGGTGTGCACCACCACGATCTGGGCGGGCTGCTCGACCACCACCACCCGGGGCGGCGGGGGAGGGGGCGGCGGCGCCGTCCTGGTCCGGGTGGCCTCGAAGTGGCAGCCGGAGGCCGCGAGCAATCCCGCGGCGCCGGCCAATCCGATGCAGTACCTGCCGAGTCTTCCGGCGCTGATCATGATCCTTCCCTCCTCGTCGCCCGTCCGGACCCGCCCCGACGGGACGATCCGCTACAAGGCTCCCTTGTCGTCGCCGGCCGCCGGATCGTCGACGGGCGGCGCCTTGGCCTCGGGCTTGGCTTCCTCGCCGTCGCCCTTGGCCTCCTTCTTCTGGCCGATCTGCTTGAAGGCCTCGAGGACGTCCTCGCAGGGCAGCACGGTGATGCCCGCCGCGCCGTCGGTCTGCATCAGGGCCAGGCCCAGCAGCTCGCCCGTGCCGGTGAAGACCG
Organism: uncultured bacterium; assembly: GCA_937935355.1. Lineage (GTDB taxonomy): Bacteria > Planctomycetota > SZUA-567 > JAKLDR01 > JAKLDR01 > JAKLDR01. The sequence continues at coordinate 35,295 of CALGYR010000143.1, read as the reverse complement.
GACATCCCTGGAAGATCTGGCCGGAGGCCAGGTAGCGCGTGCGGGGCTTGTGGATGACGGCGAGCACCTCGCTCAGGGCCGCGCCAGGTTCGCGGTTGGCCTTGCGCCCGAGCCGGGTAATGCTCACCAGGGTGTCGAGCAGCGCCGGCTCCGGGCCCTTCTTGAGCTCCACGCAGGGCAGCTTGGCCGCGGCCTTGGGGCGGACGAAGGCCAGGTCCAGGTCCTTGTCGGTCAGAACGATCTCGGCCTCGAGCTCGGTGCCGTCGGCGGTCACGATCTTGACGTCCGAGGTGGAGACGTCCGCCTTCATGCGCATGCGCTCCAGTGCCGCGGTCGGATCGACGCTCGCGTTGGAGACCACGGTGAGCCCCTCGGCCGTGATCACCGTGCCGTTGGCCTCGAATTTGCGCTCCTGCTCGCGGCTCTGGCCTCCGGCGCTGAGCTTCATGTTGACCACCACCTCGACCAGGACCACCGCGTCCTTGTGCCGATCGACGAGCTGGCGGGCGGTTTCCTTCACGGATTCCCCGCCGATCGCTGCGCCCCCGACCGGGGCCAGGGCCAGGGCGGCCGCCATGGCCAGGGTCCCGCCGATCGTTCCGAGCTTGAGCTTCATGAGACTTCCTTTCTGCTTGCCGGCTTCCCGTCGCGGGTGCAGGCCTCTCAGTTGCCGGAGCCGGCCCAGTCGGGCTCGAGCTCCAGGTACATGGTGTGCACGCCGCGCTTCACGAAGAAGACCACGTCGGCGGGCTTCGACTCGCGCAGCTCCATGAGGATATTCTCGAGCCCGGCCACGTCGCCGACCGGCCGGCCGTCGATCCGCAGCAGCAGGTCGCCCACGCACAGCCCGGCGAGCGCCCCCCAGCCGGCCTGCTCCACGGCCTCGACGAAGACGCCCGCCTGGGACTCTTCCCAGTTGTTGCGGGCCCGGTCGGTGAAGGCCACGTCGCGGCCGGTGAACTCGAAGACCTCGTCCCGATAGCGCTTCATCTCCGCCACCGGCACCGGCGCCGAGACGAGCTCCACCTTGATCTTCGAGGTCTTCCCGCCGCGGACCACGGTCATCTCGGCCTCCGAGCCGATCTTGTAGCGGCGGATCATGGCCGGGAAGACGCCCTCGTCCTCGGGCTGGGAGGCCTCCACCGGCGAGCCGTCCACCTGGGCAATGATGTCGCCGAGCTTGAAGCCGGCCTTCTCGGCGGCGCTGCCCGGGAAGATCTGGGTGACCAGCACGCCCTTGGTGCCCTTCAGGTTCATGGCCTCGGCGAGGCTGCGGGTGAAGACCTGCACGCCCGCCGGAAACCAGGCCTTGCGCACCTCCGGGGAGCGGCTCTCGTCCTCGCCCGGCCCAATGCGCACGGCGGTCAGCAACTGCTCGGTGCCACGGTCGAAGGCCACCACGGTCAGTACCGGCTCGGTCTTGCCCGCGGTGATTTCGGCGCTGGCCTTCTGGAGGTCCTCGAGGTTCTTCACCTCGCGCTCGCCGACGCGCACCACCAGGTCGCCGGGGATCATCTGCGGCTTGGCCTGCCCCGCCGGGCCGCCCGGCCGGACCGAGGTGACCAGGACGCCGTCGGTGTTGGGCCGTTTGCGCTCGCGGGCGTCGATCTCGGTCAGGTCGCGGAGGGTCGCGCCCCAGGAGCGGACCTCCTCGTCCTCGTCCCGGGCCCGGCCGCGCTCGATGGTGACGAGCCGGACGCTCGCGGCCTTGCCGTCGCGCAGGTACTCGACGGTCACCTGCTTGCCGACCGGGGTCTCGAGCACCAGGCGGTTGAACCCGGGGAGCTCCTCGGCCCAGCGCACCTGCACCGGATGCCCGTCGAACGAGGCGATCACGTCGCCGGGCTTCAGCCCCGCCTTGGCCGCCGGGTAGCCGTCGACCACGGCGTTGACCAGCACGCCGCGGTCGAGCTTGGAGCCGCGCAAGAGCGGCCGGACCTCGACGCCGATGGAGCTGCGGCTGACCTCGCCCTTGCGGATGAGCTCCTCGGCCACCTTGCGGGCCAGGTTGGCGGGAATGGCGCCGCCGAGGGAGGCCACGCCGATCTCGTTGACGCCCACGATCCGGCCGGCGAGGTCGACGAGCGGCCCGCCGGAGTTGCCGTGGAAGATGACCGCGTCGTGCGCAATCCAGCGGACCAGCGAACCCACCGGCTCGCCGTCGAGGTTCATGCCCCCGCCGGGCATGACCATCTCGGTGTTGCTGACGATGCCCTTGGTCACCGACTGGGAGAGCGCCCCGGGCGAGCCCATGGCCAGGACCACGTCGCCGACCCTGAGCTTCGAGGAGTCGCCGAACTCCGCGAAGGGGAAGGTCTTCACCGGATGGCGCAGGGTCTCGGGCTTGAGTTTGATGACCGCGATGTCGGCGAGCGGGTCGGTGCCGACCAGCGTGGCCTCGGCCTCGTCGCGGTTGGACAGCGTCACCCGGATGTGCCGGGCCTTGCCGACCACGTGGTGGTTGGTGACCGCGTAGCCGTCCGGAGAGATGATCGCGCCGGAGCCGGCGCCCTGGGACTTCTGCTCGCGGCCGTCGCCGGAGTACTTGCTGACCACGTAGATGCGGATGAGCGCCGGGAAGACCTTGCCCATGGCCTCGTCGACCTGGGCCTGCGAGACCCCGGCCGCGCCGGCGGCCGACGGGCACTCGGGCACGGAGGTCTCCGCCGAGCGACACCCGCAAAGAAAGGCCGCGCCGAGCGCGGCCGCCAACGCCATCCGGAAGGCAAGACCCGTTCCGCCCATCATGTGGAGCATCCCCCGATCGGTCCCTGGAAAACGACTAATGAAGGGTATCTAAACGCCCGGCGCAGCGCAAGTCACGGGAGTTCCACGACGAGGCGGAGCCTTTCACCACAGAGGACACAGAGTACACGGAGGAAGCCTTGTCCATGGCGAAGTTCCGTCCGCAAAGTGAGGCTCAGCCATACCCATGCCCCTGGCCTCTGTGTCCTCCGCGTCCTCTGTGGTGAACGCTCAGGACGGGCCCCTCAGGCCCCGCCCATCCCCTCGGCCTCGACCGCCGCCTTCTCCGGCCCGACGACCTTGCGGCGGTGGTGGGCCGAGGGCTTGAGCAGCAGGCAGACCGGCACCGAGGCGAGCAGCGCCGGCGGCGGAGGGCAAGTGCATCCGGGGAATGGGCCGGAGACATTCGGAAACCGCAGATGCACGCCGATTCACGCCGATGACAACGGCGGCGCAGCCAATGCTGTTATCGAGCGCTCGTATCGGCATTCGTCCGCGGTACCCAGGGGCGGCCCCCCAAACCGCCCCCGGGCCCCTGCGAACGTTCCCGATCCTCTCAGGCCGTGAAGTCGAGCAGCGAGCCGCCGGACGAGGCCTGGTTGGACTTCTCCGCGCCGTCGTCGCCGCCACCGCCGATGGCCGCGAGCAGCGCCTCGACCGAGGCGGTGCTGGCGTTGGCGTTCTCGGCCATCACCTGCATGGCCGGGCTGAGCACCGGACCGGGGACGACCGACGCCAGCGCGCCGGCGCCCGACGAGTTGCCGGTCCCGAGGTAGTTCTCGAGGCCCAGGCCCTGCCGCAGGGAGAGGAGCATCTCCTCGGCCGTGGCCTGGCTGGCGCTCGCGCCGGCCGCGGTCCCGCAGCCCTGCGCCGAGGCGGCGCCGGTATCGCCGTAGAGCTTCTGGAGCGCGTCGACGAACTCCTGCCGGGAGATGGCGCCGTCGCTGTCGGCGTCGGCGTCCTTGAAGAGGCTCTCGGCCTGGGGCAGCCCGGAGCCGCCGCCAGCCTGCGCCCGGAACCGGCTGTAGGCCGCGGAGAACTCCGTGAGAGTCAGCCGGCCGTCCTGGTCGGAGTCGGCGCGGTTGAAGAGCTGCTCCATCCACTGCTGGCGCAGCGCGGAGAGTTCCTCCCCGCCGGCCGGATTGCCGGCGCCGAGCGCGTAGCTTCCCACGGCGGATACGGACGTAAGCATGGCAGGGACTCCCATCCTCTCTCGGGCGGACCTGATCGGAGATCGAACCAAGCACGTCGCGTACCACCGGCGGCAGGAATTGCCCCGCAGTGCCCGCATCCCCCGAAGATGACGCGACCTGCGCCCCGCGTGGAGCGCCGGGGCCGGGGGAGGGCGTGCGGTCGGGAGGCGGATAATTCCGCCGGGGCGGCGGAAATGTACGGGGACGCGGGGACGTGGCGACGCGGGGACACGGGGACACGGAGACATGGGGACATAGAGGGGAGAACGGCTTGCTCGTCGTCTTGACCGCGTAGGGGCGGGTTTCAAACCCGCCCCTACAACATCATGCCTACGGCAACGGACCTTGCATGGCCGCCTCGCCGCCTCGTACGTCGGCAGCCGGATGTTGACAACCGCCGCCCCCGCCGGCAGACTGTCTCCGTCTGGAAGGCTTCCGGAGGCGCCGGTGATTCTGACGATACGGTTGGTCCAGTTCGTGGCCGTCCTGTTCCTGTCGGCGGGAGCGATCGGGTGCGTGTCTCCCCGGGGCTACTTCTCTGACCGATGGAACGACTCCAAGGACATCTTCACGGTCGCTGGCGGGGTCGGCGCCGGGGCCAAGGCTCGCGTGGGACCGCTGCAGGTCGGCGCCTTGGTCAATCATGACCGGTGGGGGCTTCGCGGCGGAGAGTTCTCGGGCCTCCATGCGCTCAGTTGCTCGGAGATGGTCAGCCCCCTTCCCATCCCGATGTTCGAGAGGGGCAAGTGCACCATGCTCCTGGCTGGGCTGGATTGGTTCCACGAGTCCACGGGCAGGACGGAGGCCCGCCGCAAGACCTACATGGCGTTCTCGGCCTACGTGCCCGTCGTCGCGATCGGCAACCGGGCGCACTACTACACCCAGGTGGAAGTCGCCGCCGGTCTGGGCGGGACGCTCCGCCTGGGCTTCAACCCCGGCGAGCTGCTCGACTTCATCCTGGGCTGGACGACGCTCGACATCTACGGCGACGACCTGGAGGCCCGCTGGACTCGGCAGGCACCCAGGGCCAAAGCGGCGCTCCTGGCGCTCATGCGCAGCGACCCCAGGCTCTTCGAGGGCGCCGATCCCGAGCGCTTCGCCGGCCTCGAGATGCAGCGCGTCGGCCCCGGCCGGTACTCCTGGGGCGCCTTCGCCGTGAACGTCGCCTGCAGCAGCTACACTGCGACGGTCGCATCGGAGGCGGCCTTCTGGTCCTACCGCGGGCACTTCGAGGCCCTGCCCTCCGGCGAGTGGCGGGCCGTGAACACCGACAAGAAGCACGCCACGGCGGGGCCGAAGTGATAGGGGACGCTCCGCCACGACCCGGCGACGGCCCGGTCGCACGCAAACCGCCCCGCACCTGGCGGCCCATGGTCCTCTGGACCGCCGGCCTCCTGGCCGCGCTGGGTCTGGCTTGGTTCGTCGGGGCTGTGCTTGTGCCGATTTGGCAGGTGTGTCGCGCCGTGGAGTCCTCTCAGTGGGAAGGCTTCACCAGTTCCTCCTCCGAGCTGGCCGACCGGACCGTCGCCGGGCTGGGGGGCAGGCGACGGGCTGCGGATCGGCTCGCGCTCTACCTGCGGCTGCCGGACCGGCTGGCGCCGTGCAAGGCGTACGCCCTCGTGCTCTTCAACGCCTGCGAGCCAGAAGGACGGCCTCCGGTCGACGCCCTGGCCGGGCTCCTCGCCGACCCGGACCCCGAAACCCGGCGACAGGCGGCGCACTGGCTGGGGCGGATCGGCGCCGAGGCCGGCCCGGCCGTGCCTGCACTCGTTGCTGCGCTCGACGACGACCGGAAGATTGATCCCATCAAGCTCGAGACCGGACCGTGGTACGGGAGCCTGGACTATTGCCGCGATGATCCCTGGCAACTCCGGTGGTATGCGACCTTTGCGCTTGGCCGGATCGGCCCGGAGGCCAGGGCGGCGGTGCCACGGCTGATCGAACTGCTCGACTCGGAAGACGCAGAGATGCGCCTGGCGACCATCGGAGCACTCGGTGGCATCGGACCGGACGCCGCTGCGGCCGTCCCCAGGCTGCTTGAAATCCGTCGCGGCAATGCGGACGGACAAGTACGCTCAGTTTCGCAGGTTCAGAAAGCCGCCGCCGCAGCGCTCGCGAAGATCCGGGGAGCAAAGGAAGAGGCCAAGGCGGAGAGGCCCAAGCCGTGAACGATCATGGCAACTCCAAGCCCGGCACCCGGCCGCCGGGCGTTTCGGAGCGCGTAATGACGTCTCGCAGCGATTGATCGACTCTTAGGAGCGCGGCAATGGCCACAAAGGCGTCAGTCTTCGTGCAGAATGCAGCGATACTGAGGGAGCTCGACGCCCGCGTGCGGTCGACGGCGAAAGACCCCGCCGCCCACGAGGAGGCCTGCACCGAGTTCCACGGACGCTACGACCAACTGGCCTTTCCCGGTGGCCTGAATAGAGGGATGGCCCGCCTGGAAAGCTGCGACGCGGAGACCGTCGCCCTCGCCGTGGACTTCCTGGACGCGGATCCGAGATTCTTCCGCTCAGGCTACATCAAGGAGACGATCCTGCGGCGCCTGAAGCACGCGCCACTAACAAATCACCAGAAGCTGGTCCTGTGCAGACTGGTTGTCCGCAGCGTGGACGGCGGCGGTCGCCGCGAGTTTCATGGCTATGCCAGACTGGCCGGCGCCTTGGCCCTTGACGAAGTCACCCCAGCCATGAATACGAGATTGAGCTCTCGCCATCCCGAGGTACAGCGGCGGGCCGCTGAGGTCCTGCACGTCCTGCGTTCGCGCCGCAGGGGGGCGAAGTGACGGGAGCGCGCCGCGTGCAAGCGGCGGCTGTATCTTCGGCTGCCGGGGGCGCTCGCCCCCATGGAGCGCAAGGCGTCCGCCTCAGGCGAAGTGCCCCAGCGCCTCGGCCGCTCCGGCGACCAGCACTTCTGTGTCGCCGTATTCGTGAATCTTCCAGTGCGGCTGGCGCACGACCTGCAGCGCCCGTCTGCACGGCAGCATCGGGGCGTACTTCTTCCAGCCGGCGGAGGGCTCGGTGTCGGACAGCTTGACTTCCACCGGCAGCCACGCCTGGCCGTCGCGCACTATCAGGAAGTCGATCTCCTGACCCTCCTTGTTGCGCAGGAGCCGGAGCTCGAACTCCCCCTCGCCGGTGTCGGTCCAGAATTGACAGGTCTTGAGCAGGTGGCAGGCCACCAGGTTCTCGAAGCGTGCGGCCTCGTCCTTGACGGCCCCGTAGTCCCAAAGGTAGATCTTCCCGTCGCGCCGCAGGGAGCGGACGACATGCCGGGTGTGGGGCTTGACCTCGAAGAGGTAATAGAGCTCCTTCAGATAGGACGTCCACCGCTTGATGGTCGGAATGCTCACTTCCAGGTCCTGGGCCAGCGCCGTCGGACTGAAGAGCGCCCCGACGCGCTCGGGCAACAGAGCGGCCATCATCTCGATTCGGCCGAGCTCCAGAAGCCGGCTCAGGTCGCGCAGGTCCTCGCGGACGATGAGCTGCTCGCGGTTGCGCCGCCAGAGGTTGGCTTTGCGGGCGTCCTGCTCCAGAAGTGGCTCGGGAAACGGCCCGTAGGTCAAGAGCGCTTCCAGGTTGTCCTCGGCGGCTTCGCCTCCCCGACCGGCCCGGGAGAATAGCGCGCCCAGCATCTCCTCGGGCGCCGGGACGTCGGGGTGTTCCATCTCCCGCACCGAGAACGGGTGCAGGCGAAAGCTGTAGTGCCTGCCCAGCAGGCTGTCGCTGCCTTTCATGTAGACGTTGAGCCGCGCGCTGCCAGTAATGAGGAAGTCGCACGGCGTCGTCAGGGTGTCGAAAACGCCCTTGAGGTTGCGCTTCCAGAGCCGGTCCTTGTGCAACTCGTCGAGCACGACGAGGGGAACAACGTCCTTGCCGGCGCCGCCGGGAACTACCGCCGACGGATGCTTGGCCCAGGCCCGGCGGAACTCCACATCGTCCCAGTTGAGGTAGGAACCGACCTCGCGCCGTTCGAGCAGCATCTTGGCAAGAGTGGTCTTGCCGCACTGCCGCGGCCCGGAGACGAAGGCGATCTTGTGGCCGGAGAAGGCCAACTCCTCGATGGCTGCCGCCAGGGCTCGGTTTTTCATGCTGACCAAAGTAACGACTAGCGTTAGTTTGGTCAGATACGCCATTGAGCATTTTGACGTGATCGGAGCCATGTCCGGCACAACTGGAAGCAAAGCCGGAATCCGGGACGGCGGAGGCTACTACATCGACATGGTCGAGCAGCATCTAGTCCAGACCATGACGTCCGTCGATCGCTAAACAGGTTCAAGTAGGACCCTTGCGCCCCGCCGCGGCGCCGGCGAGAATGCCGCGATAGCGAATGACTATGGAGGCCCTCGCGCCGGCCGGGCAAGGCGGGAGCCGGGGGCGCTCCGGATACGGGACTTGGAGGTCTTGGCATGAAGCGGATTCTCGGAGCATTGCTGCTCGCACTGACAACGGCCGCGCTCGGCCAGGAGGCACCGTTCCCCCGGACGGACGAGGCCGAGCAGAAGATAGCGGAGCTCGACAAGTGCCCGGTGGCCGCGGAGTACAGGGACCTCCAGAAGGCCATCGAGGACATTTACGCCGTGCCCAACAAGCAAGCCCAGGAGATACGCGAGAAGCTGAACGCGCTTCAGCGATCGGAGGCCTATCGGGACTACCTGAAGAAGCGCGACGAGCTGGCGGACAAACGCCGTGACGCCTGGTCGGTGGAGCGCCAGGCCATGGCCGAAGCCGCCAAGGCCCTCTACTCCGCGAGGCACGAGGAGATCAGGAAGGCGGCCCGCCCGGAACTGCCGGAGGCCGCGAAGCTCGGGCTCAGCTTGGTCGATTACCCGAAGGTGGACGGGTCCACCTCGACGCAGCCCCTGAGCATCATCATGGCCTGCCGGCTGCTCGGCTCGCCCTACGAGTGGTCCTACCCCGAGCCGTCGGGGAATCTCTGGGCCAACAACTGGCAGCCGGAGGAGCTGAGACACGCGATGTTCGGCGCCTACCGCGCCCCCGACACCGAGTTCTACCTCTCGACGTTGCGGGTCTACGCGAAGTCGGAAAAGGGCCGCGACGAGCGGACCGCCATGCTCGTCAACGGTTACCTCGCGGCCAACGCCTCCACGCACCAGGGCTACGTGAACCTGATCGAGGGCAAGTCCGACCTCAACCTGACCGCCCGCGAGCCGTCGGAGAGCGAGCTCAAGCTCGCGAAGGAGAAGGGCGTGGCCATCGAGCTCGAGCCCATCGCCCGCGACGCCTTCGTGATGATCGTCAACCACCAGAACCCGGTAAAGAGCCTCACCAGCCGGCAGGTCCGGGACATCTACGAGGGCCGGACGACCGACTGGGGCGACCTGGGCGGGGCGAAGGGGCCCATCGCCGCCTACCGCCGGGAGCGCGACTCCGGCAGCCGCGAGCTCTTCGACCGGCTGGTGATGCGGGACGAGACCAAGCCGGAGGACGACAGGGTCAGGATGCTCTACTCTTTCGGTATGGGCGGGCCCTACAGCCAGCTGACGCGAGACCCCGCGGGGCTGGGCTACTCGGTCTACTACTACGAGCACTTCATGGCGGCGAGCCCCCGCACCCGGGTGCTGGCCATCGACGGCGTCGAACCCACCGCCGAGAACATCGCCTCGGGCAAGTATCCCTGGACGACCAAGGTCTACGTCGCCTACCGCGCCGACGCGAAACCCGACGGCCCGACCATGAAGCTCGTCCGGTGGCTGCTCTCCCCCGAGGGGCAGGGGGTCGTCCGCGAGAGCGGATACGTGCCGGAGATGGCGAGATAGCGGTTGACGCGGGGACGCGGGGACGCGGGGACGCGGAGACGCGGAGACGCGGGGACATGGAGACACGAAGACACGGAGACATGGGGACAGGGTGACACGGAGACATGGGGACGGGCTGGAGACGGTCGCTATGACCGAGCCAGCCGGGAAACCGGTCGGGCGCGGCGGGAGTCTGCTCGGCTTCCAGGTCGGGCTGGGTATCGTCGCGATTAAGGATCCGATGGCAAGGCGACACAAGCTACCGATATGCAGAGGAAGCCATGTCGGCAAGCAGTTGCCAACCGTCCCCATGTCCCCTTGTCCCCTTGTCCCCTTGTCCCCGTGTCCCCGTGTCTTCGTGTCTCCATGTCCCCGCGTCACCACGCCCCCAGACAACCTGTCCGGACTCGTGAGTGACTGACTCCATGCCCACCGCCCGCCGCGTCTTCCTGTCCCCCGACGGCCGGCTGCGCTCCGGCTGGCGGGTCGCCGCGCTGCTGGCCGCCTTCGGCCTGGCGACGCTCGCGCTGGCCGTCGCCGTGGGCGTGGCGGTCGGCGTATACATGGCGCTCTCCGGGAAGACCGGCGCGCCGCGGCTCCCGCTCGCGGGCTCGCGCTGGCTGGCCCTGGGCGCCGATCTCGTCCTGCTCCCCGTCCTGATGGGCCTGGTCTGGGTCTTCCGGCGATTCCTCGACCGCCGGAGCTACCGGAGCCTGGGCTTCTGGGCCGACCGCCGGCTGCTGCCCGACCTGGGCGCGGGGCTCGTCCTGGGCGCGGCGATGATGGCGCTCGTCGCCGGCGCGGTCCTGGCCGCCGGCTGGGGGCGCTGGGCGCCCGTGCCCGCCGCGGACCGGGCCGGCGCGGGCGCTCTCATCTTCGCGATTCTCGGATTCGCGGCCGCGGCCATGGTCGAGGAGCTCCTGATGCGCGGCTACGTCCAGAGCAATCTGGCCGAGGGTCTCGGGGCGACCGGGGCCGTCGCCGTGACCAGCCTGCTCTTCGCCGGGCTCCACGCCCTGAACCCGCACATCTCCGGATTGGCCGTGGCCAACCTGATCCTCGCCGGGCTGCTCTTCGGCGCGGCCTACCAGCGCTTCCGGACGCTCTGGGCGCCCTGGACCATGCACCTGGCCTGGAACTTCACCCAGGGGACGGTCCTGGGCGTGGCGGTGAGCGGCACGGGCGGCCCGTCGCTCTTCAGGCTAGAGCTCACCGGCCCGGCCTGGTGGACGGGCGGGGCCTTCGGCTTCGAGGGAGGGCTGGCCTGCACCGCCGTCATCGCCCTGGCGACGCTCGGGTTCATCGTCTGGCGCGGAAGAGCGCCACGGCCGGCCGAGCCCGTGGGGCTTGACGCCGGGACGCGTTGACGAGGAGACACGTGGACAGGGTGACATGGGGACACGGAGACGAGGAGACACGGGGACGCGGGGACGCGGGGACGGGGGGCGCAGTAGCGACTAGCGCTGCGGACTGCGCTCCCGGCACCGTGTTCCGAAAGCCGAATGCCGAAAGCCGAACGCCCGGAGTTTTACCTCCGCAGTCTCTCGACCTGGGAAGCCCTGGCGAAGCAGGTTGGCGGAGGCGGGCCGCCCCCCGGCCCGCGCCGTCGGGCTAGACGCGCCTGCGGCGCAGCTTCTTGAACGCCGCGGCGAAGTCGTCCGGGCAGGCCAGCTTGACCAGCGCGAAGCGGAGCTCGTCCTTGACCAGGTTCTTGTCCCGGTCGAGGACCCGGGCGGTCTGCCGGATGACCCCGCCGTTGGCCAGCCAGGCCTTGAGCGTGCGGCGCTGGTTGGCGGTGAGCGGCTGGCCCTTGAGCATCTTGCGGCAACTGCTCTGCGTGGACGGTTTCGCCATGGTGTCGTATCCCCCTGCGGCGGCGCCCAGTGTCGCCGCGACACCCCCATTGTGCGGCCCTGAACGGCTTTGGCAAGGTGATTCATCCGGAAGTCCGCGGCATTCCGGTCTGCATAGACTTGGGTTCAAATGATTCTGGTGTCGGCTTCGCTCTCGCCGGGGGGCTTCGTGCAAAGGTTGGCGACCCCAACGGGCCTTGTCCTCCGTACCGTAGAAGTGCAGCTGACCGTGCCGGAGGGCACAAACGCGTTAGAACCGCGGAGGGTCAACTGGCCGGCGTAGTCAGTCGACGACAGTTTCTTGCTACACGCTCTCCTTGAGTCGGTTAATCTGTTCGATTGCGTCTTGCGCATACTTCTTAACAAAAGCGTCTTTGGCTTCTTGTGCGACTATGTTCAAGGGGACAAGTGCTGCTGGGTCTCCAATCTTCCCCAGCGCCTGAGCCGCAAACATTACGACCCCTTCGTTCTGGTCATCTAATGCCTCAATGAGTGCTGCTACCGCATCCTTGCTTTCTATGCTTCCCAAAGCTCGCGCGGCAATGGCTCGCATATCGACATCCTCATGCTTGAGAAATGCGATAAGCTGTGGCACGAAAGCCTTCTGATGCAGGCTGGCTAGCGCCACTCCTGCATTGGCAGATAGAGCTCTGTCGTGCCCACGGTAGATCTTCACAAGCCTAGTTAACACCTCTGGGTCGTCGATCTTGCCCAATGCTTCACTGGCTGCGAGAGGAATGCCAGCCGGCGTATATCGAAGAGCATCCACAAGCGCTATTACAGCTCGCTTGTCGCCCAACATCCCCAAGGCCCAGGCTGCTCCCATCCGAACGCTCGCACCTTCAGCTTCGTCTCCTAGCATTGGGCACAAGACAAGGATGCTCCTGCTAGGGTCAGCTCTTATAGCGGCTATTACCTGCTTCTGCACATCATCAGTTGTGGCTTCGCGAGACACCACAACCCTTAGCCATTCTTTCAGCTTATGAATGTCGGGAAATCGCTCCTCAGTTGCCGGTGCGGGTTGAGTAGTGGTCTTACACCCACAACAGCACACTACTATCGCACATGGAAGCAAGAACAGCATGGCCATTCGCATCATCACTTGCTCAAAGACTCCTCCATTAACGGCCAATTATGTCCATGAAGACAACTGGTGCAAGAAGGCGCTGTTTGCACTTTCGCCTGCCCCCCGCCCCTTGCGAACAAAAGGGGGCGCTTCGGGTCGGCCAGTTCGCAAATCATACTGGCCGTAGAGGCCGGAACTGGCGGCGTCCCTCGAAAGGATACGAATCGAAGGCCCGACTTGCTTCACACAAAGCCCTAGCTCTGTCGTCAATACTCATTTCTTCCTGATTACCATAGAACAAAACGGCACCTGTGTCTAAGCGACCTAGGTAGTAGCCAGGAAACTCTCCCAAGAGCCATTGGCAGAGTTTCATGGCCAAGACCAGTCTTATCTCATCCCATTTACCTGCATTGTCCAAGATAACCCGGAACTTCCAGTCGCGGTCATATTCACCATAGTAGGGAATCCTCCCCTTGTAGGACACTTGAATACCTCCCATTCTTCCGGGGACATATTCTCCAGGAGGCGCTTCCCGAAGTTCAGCTTTCTCAAGACTGACTTCCAATAACCGCTCAATAGCAGGAATTGTCGCCGCCGAATCAACATGCACCTCAAGCCAAGGATTGCTCATGAAAGCATCTCCTCTAAGGTAGTTCCTTAACGAAAGTTTCGCCCTTAAGGAGGCGCACTTTCAGGACTTTCTTCGCAGGATCCTGAATACGGCTATTTACGAATGAATCAAGGAAGTCTGCCGGCACTTCGTCGACACTGATACTTGCTCTGTCCAAGTCTAGATTGAGAATCCTTGCGTCTTTACTTATTGCCTTATCAGCACACACGTCTCCAATATTCGCCCAGTTCTTGCCCTCCGGGGAATAGACTTCTTCTTTTACGCCGTTTACAAGAAAGTCCGGCTGCTTCGTACCACCTTCACGCACCCATTTAACGTCTCTTGCATTCTTCCTGTGCGCACTACATGCACGCACTTCCGCCTGGTAATCCGTTCGCCCCTCTCCATAGGCCATTTTGAGCTTCTGGGCAAATACACCAGGATCCGAACTGGTTGCGCCCTCATATGCTGCTTCACCATTCTTTATCTTTGCATAGCTCACAGCGTCGTCAAACGCTCCTAGCAGCTCTTCTTCGCTATGCTTTTGCTTGCTGAGCACGGTCAAGAAGTCATCGATCTTGCCTCCAGCTTTCTTCATAATTGCATCGAGCAACTCCCAGCCATTTTCGCACAGGTTGCCCAAGTTATGGACGAGCACCCCATCATTCCCAACGTAGTAAGTATGGAATCCATCTACATTAAGATTATAGGTAACAGTTCCAGATGGAGCATCGGAGACACGAGCGCTGATGACGACAGCCTCCGCCCCAGTCACGAGTTGCAGGTGGTCACCACGCACCAAGCCCTTGGCCTCAACGAAAGCCTGTTGCGACACTACCCAGAACGGGTGTTCCGGCGTACAAGCCACTACCGCACTAGCGGACAGTTGATGCTCCTCGTCCACACTCCCTCGAGACAATCCACTATCCTGTTGAACGTGATAGCTGATATGACATATCTTCCTGGCGCGGGTAGTGACGGTCTCAAGCACGAGCCTGTACTGCTGTTGCATTGTAGGCGTATCGGCTGACAGAACGTAGTCTCCAGCGCGCACCGTCTCGATTGGACACAAGCCGCGTTGCGTATGCACAAGAGTCCCCGCAGCAAAACACATCTTGAGATGCCTCAGCGCGAATATACGGGCTTCAATTTTCGCTGCTGTGGTGGCGGAAATGATTTTCTTTGCCTTCAGCACGGCCAGGAGGTCTTCAAGAATCTTCGCCCTGGCAAAGTTTGTAGCTAATTGCCCAGCCTTTGCCGCCTGGCCTCCTTTTGCAAACGGAGCCAGCAGAGCGATGACTTCAAATGCAACGCGCCCCACAAGGTACCCTTGTTCGCGCGGGGACTTGCCTAAGAAGTCATCTTCAAGATCTTCAAAGACGCCACAGCATAATGTAAGAACTCGCAGATATTCCTCGCTTATACCTGCCAGTTTTTCTGGGTCTCGACTGATAAGCGCTATGATCAACTCATCCTTGTGCTCCTGTAATGAGTTATTAAGCTCATATACAAACTTGGCGAAGTTGACGATGGCATCCATTCGCGCTTTTTCACGCTTTAACTTCATTTCGACTTCTTGCCTGGCTAAGTCGCGATCGAAGATCAAGTCGTAAGCTATCCAGAAGTTGGCGGCCTGCTCATCACAGGACACCTTCACAATGCCATAGGCCAACGTGACCGTGTCTGCAACAAGACTCCACCCACCACCCAACAGTCCATGGCAGAAACCGCTCAGGTACCATCCGAAGTTGGCCCAATAGTCTTTTACGTCTTTCAGATCTGCCAAATCCACAGGGAGGGGGCTTCCTGGCAATAGTAACGCCACATCAGCCTTCGTGCCCATCGCATTGGCAAGGTAGTAGTTACCGTCAGTAAGCTTGACAACCTTGCGGCCACCCGCAGCCGTCAGGAATCTAAAAGACGGATCGGCAAGAAGGGCATCGCAACCCCGAAGCCGAAGCATCAGCGGATGGTATTCGTTGCTGCTTGCGGCCAACTGAGTACCTGCCGATGCCACATATGACACCTGCCCGCTTTCGGGATCTTCGGACCTGACCACGTCAAAGGCGAACTCAACGAAACCGCAGCCTTGTGTTGGGTTTGCGGCAACTATCGCGAAGTGATTAGTGCCACAAGACAACATGTCGATGGGGATTGTAGTGCTAAACGCCCCGCAGTACGGGAAGGGCGAATACCTGCTATCGCTTTCAGTCTTCGACACCTGGCCCAAGGCAATCGACTCGCTGAAGCCATTCTCCCCTATTAGCGTAACGCTGCCTATCGTGCCGTCAACTCCGGCAGTTGTATTGCACACATTAGAGGTGACGACACCAGATAGATCCAGGCTGCCGGTGATCGCACCATCACCAGATGATGGGTATACCTGCAACGCAGCTCTAGTCAGCGTAATGCTTGCAGATGGAATGGTAAGCGGGACCCCGTTCAACTCAGTGGTTGATTCATCGGGCTGAACTTCTACCAGTTCGTAACGCACTACATTGAAGCATTCGGAATCGGTGCATGTAAAGGGCTGCCCCTCTCCATCTTGTTGCGCCGTTACCCACTCAAAATGCTTATCAGGACTAGACTTGGCTGACTCTAGCTGCTCTTTTCCTTCAACAACTAGCTGAGCTGCATTGAGAACTGAATTGTAGTGAAGCCCCTGTATATATACGACTCTCGAAGCGCGACCATTGCTATCGGCTGACAACGAGAAATACTCGGGTGAATTGCATTCCTTGCGCGCACCGGAAAGCGAGACTGCAGCCATGCCCTGCGTTTCGCTCTGGTCAATCTTGACCTTGAGCTTAACATCCACCACTGCGTGCGGCGCGGTGAGGAGGGTCACCTGGACCGGCACGCCTAATGGCTCGGCCACGACAGCCGGAGCCTCGGGCTCCCGGTCCACAGCCTTGTCATGCACTATGATCCGCTCGAATACGCACACTTCAGACTCGGTTCCGCGGCCATCCTTCACCTTGAGCTTCGGAGTGTAGACACCCGTAGGATAGGTGTATTGCCCCGACGCTGATGTCGAAGGAGACGTCCAATGGTCGTTACCCAAGTAGTCCCACTGGTAAGTGAGCGTATCATTCGTGTCAGCATCGAACGATGCCGATGCGTCAAACGTGGCGCTAAGGCTGCCCGAGCCAGACCACACCGCGCTCGTCGCCCTAAAGCTCGCTATCGGTTTGGCATTAGGGATCGTCTGTCCCTCGTGTTCTGGATCAGGGATGTCCACGTACTCCACTGCCCGCTTTGGCAACTCCCCAACAACCTTGGGGAATGCGTCGCGGGTGGAAGTGGTGACGTTGTCATTGCTGACCGATTGATCTGAGTCCTCCGGCACGGCTCCGTCCACCTCCAGGCGGGCTATTGTTATCAAGTCTCCAAACTCAAACACAGTGCTCAGGCCAAAAGCGTTGGCCACTACCACCATCCCCTGCGCACCGTACTGAATGCCGGGCTTGTAGGACACCTTGGCTCGGTCGCTAACTTCGTTGCTGAAGGATTCCCAAGCATTGTCTAGTGGCCATGCAAACGACTCACCATCCTGCCCGGCGGCATAGGGCGACGGATATGACCTGAAATTGCCCCTGGCCACATACTGACTGCTTGCGGTCAGGTCCGAGTAGCTCCGATCCGTTGGCTGACCATGCAGCTTGTTGGTATCCACCGTGAACTGCCAGTATCCAGAGGTGCCTTCCTCTATGAATGACAGCTTCCGGGCCGTCACAGAGTTGGCCGGTGTATTGCCGTGGCTCTCCCATCCCTCTACGGCCTGTTCTGAGCCCACATCTTCATTGTTATCCTCGCGAACAAAGAGTAGAGCCCCGCCAATGCCCAGGCGCTGCACGTCGCCATTGCTGCTGCCGGTTGGCCCAATGGTGAGCCAGCCAGATCCCGTCTGCTCAGGGTAGACCGTAAAACAGTAAGAGTTGCATCCTGCCGGCACCTCAATGCCGAAATCGCAAACGCCAATCGTCTCGTTCGTTGCTGGATCAAAGACTTGCTCGAAGGCATCGGACGTGTACGCATAGAACTGCGTCAGCCCCCCATTGAATGAAGCTCCGGAACTGAACATCACAAACTTAAATCGCATGCCTGGGATGAAGGGACGCATAGTCACACGGCTCTGGCCGACGCCGGTCCGGCCGTTGAAGACCGCCCCGACGCGTGCCGGTTGTTCCGTGGTGAACTCGTCGATCTCCTGATGAGCAACCACCGGCCCATTGGCCCCGCCGATCCTGGCCTGCAGGAAGAGCTTCCCGCGGCCCAAGGGCTTCAGGTTGAGCCGGGCGCCGGTCTCCAAGTTCTGGTTCACCGACACCTGGAGGTAGAACGGATCGGCCGGCACAAAGCTGATCTGGCCGACTTCGGCCGCCGGCCCGACGATCACGTCCTTGGTACGAAGGTAGTTCACCTGGCAGGCAATTGGGCCGTGCAGGTCCACGCTCACCACCACGATCTTGAGCGAGCCAACCACCCCGCCGTCGATCTTGGCCGTAGCCGTGAAGACGCCGGCCGTGTTGTAGGCGGCCACGAACTTTTCATCGGGCACGCCGGACTTCTCGAAGCTGCCATCGCCGTCGGCGTCGATGTCGAGGGTGAACTCGTTCTCAGAGCCAACGGCGGTCAGCAAGAGGCTGTCGCCCTGGCGAATGGTGACGCTGTTCGTGGCTGCGTCCTTGCCGCGGAGGTCGGTCGCCGCCCAGACGATGTTCTGGGACGCGCTGGCCTCCCGGCCGGTGCAAGTGCGCCCAGTCACCACGACCTGGGTCGCCTCCGTGGGCGAGAGCCCTACGCCCATGGCGGAGTTCGTGGAGTTGTTGGCGAACCACTTGATCACCGCATCACGCGTCGCGGGGAACGCAGCTCCGCCGTTGACGGAGACATCCATCTCGGTCACATTTGGCCCAACCGTCCCCTCCACCCACGCGGGGCTCGTGGCGCTCTCGGCCGGGGTCGTGATCTGGACATCCACCGGGAGCAGGAAGTCCCAGTTGATGTTGTTGCCGGAATCGGTGCCGGCTACGGCCACGACGGCGGGCTGACCGAGGGACGCGTCGCTGTCCTTCACGTCGACCCACTCCAGGTAACACTCGTCCATGACGTAGCGCTCGGGAAGCTTGAAGAGCCAGCGCTGGCCGTCCACGGTGCTGCGCAGGGTGATTTTCAGGCCTTCTTCGCCGCGCCAGCTGATATTGCTGGTGCCGACCGTCTTCCCCGCCCCAAAGGCCACGGTTGAGCCCGGCTGCAGTGTGATGGTCGTGCTCTTGAGCCCATCCGGAAAGGAGGCAGTGCCGCTGGCCTTATCGACCACCGTGGTGCCCAACGGCAACGTGCCGAGCGCGATGCTCTGGTCGCCGGTCCCGCTCACGCGGAGGGTTGCCCCGCTCCAATAGGCGCCCGTGACACTGGTCATCGTCACGTTGCCCTTGCAGTCGACGGTCCCGCCGGAGACCAGGTTCACGCGCCAGCCACCATCGGCGGTCATGTTAAGGTTCAGGGTGTTGAGGACTGTCAGAGTGCCGGAGCTAAGGTCGAAGTTCGAGGTGCCGGTGCCGCCGTTGCGGTAGAAGTTGACATTCCAGGCGGTCAAGTTGCCGGTAATCTTGACGTCACCGTAGGCGTAGCCGCAGAGCCACACGGTCGGCTGCATGCTGACCGCATCCACCTCGGAGTTGATGACCACCTTAGTGTCGGCCGTCTCGCCGAACTTCTCGTTGGCGGCAAGGATCAGCTTACCAGCGGGCTTGTTGACGGTGTAGGTGCCGCTCGTGCCCCACTGGAGGTTGGTCTGGACCTGGTCCGCGGCATCGCCGGCCACGGTGAGGTTGGCCGTGCCGCGGATCACCTTGCCGTTGCCGTTGATCGCACCCTTGGCGACGATCTCGCCGCTATTGAGGTAGAGATGCCAGCCACCCGAGGCGTAGCCCTCCATGGTCAGGCTGCCATTGGCCGTCACCGTGCCATTGATGGTCACGACCTTGTTGTTGGAGCCGGAGTTCGAGTGGTAGAAGCGGACGTTATTCAGGCCGACGCTGCCGGCGACCTCAAAGCTCCCGTCGCCGGGGGCCAGGAAGCCGACCGTCGAGGTGCCAGGGGTGACCGTTCCACCGGCGACGCGCAGGTTGTCCTTGATAGTGTGCGTGGCGCTACCCAGCCGGATCTCGCCGCCAGCGACCTTGAGCTCGCCGAAGCCGCGGTTGCGCTCGATGGTGATCGAGGAGGTCACGGCGTCGAAGACACCAGTGTACCCTGCCTCCAGGCGAATGACTTCCACGCTGATATTGGCGCTCAGCGTGCAGTTCGGGGAGTTGGCATCGAAGATGGCGACACAGCCCGTGCCCGGGACACTCGCCCCGCCCGTTCCGCCCGACTCCGCGCTCCAGTTGGCCGCGCTGCTCCAGTCGGAGCCAGGCCCCACGAAGAAACGGGTGGTCCGGAGCTCGTCCTTCTGATGGAAGTCCACCTCCATCAGGTTCCAGTAGAAGCTGGCGTAGCCTATCGACCCATGCAGCCGGATTCTCGCCTCAGTCACCAGCCCCTTTTCGAAGGGGAACTGCTGCCAGGTGCCGCCCGTGAAGATGCCCTGATAGAGATCCTGCCAGACGCCATCCTTCAGGATGTCGATGTCCACCATGTCCGTGTTGGTGGCCGATGCGAAAACGCGGATGCCGTTCGACTGGAGGTCGGTGCTGTAGTGGACGAAGGGGCTCCAGGTGTCGGTGTCGATCTCGTGGAAGCAGCGGGCGAAGGTGGCCGTGTCATCGTCCATGCCCTGATCGGCGAACTCCCAGGTGCCGGCATCGGCCCAGGCGAGGCTCGGGCTCACCCACTCAATGCTGCTCGTCTCATCGACCTTGACGGTCGTGAAGGCATTGAGCGGCTCGCAGGTGACGATGTCCTCTGCCGCCGGGTTGGCGCTGACCGCCAGCTGCGTCTGATAGGCGTAGCCGGCGTTCTCGTCGAGGGCGCTCACCGCCGCGGTGAACTCCTGGTTGTTGCCGAGGTCGCTCCTCCAGGGGGTGTAGAGCTTGGTCTCAGGGGACTTCCAGTAGACGAACCGGCCCCAGCAGGGCAGACCGCCGTTGCTGACGACCTTCCCGTGGAGCACGGCGCTCGTGGCGTTGATGCTCGAGGGCTCGAGGGTGGTTCCGCTCAGTGGATCGGGGGCTGCCGGGCACTGGTAGAGCTGGCACTCGTAGAGCCAGAAGATCCATCCGGAGGATAGATAGTGGTAGCTGAACTCGACCGACTTGACCAGGCCCCTGGTGAAAGTCAGGGTCGAGTAGGTGACGTCCTGGACCACCGGGCTACCGTACTCCATCGAGGCGGTGGAGTCGTCGCTATAGGTCACCGTCAGCTTGACCTTGTCGACCACCCCATAGCCGAAGTCGGTGCTCACCCGCACGCGGTCGCTATCCACCGGCGTGGCGTAGTTGAGCTTCAAGACCGCGCCCCAACCAGCTCGATTCGAGCCGTCGGGACTATAGGTACCGGTGTTGAGGTCGTAGGCCCTCGTCTCGTAGGTCCACTTTCCCTCGGCATCGGCGTAGCTCGACGCCTGGACCCAATCTGCGGCCAGGGACCGGCCTCCGCTCAGAACGCCAGCCAACACAACGAGGGACGCCGCCAGCACCGAACTCCACTTCCTCATGGATAGTCCTCCGGATCTCACTGACCCCACACCTTACTGATCCACTGCCACATTACCGCGGCCAGCCTGTCTGGCCTTACGGTTTCGATTCGCTGTCAACCTTGACCCGCTCCGGGGCAGCCTTCGCCTCATCCAGCCGCTTGAGCGCCATCTGGGCGGCGGTCTGCAGCTGGACCGACTTGGACTTGGCCGCCTCCTCGATGGCCGGACGGCTGGCCTCGTCGCCCCACTGGCTGAGCACCACTATCGCCTGCTTGCGCTCGGGTTCAGATGAAGAGTTGAGGAACTTCCGGATCTCGGGGATCTGGTCCTTGAGCCCGAGGATCTCCACACAACGGATGGCCAAGTCGCGGGCACCCTCGCCCTCGGAGGCAGAGAGCCACTTCACGGCCACCTTCGGGGCTTCGGCGTCATTGGCATAGGAGAGCGCCAGGAGTGCCTCCCGGCGCACGGATAAGTGCTTGTCAGCCAGGCATTTATGCAGTGTGGCGATGATCTCCGCCTTCTCTGTTTCCCCCGCCTGGGGGAGGTTCAGCGAGAGGTGTTGAACGCAGAACCCCCGGAAACGTTCACCCTCCTGCGGGTTCCAGAGTATCCGGATGAGTCGGCCGCTAAGATCCTTGCTGCCCGAGCGACGGAGGAGGTTGGCCGCCTCGTTCCGGGTGGCGTCCTTGTCCTTGGTGTCCATCAGCACTTGGATCACCGCCGAGACGTCCTGGGTCTCCTTGACCTCGGGGAGCCTCGTGTCCATATCAGGCGTCACCCGCTTCTCATAGGCCTCCTCGCGGTTCACGAAGCCGGAGAGCTTCGGAGCCTTGGTCGGCGGAGGCGTGTAGGGGACTTCCTTCTTCGGAGGAAGCTCGGCGTGGAATGGCGGGTGCTTGACCAGGTAGATCGACGTGGCTGCCACGACGGCCACCGCCCCGTAAACCACGGGACGCAGCCATGGGCGCTTCGCTGGGCTCTCTTGCATCAGCAGACCGGCCTCCCTCTGCTCTACGCTGACTCAAGATCAAGATGTCATCTCAACGGCGAGCGCGAAATATAGCAATGCGCACCCATGCTGTCAAGGCGGAAAGAAGATACTCGCGTTGCGCATACGTTGCGCTAATTATACCTTAATCGGGGGTCGCCGCCTGCGCGAGCTCAGGGGGTCACGCCGCAAGCCGCTCTATTCACGAGGCTTGTGAGGCGCATCTAACAGAAAGGCCCTATACCTGAAATCCGCTCGCACCCCCTGTTGCCTTCATGGAATGAAGAGAAGGGCGCAGGCTGGACCTTCCCGGCAGAACTCGCCCAGATGCTCCACAGCCCAAGGCACTTGTCCGAGGTGATCAGCTTCACGCCTTCGAGCCCTCGGCCCTTCAGGTAGCACAGGAAGTTTATCTATCTCGCCGCGTCCACCTACGCCGCCCCCCGAGTTGAGGGCAGCCCTGGCCCAGCTGGTCCAGGATGCCACCCTGAAAAGCGATCTTGGGCCGGACGGAAAGCAAAGGCAACTGCTGAGGTTCAAAATCGTCCCGGCAGCTGCCATGTACGGTACGACAGTGGCGACCCCAACGGGATTTGAACCCGTGTTCTAGGCTTGAAAAGCCTATGTCCTAGGCCAGGCTAGACGATGGGGTCGCCCCGGTGGCGATGTTCGGGTGTAACCCGGACTGGTGCCCGGCTCCGCCATCCTTGGCTTCGCCGCGGCACCAAGCCTCGCTTCGGCATCCCGCCGGACGAGGCTTGGTGAGGGCGGAGGGATTCGAACCCTCGGCCCACGGCTTAAAAAGCCGTTGCTCTACCAGGCTGAGCTACGCCCTCTCTGGCCGGCGCGGAGTATAGCCGCGGGCCGCGCGGGAATCAAGGACCGCGACGAACAGCAACCACCAACATCCAACATGCAACAAGGCTGAGGATGCCGCGGGTTGCCGCGGCATGGATGCGGTGGGAGTCTATTGCCACTTGTTCCGCCGCGAGAGGGCGCGCCGGCGTCAGCGCCCTCTCTTGGCCACAAGCAGCAACTCTCCACGTATTGGCTGTTGGTTGTTGGACGTTGGACGTTGGTTGTTACGCCCCGTACGCGCGCGTCGGTCGCCGCGCAGACGCCCCCAGCCTACCGGAACCCCGCCTCTCCCGGCTTGTGCAGGCTCGGACCCTTGGGCGTGAGCTTCTCGCGGGCCTTCTCGACCGGGACGTTGGGGGCTTTAAGCGGCTCGGCCCAGCCGCCCTCGGGCGCGGCCCAGTTGACCGCGTTGCGGAGCACGAGTTGCACGTTCGCGTCGCGGTAGATCGGATAGGTCTCGTGGCCCGGCTGGAAGTAGAAGACCTTGCCGGCCCCGCGGCGCCAGCAGCAGCCCGAGCGGAAGACCTCGCCGCCCTCGAACCAGCCGATGAAGACCTGCTCGTCCGGCGCGGGGATGCCGAAGGGCTCGCCGTACATCTCCTCGTTGGGCAGCTCGAAGCACTCGCCCAGCCCCCGGGCGATAGCGTGGCCGGGATTGCAGACCCAGACGCGCTCGCGCTCGCCGGCCTCGCGCCACTTGAGCGCGCAGGACGTGCCCATCAGCCGCTTGAAGATCTTCGAGAAGTGCCCCGAATGCAGAACAATCAGCCCCATCCCGCCGAGCACCCGCTCCTGGACGCGCTCGACGATGGCGTCGTCGACCTGCTTGTGGGCGCAGTGGCCCCACCAGGTGAGCACGTCGGTCTCGGCCAGGACCTCAGGGGTCAGGCCGTGGTCCGGCTGCTGGAGCGTCGCGGTGCGCACCGCGAGACCCGCGTCCTCGCGGAGCCCGGCGGCGATGCACTCGTGCATGCCCTCGGGATAGACCTTGCGGACGACCTCGCTCTTCTGCTCGTGGACGTTCTCGCCCCAGACGGTCACGCGGATCACGGCGGCAGCCTCCTTCCGGCGCCGGGAAGCCCGGCGTCCGAGCGCATCTTACCGGCGGCGCGGCCGAGTCAAGCCGCTTTGAGCGTATTCAACCACCAAGCCACCAAGACACAAAGCAGACACGAAGGAGCCCGTCTCAGCTTCGTGTTCTCTTTGTGCCTTTGTGTCTTAGTGGTTGGTTTGCCTCCGGATGCAGCCGCCGCCGGCACTCCGCGCAGCGGCGCGCGAGCTCCCGGCGGTTGGCGGCCGGGTCGACCTGCCCGATGGCCGGCAGTCGCCGGCCGGGCGCGAGCGGCGAGCGGTGCCGGTAGCCGCGCCGGAGCATCTCGGCGGCGAGCGCGTCGTGGCGCGCCTTGAGCCGGTCGAGCTCGACCAGGCCGTTCCGGACGTAGCCGGCCAGGCTCCGGCCCAGCCGGAAGGTGGCCAGGAACATGTGACACTCGACGTGCTCGCCGAGCAGGTGCCGGCGGCACATCCCGCGGGGATCGACCATCCACATGCGCATGGGTGGGGGAAAAGATCAGCCGCCGGCGGCCGTGCCGGTGGCGAAGGCCATGAGCAGGTTGTAGCCCCCGCAGGGCCCGGCCGGGGAGAGCAGCTCGCCGGCGAAGCGCAGGCCCGGGACGAACCGGCTCTCCAGGGTCCGGGGATCGAGGTTCTTCGTCGAGACGCCGCCGACCGTGACCATGGCCTCGCGGGCCTTCGGCGGCGCGGTCACCGCCAGAGCCAGGGCCTTGGCCGCCCCGGCGAGGTTGCCGAAGTCCCGCTCGGAGAGCGAGCCCATCCGCCGGCCGGGGTCGAGCCCCGAGCGGCGGGCGAGTTCGGCCGAGAGCCGCGCCGGGACGGGCAGGCCGGAGAGCCCCGCGTTTTCGAGGGTCCGTTTGGTCTCGGCCCGCGCCCGGGCGACCATGCCGGCCACCAGTTCCTCGCGCGAGAGCGCCGGGGCGAGGTCGAGCAGAAGGGAAGACGGTGGCAAGGCAGAAGGAAGAAGGCAGAAGGAAGAAACAGGATCGCCGGCCGCAGGCCCCTCCTCGTTTCTGCCTTCTTCCTTCTGCCTTCTGCCTTCCGCGAGCCGCGCCATCTCCAGGCTCATATCGAGCGCCGCCGGGCCGGAGATGCCCGCGTGGGTGAGCAGCAGCGCCCCGCGCGTCCGGGCCGCGGCCTTCTTGCCGCCGGCCAGGAGCGCGATCTCGGCGTCCTCCACGGAGATGCCGGCCAGCTCCGGGAAGCACGGATCGGTGGCGAGCGCGCCCAGGGCCGAGCGCGGCGGCTCGATCTCGTGGCCGAAGGCCCCGGCCAGCCGGTAGCCGTCGCCGGTCGAGCCGGTAGAGGAGTAGGTGATGCCCCCGGAGGCGATCACCAGCTGGGCGGACGAGGAGAATGCCCCTCTCGAGGTCTCGACCTCGAAGCCGCCGGAGTCGCGCCGGCGGGCCGACTCGACCGCCGCGCCGGTCTCGATGCGCACGCCGCGCCGAGCGCACTCGGCCAGGAGCGCCTCTAAGAACCGCCCGGCGCCGCCTTTGACGTAGACGGGGTCCGGGGGCGGGGGGCGAGGGGCGGGGTGGGCGCTTCCGCCGCCCTCCGTCTCCACTCCGAGGGAGGCCAGGAACGCGGCGAGGTCGAAGGCGGACAGGGCCTGGCGCAGGAATCGGCCGCTCCGGCCGAAGGCCTCGAGGAACTCGACGGCCGGCCGGCCCGGGTCGGTGAGGTTGCAGCGCCCGCCGCCGGTCAGGAGCAGCTTTCGGCCCGGTCGATCGTTCTTCTCGAGGACCAAGACCGAACGCCCGGCGCACGCGGCGGCCAGGGCCGCGGCGAGCCCGGCCGGACCGGCGCCGATCACCAGGACACTGCAGCTGGAAGGCTTCATGCGCAGGCGATTGTACCGGCGCCGCGGCCGCGCGCCAGCGATGCCGGCGGAAGTCGGACTGCTTCGATGCAGGACGGTTTCACCGCAGAGGCGCGGAGACGCAGAGGGGGATGTCATGAACGCGGCTGAGGCCTGCCGTGTATGGAGAGCCTCAGCCGCGGCCAGTAAGCTGTCTCTGCGTCTCAGCGCCTCCGCGGTGAATACGTCACGGTTCTGCCGGCTCCCACTCGAGCCCGGCGTTCTGGCGCGCCAGTCCCCGCCGGGCCATGTCCAGCAGGAAGGCGTTCACCGACACCAGGGCGTAGTTGCCGGGGGTCTCGACCTCCATGCCGAGCACGCCCCGGAAGGCCGCACGCGTGAGCCCGACGAGCGAGGCCGGGGATCGCTCCGCGAGCGCCTTGCCGAGCGAGTCCTCGATGCGGGCGAGCCGCGAGAGGGCCGCGGCGATGTCGGTCTGGACCTCCTCGCCCGAGCGCGCCTTGCGGTGGCCCTTGAAGTTCCACTCGGGCCGGAGCGCCGCGACGCGCTGCAGGCTCTGGCGCTGGCTGGCCGGATCGGTGAAGAGGCCCAGCCAGTTCTTCGAGGCGTCCATGCCGCCCTGGATCAGGTCGCCGGTGAAGACGAGCCGGCGGGAGCGCTCCCAGAGCCCGATCTCTCCGCGGTCGTGGCCCGGCAGCAGCAGCACGTCGAAGCGCATCCCGGCGTGCTCGACGACGTCGCCCTCGCGGAGGATGCGCCCGGCGCGCGCGCCGTCCCCGGCCCCCTTCTGGAAGGTCTCCCAGTCTCGGGTGGTCGCGTTCGGCGACCAGCAGTTCGGGGCGGCGAAGTAGCCCCAGGGATCCTCCATCTGCAACGCCGCCGAGAGGCTGGCCCAGACCGGCGCGCCGCTCCACTTCGAGAGCGCCCCGGCGCCGCCGAAGTGGTCCTGGTGGCCGTGGGTGACGACGACCGCCCGCACCGTCCCGGGCCCGACGCCGGCGGCCTCGAGCGAGGCGATGAGCTCCCCGGCGTTCGAGGCGACCGAGCTGTCGACGATAATCGCGTCGCCGGGCGAGCCGAGCATGTAGACGCTCGAGAACCCGCCCGAGTCGGTGATCTCCAGGTAGCTGACGCCCTCGACGAGGGGCTTGAAGGCGAAGGTCACGCGCAGGCTCCTTTCGACGTCGTCCGGTCTGCCCAACATTGTAGCGGCGCGGCGCGAGGCGCGCCACTGCGGGAGCGCGGCCTGCTCAAGGCCTTCACCAGTGGCACAGCCGCCGGAAGCCAGTCAGCCACAGATGAACACCGATGAACACAGATACCAGTTGTCAGACCGGATCTGCCCTGATCCATCTGTGTTCATCTGTGTTAATCTGTGGCTAGTCTGCCAACTCGGCGCGGTTGACAGCCCGGCGGCGCCGGATAGGCTCGTCTGCCGCCGCCGCCATGCGCGGGGGCGTCCCCGGACCGGAGCCAGCCTGCCATGCCGACCGTCATGAAGAAGAAAGAGCTCGAGCGCCTGCGCCGCCTGGACCGCCGGAGGTCCTGGAAGCCGTTCACCGACATGCGCGAGTACATGGGCTCCGAGCCGCATGTCATCGAACGCGGCCGGGGACGGTGGCTCTTCGACGCCGAGGGCCGGAAGCTGCTCGACGCGGTCAGTTCGCTGTGGTGCAATCTGCTCGGTCACCGCGTGCCGGAGATCGACCGGGCCGTCCGGGACCAGCTTGCCCGCGTGGCCCACACCACGTCGCTCGGACCCACCCACCCGGCGGCCATAGAACTGGCCGACCGGCTGGTGCGGATGGCCCCATCGGGCCTCGAGCGCGTCTTCTACTCCGACTCGGGCTCCGAGGCCGTCGAGGTGGCCTTGAAGCTCGCCGTCGGCCACTGGCGCCACCGCGGACGGCCGGAAAAATCGAAGATCGTCTGCCTCGCCGAGAGCTACCACGGCGACACGCTGGGGGCCGTCTCGGTCGGCGGCATCGAGGTCTTCCACTCCGAGTGGCGGAAGCTCTGCTTCGAGGCCCTGCGCGTGCCGAGCCCGGCCTGCCACGTCTGCGGGCAGCGTCGGACCTGTCGGACTGGTCAGACCGGTCGGACCTGTCCGACCGCCCCGTGCTTGCAGGCGCTGGAGCGGCTCCTGGCCGAGCGCTCCGATGAGATCGCCGCGCTGGTCATCGAGCCGCGGATCCAGGCGGCCGCCGGGATGCTCTTCGCGTGGGACGGATACCTGCGCGAGGCGCGGCGGCTGACCCGCAAGCACGACGTGCTTTTGATAGCCGACGAGGTGGCCACCGGCTTCGGCCGGACCGGCCGGCGCTTCGCCTGCGAGCACGAGGGCGTGGCCCCCGATCTGCTCTGCGTCGCCAAGGGCCTGACCGGCGGCTACCTGCCGCTCGCCGCGACGCTCGCGACCGGCGAGATCTTCGAGTCGTTCCTCGCGAAGGAGCCCGGCGAGCGCCGGGTCTTCTTCCACGGCCACACATATACGGCGAACCCCCTGGGCTGCGCCGCGGCGCTGGCCACCCTTAAGCTCCTCGACCGCGAGCTGCCCAAGCTCCGCCGGCGCTCGCGGGAGCTCGCCGCGGTGCTCGCGCCGCTCGCGGAGCTCCCGCACGTCGGCGAGGTGCGCCTGCTCGGTCTCATGGGCGGAGTCGAGCTCGTCGAGGATAAGTGCTCCGGCAAGCCCTTCGACCCGAAGCGCCGGGTCGGCTCGGCCGTCTGCCGCGCGGCGCTCGACCACGGAGTGCTCATCCGGCCGCTCGGCGACCTGCTCGTGATCATGCCGCCCATCAACATCACCGGCCCGGAGATGCGCCACCTGGCCCGGGGGATCGAGGCGGCCATCGGGGACGTCTGCGGAGGCCGCAAAGGGTAATCGGGGCGAGAGCCGAGACGGCTGTATCTGGCCGCAAGAAGGCGCAAGAATCGCAAGAGGCCATGACGCACGAACACAGGACGCGCCCTTCCGGCTGCGCCGTTCTCCGCCAAACTCTTGCGCTTCTTGCGCCTTCTTGCGGCTGAAGCGTCTCTTTCGTCGGCTCTACGCCTCGAACTTCCTGGCCAGCTCCGCGCGGTAGGCGGCCAGGTCGGTCAGCGGCTTCCTTGCCAGGCCCGACCTGGTGGCCGCCTCGGCCACCGCCCCGGCGACCCACGGCACGAGGCGCCGGTCGAAGGGCTTGGGGATGAGGTAGTCCGGCCCGAACTCGAACCGCTCCCCGCCGTAGGCGGCGCTCACCGCCTCGGGGACCTTCTCGCGGGTGAGCCGGGCCAGCGCGTCCGTCGCGGCCAGGCACATCTCGCGGTTGACGCCCCTGGCCCGCACGTCGAGCGCGCCGCGGAAGATGAAGGGGAAGCCCAGGACGTTGTTGATCTGGTTGGGGAAGTCCGAGCGGCCGGTGGCCATGATCACGTCGGCGCGCGCCGCGCGGGCCTCGTCGTAGCCGATCTCCGGGTCGGGGTTGGCCATGGCGAAGACCAGCGGCTTGGCGGCCATGCTCTTCACCATCTCCGGCGTGACCGTGCCGGCGACCGACAGGCCGATGAAGACGTCGGCGCCCTTCATGGCATCGGCGACGGACTTCGCGGCGGTCTTCCGGGCGAACTCGCGCTTGGACTCGTTCAGGTCCTTCCGGTCGGTCGAGAGCACGCCCTTCGAGTCGCACATGATCAGGTTCGCGGCCGGCAGCCCCATGGCCATGTAGTGCCGGGCGCAGCCGACCGCCGCTGCTCCCGAGCCGCACATCACCACCCGGACGTCCTTGAGCGACTTGCCGACGATCTCCAGGCCGTTGGCCAGCGCCGCGCCGCTGATGATGGCCGTGCCGTGCTGGTCGTCGTGGAAGACGGGGATGTCCAGGCGCTTCTGGAGTTCGGGCTCGACGAAGAAGCACTCCGGGGCCTTGATGTCCTCGAGGTTGATGCCGCCGAAGGTCGGGCCGATGGCTGCGCAGACCTCCACGATCTTCTCCGGGTCGTGGACGTCGAGCTCGATGTCGAAGACGTCGATGCCCGCAAAGCGCTTGAAGAGGACGCCCTTGCCCTCCATCACCGGCTTGCCCGCGGCCGGGCCGATGTTGCCCAGGCCCAGCACCGCGGTGCCGTCGGAGACCACCGCCACCAGGTTGCCCTTGTTGGTGTAGCGGTAGACATCCTCCGGGTTCTTCGCGATCTCCCGGCAGGGCTCGGCCACGCCGGGGGTGTAGGCCATGGAGAGCTCGCGCTGCGTGGCGCAGGGCTTGGTGCTGACCACCTCGAGCTTGCCGGGCGCCGGCTTCTCGTGGTAGGCCAGGGACTCCTCTTTCGTCACCTTCACTTTGCTCATCGTCACTCCTCGCCTAACTCAGCCACAGATTAACACAGATGAACACAGATCAGAACATGAGGCGTTTGATCTGAATCTTGGGCTTCCCGAAGTTTATCAGCAGGCAGACGCGCAGGCCAGTGGCTTTCAAGTAGTTCAGACACTGCGCGGAGTGGATCTCCTCCAGGCCGCTGGCAGCCTTTAGTTCGACCACTACTGCGTCATTCACGAGGAGATCGGCGCAGTAGTCGCCGACCACGACTCCGCGGTATCTGACCTTGATAACCTGTTGCTGCTTGACCTTCATGTCTGCCCTGCGCAACTCCAGTGCAAGGGCGTTCTCGTACACCTTCTCGAGAAAGCCGCAGCCGAGCGTGTTGGCGACGGCATAGGCGCAGCCGATGATCTGCTCGGTGAGCTGGTCCAAACCCGCATCACATCCGTGTTTATCTGTGTGCATCTGTGGCTAGTCGCAGACGAGCGTGCCGATCAGCTCGGAGACGCTCGCGGCGCCGAGCTCCGCCGCGCGGGCGGCGATCTTCTCGGGGAGTTCGGCCGCCGCGGTCGGCTCGATGAAGTTCCAGGTGCCGACGGCCACCGCGCTGGCGCCGGCCATCAGGAACTCGATGGCGTCCTCGGCCGTGGCGATCCCGCCCAGGCCGATGATCGGCGCCCGGGTCGCGCGCCAGACCTGGTGGACCATGCGCAGCGCCACGGGCTTCACCGCCGGGCCGGAGAGCCCGCCGGTCACGTTGGCGAGCTTCGGCCGCCGGGTCCTGACGTCGACGGCCATCCCCAGGAGCGTGTTGATGAGCGTGAGCGCGTCGGCCCCGCCGGCCAGCGCCGCCTGGGCCACCTCGACGATGTCGCCGACGTTGGGCGAGAGCTTGACGATCAGGGGCAGCTTCGCCTGGGAGCGCACCGCCGCGACCAGCCCCTCGAGCAGTTCCGGCGAGACGCCGAAGTGCAGACCCTTGGCGCCGACGTTGGGGCAGGAGACGTTCATCTCGATGGCCGCGACCGCCCCGGCGGCCTCGTGGGAGAGGCGGCCGGCCAGTTGCACGTAATCGTCGACGGTGCTGCCGGCGATGTTGGCCACCAGCGGCACGCCCAGCCTGCCCGCCTGGGGCAGGATGGTCCGGAGGAAGCCGTCGATGCCGGGGTTCTCGAGGCCGATGGCGTTGAGCATCCCGGCGGGCGTCTCGACGATGCGCGGCGGCGGGTTGCCCGCGCGGGGCTTGAGCGTGAGGCTCTTCATGACCACGGCGCCGAGCCTGCCGACCTCGGCGATCCGGGCCATCTCCATGCCGAAGCCGAAGGTGCCGGAGGCCACCAGCACGGGGTTGGCGAGCGCGAGCGGCCCGATCCGGGCCGAGAGGTCAAACCGGCTTGTCATTGGCGGCGGCCCTGCCGGGTCCGTCGGGCTGGGGCGATCCGCCGGCCTTCTCGCGGCGCGCGGCGCGCCAGGTGGCGATCAGGTAGGCGGCGATGCCCAGGGTCAGCCAGGCGTCGGCCAGGTTGAAGGTCGGCCAGTGGTAGGAGCCGAAGGAGAAGGCCAGGAAGTCGCGCACCCCGGCGCACTGGACGCGGTCCCAGAGGTTGCCGGCGGCCCCGCCCAGGACCAGCGCCAGGGCGGTGGTGTAGAGCCGCCCCCAGCCCCTGCCGGCCACCTCGCGGGGCGGCGCCAGGAACATGATGATGACCAGGGCCATCATCGCCACCGTGAAGATGATCAGCGGGCTGTTCTTCCCGGCCAGCTGCCCGAAGAAGGTCCCGGTGTTGAGCGCGGCCTCCAGGGTAAAGAACCCGGGGATCACCGGGTGGGCCCGCGCGGCCTCGCGCGTGGCCCAGTCGAACCCCAGCCAGTCGAAGGCCAGGACTTTGGAGACGAGGTCCAGCGCGGCCCCGGCGACGGCCACGGACCAGAAAAGCAGGTGGCGTTTCACGGCATCGATCATGGCCCTAGCATACCGCCCCCCGGGCGCTCCGGCAACCTCCGATATCATCCCCGAGCGACCACGCCGAGACGCCAGCCACAGATGCACACGGATGAACACCGATGGAGATCGTGAACCGACTACTGCGAGCCGAATCTGTGTTAATCTGTGTTTATCTGTGGCTTGGTTGGACGTGCGCGGGTCAGCCGGCGTTCTCGGGCACCAGGGCCAGGACGCGGTCGCGCAGCTCGGACGGGCCGAGCTCGTCGGCCTTCGCGGCCAGCTCCTCGAAGGCGGCGATGATCAGCCGGGCGCGGCCGTTGATGTCGCCGGCGCGCAGCACGGTGATCTTGGAGTGCGGGGTGGGCGCCACGGATTCCTCGTCCAGGCGCAGCTCCTCGAAGAGCTTCTCGCCGGGGCGCAGCCCGGTGTAGACGATGTCGATGTCCTCGCCGGGCTCGAGCCCCGAGAGGCGGATGAGTTGCTCGGCCAGCTCCCGGATGAGCACCGGCTCGCCCATGTTGAGGACGAAGATCTCTCCGCCCTTGCCCATGGCCCCGGCCTGGAGCACCAGCTGGCTCGCCTCCGGGATGGTCATGAAGTAGCGCCGGACCTCCGGATGGGTGACGGTCACCGGCCCGCCGGCGGCGATCTGCTTCTGGAAAATGGGGACGGCGCTGCCCTCCGAGCCGATCACGTTGCCGAAGCGCACGGTCACGAACTTCGTGCGGCTGCGCTTGGCCAGGTCCTGGACGTAGATCTCGGCCAGGCGCTTGGCCGCGCCCATCACGTTGGTGGGCCGCACCGCCTTGTCGGTCGAGACCATCACGAAGCTGTCCGCGCCGAAGCGGGCGGCCAGGTCCGCCAGCAGCTTGGTGCCCAGGATGTTGTTCTTGACCGCCTCGCCGGGGTTGTACTCGAGCATGGGCACGTGCTTGTGGGCGGCGGCGTGGAAGACCACCTGCGGGGAGTGCCCGGCGAAGAGCCGCTCCATCCGCCGGGTGTCGCCGATGTCCGCCAGGCAGGGCACCATCCGGACGTTGGGGTGCTTCTCGCGCAGCTCGCGGTCGATGTGGAAGAGGCTGTTCTCGGTGCGCTCGACCAGGATCAGCCCGGCCGGCCCGAAGCGCAGCACCTGCCGGCAGATCTCCGAGCCGATCGAGCCGCCGGCGCCGGTGACCATCACCGTCCGGCCGCTGATGAAGCGGCCCACGGCGTCGAGGTCCAGGTTGGCCGGCTCGCGGCCCAGGAGGTCGTTGATGTTCACCGGGCGCGCGTGCGAGAAGCTCACCTGTCCGCCGATGAGCTCGTCCATGCCCGGAAGCGTCGTGCAGCGCAGGCCCGCCTCCTGGAGCTTGCGGACCACCTCGCGCATCTCCCGGCCGCTGGCCGAGGGCATGGCGATGAGCACCTCGCGGACCGAGTAGCGCTCGGCCAGCTCGCGGGCGTCGCCGAGCGGCCCCAGCACGGGCACGCCGTGGATCCGCGCGCCGAGCTTGTTGGGGTTGTCGTCCAGGAAGCCGACCACGTCGTACTTGATGGCCGGGTTGCGGTCCACCTCGCGGAGCAGCGACTCCCCGGCGTCGCCGGCGCCGGCGATGAAGATCTTGGTCCCGCCGCGCGAGCGCAGCAGGAAGCTCGGGCCCTCGCGGATCAGGCGCATGCCGGCGCGCGCGCCGCCGATCAGCATCATGGTCATGATGCAGTCGATGAACGGCACCGAGCGCGGGAAGCCCTCCTTGCGGTGGAGCACGAAGCCCCAGGCGGTGACCACCAGCATGGACAGGACCGACGCGGCGAAGATGTGGATCAGGTCGCGCAGGCCCACATAGCGCCACCAGCCCTGATAGAGCCGGAAGGCGTAGAAGACGATCAGCTTGGCGATGAGCACCGGCCCGATGGTCTTGATGAAGAGCAGCTGGTAGTTGTCGGAGAGCTCGAAATCCATGCGCACCGCGAAGGCCAGCCAGTAGGCCACCGCGAAGAGCACCAGGTGGGTGAGGGCGATCAGCCGGGTGCGGTGCCGGATCAGGACGGCGCGGAGCGTGGCGGCCATCTAGCCCAGGACCTCCCGGACGGCGGCGGCGATGGTCTCGACGTCGCCCTCCTGCATGTGCGAGTAGAGCGGCAGGGCCAGACCCTCGCGGCTGGCCCGCTCGGCCACGGGCAGCTCCCCGCGGACGCTCCCGGCCATCCCCCGGTAGGCGGTCATCCGGTGGATCGCCGGGTGGAAGTACTTCTTGGTCTGCACGCCGCGCGCGGCGAGCGTTCCGTAGACCTCGTCGCGCGAGCGCCGGGCGCCGTCGCCCACGAAGATCACCATGTAGTTGTGGCTGGTGGTCCGGTCGGCCGGCACCTCCTGGAAGGAGACGCCGGCGAGCCCGGCCAGGCGCGCGCGGTAGAGCGCCACGAGCCTGCCCCGCGCCGCGACGAGCTCGTCGCAGCGGGACAGGCAGCGCCGGCCCACCGCGGCGTGGAGCTCGCTCATCCGCGCCGAGAGACCGACGAACTCCATGTCCGAGCCGTCGGCGGCCTTGCCGTAGTCGCGCAGCGAGCGCAGCCGGCGGGCGGCCCCGGCGTCGCGCACCGCCACGATCCCGCCCTCCACGGCGGTGACCACCTTGGTGGGGCTCAGCGAGAAGACCTCGGCGTCGCCGAAGGAGCCGGCCGGCCGGTCGCGGTAAGTCGCGCCCAGGGCCTGGGCCGCGTCGCAGAGCAGCTTGAGGCCGCGGCTCCGGGCGATTTCAACCAGGCGATCGAAGTCCGGCGGCAGGCCGAAGATGTAGACCGGCATGATCGCCGAGGTCCGGTCGGTGACGAGCTCCGCGGCGCGGTCCGGATCGATGTTGAGAGTGCCTGGCTGCGAGTCGCAGAAGACCGGGGTCAGTCCGCACCAGACGAGCGCGTGGGCGCTGGCCGCGAAGGTGAATGACGGGACGATGACCTCGCCGGAGAGGCCCAGCGCCCTGGCCGCGAGGATCAGCCCCGAGGTGCAGGAGGAGACCGCCACGCAGTCGGCAGCGCCAATGCGCCCGGCGCACTCACGCTCGAAGGCGGCCACGCGCGGCCCGGTGGTTATGATGCCGTCCGTGAGGATTTCCAAGAATTCGGCGGCCAGAGCCTGGGCGTCCGGAATGGTGGGGCGAATCACTGGGTAGATGACTTTGCCCAAGGTGGCCTCCGGCGTATCTCCGCATTTATGGATGGCTTGCGGAGCCGCACATGAAATTATCGGCTGTAAAGGCCAAGTCGATAAGGGATTGTGGAAAGGTTGGCGGGAGTCCTTTTTTCGAGAATCCCGTTGAACTGCCCGTCAGAGCCGGTGTATCAATCCAGTAGGAGTCCAGTCGAAAGGCCAATCGGATGCCAGTACGCGGAGAGGCTGGAGCAGCGCTGACGGCCGGGGTGGCGGACTCGATCCGGAAGGAGCACCTTGC
>CALGYR010000142.1 GCA_937935355.1 uncultured bacterium | reverse complement strand
TGTAGTCGTCGAGGTAGTGGCGGTTCGCCTCACCGCACTCGGGGCAGCGGCAGCCGGCGATGTAGCGGGCACGGGTGCCGTGCGGGGCGCTGCGGCCGGGGGAGACTCTTCTCGCGGCCATCAGACGTCGCCGAACGGAATCGCCGTTTCCTCGATGAAAGCCGCGTCTGCGCTGTCCGACTCGTTGGCGGCGTCAACGTCGCCAGAAGGGGCCTCAGCGTCGCGGGGCGGGGGTGTCTCGGGCTTGATGGGATGGTCGCGCATGGAGCGGAACAGCCGCTTCGCCACGTCACGCGGCATCTTCTCCGGCTCACCCTCGTGGCCGAGTGCGGCGGCGCTGGCGACGATGCTCGCCTCCGGGTAGCCGAAGCCCTCGGCCTGTGCGATCAAGCTCGACCAGCCATCGGCTCCCAGCAGCTCGACGGGCTCGGCGGCCTCCTTGCCGGTGACGGCCTCGCGGACCTCGTCCGAGAGGTCCTCGAGGTCCTGGGCGAACATGTCGGAGCACCCGGACGCCGTGCGCGTGGCGGCGATGAGGGCCCGCTTGTTCGCCATCTTGAGCACCGTGTTGGCGATGTCGGGTGGCTCGATGCGGACCTGGTTGACCGTGCCGCCGCTCTTGTAGATCTTCACGCGCCGCCGGTCCTCCGGAGCAGCGTCGAACTCGGCCGCGTTCACGGCCTTGCGCCAGCG
Source organism: uncultured bacterium (assembly GCA_937935355.1). Taxonomy (GTDB): domain Bacteria; phylum Planctomycetota; class SZUA-567; order JAKLDR01; family JAKLDR01; genus JAKLDR01. The sequence goes on along the minus strand of CALGYR010000142.1, from coordinate 3,184 downwards.
GTACTTCTCTTCGTCGGAGGACGCCTCGCCCTGACCCGAGCCGATGAACTCCCCGGTCGCCCGGCTGTAGAGCTCGCATGTCGAGCGGTAGCGGACCACGTCCTCGTACGACAGGTCTTCCTGGTGGTAGCGGGTCGCCCACTGGAACGTGAGGCAGATCAACTCCGCCCCCGGCTGGAACAGGCTCGGCTTGTCGGTCCCGGGGATCTTCCCGTAGTGGACGTCCGGCTTCATGAGGTCGCGCATGAGGTGCTGCACCATCTGCACATTGGTCTTGATCTCCGCGATGCGGTCGGCGATGCGGACGGCCGGCGGCTGTGCCCCGGCCTGCGTTGTCAGCTCCTGGCCGGTCATCGGACCACCGCCTCTTCCGTCACCCAGATGCGCACGCCGGGGATCGGGTCCTCGGGTGTGGCGATGCCGGCACGGACGGCCGCGCCGATCTTGCGCTCGTCGATGGTCTTGTAGGTGTCCGGCACGAGGGCCGCGTCGACGACCTCGAAGTGCGTCTGCGTGCGGTAGGTGATCTTGGCGCCTGAGTCCGTCTCGACGCTCTTGGCGGGCGGCGCCACGGTCGGCGCGATCGGGATGACCTGCGGCGGCTCGACGCCCTTGGCCTCGGCCCGCTCGGCCGCGCGCTCCTGACGCTTCTCGGCGAGCAGACGGAGCCTCTCCTGCTCCTTGCGTGCGGCCTCGGCGACTTTCGCCCGGTAGGCGCTCGTCTTGGCCGCGAGGATCTGGTCGGCCTCCTTGGCGGGCGCCGCCATCGCGGTGAAGTCGTCGCGGATGAGCTTCACCTGTGCGTTCAGCGGGTCGAGCCAGCGCTTCTTCAGCGCCTCGATGCGCTTGTGTGCCTTGCGCGCCTGCGAGAGCAGGTCGAGCGCCTGCGCGTTCGTCGCCTCGTCTCTGATCTCGAGCTCGCGGGCGACGTCGACGATGGTACGGACCTCGGTCTCGGCGGCCTGCACCTCGGCGTCGTTGCGGTAGGGGGCCAGTTCGGTTGCGGCAGATGCCATGTCCTAGACTCCAGTGCTCATGACGCCGTAGAGGCCGAGGCAGTACGTCCACCCGGCGAAGTCGGCGTCGTTCTGTGTGAGGAAGTGAGGGGTGAGGCGGCCGGGCTCGTCCTTGGAGAACTGCAGGACGATGCGCTCGGCCGGCCGGTCGCCGTAGGTCTCGGTGGCGGCCTTGCGGTAGGCGGCCGTCTGGAACCTGTGGCTCCAGTACACGGCGGCCGTGGTCTTGTAGTCGATGATGCAGGCCGTCTTCCGGCCCTTGCGGCGTCCGTAGAGGTCGGGCGTGCCGGCGTAGCCGTAGCGGGCGCTCGCGACCGGCTCCTCGACCGCGTACACCTCGTCGAGGTTCTCGTCGAGCCAACGCCGGCCGGCCTCGACGGTCGCCCACCAGTTCGCGGGCAGGTCGAGCGGCAGGAGGTCCTCGCCGCGGGCGTGTGCCGCCAGGGCGGCGTGGATGCTCTTGCCGAAGGCAGCGGCCTCGTCGCGGATGGTGTCCGCATCGAGGCCCGTCCTCTTGAACCACTCTTCGAGGCCCGGCGCGCGGAGCACGGTGTGGATGACCGACGTCACGCCGACCAGCGGGCGGCCATCGAGTGAGTAGCTGTGGTTCGCACCCTGCACGGGGGTGAGCAGGCGGTCGCGCGGCCTCATGGCCCACCCCAGAAGCGGTTCCACTCCGCCCACAGGTCGCGGGCCGCGCCGCAGCCCACGCAGAGCACCTGCTCGGTCGTCTCGATGGCGTAGGGGCAGCCGCAGAGGTGGTAGCTGACGGCGATGACGTCGCCGGGGTCGTTCTCGAGGAACAGCGCCTTGCAGACGTCGCAGTCGTCGTCGGGGTAGGGGCAGCCCTCGCGGCTCATGCCCCCGTCTCCCTGGGCACGCCGCAGAGGGTCATGAAGCCGTCCTCGTCGAACGTCACCCCGCGGCCAAGGACGCAGCAGGCGGTCGAGTAACCGGCGGCCGTGCCCTCGACGACCTCGCGCCTGAGCGTGCGGTCGCAGATCCGCGCGAAGTGCGTCGCCACCTCGCGGGCCACGTGCTCCATGACGGCGAGGTCGGCGATGAGCGCACAGTCGCGCTCGCCGCTCGGCGTGGCGATGCAGATGAACTCGCCGTCGTCCTCGGAGAGGCGGCGGCTGTCGCAGAGCGCGCACGGGTCGCCGTTGAAGAGCGGGGCGTCGCTCATGACTCACCGCCCCGGTAGAGCCGCCAGAAGACGACGCCGACCGCCGGGACGACGACGAGCGCGAGCCAGGTCGGCGCGTGCTCGGCGGCCCAGCCGGTCGCGGCCAGGGCGGCGATGAAGAGGGCGAGGGCAAGGGCGGCGGCGAGGGTGCGGGCGAGGGCGGTCATCGCGCCTCACCCCTCGCGACGCGCAGCAGCTCCTCGCCGAGGAAGAGCATGTTGCGGGTGTGGGGGCAGCGCCGCATCGCGCCGTCGGCCTCGAGGTCGCGCAGTTTGCGCACACTGACGCGCAGGAGCTGGGCGGACTCGCGGATGGTGTAGACGGCGAGCGGGTCGATGCCGGTGGGCGTGCTGTTCTGTGCCGTGTCCAACGCCGTTTCGTTGCAATCCGGCCCGTTTGGTGGCAAACTGCACGCCGAAGGGCTGGTTTCCGTGGCTTGCGGGGATCTCTCTTCACTCGGGCCTGTCCGCGATTGCCGTCGCGGCGGGCCCTCTCTTCGTGTGCTCAAAGCTCATGGCCTCCTGGCGAGCACTGCGGGGCGGGTCTCAGTGTGTCGTTCCGCTACCTCCTCGTTGCCGTCGTGCAGTTGTCGAATGCCAACCTATGCTAGACAGATTCTCGGTGTCAAGAGGCTTTTCCTTTAGCCCTCGCCTGCAAAGTCTCACCGTATGCCTGAGCGTCAGAGTTGGCGATGGTCCACTGCGAGCCGACCATCTCGGCGGGCAGCTCCCCCGACTTGATGCTCTTCCGCACGGCCTCCTTCGTGCGCTTGATGCCGTACTCGCCAAGGAGCGCGACGACCTGCCTGATGCTCAGTCGTTCCGGTAGCTTGTCCACGGGCCTCCTCCCGTCGCCGATTCTAGTACCGACTTCGGCAGAGGCAAGGGGCGGCCTGCATTGTCCACCGCGGCCGTGACGGAAGCGGGTGAGCCCGCCGCCCCGGAGTCGGAGGGCGGCGGGCTCTGGAGGGCCGGGAAGGAGG
>CALGYR010000141.1 GCA_937935355.1 uncultured bacterium | reverse complement strand
TCCCTACTCATGCCATCCGTCCCATTTTCGCCCTTGACTGCTCATAGTCGGTCTCGTCGTCTTTGATCATCTGAACGGCAAGCTGTCCGGCAGCGAGATGATCCGCGGCCTCCACCTTCCGCAACGTAATGAAGCCGTACTTGCCGCGGCGTCCATCCATGTCGACCAGCAGGTTGGACGCGTTGACCTGGACAAGGTACCGGGCCATTGCCTCAGACGCCTCTACAGGCCTGCATCGCCGACCGCAGAACCGCCTCCGCGCTCCTCCGCGTCCTCTGCGGTGAGAGCTTCCGTCGGGCCTTCGCCCTTCCCCGCCGCTCTCTCCCCCGCCAGCCGCTTAACCCCCCGCAGGTCGACCTTCCCGGTCCCCAACACCGGGATGGCCTCGACCTCGAAGAAGTCGTCCTTGCGCGGAAGCCAGAGCTTGGGCAGGTCGGAGGCGTTCAGCGCCTGACAGAGTTCCCCGACGCTCACCGGCAGCCGGGTGTGGAGCACGGCGAGCCTCTCGCCCTTCTTCTCGTCGGGAATGCTCGTGACTGCCACCGGCAGCCCTCCACCCTCCACCTTCCACCCTCCACCGGTCAGCGCCGCCTCGATCGTCTCCTCCACCCGCCCGTGCGGCACCATCTCGCCGCCGATCTTGCTGAAGCGCGAGAGCCGGTCGGTGATGGTGATGAAGCCGTCCTCGTCGACGCGGGCCACGTCGCCGGTGACGTACCAGCCGTCGCGCAGTACCCCGGCGGTCAACTCGGGCCGGCCGAGGTAGCCCTTCATCACGTTGGCGCCCTTGACCAGGAGCATGCCATCGGAGCCCAACGGCAGGGAAGGCAGAAGGCGGAAGGAAGAAGGCAGAAGGACGGATGCGCATGGGCCGGCCCCCTCGCGTTCTTCGGGTTTCTGCCTTCTGCCTTCTCCCTTCTGCCTTGCCCCCGTCTCCTCCACCGCTGTCGGCTCAACGACGCGCACCGTCACTCCCGGAATCGCCTGCCCGATCGTCCCTCGCTTGGTGCCCTTCTGCATGATGCCCGGCGAGCGGAAGTCGGGAACGTTCAGGGAGACGACCGGCGAGCACTCGGTGCAGCCGTAGCCCTCGACCGGCCGCACGCCGAACTTCTCGAAGAAGGCCTCGGCGATCTCCGGCCGGAGTTTCTCGGCGCCGGCCACCACGGTCTTCAGGCTGCCGAAGTCTCCCTCGAAGACCGTGCGGGTGTAGATGCGCAGGAAGGTCGGGGTCCCGAGCAGGGCCGTGCACCCGAACTCCCGGACCATCGCGCCGATGGCCCGGCCGTCGACCGGATTCGGGTGGTAGACGACGCCGATGCGCTTCACCAGCGGCAGCCACAGCGTGGCCGTGAAGCCGAGCGAGTGGAAGAACGGCAGGACGCCGGCGATCCGGTCGCGCGAACCGGTGCCGAAGACCTGGCTCATGCCCTCGAGGTCGCTCATGACGTTGGCGTGGCTGAGCATCACTCCCTTGGGCTCGCCGGTCGAGCCCGAGGAGAAGATCACCGTGCAGAGCGCGTCGTTCGAGCGGCCCTCGGCCCCGTAGAGCCAGCCGAGCGCCCAGCGCGGCAGAAGGTCGGCCTTCAGGCCCGCCCAGAGCTTCCGGAGGAGGCCGATCTCCGCGCGCAGATCCTCGAGGTAGAGGACGCCCACCGTCGAGCCGCCCGAGAAGCGCTCGAGGCCGGCCAGGCGCAGCCGGTCGATGAACTCGCGGCTGGTGACGAGCGTCCTGATCCCGCACTGCCGGAGCACCGAGCCGAGCCCCTCGCGCCCGGCGGTGTAGTTGAGGTTCACCGGCACCTTGCCGGCCAGCAAGAGCGCGATGTTGACCAGCGCCCCGGCCGCCGAGGTCGGCAGGCAGACGGCCACCATCTCGGTGGGCGATGCGCAGTGGGCAGTGGGCAGTGGGCGGTTGACAGGATGCGGTTCTGCAGCCCCTTGTTCGTTGCTTACTGCCGACTGCGTACTGCCAACTGCTTTCCGCCCGAAGTAGTCCGCCAGCGCCAGCGCCGCCCGAAGCGCCCGGCGGTAGGAGAGCGCCGCTCCGGCCGTGTCGGCCAGGCACAGCCTCCCCGGCGTCGAGCGCGCCGAGGCGATGAAGGCCTCGTGGAGCAGCACCTGGTCGGGCTGGCGAAGGGCGAAGGCCTCGGCCCCGAGCTCGCTCACCGCCTGGCGGACCTCCGCCGCGGTGGCCGTGCCGGCGAGCGGCCGGCCGAAGCTCACCGTTACCTTGCTGCGCCGGATCGAGGGCACCTTCCAGATGGCCCGGCCGCCCTCGAAGCTGAAGATGCTGCCCCACATCCGGTCGATGTGCACCGGCACGATCGGGGCGTCGAGCCCCTTCATGATCCGCTCGAAGCCCCGCTGGAAGCGCAGCAGGTTGCCGGTCCGGGTGATCGAGCCCTCGGCGAAGATGCAGACCAGCTCGCCCTCGCGCACCAGCCCCGCGGCGTCGCGGAGGGACTGGATCATCCGCCGGGGCGGATCGCTCTCCGATATGGGGATGACCCTGAGTTTCCGCGCGCCCCAGTTCACGAGCGGGACCTCGTAGAACTTGCGGTACATGATGAAGCGCACGAAGCGCTGCATGCAGGCCAGCACCAGGAGCGCGTCCATGTAGCTGACGTGGTTGCAGACCAGGAGCGCCCCGCGGTCCTTGGGCACGCGCTCGAGGCCCACCACCCGGATGCGGTAGAGCGCGTGGGCTGCGCTCCAGAGCAGGAAGCGCAGCAGGAAGTCGGGCAGCAGCGTGAAGATGTAGCCGGCGACGCCGACGGTGAGCAGCGCCAGGAGCAGGTAGACCTTGGCAGGGTCCGAGCCCGGCCGCGTCCCGATCCAGGCGTAGAGCCCGGCCGCCAGGATTATGGCCGCGAAGGTCAGGAAGTTGGTGATCGCCAGCACCCGGCCCTTGCTCTCGGCCGGGGCGCGCTGCTGGACGAACGACTGCAACGGCACGAGGTAGAGGCCGCTGCCGAGGCCCAGCATGAAGACGTCGACGGCCGTGCGGATCACCGGCCAGAGCGAGCGCGCCTCGGGGTCGGCCTGCCGGTGCGCGAAGAACAGGTCCACGCTGAAGGCGGCCATGATCACGGCGCCGATGGGCACCAGCCCGAACTCGATCTTCTCGCCGGAGAGCCAGCCGGCCAGGACCGCTCCCGCACCGATGCCCACGCCGGCGCCGGCCAGGAGCATCCCGACACCCCTCTCGTCCAGGCCGAGCAGGTCCAGACCATAGAGGGTGAAGTTCATCTGGAAAAGCGCGCCCATCAGCCAGAAGTAGCTCACCCCCAGGATGGAGAGAAAGAGCGCCCGGTCGCCCTTGACCAGTTTGAAGTTGGCCCAGGCCTCGCCCGCGAAGTTCCACCGGAGCCGCCGTCCCGGGTCGGCCGCCGGCAGCCGGGCCACGAACAGGCTGGCGACGGTGCCCACCAGGGCTATGGATATCAGAACGACCCCGACGGTCCTGGCCTGGAAGGGAGCCATGAGCAGGCTCCCGGCCACGCCGCCCAGGATGATGGCCAGGTTGCTGAACATCTCGAGCAGACCGTTGCCCCGGGAGAGCCGCTCGTCGTCAAGTATCTCCGGCAGCACGCCGTACTTGGCCGGGTTGAACAGGGTGGCCTGCAAGCCCATCAGGAAGATGGCCGCCAGGCACATCCACAGGCTCGACGTCCACAGCGCCACGGCAGCCAACAGCACAACCAGAATCTCGACCAGCTTGGCGCCGATGATCACCAGGCGCTTGCTGAACCGGTCGGCGAGGTTGCCTGCGAACGTGGAGAAGAGAATGTACGGCAGCGCGAACAGGGCCATGACCGCGGCCAGGGAGTGCACCCGCGTCTCGCGGCTCAGGCCCAGGTGCTCGAGCAGCAGCATGCCCACGACGAAGCGCAGGATGTTGGCGTTGAGCCCGTCCAGGAACTGGGCGGCCATCAGCGCCCAGTAGGAGCGGCTCCCGAGCCCGCGGCGGAGTCCCCGGTCGTCCATGGCTCCAGAGTTTAGGGCGCCGGCCGCCCAAGTCAACCGGGACGGCAAGCGGCTGTCCCTGCGCCACATCCGCCTTTCACGAAATAGCCCGCATCGACCGCTTGTTAGCGACTTGCCGGGGCGCGGAGGACCGCCGGATGACGGGGCGAGGCGGGGGCGGAAAAAGCCTTGACAATGATTTGGCGGGACTTATCATCCCCGCCGCGTCAGAACGGGTAAGGACGATATGAGGCGCGGGGCATCGAAGGCCGGCGGCCTCGCCCCCCTCGATCCGCAAGCCTCATGTCTCCGACCTCACGCCTGCTGATCTGGAGGATAACGCCTGTGGCCAAGTCCAAACCCCGCAAGTCAGCATCCAAGCCGCAGCCCAAGGCCAAGGTCAAGGCCACGGCCAAAGTGAAGGCCAAGGCCACGCCCGCGGCCAAAGCCAAGGCGGGCAAACCGACAGCCAAGGCGGCGGCCGCCAAGGGCAAGCCCGCGAAGAAGTCCATAAAGCACAAGCCGCCTCCGCCGCTCAAAGGGGTCAAGGAGGCGCTGGTCCCGGTCCTGAGCGCCGATTCGCACGTCGCGAGCGCCCCCCGGCCGACGCCGTCCGGCCACGCCAAGCCCAGCATCCGCAACTCGGAGATCGACGAGATCCGCCAGATGCTCCTGCAGCGCCGCGAGGAGTTGCTCGCCGAGCTGCGGACCGACATGAAGTCGGTCCACTCCCCGGACAAGCCCCGCAGCGCCGATCCCACCGACCAGGCCTCCGACGCCGCCGACGGCGCCCTGAACATGGCCCTGGCCCAGACCGAGAGCGACGAGCTGGCCCAGATCGAGACGGCGCTCGCCCGCATCGAGAGCGGCGACTTCGGCATCTGCGAAGAGTGCGGCCAGAGCATCCCGGCCGAGCGCCTCAAGGTCCTGCCCTACGCGGTGACCTGCATCGACTGCAAGCGCAGCCTGGAGCAGGCCCGGCGCGACGAGGCCCTGGAGGACGCGTGGGAGGCCCTGGACGAGTCCGAGGACGAGGCGCCCGAAGAAGAGAGCTGATCCGGCTGCGGACGGCGCGCGGCCGGTGCTGGGCAGCCGGGTCCTGCCCATCCGTCCGTCGCTAGAAAGGCACCGATGGCGCGTCGGGTATTGATCGTCTCGGTCTCGGCCGGGGCCGGACACATCCGTTCCGCCCAGGCGGTGACCGAGGCCCTGGGTGCCGCCCACAAAGACGTCACCGTCAAGAACGTGGACTGCATGGACTATGTGCTCTGGCCATTCCGGCACATCTACGTCGGCACCTACCTGACGATGGTCAACCATGCACCCTCGATGTGGGGGCGCATGTACCGGCGCACCTCCGACGAGAGCCCCAGGAACCTGATTCCGCGCTTCTGCCGTTGGGCCGAGGCATTTCACTGCCGGAAGCTGGGCCGGTTGATCCGCGAGTTCGCCCCGGACGAGATCTTCTGCAACCACCCGCTGCCGCTGCACTACGTCTGCAGGCTCAAGCGCCGCGGGCTGGTCCGGGCCCGCGTCTCGGTGAGCATCACCGACTACTGCCTGCACTCGCTCTGGACCCATCCGGACGTGGACCTCTACTTCGCCAGTTCGCCGGAAGTCGCCCACCTGATCGGGCGCAAGGGCGCCGCTCCCGACCGCATCCGGATGACGGGCATACCGCTCGTGCCGCCCTTCGCCGGACCGGCCACTGCCGAGGACCGCTCGCGGCTCCGGACCGAGATGATGCTCAGCGACGGCCGGCCGACGGTGCTGTGCTCGGCAGGGGGCTTCGGCGTCGGGCACATCTACCAGACCATCCGGGCGGTGATACTCGCCGCCTCGCGCGCCGGCGGCGCCGACGTCCTGGTGGTCGCCGGGCGCAACCAGAAGCTCCGGGCCAGGATCCAGGCCATCCCCGCCGCCGAGGGCGTCAGGCTCACCGTCTTCGGGTTCGTCAACAACATGCACGACCTGATGGCCGCGTCCGACGTGATGATCACCAAGCCGGGGGGGTTGACCGCCAGCGAGGGCATGGCCCGGTCCCTGCCCATGATCGTCCTGGACCCCATCCCCGGACAGGAGGAGGCCAACGCCTCCTACCTCCAGGAGAGCGGCGTGGCCTGGCGCGCTCACGACCTGGGCTCGCTGGACTACAAGCTGGGCCGGCTGGTCTCCTCGACAGAGGACCGCTCGGCCATGCGCCGGGCCTGCGAGCGCACCGGCCGTCCCCGCGCAGCCTTCGAAGTCGCGAAGGTCCTGGCCGGCAGCTGAGCCTGAGGCTCAAGGACCGTCTTTCGCCGTCCCCCTCACCTCCACCCTCCACCTTCCACCCTCAACCCTCAATCCAATCTCCATAGTCCTCCCGGGTCCTGCGCCGGGGCGTACCCCGCGCGCCCTGTCGGGAGACCCGCTGAGACGGATTCCCGTCCGCCGGTTCTCAGACTTCGCGTCGGCCCTGCCTCCGCGCCCTTTCGGGTACGCCTGGAATCCGGCGGCCTTCCGGCGGGCCCTGTCGGGCGCTCCGGCGGCCGATCTTCCTGGGGAGCCCTCGGATCTCCGGGCGTCGCGCCGGCGTGCCGCCGCGCTCTGTCGAGTGCCCGGAGACCGGATGGGCCCCGCCTGTCCCCTTACCTCCCCTCGCGAACCTCAGACCTGAGCCGAAAAAGAAACCCGCCGCCCGGTTTCGGGCAGCGGGTTCAGGTTTCTGAGGTTCTCTACTGGCTTCGAGCCCTCACCCGCTGCCCAGGCGCCTAATGATGGCCAGGGCTCCCGCGCACTTGGCGGCAGCATCGGCCTTCTTGGCGCTCGACAGTCGGATGCGGTTCATCGCGTCCCTTTCCTCGCAGAGATATAACCCGGAAACGCACCCGATGCAAGAAGATTCTCCCGGAATCCTCATTTTTGATTGACTGCCGAACGCGCGGAACTAATATCCGCTGCGGGCGCGCCGCTTCGCGGCGCGAGTTCGTCGCGGCTCCGGAGGAGCACAGGCAATGGTAGGTTTCGTCCCCTCGAGAATCTTCCTGACCAAGGGCGTCGGCCGGCACAAGGAGAAGCTGGCCAGCTTCGAGCTGGCCCTGCGCGACGCGCGCATCGCCCGCTTCAATCTGGTGCGGGTCAGTTCCATCTTCCCTCCGGGCTGCAAGATCATCCCGCGCAACCAGGGGCTGCCGCGCCTGGACTCCGGCGAGGTGGTCTTCTGCGTCCTGGCCGAGAGCGCCACCAACGAGCCGCACCGCCTGATCTACGCGTCCATAGGCGTGGCCATCCCCCGCGACCCGGAGATGCACGGCTACCTCTCCGAGCACCACGGCTTCGGCCAGACCGAGGACGAGGCCGGCGACTACGCCGAAGACCTGGCCGCCCAGATGCTTGCCACCACCATCGGCATGCCCTTCGACGCGGACAAGTCCTACGACGAGAAGAAGGAGCAGTACAAGATGGCCGGCCAGATCGTCCGCACGGCCAACGTCACCCAGTCGGCCATCGGCGACAAGAACGGCCTCTGGACCAGCGTGATCACCGCGGCGGTGATGCTCTAACGACAGCCGCCAGTTGTCAGTTGCCAGTTGCCAGAATGATGAGAGCCGACGGTCGGCAGCCCCGCGTTCTCTACTGACAACTGCCAACTGGCAACTGGCAACTCTCTCAAGGAGCCCCCCATGTTCGACAGCCAATTCGGACGCTTCTTCCCCGACGGTCGCGAGTACGTGGTCTCGCGAATCGACACGCCGCGGCCCTGGCTCAACTTCCTGTCCAACGACGAGTACGGCGTCTGCATCTCGCAGAACGGCTACGGCTACAGCTACTACCTGGCGGCCTTCGACATCCGGGTAACGTACATCGACATCTTCGGGTACGTGCCGACCCACCCGCAGACCGGGAAGTTCGTCTACCTGCACGACGCGAAGAGCGGCCGGAACTGGTCGCTGGCGCCGCTGGGCATGGCCGGCTTGGACCAGTACAGCGGCTTCCAGTGCCGCCAGGGCCTCGGCTACACCACCATCAGCGCCGAGCGCGAGGGCATCCTCGGGGAGCTCACCGTCTTCGTGCCCCGGCAGGACCCGGTGGAGATGTGGCAGGTGCGGCTGGTCAACAAGTCCGGCCGCACGCGGCGGCTGCGCTTCTTCCCCTACGTCGAGATGTCCATGAAGTGCGCCTCGGGCAACACTGACGTGCTGACCTTCACGCGCGGGACCTTCCGGAAGGACCTCGGCGCGGCGGTCATGCGCATGACCAACACCACCAGCCCATTCATGTACGACGCCTTCATGTGCGGCGACTATCCGGCGAAGGGCTGGGACTGCCGCCGGGAGAGCTTCCTGGGTGCGGCCCGGGGCATCGAGAACCCGCTCGTTCCCGAGACCGGCAAGTGCGCCAACAGCTCTGTGTCCGCCGAGCAGATGTGCACGGTGGTGGCCGGCGATATCGTCCTGCGCCCCGGCGAGGAGAAGTGCGTCCACGTGGTCGTGGGCGTGAGCCGGAAGGACGCGGACATCCGGCGCCTGCGGAAGAAGTACACGGCGCGCGGCGCCTGGGAGCGCGAACTGCTGGCGGTCCAGCGGCACTGGAACGGTCTGCTCGCGCGCTCGCGCGTCGAGTCGCCCTCGGAGCTCTTCGACCTCCACGCCAACGTCTGGCTCAAGCATCAGAACCACGTCACCAGCCGCTGGTGCCGCGGCAGCGACAAGGGCTACCGCGACGTCCTCCAGGACATCATGGGCTTCGCCGCCATGGACCCGGCCTGGACGAAGCACTGGCTCCGCGAGACGGTGAAGCAGATGTACAGCTCGGGGCTCTGCCCGCGCTGCTACAGTCACTTCGGCGGCGGCGACGACCTGCGCCTCCACCGCGACAGCCCGCTGTGGGTGCCGCTGACCCTCGACGAGTACCTCCGCCAGACCGGCAACTTCGCCTTCCTGAAGGAGGTCGTGCCCTTCAAGGACAAGGGCCGGGGCACCGTCTGGGAGCACGTCCTGCGCGGCCTCGAACGTCTCTGGAGCGAGCGCGGCCAGGGCGGCCTCTGCAAGATCGGCGACGGCGACTGGAACGACTCGCTCAACGAGGTGGCCCTCAAGGGCCGCGGCGTCTCCGCGTGGCTCACGATCGGCACGATCTACGCCATGCAGGTGGCCAGGCGCATCGCCGAGGCGGCCGGCGACGACAAGAACGCGAAGCTCCTCGCCCGCCGGGCCGCCGAGCTCGACCGGGTGGTCAACAAGGCCGCCTGGGACGGCGACTGGTACCTCTACGCCATCGACGACGACGGGCAGAGGATCGGCAGCCGCATCAACCGCGAGGGCAAGATCCACCTCAACTGCCAGACCTGGGCGATCTTCGCGGGGGTGGCCCGCGGCGAGCGGCTCAAGCGCACGCTCGCGACCATCGACCGGCGGCTGGGCACGCGCTACGGCCCGATCCTGATGCACCCGGCCTACACCGGCTACCGGAAGGGCATCGGCAAGGTCTCCGGCAAGAACCCGGGCACGGCCGAGAACGGCCCGATGTACATGCACGGCGCGGCCTTCAAGATCCTGGCCGACTGCGTGGCCGGCCGCGGCGACGCGGCCTACGAGACCTTCGAGCGCGTGCTGCCCCAGAGCCGCTGGAACACGCCGGAGTGGCACGGCGGCGAGCCCTTCGGCAGCCACCGCTACCTGATCGGTCCGGGCTGCCCGGAGCGCGAGGGCCAGTCCTCCTACCCGTGGTTCTGCGCCTGGCAGGCCTGGATGATGGTGCTCGCGCCGCAGTGGATGGCCGGCGTCCGGCCGGGCTACCGGCACCTGGTGATCGACCCGTGCGTCCCGAGGAAGTGGAAGGGCCTGAAGCTCACGCGCGAATGGCGCGGCGCGACCTACGAGGTCGAGGTCCGCAACCCCAAGGGCGTCAGCGCGGGCGTCGCCGAGCTCTACTTCGACGGCCAGCGCGTGGCCGGCAACCGGGTCCCGGCGCCGCAGCGGCGCGGCGAGCGGCACAAGGTGCTGGCCGTCCTCGGGCCGGGCGGCTCGCGGCCGGAGATGTTCTGAGCAACAGGGACGGACGTGCCTGCAGCCCCATCCCAATCTGCCAAGACTCCAAGAACTTGGCTCCCGCTGGGCCTGTGGACCGGCGGCATCCTGCTTGCGCTCGGACTCATCTGGTTCGCAGTCGCGGTCGTTGTGCCGGTCTGGCAAGTACGTGCGATACTCGAGAGCGACAGCATTGAGTCGCAGTGCATAGGCAAGTCCCGTGTTGGCGCACGGTTCTCCGACGGAACTGTTGAATGGTCTATCTCGTTCCGGCAGCTGGGGCCAGCAGGCGATTCGCGCGCCTACATCTGCAAGAGGCTTTGCGGCCTTACGGATGATGACCTCGGACTAGTTGAGCCACGACCCGACAGTCTGTCCCCCCGCGAAAAGGCCACGGCATCCCGGAAGCTTCGGGGGTACCTCTCTCTGGCCAAGAGCCTGGCCCCCAGGCGCGTGGAGGCCATCTACGCCCTCAGCGTCTGCGGCCGCGAGGCCGTCCCGACGTTGCTTAGAGCTTCCGGAAAGAAGTCCTTCCGGAGAAAGGCAGGGACGGGGGCACCCC
>CALGYR010000140.1 GCA_937935355.1 uncultured bacterium | reverse complement strand
AGTAGCCGGCAAACACGTCGGGACCCTCGATGGCCTGCTGGCCGGCGACACCCTCCTCGTGGGTGAGTTCGGCCTTGCGCACCACCCGCGTGGCGTAGTCGTTGGGGTTGACCTTTACCATGTCGCCGTTGTCCAGTTTGACATGGGCGGTCGGGAAGTCGGTGTCGAGCTTCTGCACGACGCCGGATGACGTGTACCCGCTGCCGCCCTCGTCGTAGAGACGGAACTCGATGCGGTCGCCGACCGCGATGCCAGCGGAGCGCGGCCCAGCATAGGGCCTTCCGGTGACCTCCTCGACGAAGCGCGCGTCCTCGGAGGAGAGCGCCTTTCCCTCGCGGACGTCGGCCATGATGCGGTCGATGCGGGTCGCCGCCTCGACGGCGACCTCGGGGTCGGCGTAGCGCTGCTCGCGGATGGAGCGGTCGAGCATCGAGAGCACCTGCCCGCGCAGAGCCTCTCCCGTCAGAGGGGTCTCGGCGAAGAACTCGCCCGGCTTGTAGTCGGAGATGCCGGGCAGGACGGTGTCGTCGATTGAGTTGACGAGGCTCTCAAGCTCGTCGTCGGGAGCGGACGCGATCCGCGCCCTGATGTCGTCGAGCGGCGAGGCGGCAGCGGCGGGCTTGGCGGATGCCTTCTTCGCCCCCGAATAGCCCTGCAGGAACTCCCACAGTTCGTCGGCGTTGGTGATGCCCGCTCCGGGGAACTCCTGGCCGATGGTCTTGGCGACGTCGTCCATCGCCCGGCCGTTCTTGCGGATGGTGCCCTTGAAGGCAGCGAGGTTCTCGCTCGGCCTGAGGGCGGCGCTCCAGTGGTCGTTGCCCTCGCGCTTGATGCCGAGTTCTCGGACGCGACGGATGATGTCGACCTGTGAGTGCGCGCCGACCCCCTCTGCCCTCACCCCACCGCTCGCCGCCAGCGCGAGGTCGCGCTCGTCCAGAAGCGCCCGCATGGCGTCGCCGACCTCCGGGGTGGTGCTGTCGATGCCCCTGACGACGAAGGAGCCGCGCTGGGCGTCGGGGCTGCCGAAGACCTTGAGGCGGGCGTCGGAGAAGTGGTCTTTGAGGTAGTGCGCCTGGGCGTCGACCTTGCGCATCCCGGCGTAGGTCGCCGACCACATCGGCTTCGCCGTCTTCCACATGGCGGCGTCCATCTTCGCCCCCGCCCAGATGGCGACGGCGTAGTCGGCGAGCACGACCGAAGAGCGCAGGACGGGGTCGTCGGGGTCGACGCCGAACATCGGCGCGATGCGGTTCGACATCTCGTTGACGATCATCTTGCCTTCGCCGTAGCGCCATGCCTTCGCCCACTCAGAGGCGCGCCAGAGTACGGCGGGGTCTGCCTCTCCCTCGGGCTTCCAGTCGCCGTGACCCCAGAGTTCGCCGTCGCGTATCTCGTAACCGAAGGCCATAGCGAACATCGTGTGCAGGGTGACGGCCGACTGCTCGGAGTAGCCGATGGCCTTGCCGAACAACTCGCCGTTGGCGAACTCGTGGCCCATGTCGTGGACGTAGGATGCCGCCGCGGCGACCGTCTTGCCGCATATCTCGGGATTGCCCTTGAGCTGCTCGGCGATGCCGTCGATGGGGGAAATCTTGTCCCACAGCCACTCGGTCCCCTCCATCGCCCACATCAGCGGCTTGGTCACGAACATGAAGGCGTCGTCGATGGTCTTCTGCTCGTCGATTACGGTCTCGTACGCCTTCTGCGGCACCTTGTCCATGCCGTAGCGGCCGATGTAGTCCCAGCGGGCGTTGAGTTCGTCCTGCCCCAGCGGGCGCCCGAAGAGGTTGGCGTCGTAGGTCGTCGAGAGGACGTCGTCGGAGACGTAGCCGCCCTCCTTCATGGCGTCGCGTATGTTCATCCACCACGCCAACTCCTCGCCGCCGATCATCGGCTGCAGCACCTCGGCGGCGCGCTCCATCGCGTCGGCGTCGCCGTAGAGCAGCTGCGAGTACTGCGGGGCCGCGACCCAGCGCTTGTACATGTCGATGGTGGCTGGGTCGACATCGCCAGTGGTGGCGTCGAAGTCCACCTTCGCTCCCGCCGCCTGCGCCCGCTTCGCCATCTCCTCCTTGAAGGGCTGCACGTCGGCGAGCAGTTTGTCGTGCTGGAGCTTCTCCCACAGCGTCTCGGCGCGGTCGCTGGTCGCCTCGCGTACGGCGAGCAGCTTGTCGAGGCCCTGCCGTGCCAGCGCCGGGTCGGTGCTCTCGGGCAGCGAGTAGAACGCCGGCCGGTCGGCCTCGGTAGGCGAGAAGACGCCGTCGCCGCTGACCTGTGTCGAGTAGGGGCTTCCGATGACATCGAAGTCGTCCATCCGCATGGCTTCGGTCTCGACGTCGCCGGGCTGCGGCAGTTCGCCGTCCTTCACACCGGGGCCGAGGAACTCCTCCCAGTCGGCGACGGTGCGCGGCAGGCCGGGCGCGGTGCGCAGGAGCACGAGCGCCTGAAAGGCCGATGGGAAGCTGTCGTGGAGCTTGTAGTAGGCGGTGGAGAGGTTCTTGAGCTGGAGGTCGACCGAGGGCGGCTTGTAGTCGGATGGCGGAGCACCGACGCCGGGGTACTGCATCGGCGGACGCTCCAGCGGCACAGGGGGCTGGTAGGCCGAGGAGTCGACCTTCTGGAAGCCAGACTCCTTCTTCTTCTTCTTGCGCTCGACCCCCTGCGAGAGGTCTGTGCCGATGGGGATGGGCACTAGTCCTCGAAGAACGGCGTCGTCTGTCGCGCCTCCAGGGCGACTCGCCGGAAGTCGCGGTCGGCGGCCGTGAGGTAGGACTGCGTCCAGCGCGAGGGGTACCGCTCGGCGATCTGCTGCCACTGCGCGCGGATGGCGGCGGCTTTGGCGACCCGCTGGGCGAGAGCCTCATGCTCTGGAGGAACCGTGCCCCCTTGCGCCCCTTGGGCGGTAGGCCGCCCAGCGGGTCGGCCAGCTTTGGGCGCGGGGACGGTGGCTCCCGAGATGGGTGCCGTCTTCACGGCCCGCGCAGACTGTTCGAGGATGTTGCGGTCGCCGTACTGCTTCTGCTGGTTGACGGAGATGGAGCCCAGCGGCTTAGCGGGCATGCTTGGCTCGCTTCTTCGCGTAGTAGGCCCGCACCTGAGCAAGGGTGAAGATGCGGCCCGACGGGCTCTTGTACTTGCCGTTCTTCATCTTGGTGAAGGGCATCACATCACCCCCATCATCTCGGGCATCGCGCCGCCCTGCATCTCACCGGGCATCCCTTCGGGCAGCTCTTCGCCGCCGATGGGCACGGCGGGCTCGTCGCCCGGCTCGCCCGTCCTGAACTCCAGCTTGCCTTAGAGTTCGGGGGCCTTCTGCTTCACGTAGTTGACGATGGTCGCCTTGTCGGCTGGGTCTTCGAGCCACACTGTCACGACCCAGTCCTCGCCGCCCATCGCCTCGGGGTCGATGAGGGGGGTGCCGCCCACCCAGACGCGGCCCTTGAGCTTGGGCACGTCCTCGAAGATGGCGACGATGGCGTCGATGAGTTCGGGGCCTTCCTCCGGCGGGGCTTCCGCCGGTGCGCCGGTCGCGGGCGCGCCCGTGGGCATCTCCCCTTCCGGCATGGGTGGAGTAGGCATCTCCCCCATGAATCCGCGTTCCAGCCCGTAACTGGTGCGCTCCTGCGCGCCCAGGTCGGGGTTGGCCGTCATCGCTGAGTTGGCGACCTGATTTGCCATCGCCATGCCCTCGGCCTTCCACTGGCGGTCCTTCTCGATGCGCCGCCGCTCCCTGGGTTTGTTGGCGACGTAGGGCAGGTTCTCGACCACCGTGTCCCAAGAGATGAGTTCGTTCTGGTAGAGCTGCATCAACTCGACGTCGGTGCCCTGGCGGTCCAAGTACGACTGAGAAGTGAGGAAGACCTCGTTCTCGGTGTAGATGTCCTTGTCGATAACGAACTCTTCGGGTTCGACCTCGATCTGGAAGAACTCCTTGCCCCGGAAGCCTGCGAGCTTCTGCGGCGCTTGGAAGTCGGGGAACTTCCACCACATCTTCATCATGTAGCGGTTCATCTGTTCAATGGCCGGGTAGATGATGTTGCCGCGAATCTGCAGCCTCGCGGTCAAGGGGGAGAGCATCGCGTTGAAGCCCTTGCCCGAGATGACGTTGCCCATCTGCTCACCACGAAGCGCGGCGGGGTTGTCGGTCACGGCGTCGAACCAGCGTTCGAGGTTCTGGAGGGAGTGCCAGTAGGACTCGGGGATAGGCAGAGGGCCGAGAAGTTGCACGTCGCCCTGTGGCCCCATCGTGATGCGGCCACCTTGACCGAGGACCAAATCGTCAGGGACCTCAAGCGGCTGCTTCACGGCGATGGTGGGGTTTATCATCGCGGCGGCCTGCTCGTCGCCGAGCGCCACGCGGTAGTTGATCTCCTCGGCCAGTTCGATTCCGGGCTCCACATCGGTGTCACCGAACGGAGTACCCGGCACGCCGATGTTGCCGATGCAGACCACCGGCACAAAGCCTAGGACGTTCTGGATGGAGTCGACTTCTTCTTTGTCATCGACGATGACGGTCAACTGCTCTTCGTCGATGTACTGGATGACGTCGTAGGTGTTGGCATCGCCCTCGTACTTCTTCGCTCCCCACTTGGCGGCGATGTCGAGGCCGCGCATCTCGTCGACCCAGAGGCACTTGGCGATCTCCAGCCCGTCGTCGTCGTAGGGAATGACGTAGAAGTGCTGCGGGCCACGGACGAATATCTTTGGTCGCTTGTGCCGCATGTCGGGCCAGATACCCAGGGCGGCACCGCCCATCGCGCCCTGGAACCACGCCATGTCGTAGCAGCGGCGAGGGAAGTTGGAGGCTCTTTGAAGTCCGAGGTAGGCCTTCTCCTGCTTGTCGGCGAACTCGATAGCGGCGTCTTCATCGTCCATCATCGGCTCAGGGACCCTAGTGGTCGGGGGTAGACCCATGTAGGCGACCTTGGAGAGGATGGCGGGACGAATGAGGTTGATCGGAGCCGAGGAGTCGATGTCTTCGTCAGCGGCGCGCTTGCGGAAGATGGAGACGAAGTCGCGGAGCCAGTAGCCGCGCTTCTTGCGGTCGCGGTAGGAAGAGCCGCCGTAGTGCTTGAGGACCCGGTCGTAGGAGTCGTTACGTCCGGACTCGTCGGCCTCCAGTTGCCGAGCCATTGCGACGATGTCCTTGCGGCTAACCAAGCGTCTCACCGTTCATCGGCAACCCCCTGTATTGTTCACTACCCCTAAGTGTACCATACGTTTTCACAGTTCCCTCTAAGTACAAAGGGTTTCATATGGTTTATAGATATCTTACCTATTCTTATGTATCTATGGTCTTAAGGTCTTATGAGGCCCTATATCGCGCGTGCGCGCGAGGGCTACGGCCGGTAGAGCTTGGCCTTCCCGCCCGGAGCCACCCAACTGCGGTACTTGTCCTTCGACTGTCTGGCCGGGATGGTGGCGAGCCACAGGGCCATGACCAAGTCCCTTTTGTCTCGCTTGGGGTGGAACTCCAGCATGTCGGTGATAAGGGTCTCGGACTTGTTCTGGTCGGCGGGGGTCTTGTAGGGGATTCTCAGTCGGCCGGCTTCGACCAACGGTCCCAGGGTCGGCACTCCCGTCTCGGGGTCGAGCTTGTTCTCCCCGGTGTACGAGGGGTGGATGATGCCGCCGTGATCCGAGAGGTGGGGCCTGACCCGGTCGTCCCCGGTGAACATCATGCCGTGGTTGTTCTTCTCGATGACCGTCTGGGTGAGGGAGTACTTCGCCATGAAGCCCTGGATGCCGTAGGCGGGGTTGCCGTCGAGGAGGTAGTCCACTTGCCTTGAGTAGTCCATCTGCTCCTTGAGGTAGTCGACGACGTAGATGTTGTCGTCCTTTGCGCCGATGACGACGAAGGCCGAATGCGCGGCGAATCTGGTCCTTGACCCGGTCGCCGGGTCGTAGCCCATGTAGAGCAGCCAGCCCGGTTCGACCTCTTCGTAACTGCGGTCGAAGTCGAGGCAGCCGTCGTAGGTGATGCGCTTGCCCGATTCAGCAAGGTGTGTCCCGCCCCTGATCCAGACCTCTTGGAAGTTCATCTCGGCGGGGTCGAGGGCGACGTTCTCGTAGCGCCGCATGAAGGCGATGGTGTTGCCGCGCTTCTTTGCGTCCAGCTCATCGGCGGTCATCATGCGGTCGTCCAGAGACTCGGTCTTGCGCTTGTCGCGGTAGCAGGAGAGGCGCACGTAGTTGTAGTTGGGGTTGCCCGCGAGGTAGGCATGGAAGCCGCGAGGGTGGAAGATGGTGCCGAGGTTGGTGTGACCCCAGTAGAGTCTCTGCGGCCAGTCGATTGACTTGGGAATCTGCACCCGTCCGTAGCGGTCCTTCGTCCACAAGGGTCTCGGTGAGGTCATCGGCCCGGTGTCGAACCACTCGATGAGCTTCGTGCAGGCGTCGATGGTGCGAGCCGTGTCGGGAGTCTCACAGTCGTCGGAGATGACCCGGTCGCTCCGCTTCCCCAGCGCCGCGTCGGAGTTGGTGCCGAACCACTCGAAGTTGTTCCTGATGTCGCCCCAGGTCCGCTGCGCCATCGAGAAGCGGTCCTGTGACCAGACCCCGTCCTTGGGCACCGGATCGCCGAACAACTCCACCATCTTCGGCATCGTGAGGTCCTGTCTCACCTTGTTCGAGCAGTCGTGGGCCTCCTGCAGGTTCTTGAATATCATCTGGTTGCGGGCGTTGGGGTTGTCGCAGGCTTCCATGTCGCAGAAGAGTTGGACGAGGGTCGTCTTCCCGAACGAGGCGGGTAGCAGAATCTCGTTGTTCGGCGAGAGCGTGCCGTCCTTCCGCACCGAGAAGCGGATGTTGCCGGTCTCGTACATCCACTCAAGCTCGTTGTCGGTGATGAACTGCCGCGCCTCGGCCTCAGTCCGGAACGCGCCCCGCATGAGCTTGACGATGAACACCTGATAGGGGGCAAGCTCGATGTTGAGGAAGTGCTTGGCGAACAGCTCCTCGGCCTTGGATGAGCGAAGCAGGAGGAAGCGTGCCTCGTCGTTCACAGCACGACCTCTTCCTCGTAGAAGTGGCAGAAGCCGAAGTGCGGCACGAAGAGGTCAAGCAGGTCGCACCACGTATCGAGCATCATCTTCTCGTCGGTGAGGACCCACTCTTGTCTGCGCCAGCGGCAGGTCTCGCAGTAGCCGGGAATCTCAGTCACTCAGCTTCCCCGTCGATGACCTCGCCGGCCTCGTAGGCCGAAGCCAGTGACTTGAGGTTGGCGAGCGCGAGTTGCTGGTGCTTGACCTGCTCTTCGAGGAGGGCCTTGCGCTCCTCGGGGTTCATGCCTTCGAGCAGTTCGGTCGAGTGGTCCTTGGTCTTCTCCGAGCCGAGCTTCACCCCGGCGTCGATGATGAGCTTGATGGTCTTGAGCTTCTGGTCGTAGGACAGAGAGTCGGGAGAGAACTTCACCTTCTCGTAGATTTGGAGACTCACCTCGTCGGCGATCTCCTTCCACACCTGGTTCTGAATCTTCTTCCTGAACATCGGGTCGGAGCCGCGCCAGCGGTGGTACTCCACCATCCTCTTGAAGTGCGGGTCCTCGAAGACGATGTCGGGGTGGCCCGAGTGGTGGTGGCCGTAGACCCGCAGAATCTCGGCCTTGTTCCAGCCCCGAGAGCCGTCTTCGAGCTTGACCCCCCGGTGCGTCCCCTCGGGGAAGTGGTAGGTGCCCATCTCCATCTGGTAGGCGGCGAGGGCGGCGGCTTCGAGCCGTTGCTTCTTCTGTTCTTCACGAACGACAGCAGGCAGTTTCGTGCGTGGCATAAGGCCTCCTTATTCATCCCTCATTGTAGCATACGTCCCCGACGGTTGCACTCGTCCCTAGAGTATGCTATGATGGCACTGTGTAGTAAGGATGGTCACTAGGCCCGCATCAGCGGGGACGGTCAGGGAGGCTGAGTACGTGAGTGGGTCGACGGCTGAATACCAATCGAGATACCGGGCCAGTCACCGTGAGCAACAGCGGGCGCATGAGCGGGCGTACTACGCAAGGCACCGGGAGGAAATCCTCGCTAGGCGTCGGGCGCACTACGCCGCGCATCCGGAGGAGCGGGCAGCATACCGGACACGCTACAACGCCGAGCATCGTGGGCGGTATCAGCAGCGGCAGCAACGCCACCTCCGCTGGATGAAGGACATCAAACAGGCGCAGGGTTGCACCGACTGCGGCACGCACGAGGGACTACTTGACCACCACCACATCGACCCGTCGACGAGGAGCTACAGCCTGACGGGAATGGCGAACCACTCCCTTGAGTCAATCCTCGATGAGATTGCCAAGTGCACCGTCCTCTGCCGTTCCTGCCACCGAAAGCGCCATGCGGCGATGCGGGCCGCTGCATGAAACCCGAAAGGAGCACCGTGAAGCTGAACCCCGGCTCCGACGAAGCCATCGAGCAGGGCTGCACCTGTGCGGTCCTAGACAACTGCCACGGCGCGGGTTTTCCCTTTCGTGGCGCGGTCTGCTTCTACATCACCGAGGATTGCCCGATCCACGGGAACGGGGCTGGTGAGCCGTGCCCTGTGTGATGTGTGGCTGGAATCACAGCCCGTGGGTCCTCTGCCACGAGCTGTGGCCCGATTCCCTGCCGGCCCATGTTTCCCAAGCGGGCAACATGCCCATTTCAGGAAACTCGAATACGCCCGAGCCTTGTTCAAGTTCGGGCGCTGAATCCGGATACCGCCCCGTCCCGCACGACGCCGAGGTCACGGCCCGCATCGACGCCATCGTCCGCGAGCATCAATGTCAAGTTCCTGTGCCGGAAGACGTGACATTGACGAACTGCGGCGAGGTCATCCGCGACTACTTCGGAGCCGCCGCCGCCGTGGACTCTGGCGATTGGTGCGGATACAGCGAGGAGACTCACCCGGCGTCGTCAAGCTGCCCGTGCTGCGACGGCACCGACCCCGACGTCATCCACCTCGGCGACCTCATGCCCGGTTGCGATTGCGAACCGGAGATAGCCCACCCGGGCGATGAACGGAACGCGGAGGCAACCTGCGCCACCTGCGACGACGACGACCCCGAACCACTTGAGTGTCCGACCTGTGGCGGCCCGGCCTTGTACGTACAGACGGAGTACAAGGACCTGAACGGCTGCGACGCCTTCGAGTGGCTCTCTGTGCCCTCCCGTGCCAAGACGCTTGAAGAGGTCAAGGCCGACCTCGGTGGCGACGACGACCCCGAACGCATAGATAGTTGTGCAGAGTGCGCAGATTGCACAACCAGTTCTCACGAAGCGCCCGTTTTCACACAGTGTGAAAGTTCGGTCCCCCTCGCCGAGCAGATACGCCGCTACGGGGAGATGGCCGAGGCCGTGCTCG
>CALGYR010000139.1 GCA_937935355.1 uncultured bacterium | reverse complement strand
GTTCCCGTCGTAGTACTCCCAGCCGATCTCCCGGCCGGAGAAGACCCGGCCCTGGCCCTCGAGCCGCCGGCGGAGCTCGGTGCCGGGCAGGGGCACGGGCAGGAGCACCTGGACGGTATCGAGCTTCGCCTCGCGCATGAACCTCCGGAAGCGCCTGACCCGCTCGGGCCCGGCCATGCGGAACTCGACGCCCGGCCGCACGGGATAGCCGAAGATGAACATGCCGTGGACCAGGAAGCCGGCGCGGTGGTAGGTGCGGGCCAACTCCACCATCTCGGCGACCTTCAGGGCCTTGCCCATCGCGCGGAGTTCCTCCTCGATGGGCGACTCGATGCCGATGGCCAGGCTCTTGATGCCGCAGTCGCGCATGGCCGAGAGCAGCTCGGCGTCGCGCGCGCAGTCCAGGCGGATCTGCACGGTGATGAAGAAGCGCTGGCCCGTGGAGTGGCAGTAGTCGCGGAGCATCCGGCAGAAGCGCACGGTCTCGGCGCGGTCCTGGGCGAACTGGTCGTCGACGACGAAGAACTCCCCGGCCCCCCGTCCCTCGGCCAGGGCCGAGATCTGGGCCAGGAGCCGCTCGGGGCTCGCGCAGCGCGCCCGGCCCTTGACCGCGCAGAACTCGCAGTTCATGCCGCAGCCGCGGATCCGGCTGATGGGGTAGACCGTCACCCGGGCGTAGCGCAGCAGACCGAAGTCCGGCAGGGGCTGGTCCTCGAAGTATTCCAGCGGGGCCCGCTCCGGCGTGGAGACGAGCCGCCCGTCCCGCAGGAAGCTCAGGCCCTCGACCTCATCGAGCGGCCGGCCGGCGTCGCGCGCGGCGAGCAACTCGGCGATGGCGTGCTCGCCCTCGCCGCACACGATGACGTCGAGCCCGGCGCCGAGCGAGGCCTCCGGCTCGGCGGTCAGGTGGTGGCCGCCGCCGACGGTGAAGACCCCGGCGCGGCGGTAGAGGGCGGCCACTTCCTCGAGGCGCGGCGTGGTGCAGGAGAGGCCGCCGTAGAAGCCGGCAGCGGCCGCCGACCGCTGCGTCTGAAGCGCGGCGTGGTCGGGCGCCCCGGCGGCGTCGACCGGCCCGGGAAAACGGTAGTTGTTTTCGTCGATGACCTCGACGTCCCAGCCGGGCAGCTTGCTGACCGCGGTGGCCACGCAGATGGGGCCGAGGGCGGTGGTCTTCCGGGCGATGTGGCTGTAGATGTTGAAGGCCGGGTATTTCGGAACGATCATCCGAAAAAGGCGGCGGGGCACTGGCTCGTTCATGACTCACACGCGGATGCCGGAGCGTGGCCGTACCAGCCAGTCGTCCCCGCGTGCGGCCAAGGCGGAGCCGTCATCAGCACAAGGCCGATGAACACATCGTAACCTCGGCCACCGGCTTAGTCAAAGGGAACGCCGACAGTCGGGTGCGCCAGGGTGGACCAACGCTCCTGCGGGCCGGCCCCCACCCGACAGGGCTACTTGCCGGCGCCGTTCCAGGCCGCCTCGGCGAAGGCCTCGATGTCGAGCGCCCGCGCCGCACGCAGATCGATGACCAGGCCCGCGAACTCGCCGGCCGGGGGTTCCTTCACCGCGGGCGCCCCGGCCGGAACGGCCGCCCCCCCCGCGGGGACGGGAGCCGGTGACGGAGCGGGGATCGCAGCGCCGGCGGCCTTCGCTCCGCCGGCTTCGGCCCAGGCCCGGGCCGTCGCCGCGGGACATGCGCCGGCCCAGCCGGCCACGCGGTAGCCGCGCTCGGCGAGGTAGGCGACGGAGCGGGCCATCCGGTCGCGGCCCTCGTCGTCGGAGGCGGCGACCCTCACGAGCAGCACCAGCTTCCGGCGCAACTGCGGGTCGAGCAGATCGGCGGCGGCCGTGGGCGAATCCTCCGGGAACTTGAAGTCGCCGCAGGGATTCACCAGGTCCGCCCACATGACCGGGAAGGCGCCGGGGTCGGCTTTGGCCACCTCGGCACAGAGCTCGGCGGTGCGGTCGGCCAGCAGCCGGCCGTTCTTGAAGCGCGTCGAGGCGGTGCGCCTGTCGGTGCGCATCCGCGGGGCGAAGCCGCCGCCCAGGCCCACCCCGGCAGGCGGCGCGAGCCGGCCGAGCTCGACGAGGGCGCTCCGGAAGGCCAGAAGAGCCTCCTCGGATTTCGGGCAGGCCGCCGGGATCTCCTCGGGAGCGGGCAGCGCGTTGTAGCTCGCGGTCACGTGCCCGCCGTCGGAGACCGCGCCGCCGGGGAGCCGGCGGATGAGGCTCCGGGGGGCGTTCCCCGGCTCCAAGCCCCAGTGCGGAGCGGCGGTCTCCAGGCGGTAGTCCCGCCCGTCCTCGAGCACCTTGCCGTCGGGGGAGGCGATCTCCACCGGCGCGCCGGCGGAGACGACCACGTTGCGCCCGGACAGGTAGCTCCGTTCCGTTCCGCGCAGGTAGTGGCCCTCGGCCGGGTGCCAGACGCACTCGGCCGACTGCGGCGAGCGGCGCACCATTTCCGGCGCGGCGCCGACCGCGTCCAGGAAGGCGACCATCCCTCCGGTGGTGTCGTCGCGCGCCGCGTCGGCGAGCTCCCGGGCCTCGGCGCGGGCCTTCGAGTCCGCCAGCCTCCAGAGCCCGGGGCCGGTGACGATCAGGTGGCTCAGCCGCCAGGAACCAAGCGAGGCCAGCACGGTCCGGTCGGCCGCGGTCAGGCGCCCGTCGAACTCGATGGCCCCGGCGCGGAACGGATGCGCCGGCCAGTCCTCGATGCGGCAGGCGAAGATCTCGGGCTCCGGCCCGTCGGTGACGAGCCATCCGAGCGCCGAGGCCGCGGCCATGAAGCCCTCCGCCGAGCGCGCCGCGACCACCAGTTCCTTCGCCGAGACCGCCAGGGCGTAGGCGCCGGGGCGGTCGGGCACGTTCACCCCCCGCTCGGCGAGCCACTTGGCCTCCCCGGCGCCGGCGGCGTCGAGCAGGAAGACCGAGCCGGGCTCCAGCCCCTTGGCCAGAAGCGCGGAGAAGGCCAGCGGCTGGTGTTCGAGAGGCCTGGCGCTGCGCCAGAACCGCCAGGAGCTCTGCGGCCGGCCCAGGCTCTGGCCGAGCAGCGCGGTGAAGGCCGCGGCCAGCCCGGCGTCCCGGCGCCCGCCGCTGGTCACCAGCGGCCGGCGGTCCCTGGGCCGGAAGTTGTCCTCGGCGTCGCCGGCGGCCAGCCGCCGGGGGGCGGGCACCACCCGCGGGCCGTACAGCCGCACGTCGTCGACCTCGACGGTCGCCGCTCCGCCGAGCCGGAGCACGACGCGGACCTTCCGCGCGCCGCGCAGCGCGAAGTTGACGCGCAGCGGCCGCCAGTCGGCCCCGAGCGCTCCGTCGGAGAGCGTGGCGGCGGCCAGCAGCGTCTCGGTCGCGGCGTCGTCGAGCGAATAGACCTCGGCCTTGAGCGTCCCGCGGTCGCCCAGATCGCCGCGAGCGAGCATCTCCAGGGTGCAGTTCCGGCCCAGCGCGACCTGACAGTCGATCCGCGCCAGGCGCTCCACGCCCCGGGCGGCGACGAGCCGGCCGCAGGTCCCGCGGCCCCCGCCGAGCGTCGAGCCGGCCAGCCGCGCGGCGGCCAGCGGCTGCGGGCCGGCGCCCGCCCCCTCCTCCGCCGCGCGGACCGAGAGCGCCATCGCGCCCGCGGCGGCCTCGCCTCTCACGCGAACGGCCAGGAGGTAGCGCCGGCCGGCTCCGAGAGCGAGCGTCTGGCGCGCCCAGGCCCGGCCGCGCTTGGGCAGCTCGATCCGCAGGCAGGCCGCGCCCTCGAGCGCCGAGGGGGCCTCCACGCGAACGGCCGACTCGGACACCTCCCAGCCGGCCGGCACCGTCTCCTTCGCGCCCGCGCCCTCGAAGCCGGGGTTCCTAGGCGCGCGGCGCTCGGGAACGGGCCCGGAGCGGGCGCTCAGTTCGAAGAGCTCCAGGGCGTCGAACTCCGCGCGCCCGGAGCCCTCCAGGGCCAGTTCCACCGTGACGCGTCCCGCGGCCGGGACGGTGAACTCGGCGGCCAGGCGCTCCCACTCGGAGCGGCCGGCCTCGCGCGGCTCGGCCGGCGTGAGCTCCCACCCGTCCCAGGGCCTGGCGGCCTCGAAGTCGCCGTTGGCCACCGCGGGGGCGGCAGCGGGCACGGCCGGCGGAGTCTGGGCGGGCTCGGAGGAGAACGCCGCCGCTCCGACCAGGACCGCGCCGAACAGGCTGAGCAGCACCTTGCGCATGTCACGGATTATCGCCCGGATGCGCCGGGGTTCAAGACCAAGAGCCAGCAACTGAGCACATCATCGGTCACCCATGCAGGGGAAGTGTCTCACTTGTTTTGCGGACCCGCTTAGCTACCCGCCGCCCAGAGCCTTGTCCAGCGCGGCGGAGAGTTTGTCGGCGCTCTGAACGCCCACCATCCTGGCCACCTCGCTTCCGTCCCGGAAGACGATGAGCGTGGGGATCGAGCGCACGCCGAAGCGCCTGGCCGTGGCGCCGTTGGCGTCGACGTTGAGCTTGCCGACCGCCGCCCGGCTCCCACTTGAAAGCACCGCACCTCCCGCTAGACTCAGCCCGTCGCCGCCGCGGGCGGCGATCGCTGATTGATCTGACTCGCATCGTCGTCTCGCCGGAGCCGGCCCGATGGATACCGCAGCCGCCCCCGACTTCCTGGCGGAAGTCCGCGCCCTGCACGAGCGGGGGCTCTTCCTGCAGGCCTGGAGGCTGGGCACCGGACGGCTCGGGGCGCTCGAGAGCTGGCGGGGCGCCGAAGGCCTGATCATGGCCGCGCGCCTGGCCGAGGCGCTGGGCTCGCCGGTCCTGTCGCACGTTCTCATAAGGCGCATGTGGCGGCTGCACCCCGGAGGCGTCCGGGCGGCCTACTACTACTCCGGTCTGGTGGTCGAGAGGCGCGGGCTGCTCGCCGCCTGGGAGTTCCTGCGCAAACTTCGCGGACCCGAGGACGCCGACCCGGATGCGCTCTCGAGCCTCCTGACCAGACGCGCGGAGGTGGCCATGCGCCTGCGGGACTTCGAGGCCGCCGGCAGGCTGGTCGACGAGGCCGACCGGACCGAGCCGGGCTCGGCCTGGGTGGCCTGCACCCGGGCCAGGCTCCTGGAGGCCGAGGACCGCTGCGAACCGTCGCTGGTCGAGGCCCGCCGGGCGCTCGAGCTGCGGCCCTGGTACCGTCCGGCGGTGCAGCATGCCGCCCAGATGCTCGACAAGCTCGGGCGCCGCGGGGAGGCGCTGGCACTGCTCGCCGACGCGGCCGGGCACCTGGAGTGCGGCTTCGTGCACGCTCACCGCGCCCAGCTGCTCCAGGATGAGGAGCGCCACCGCGAGGCCCTCGAGTCCTACGATCGCTTCGAGGAACTGGCCGCCCTGCTCTCCCGCCGCGGCCGGCGCTGGCTGGCCGCGCGGCGGGCCGACCTGCACTACCGGCTCGGCGACCTGGAACGCGCGGAGGCCTCGGCCCGGCAGGTGGGCAACGGATTCTACACCGGGTTCGCCGAGCGCCTGGCCGCGAAGCCGGCGGCCGCCGGCCGGACGACGCTACCGGTGCCCTTCGTCCGTCAGGACCACGCCACCTGCGCGCCGGCCACCCTCACGGCCATAGCCCGATTCTGGGGACGGCCGGCCGAGCACCTGGAGGTCGCCGAGGAGATCTGCTACGACGGCACGCCGACCTACAGCTTCCGGAAGTGGGCCGAGGACCGCGGCTGGGCCGTCCGGCAGTTCGCGGTGACGTGGGAGTCGGCGGTCGCCCTGATCGACCGCGGGGTGCCCT
Source organism: uncultured bacterium (assembly GCA_937935355.1). Classification (GTDB taxonomy): domain Bacteria; phylum Planctomycetota; class SZUA-567; order JAKLDR01; family JAKLDR01; genus JAKLDR01. The sequence goes on along the minus strand of CALGYR010000139.1, from coordinate 31,672 downwards.
TCGCGCTGACCACGGTGGCCGCGATGAGCGCCCACATGCAGGCGGTGATGGGTTACGATGCGCTGCGCCGGACGTTCCTGATCCGCGACCCCGGCGATCCCGCCCATCACGAGTTCGTCGCCGAGAAGCTGCTCAAGGACCAGCGCGCCTACGGCCCGGTGGGCATCGCCCTGGTCCCGGGGGACCGGCGCGGGTCGTTCGACGGCCTGGATCTCCCCGAGGCCGGGCTCTACGACCGGCTCCACGCCCTGCAACTGGCCCTGGCCGGGCACGACCGCGCCCGGGCCGCCGCTCTCGCCGACGAGACCGCCGCTCTCGCCCCGGGCGGCCGCCTGGCGATCGAAGCCCGCCGCGCCCTGGCCTGCTACGACTCCGATCCGGCCGGGTCGCTGCGCTGCGTGGACGAGCTCCTGGCCCTCTTCCCCGACGACGTCAACCTCAAGGCCCACAAGCTGCAGAACCTGGTGGGCCTGACCCGCCAGGACGAGCGCCGCCGGCTGCTGATCGAACTGTGCGCCCAGCTGCGCCCCCATCCGTCCCTCCTGAACATGCTGGCCGAGGACCTGCGCTGCGACGCCCGCGAGCACGCCCGGACCCGGCGCCTCCTGGACCGGGCCATCCGGCTCTGGCCGTCCAACGCCCGGGCCTTCGGCATCGCCGCGGACCTCTGCTGGACCCAGCGGCGGCTGGAGGAGGGACTGGAGCTCTTCCGCCTGGCCGCCTGCATCGAGGACAAGGACGAGACCCACGCCATGGAGTACTTCCGGGCCTCGCGCTTCCTCGGGAGGACCGACGAGGCCGTCCGCCACCTCGAGGAGCGCTTCGCCCGATACGGCCGGCTCTCCGGGATGCCCGGCCGCACGCTGTATCAGGCCTGCGCCACGCTCGACCGCAAACAGCAGGCCTTCGCGCACCTCGAGGCGGCCATGGCGCTGCGGCCCGACGACGCCGAGCTGCGGGTCTTCGCCGCCGAGGCCTACGGCTCCATCGGCGACTTCGCCAGGGCCGACGCGATCCTCGAACAGGTCCGGGACCGCGCCTCCGGGCACGCCTGGCTGCGCACGTCGGCGACGCTGGCCTGCTGGCGCGGGGAGCTCTCCGCGGCCCTGGAGCTCTGGCAGCGGGTGCTCGAGAACCAGCCCATGGCCCTCGACGCCCACCGGTCCGTGGCCCGGCTCCTGGCCGAGACGCGCGGAATCCCGGCGGCGCTCGAACACGTGGGCGCCGCGGCCGAACGCTTCCCGTACTGCTATCCCCTGCTGCAGCTCAGGATCGAGTGGCTGCGCGACGAGGACGACGCCGGGCACGAGCAGGCCACCCGGCGGCTGCTCCAGGCCTTCCCCGACGACGTGTGGGCCCGGCGCGAGCTGGCCCTGATCCTCTCGGAGCGGGGCCGGACCGCCGAGGCCCTGGAGGAGGTCGCGGCCGCCGCGCGGATCGAGCCCAACGACCCGGGCAACTTCCACGTCCGCGGGCTGGTCTACCATCGCGCCGGCCAGCCCGAGCCGGCCCGCCAGTGCTTCCGGCACGCCGTCCGGCTCTTCGCCGACGCGGAACTGTCCATCCGGGCGCTGCTCGGCGCCTGCGAGACGGCCGCGGAGCGCCGCGAGGCCCTGGCCTTCGTCAGGGCCGAGCTGGTGCGCCAGACGCTCTTCGGCCAGGGGTTGCTGGCCTACCGCAACGGAGCGCAGGGCACCCTGGAACCGGACGAGATCCTGGCCACGCTGCGGGAGGCCCTGGCGGCCCGGCCGGACCTCTGGGAGGCCTGGTCGGCGATGGTCGCCCAGCTCCTCGACGCCAACTGGCCGGAGGAGGCCCGCAAGACCGCCCGGGAGGCGGTGGAGCGCTTCCCGCTGCTGCCGCGCACTCACCTGGACCTGGCCACGGCCTGCGGCGCATGCGGGGCGATAGACGAGCAGATCGAGGCTTTGCGCCGGGCCCTGACCATGGCCCCCGGCTGGAGCTGGGCGGCCCGCGAGCTCTCCACCGCGCTGCAGCACGGCGGCCAGAGCGCCGAGGCGCTGGCCGTCCTGGAGCGCGCCGCCCGGCACGACCCGCTGGACGCGGCCAACCACGGCTGCATCGCCGACCTGCTCTGGAAGCGAGGCGAGCGCCAGGCGGCCATCGAGCGCGTCAGGCGCGCGCTCGTCCTGGATCCGGACTACACCTGGGCCTGGGACGCGCTCGGCGAGTGGGCCAGGCAGACCGGGGACCCCGAGGCGGCGCTGGCCATGGCCCGCGACCTCACCCAGCGGCGCGCCGGCGAGGCCCGCTCGTGGATGGTGCTGGCCAGGCTGCCGGGCGGGCCCGAGCGACTGGAGGAGCGGCTCGCGGCCGCCGATCGGGCCGTGGTGCTGCGGCCGCGCGACCCCGACACCCACGACCTCAAGGCCTGGCTGCTGGGCAACGCCGGCCGCCACGAGGAGGCACTGGCCGCCTGTCGTCCGGACGTCTGGCCGGAGAAGCCCCCCGCGCCCCTCCGGGCCCGCGCCGCCTGGGTCGAGGCCCAGCGGGGGGACCGCGCCAGGGCCGTCGAACTCATGCGCGCGGCCCTGGCCGACGACCCGGGCATGGCCTGGGGCTGGGAGCGCCTGGCCGACTGGCACGAGGCCGCCGGCGAAACCGACGAACTGCTCAAGGCCCTGGACGCCTTGATCCGCCTCGACCCGCGCAATCCGACCCTGCTGGGCCGGAGAGCCAACGCGCTGCTCGCCAAGGGCGACCGCGCCGCGGCCAAGGCCCATCTGCGCCGGGCCATCCAGCTCGCCCCGGACTACGGCTGGGGCGGGATGACCCTCTTCGACGAACAGCTGGCCGACGAAGAGCTCGAGCCCGCCGCGGAAACGCTGGCCGCCCTCGCGAAGCACGTGGGCGGAAACTACGTGAAGCTCCGCGAAGTCCAGTTGGAACTGCGCCGCAGGGATCACCCCCGGGCGCAGGAGGCCCTGCGCGCGCTGTGCTCGGCGCCGCCCGACGAAACCGACGCCCTGGTCGCCGCGCTCGACGCCTGGCGCAAGACCGGCCACCTGCGCCCGCTGCAGGAGGTGCTCTCCGCCGCGGTCCTCGACCCGGCGGCCAACCCGGAAGTCGGCGCCGCCTGGTCCCGCAACTGCCTCGCCCTCGGCGGCGGCGAGAATCGGCAGTACGGCCGGAGCCTGGGCGCGTTGCTCGCCCGGGGGACGATCGGAGCCCGGGCGGCCGCGGCCCGCGCCCAGTGCATGGCCGAGGCCAACGCGCCCTGGACGGCGCTCTGGACCGTCTGGCGCCACCGCCGGCTGCTGGCCAAGGACACCCTCAGCTGGGGCCGGGCCGGCTACGCCCTGAATCGAGCCGGATTCCATCGCGGCGTGGTCCGCTGGATGTCCGACTGGGCCGGGCGCAAGGATGCCCAGCCCTGGATGCTCTCCAACCTCTTCGGCGCCCTCCAGGTCCGCCGCCTCGACCGGCAGGCCGCGGCGGTCTGCCGCCACGCCCTGACCCTGCCGCCGGACAACACTCATCCCGCCCACGCCACCTGGGCGGCGTACTACGATGCGCTCGACGGCGACGCGGCCGCCGCGGCGGCCGCCGCCGAACGGCTCAAGACCATCGACGCCGACGGGCTTTCCCAGGACGTCCTCTTCGCCCACCGCCTGGCCGGGGCGGTCTGCGCCGCGCGATCGGCCGCCGACGGCGGACGGCGGGAGGCTTTCCGGAAAGCCCGTGCGGCGATCGGGACGGCCGCCCGGGGCTGCCCGCTGGAATCGCGCTACCCGGCCCTCAGGCGCGCCCACCGCCGGGCGCTCCGCGCCGTCGCCCGGGCGCGAGGTGGCGTGCTGGCCCTCGCCTGGTACGTCTGGAAACTCCTGGGGGCGTGACAGCCGGTTGCAGAAGAGTTCCCTGCCGTTGCGCTTTGCCGACCGCCGGCTATTCTCTGCCTCCATGAGCAAGCCGACCCGCGACGGGAAGTTCATGCGCCTGGCCCTGGCCGAGGCCAGGAAGGCCCTCGACGAGGGCGAGGTGCCCATCGGCGCGGTGGCCGTGCGCCGGGGCCGGGTGGTCGCCCGCGGGCACAACCGCCGCAACGCCCTCGGCGACCTCACCGCCCACGCGGAGATGATGTGCCTGCGCGACCTCTCGCGCCGCGAGGGGCTCGCGAAGCGGCTCTCGGACGTCACCATCTACTCGACGCTCGAGCCCTGCGCCATGTGCTCGGGGGCGATGATCCACCACCGCGTGGCGCGCTGCGTCTGGGGCGAGAGCGATACCCTGCTCGGCGCGGCCGGCGGCGCCCTCGACATCCTCAACCGCAGGACGAGCCGCGTGCGCGGCAAGGGCGGCGTTCTCCGCAAGGAATGCCGGGCGCTGCTCCTGGAGTTCTTCGAGAAGCAGCTCGGCCGGCCCGCGACCTCATGGGAGGACATCCGGCTGCCCAACGAGTAACGGCGGTTCCTGGTTTCTGGTTTCTGGTTCCTGGTTCGATGGGAACGAGAACCGACAGCCAGGGACCCCACCACCGACCCGCAGTCCCGGACTTCCGTAACCGATGACTCAGTCCTCGTAACCAGGAACCAGGAACCACCCAATGCCAACCCAATCCCCCCGCTACTGGCAGGACCCGAAACTGCTGCACCGCAACCGCGAGCCGGCTCGGGCCACGCTGATCCCCTTCGCCGACGAGGTCTCGGCGCTCTCCGGCGACCGCTCGCGCTCGCCATTCTTCAAGCTGCTCAATGGCCGCTGGCGCTTCCACCTGGCGCCCCGGCCGGAGCTCGCCCCCGCGGGCTTCGAGCGGCCCGGCTTCGACGCCTCCGGATGGAGGACGCTCCCGGTGCCGTCGAACTGGCAGATGCACGGCCACGACAAGCCTGTCTACACCAACATCAACTACCCCCACCCCCTCGACCCGCCCCACGTGCCCGACGAGAACCCCACCGGCTGCTACCGGACCGAGTTCGACCTGCCGAAGGACTGGGCCGGCCGGCAGGCGATGCTCGTCTTCCAGGGCGCCAATTCCTGCCTGCGGGTCTGGGTCAACGGCCGCGAGGCCGGGATGAGCAAGGGCAGCCACATGCCCGCGGAGTTCAACGTCACCGCGCTCCTGAGGCCCGGCCGGAACGTGCTGGCCGCCGAGGTCCTCAAGTGGTGCGACGGCAGCTACCTCGAGGACCAGGACTTCTGGAGGCTCTCGGGCATCTTCCGCGACGTGTACCTGCTGGCCCTGCCGGCGGTCCACGTCCGCGACGTCTTCGTGCGCGCCGGGCTCGACCGCGACTGCGAGGACGGTACGCTCGAGCTCGACGCGGCGCTCCGCAACCTGGGCGCGAAGGCCGCGGAAGGGCTGGGCCTGGAGGCCCGGCTGCTCGACCCCGACGGCCGGCCGGTGCTCGAGGAGCTGCTCGTGGCCCCGGCCGTACCCGCCGGGCGCGAGAGGAGCCTCGCGCTCCGCGCCGGGGTGCCCTCCCCTCTCAAGTGGTCGGCCGAGGAGCCCAACCTCTACACGCTGCTGCTGACCCTGCTCGGCGCCGCCGGGGAGGTCCTCGAGGTCCACCGCCTGCGGGTCGGCTTCCGGCGGGTGGAGATCTGCAAGGGCCTCTTCACGGTCAACGGCGTGCCGGTGAAGCTCCAGGGCGTCAACCGGCACGACTCCGACCCGGACACCGGGCACTTCGTCACCCGCGAGGCCATGGTCCGCGACATCCTGGCCATGAAGCGCCACAACGTGGACACGGTGCGCACCTCGCACTACCCCAACGACCCGTACTGGCTCGAGCTCTGCGACGAGCACGGCCTCTACGTGGTCGACGAGGCCGACCTCGAGACCCACGGCTTCGGCTACGAGGCCCCGGACATCCCGGCGCGCGTGCCCCTCTGGCGCAAGGCCTTCCTGGACCGCGCCGAGCGGCTCGTCGAGCGCGACAAGAACCACGCCTGCGTGGTCATGTGGTCGCTGGGCAACGAGTCCGGCTACGGGCCGAACCACGCGGCCATGGCCGACCGGGTCCGCCGCCGCGACCCCTCGCGCCCGGTGCACTACGAGCGCGACCTGAAGGCCGAGAGCGCCGACGTGGTCAGCCGCATGTACACGGCCGTCCCCGCGCTCATCGAGGAGGGCCGCAGGCGGCACCCCAAGCCCTTCTTCCTCTGCGAGTACGCCCACGCCATGGGCCAGGGGCCGGGCAGCCTCAAGGAGTACTGGGAGGCCATCCGCCAATTCCCGCGCCTGATGGGCGGCTGCGTCTGGGAGTGGTGCGACCACGGCATCCGCCGCCGGACCGCCTCGGGCGTCGAGTGGTTCGCCTACGGCGGCGACTTCGGCGACCGGCCCAACGACGGCAACTTCTGCATCGACGGGCTGTGCTCGCCGGACCGCGAGCCGCACGCCGCGCTCCTGGAGCTCAAGCGCGTGCTCCAGCCCGTGGAAGTCGAGGCGCTCGACGCACGCGCCGGACGCTTCCGGATCACCAACCGCCACGCCTTCCGGAGCCTCGGCTACCTGGAGGGGACGTGGACGCTCTCGGTCGACGGCGAGGCCGTCGCCGACGGCCGGCTCCCCGGGCTCGACGTCCCGGCGGGCTGCACCCTGGACATCTCCGTGCCCGCCAAGCCGGCGCTCGCCGGAGAAGGCGTCGAGCGGCACCTCGACTTCCGCTTCGTCCTGCGCGGCGACGAGAGCTGGGCCCGTCGCGGCCACGAGGTGGCCGCCGCCCAGTTCGAGCTGCCCCGCCGCCGAACGGCCATCCGGCCGGCGCGAGCCGCGGCGATGCCGCCAGTGGAGCTCTCCGAGTCGGCGCTGGAACTCGTCGTCCGCGGCCGCGGCTTCGTCCTGGTCTTCGACCGCCTCACCGGCGCGATCCGCAGCTGGCGCTGGCGCGGGGCCGAGCTCGTCGCCTCGGGGCCGAAGTGGCAGCTCTGGCGCGCACCCACCGACAACGACCGCCGGACCATGGCGGCCGAGTGGGAGAAGGCTGGCTACGACCGGCTCGTGCCCCGCGTCGAGCGCGTCGCCGCCGCGCGCCTGGGCCGCTCGCACGTGCGCGTCGAGGTCGCGAGCGTGCTGGCCGGCTACCAGCTCTCCCCGCGCTTCCGGAGCGCCCTGACCTACACGGTCCACGGCGGCGGCGACGTGATCGTCGAGGCGCGCCTGGAGCCGCTGGCCGCGGGGCTGCCGCCCCTGCCGCGCCTGGGCCTGGAGCTCGCGCTGCCGGCCGGCTTCGAGCGGCTCTCCTGGTACGGACGCGGCCCGCACGAGAGCTACTCCGACCGCAAGGAGAGCACCCGGGTGGGCGTCTTCTCCGGCACGGTCGAGGGCCAGCACGTCCCGTACATCCGGCCCCAGGAGAACGGCAGCAAGACCGACGTCCGCTGGGCGGCGGTGGCGAACTCCCGGGGGCTCGGGCTGCTCGCCGCGGGCATGCCGCTCCTCGAAGTGAGCGCGCACCACTACGCCGCTGCCGCCCTGGCCGCGAGCGGCCACGATCACGAGATCGCCCGGGTCCGGGAGACGATCCTCAACCTGGACTTCCGTCAGGGCGGGCTCGGCAGCAACAGCTGCGGCCCGCGGCCGCTGCCCCAGTACCTGGTCCAGCCGGAGAGGACCGCGTTCGCGCTGCGCCTGCGGCCCTTCTCGCGCGGAGAGAAGCCGATGGAGTTGTGGAGAACTGCCGCCCTCTAGTTTCAGCTCCCCGGGAGGGGTGACTCCCGGGGACCGTTCGGAGTTTCATAGCCTTATGAAGACCCATCGCCTCCTCTCGCTCCTGGCCGCCATCCCGGCCCTGGCCGGGCTCGCGGTCCTCGCCGGCTGCGGCCCGCAGCTGCCCCTCTCCCTGCCCCAGTGGAGCCCGCCCGGAGACCGGGTGGCCTTCGTGCGCTACGCCGACGGCGACGTCCAGGGGCTCTTCCTGCTCTCGCCCGGCGCCCAGGAGGACCCGGTGCTCGTCTCCCGGGACGCCCAGCGCTTCGCCTTCGCCCCGGGCGGCGAGCGGCTCTACTACCTCGGCGCGATCGAGAATGCCGGCGCCGGGCTGGTGTCGGTCGAGCTAGGCCCGGACGGCCCCGGCAAGCGAGCCGTGGCCCTGGCCGCCGGGAAGGACTCCGCCTTCACGGAACTCGCCGCCGCCCCCTCCGGGCTGGTCTATCTCCAGCGGGAGGACAAGGGCAAGCCCCCGGCCATCGTCGAGTTCGACCCCAAGGGCGACAAGCAGCGCACGCTCTCCCCCGCCGGGACCGGATGGTCCTCGCCGATCCTGGCCGGCGGCGGCCGCGAGCTCTACTGTCTGGCCCGGGGCAAGGACGAGGCCACGGAGCTCCTGCGCAAGCCGCTGCCCGAGGGCGACCCCCAGAGCCTGATCCGCTTCGAGGGCGGCGAGGTCACGCTGCTGGCCTGCTCGCCCCGGGGCGACAAAGTGCTGCTCGGCCTCCTCGAAAAAGGCGGTGACGGGGCCGCCGGGGGAGAGAAGTCCTCCCTCGTCCTCGTCGACGCCGACGGGGCCGCCAAGGGCCGCCGGGACTTCCCCCTGCCGCCCGACCTGCTGCCGATGGCGGCATCCTTCTCTCCGGACGGGAACCGGATCTACTTCCCGGCCCTGCGCTCCGCCGAACAGCAGGACTCCGACGACCTGGCGGTCGAGAGCCACGAGCTCGACGTCCGCACCGGCGCGACCGTGAAGCTCGCCGGTGCGGTCAACCGTCTGGTCGGCGCCCGCGCCTACGCCTCGGACGGCCGGCGCTACATGGAGTTCACCCCCTCGGGGCCGGCCCTGCTGGAGTCCGGCAAGGCCGAGCCCCTGGGCCTCTGGCCGATGAGCTTCGGCGAGCGCGCGGCCGCGGCCCGCGCGGCGCTGGCCGCCGGCCGGCCGGATCGCGCCGCGGAACTGGCCGCATCGGCCCTCGAGAAGTCCTCGCCGATCGACGACCGCGCGGAGCTCTCGCGGATCAAGGCCGAGGCGCTGGAGACCTCCGGCAAGCCGGCCGAGGCCGCCAACGCCTACCTGGAGAGCCTGCTGCGCTACCCGGTATCCGACCGCCGCGAGCCGGCCGCCCAGGCGGCCAGGCGGCTGGCGCGCTACGCCGAGGCCGCCCCGGAGAACCGCCTGCTCTTCTCCCTGGCCGAGGCCTGGAAGGCCCGCGCCGCCGGGAAACCCGACGCGGCCGCCGCGGAGTTCAAGGAGGCCGCGGCGCTCTCGGCCGACCGGGCCTGGAGCGCGGGCATAAACTTCGCCGCCGCCGAAACGCTGCTCGAGGGCGGCGGGGCGCTGGCCGCCGGAGGACTCTTCCGCAAGGCCTCCGAGGCGGGCGAGTTCCCCCAGGCCGACTGGGCCGGGGCGCTGGCCGCCGTGGCCTACGCGCTGGCCGGCCGCGACGACCTGGCCGGCGAGGAACTCCAGCGCTGCCAGGACCTCTTCCCGCAGAGCGCACTCGCCCCGGACGTCACGGCCATGGCCAAGGCCATCGCCGTGCCGGCCGGCAAGCCGCGCACCGCCGAGGAGGCCAAGGCCGCCGACGGCGCTGCCGGGGCCCGGCTCGAGGCCTGGCCGGCGACGGGCCGGCACGTGTCCTTCACCCTGCGGCGGCCCCCGTCCGGGCCGGCTGCCCGCATCGCCGTGCTGCGCTACGAGCAGTGGCGCCTGGTGCTCTCCCCCGCCGAGGGCGACGAGAAGGTTCTCCTCGACAAGGTGCCGGCGACGCTCTCGAAGCTCAGCTTCTCGCCGGACGGCCGGCGGCTGGCCTTCCTGGCCGGCGAGGGCCGGGAGCGGAGCCTCTACGCCGTGGACCTGGCCGGGGCCGCGCTGCTCGGAGACCTGAAGAAGCTCGCGGCCGGGGAGACCGACCCCAAGACCCGCGCGGAGGACTATCGCTGGCCGGAGGGAGGCGGGGTGCCGGTGGCGGCGAAGGAGAATGAGTAGCTCGACTCCTTCGGTCACAGCCGAAGCGGACATCCCCCGACGAACCAACGGGCATCTTCAACGCAGAGGTCGCAGAGAACGCGCAGAGGTCGCAGAGCAAGGAACTGGCGTGGCGTCATAGTCACGAATTGACGCAGATGAACCCGATGCGCCGGCTTCATCCGTGAACGAAATGCCGTTGTTGTTCTCTGCGAACTCTGCGCGTTCTCTGCGGCCTCTGCGTTTGAGAATAATCCATCGCATGCAGGAGCAATGTGGCATGGCGAGAAAGCCGGCAGGCAGGCCCCGGCCGCCCTCACCCGTCCTTCTGCAGCGCCAGCCGCCGCGCCGCCGCCATCAGGAAGCAACGCCCGGCCGCAGGTACTTCAGCCGGAACTCCTTCCAGAAGCCGGTGGAGAAGTCCGGCGGGGCCGGGGGGCGGGCGGGGGCGGCGGTCATGGGCCTAATCCTCCGGCTCGAGGAAGAGTCGCTCGGTGCCGCGGCGCGCGCGGGCGAGGTCGTCGCGGAGGATCACCAGGCCCAGCCACAGCCGGAAGAAGGCCGCCCCGGCCACCCACAGCCAGTAGGGTTCCTCCAGTCCCAGCAGGATGCCCAGCATCATGCCGATGAGCTGTCCGGAAATGGCGGCCATGGCCAGCACCAGGGGCAGCGTCAGGAAGCTCCGCAACATCGCCCGGGAGACGGCGGAGGCCGCGCTATTGGCCGCCGCCGAGAAGCGCAGGCCGCTCGCCCCGTCGATCAGCAGCACCAGGCCCCAGTCGACGTACATCGCGGCCAGGATCGACGGCGCGATCACCGTCCACGGCCAGTGGCCGTCGATCGACACCCGGCCGTAGCTCCCGGCGGAAGCGGCCAGGACGACCGGCAGCCAGACCGTCAGGAGAATCAGGCCGGCCAGCAGCCACAGGACCGCCACGCCCTTCATCCGGGCGACGTAGCGCGCCAGGCAGAACCGCCAGGGGTCGAGCGGCGTGAGCACCAATTGCTCGAACTCCCCCGAGGAGCGCTCGGGGACGATGGCCAGCGCCCCGCCCAGCACGGCCAGGAACTCCAGCGGAAAGCGCCCGAGGAAGGCGATCAGCAGGCCCGCGCCGACGATTTCGCCGGGGCCGCGCCAGCGCGTTCCGAGCACGAAGACGGCCGCCAGAGCCCAGCACGCCAGCGCGAGGACAACCCACGCCGCGTAGCGCCGCGGCGTCCAGTGCCGCCGCACCTCCCACCGGTAGAGCGGATCATCCCGCAGCGCCGGCCCCTCGGGATCGGCGCCCAGGAGCCAGAGCCGCAGGGCGCGGATCACCCCGCGTCCTCCGGCTGATAGAAGATCCGGTGGATCGCCACCCGGGCGTCGCGCAGGGCGAGGCGTATGGCCCAGGCCCCGAGCGCCAGCCGGCAGCCGACCGCCCCGACCGCCGCGGCCACCATCTGCCAGAAGTGCCGGTGCTCGAAGGAGGAGGACTGCGTCACCACCACGGCGACGCAGCCCGCGGCCATCGCCCCGGTGAACATGGCCGCCGGAGTGAGCAGGAAGTTGGCCAGGTAGGTGCGGATCAGGGCCATCGGGGCGTTGCCGGAGGTGGCCGTGAAACGCATGCCGACGGCGGCGTCGACCACCAGCATGGCGGCCAGGTCGAGCTGCCCGAGCAGGATGACCAGGAGCGGCACGACGACGGTCGCCGTGGCGTCCGCGGGCTCGCCGGTCCGGCCGGCGTGCTCATCCAGGCGCAGCAGCACGACGAGCGCCCCGCCGACCGCGACCGGCACGACGCAGGCCCCCACCACCATCAGGCCCTTGAGCCGCCCGGCGAGCCGCGCCAGGCAGAACCGCCAGGAGTCGACCGGCGTGAGGACGAACTGCTCGATCTGCCCGGAGACCCGCTCGGGCACGATGCACAGCGCCGCGCCGGTCGAAGCGAAGAAACCGAGCGGCACCCGGCAGAGCAGCACCAGCCACATGGTCAGGAAGGCGACCTCCCGCCAGTCGCGCAGGGAGCCGATCTGCCCCCACAGCCAGCCGGCCACCAGAGCGGTCCAGAGGACGAGCAGAACCGCCACTACGGCGTACCGCCCCGGCGTCCAGTGCCGCCGCGCCTCGTAGCGGTAGAGCGGGTCGGCCAGGAGCGGCGGGCCCTCCGGCTCGACGCCCAGGAGCCAGCGGCGGAGGAGGCGGATCATGGGCCGGCCTCAAGACTGACGAAAGCGTTGTCGGCTGCCTTCCGTGCCCAGCGCACAAATAGCCACAAAGCCAAGCCGCCAAGGCCCGCATGGCTCAGCTCTGCAACAAGGTGCACGGCCGGCAGATGCCAGTAGACAGCAGAATCATGGAATGCTCCAAACATCACGGCTATGTTGAGGGCGAGAACAGGGGCACCCAGGACCATTGGCATGGCAATGAAGCACACCAGACCGCTCTTGATGAGCGCAATCGCTGTGCTCCTGGAGCTTGCCGAGAACCGCAGACCCACAGCCGTGCAAAGCACCATCATCAACCCGAGGTCCAGGTACCGGACAACAGATGCAGCCATTCCCAGACAAGGCGCTGCCCAGCCTGGAGCCAGTCCGAATAGATAAGCGGGCACCGGCAGGACGATGCTTGCCACCGCCCAGGCAAGCATCATGCCTCCGGTGACGGCGCCGGCCACAAACCAGATGCCCAGCAAACCGCGCAAGCGCCCCGCCGCACGCGCCATCACGAATCGCCACGGGTTCACAGAAGTCACGCAGAACTGCTCCAAGTTGCCGGATCGTCGTTCACTGACAATCAGCAAAGTGGCACCGGCCGTGGCGAGAAGCAACAGGGGAAGCCTGACAAGCGTCAGGAAATGGCTTCCCAGATCGACAAACGCTTCCTGGACGCTCATGCTGTGGTCAGGCCCAATAAGCCAGCCCTGCCGCAGGCCCAGACGGGCCAGTACACACGTCAGCGCAACAAAGCCCAGACAGAAGGCCCAACTCCCAAGATACCGCCGCCAGGTCCAATAGCTCCGCAACTCCCAACGATAGAGCGGGTCCCGCAGGACCTCGCGCAGCCGGGCCGGCAGGAGGCTCACGGCGCCGCGTCTCCGGCCGCCGTCTCCCGCGAGGCAGAGAACGCTCCGCGCCGCCGCCGCAGGATGCCGTGAACGAAGAGCGTGACGAGCACGAGCAGAATCAGCCCGCCCCAGAAGCAGTAGTCGGCCCAGAAGCCGTCGTCATAGATGCTGGACTCCCCGGCGATCTCTCTCGACAGGGCCAGAAGACATCCTATCGCCAGGGCCATTGCGCAGGTCCAGACAAGATGCCACTTCCAACCCAACGGCGACACGCGAGTCCGCGGGATCAACCTCAGGCGGGTCCATCGGCCCAGTCCCCCGGCCGCCGGGCCCTCGCCGGAACCCATCCTCCGGCCCCATTCGGCTATGCGCTCGCCGACGCGCTCGAGCCACGGTCCCAGCCGCAGCCCCAGCGGGGCCGAGAGCGACGACCGCGCCGCCCACATCCCCAGCGGCACGACGCACGCGAAACAGAACCACTCGCAGACGACGAACCAGCCCACGGCCAGGAGTTCGTCGAGGTACTCGATCTCATACCCGTACGAGTCGGCGAAGACGGCCGCGGCGACCAAGGCGGCCCAGCGCGCCAGGAGCAACGCTCCGGCTCCCAGCGCAGCCAGGAAGGCGGCCACGCCCGGCCGGTCGACGGTCGCTCCCAACCACACGCCGAGGACCGCGGCCCGCCGGACCATCATTAGCTCGAGAAGCAGGCCCAAAGCCAGCAGGCAGCACACGCGCGAGGGGTCCACCTCCGACTCCAAGCCGCTATCGGCAAAGACCACCAAGAGGCCGGCCACAGCGTAGAGAGGCAGCGCCAGCAACAACATGCGCGCGCCCCTCCTGGCCTGGGCATTGGCCGCGGCCCAGCCGAGATGGTCGGCGGCCAACGGCCCCATGAGCAGGTGCGCAGCGGCGCCGTCGCGCCGGGACGCGGACAGGTTGACGGCCGCGGAGACGGCCAGCGCCACCGGCAGGATCAACGAAAACCCCAAGGCGATCAGAGATAACACGACCGCAAACTCCTCGTTTGTCCTCATCCACCTGCCGCTCGCATATAGCCAGGCAAAGAGGAGCCCGGGGCCGCCCCAGGCCACCAGCCCAAAACCCCACCGGAAGACGCGGCCGAAGCCGCCGGGCCTCCCGCGCAGGTGGCGCCATTCGGCCGCGGCGAAACTGCGGGCGGCCGGGCCTCCACGGAGCATTTCGGGCAGCCCCGCGAAGAGGAGGCCACCGCCCATGACGAGCATGACCAACCCGGCGTAGACGAAACAGGCGGCTTCCCATACGTCCCGATCACTGGGGTCAAACCGCGTGACCAGCCAGCCCGCCGGCGCAACCATGAAGACGCCCGCGTGCGCGAGCCGCGCCCCCCGAGCCCGGAAGACGGCGGCCGGCCACTCCTCCCTGTTTCCCGGGAAGCAGTACAGCGCCGCGCGGAGGCCGGTCAGCAGCTTCACGCCGCGTCCCTCGCAGGCTTCGCACCCGACCGTCGGACTGGTCGGACCGGTCCGACTGGTCAGACAGGTCGGACGCTCTCCGCCCTCAGGCCAGCTCGCCCTTGGTCAGCCTCATGAAGAGCTCCTCGAGGCTGGCCTTGTCCTCGGCCAGGCGCTCGATGGCCACATTGGCCTTGACCAGCGCCGCGGAGAGCTCGGCGATCTTCTCCTCGCCGCCGACGTACTCGACCAGGAGCGAATCGCCGGCCAGCTGCACGTTCTTGACGAACTCGAGGCCGGCGAGCACGCCGCGGGCCTTCTCGGGGTCCGAGGCCACGTCGATGCGCACCGCCGGGTTCTCGCGGGCCGCGGCCAGCGCGGCGTCGAGCGCCCCGGCGTGCACCAGCCGCCCCTTCTCGAGGATGACCACGTGGTCGCAGACGTCCTGGAGCTCGCTCAGGATGTGCGAGGAGATGAGGATGGTCACGCCGCGGCTCTGGAGGGTTTTGAGGACCTCGCGGAGCTCGACCCGGGCGCGCGGGTCGAGGTTGGCCGCCGGCTCGTCGAGGATGAGCACCGACGGCGAGTGCACCAGCGTCCGCGCCAGGAAGAAGCGCTGGCGCATGCCCAAGGAAAGCTGGTCGGCGGCCTTGGAGGCCAGGTCCTTGAGGCCGGTGAGCTCGAGGAGCCCGTCGATCAGGCCCCTCTGGTCCTTCTCGGGCACGCCGTAGGCCGAGGCGAAGAGCTCCAGGTACTCGCGGACGGCCAGGTCCCGGTACAGACCGTAACGGTCGGGCATGTAGCCCATCTTGGCGCGGACCAGCCGCATCTGCCGCCAGCAGTCCAGGCCCTCGACGAAGGCCGAGCCGGAAGTCGGCCGGCTAAGCGTGGCCAGGATCCGCATCGTGGAGGTCTTGCCCGCGCCGTTGGGGCCGACCAGCGCGCAGATCTCGCCGCGGCCCACGCTGAAGGACAGGCCGGAGACGGCCTCGACGTCCTTGAAGCGCTTGACCAGGTTGCGGACCTCGATGGGCGGCCGGGCCGCCGCGGGGACCGCTCCGGCCACGGGAATCGCCTGGGGAACGACCGGTGCTTGATTGACGCCGTCCATCGGAATAGCTCCTTAACAAGGGGCTGGGGGCTGGGGTCTAGGGGCTGAGACGAGAGCCGGGCGAAAGCCGTAAACCCCAGCCCCTAGCCCCTAGCCCCTAGCCCCTAGCCCCTAGCCCCTAGACCCTAGACCCTAGACCCTAGACCCTAAACCCAAGACCCGCCGTACCGTCACTCCTCCTTCTGGAATCTCCCGGAGAGGTGCTTCTCGTCCTCCTCCAGGCGCTTCTCGATCTCCTTCTGGATGCGGTCCTCCTCGGCCGCCTCCTCGGGAGTCGGCTCGGCCGGAGGCTTGGCCGCGCCCTTCTTGGGTGCCGCGGCGCCCGGCTTGTCCGGAGCGCCCTCGGCCGCCCCGCCCGGGGCCTGGTCCTTGCCGGCCTCGCCCGCACCGGCCTCGGCGTCCGACTCGCGCGGCAGGTGGGCCACCGAGGTGATCCGGTCGCTGCCGTCGAGGGTCATGACCCGCACGCCCTGGGCGTTGCGGCCGGTGATGCGGATGTCCTTGACGGGCGAGCGCACCACCTGCCCCGCCGCCGTGGTGATCATGATCTCGTCGTCGTCGGCCACGGCCATGCAAGCCACCACCGGGCCGTTGCGCTCGCTGGTGTTGATGTTGATGACTCCCGAGCCGCCGCGGCGGATCAGGCGGTAGTCGTCGATGGGCGAGCGCTTGCCGTAGCCCCGCTCGCAGACGGTCAGGATGTTCGAGCCGGGCACGGCCAGCACCAGGGAGACCACCCGGTCCTTCTCGCCGAGCTTGGCCCCGCGCACCCCGGCCGCCCCGCGTCCCATGGCCCGGACGTCGTCCTCCTTGAAGCGTACCGCCTGGCCTTCGCTGGTGGCGAGCAACAGCTCGTCCTTGCCGCCGGTGAGCTCGACGCCCACCAGGTGGTCGCCGTCGGCGAGATCGATGGCGATGATGCCGCCCTTCCTCGGGTTCGAGAAGGCGGCCAGCTCCACCTTCTTGACCGTGCCGGCGGCGGTGGCCATGAAGAGGTACTTGCCGTCCGCGAAGGTGCGGATGGGCACCACGTTCGAGACCTTCTCGCCCTGGGCGAGCGCCAGCAGATTGGCCAGCGACCGGCCGCGCGCGGCGCGCCCGAGCTGGGGCAGGTCGTAGACCTTGACCCAGTGGCAGCGCCCGCGGTCGGTGAAGAAGAGCAGGTAGTCGTGGGTCGAGGCGCTGAAGAGGCGCTCGGTGAAATCGCCCTCCTTCAGGTCCTGGCCGATCACGCCCTTGCCGCCGCGGCGCTGGGAGCGGTAGCTGTCCAGCGGCTCGCGCTTGACGTAGCCGGCGTGGCTGACCGTGACCGCGACCATCTCCTCGGCGACGAGGTCCTCGATCTCGAACTCGCCGACGTCGCTGATGATCTCGGTGCGGCGGTCGTCGCCGTACTTCTCGCGGAGTTCGAAGAGGTCCTCGCGGAAGATGTCCAGCACCAGGTTGCGGTCGGAGAGGATGGCCTTGTACTCGCGGATCTGCTCGCGGACGCCGTCGTATTCCTTGCGGACCTCGTCCCGCGAGAGCCCGGTCAGCCGCGAGAGCTTCATCTCGAGGATGGCGTCGGCCTGCTTGTCCGAGAAACGGAAGCGGGCCTTGAGCGCGGCGCGGGCCGAGGGGGTGTCGGCGGCCGCCCGGATGATGCTGATGACCTCGTCGATGGCGTCGAGGGCGATGATCAGGCCCTCGAGGATGTGCAGCCGCGCCTCGGCCTTGGCGAGCAGCCACCGGGTGCGCCGCTCGATGACCTCCACGCGGTGGTCGCGGAAGACCTCGAGCATCTCCTTGAGGTTGAGCGTCCGCGGCTGCCCGCCGACCAGGGCCAGGTTGCAGATCGCGAAGGTCTCCTGCAGCGGCGTGTTCTTGAAGAGCTGGTTGATGACCACCGCGCTCTCCTCGCCGCGCTTCAACTGGATGACCAGGCGCATGCCCTCGCGGTCGGACTCGTCGTTGACGTCGGAGACCCCCTGGATCCGGTCGGCCTTGACGCAGTCGACGATCTTCTCGATCAGCCGCTCCTTGATCACCTGGTAGGGGATCTCGGTGACGACGATCTGCTCCTTGTCGCCGCGCAGGTTCTCGACGTGGAGCTTGGCGCGCACGGTGATGTGCCCGCGCCCGGTGAGGTAGGCCTTGCGGATGCCGGAGCGCCCGCAGATCAGCCCGCCGGTCGGGAAGTCCGGCCCGGGCACGTGGCGCATGAGCTCCTCGACGGAGATGTCCGGCCTCTCGACGAGAGCGACGAGCGCGTCGCAGACCTCGCGCACGTTGTGCGGCGGAAGGTTGGTGGCCATGCCCACGGCGATGCCCGAACCGCCGTTGCAGATCAGGTTGGGGAACTTGCCCGGGAGGACCACCGGCTCCTCGCGGGTCTCGTCGTAGTTGGGCGTGTAGTCGACGGAGTCCTTGTCCAGGTCCTCCATCATGTCCATGGCCACGGCCGAGAGCCGCGCCTCGGTGTAGCGCATGGCCGCCGGCGGGTCGCCGTCGATGGATCCGAAGTTGCCCTGGCCCTCGATGAGCGGGTAGCGCATGTTGAAGGGCTGGGCCATGCGCACCAGGGTCGGGTAGACCACCTGCTCGCCGTGGGGGTGGTAGTTTCCGGAGGTGTCGCCGCAGATCTTGGCGCACTTCCGGAAGTGGGCGCGCGGCGTGAGGTTCAGGTCGCGCATGGCCACCAGCACGCGCCGCTGGCTGGGTTTCATGCCGTCCCGGGCGTCGGGCAACGCGCGCGAGACGATCACGCTCATCGCGTAGGTCAGGTAGCTCTGCTTGAGCTCGTCCTCGATGAGCAGGTCCTTGACCCCGCCGGCGGCGGTGGCAACGGTCAGCGCGGTGCCGTGTTCGGCAGCGGCGGCGGGCTTCGCCTCCGGGGCCTGCGGGGCTTCGGGGGTTTCGGGAGCGTCGGGGGTCTCGGGCATGAACTCGTCCTTCCGGTCGTTCAGTGGCAGACCAGGTTGAGCACGATCGACGTCACCTGGGAAAGCCTGATGAGCATCTCGGAGATCACCGTCACCTGCCGCGCGGCAACTACCGCCGACGGCAGTTCGCATGGAGCGGACCCGGGCCGGGCGCCGGCCTGGGACTGCGTCTGAGCCTGGCCCTGGGCCGCGGCTCCGGCCCCGGACGCGGTCCGCGGCTGGGCGTCCTCAGCGCGCGGGCCGCAGCCGACGGCCGCCACGGCCAGGACCGCGGCGAAGACCGCGAAGGCCGTCAGGCGGCAGCTGGGCGAGCGCGGCCGGGCCATGGCCTATCAGTACCTCCCGATCGGCGGGATCGGGCGCGGCCCGGACTCCGCTTTGGGCACGGCGGCGGGAGGCGAGCCCGCGCGGGCTTTGAGCTCGGCCTCGAGCCGGGCCACCTCGGCGCGCAACTCGTCGATCCGGGCCTGCAGCCGGTCGTTCTCGACGCCGAGCTCCACGATGGCCCGCGCCTGGTTGGCCAGGCGCTCCTTCATGGCCTCGGCGGGTGCGGGGGCGCTCGGGCCGGTCGGATCGGCCTGACCGGTCGGACCGCCGGAGCATCCGGCGGCAGCCGCAACCGCCGCCGCGAGGGCCGCCGCGCTAACCGACCGTTTCCAACTCACCGATGTCCTCCAGCTTGCAGGTGGGCAGATCGTAGCGCCAGGGCATCTCGGCGTCCGGGCGGCCGCCCTCCCTTGCGAAGCGCCGACGCCACTTGTTCTTGAAGCGCAGGCCGTTCTTGACGGTCAGGTACTTGTAGTTGAGGCCCTCGGTGCGTCCGGTGGTGACGTTCTCGAAGTGGTACATCTCCACGCTCGGAAGATAGACCACCTTGTAGCCGGCCTCGCGCAGCCGGTAGCAGTAGTCGATGTCCTCGAACTGCACCGGGCTGTAGCCCTCGTCCAGCGGCCCGGCCACCCTGGCGGCCGTGGCCGGCATCATCCAGCAGGCGGAGATGAGCGCCTGGCACTCGCGCTCCCTCCCGAACTCCGGCGACTCGCGCGGCTCGCCCCGGCCCAGGAAGCTTACCCGGCCGGTGGGCGAGACCTCGCAGCCCGCGCACTGGATGAGGTGCGGCGGAAAGGGATAGATCATCCTGGGACCCACCACGCCAACGTCGCGGCGCTCGCGCAGGAAGGCGACCAGCCGGCCCATCCACGACAGGGTCCGCGGGGTGACGTCGTTATCCAGGAAGGCGATGAACTCGCCGCGGGCCTTGGCCATGGCCTCGTTGCGCCCGACGATGGCCCCCACGTTGCGTTCGAAGTAGAGCCGCTGCACCTCGATGCCCGCGCCGGAGAGGCGCGCGGAGTATTCGTCGAGCAGCTTGCCGGTGGCGTCGGTCGAGCCGTTGTTGACGGCCACCACCTCGAAAGGCCGGTAGGGCGTGGCCAGGAGCCCCCGCAGGCAGCGCTCGGTGTAGGCGGCCTTGTTGCAGGCCAGCAGGATCACCGACACCAGCGGGCGGGCGCCCGCCGCGCCCGGCTCCGCCGTCCTTCCGTTCGCCTGCCCTGCCTCGAGTTCCAAGCCGTGTCCGTCCTCGGAAATCCGCCCGCCGGGAGTCGCCAAAAGGTGCTCCTGTCGACAGCTGAATTATAGGAAAAACCGGCGCCCGCGCAAAGGGCAAAAGGGCGCTTTCCGGCGCACAAAACGCAGCGGACGCAGGCCCGCAAACGGCTTCCCCGGCAACGTTCGGGGCAGCCGCTTCGGCGCGGCGGGCCGCCTTTGGCACCCCTCGCTACGGGTCAGTTACCTTGAGGGCGAAATAGGACGTCCGCAACGACGCCGAGGTGCGGACCCTCTCGATGAGCCCCTCGGCCTCGAGCCGCTTAAGGTAGCTCGTCGCGCTGTTGGGCGCGCAACCGAGCAACTCCGCGACCTCGGCCCGGGTAAGCTCCGCGTGCTCGGCGAAGAGCGCCCGGAGCACGGCCATACGTTTGTGCGGCTTGGGGAAGCGGCCCGGGGCGGGCGCCCCGGGCGCGGCGGCGGCCTCCGCCGGGACCGCGGGCTGCGCAGCCGCGGACTGGCGATCGAAGAGCCCGGCGCCGAGCACGGGCTGCCCGCCGGAGAGCAGCACGATGCGCTCGACCTCGTTCTGCAGCTCGCGCACGTTGCCGGGCCAGGAGTGGCCGGCCAGGGCGTGCAGCAGGTCTTCGCCCACCGCCACCTGCCCGTAATCGAAAGAACGCTGCAGGAAGTGCCGGACCAGCAACGGCAGGTCCTCCAGGCGCTCGCGCAGCGGAGGCAGCTTGAGCTCGAGCCGGGCCAGGCGGTAGTACAGGTCGGCGCGGAAGGAGCCGTCTCCGACCAGTTCCTCCAGCGGACGGTTGCTGGCGGCGACGACCCGCGCCCGCACCTTGCGCGGGCGGCTCGAGCCCACCGGCCGGATCTCGCCGTCCTCCAGCACCCTGAGCAGCGCGCCCTGCAACCGCGCGGACATCGAGGAAATCTCGTCCAGGAAGAGCGTGCCCCTGCCGGCAGCGCTGAAGAGCCCCTCGCTGTCCCGCACCGCGCCGGTGAAGGCCCCCTGGACGTGGCCGAAAAGCTCCGACTCGATCAGCGTGTCGGAGATCGCGGCGCAGTTGACGGCGATGAAGGGCTCGGCCGCGCGCGGGCTCCGGTCGTGGAGCAGCCGGGCGGCCAGTTCCTTGCCCGTGCCGGTCTCGCCGGTCACGAGCACGGTCTCGTCGAGGGAGGCGAACCGGCCGATCTGCTCCCGGACTTCCACGATCGCCGGGCTCTGCCCGACAAGGACCGCTTCCGCCCCGGCCGCCGGCTTGACCGCATCGGGCCCCGTCCCGGCCGGGGCGCCTGCATCTTCCGGGCCCAGCCCCTCGGCCAGCGTCCAGAGCCGGGCCATTTGCATGCCGTTGAACGCCACGGCGTCGCGCAAGCTCTCGCGCAGGAATATCGGATCCTTCCGGTCGAGTATCCTCCGGAAGTGCCGGGCGGCGCGCGCCTCCTGGCCCTCAAGCATCAGCACCTGGGCCCAGAGCATGTCCAGGAAGGGATCCTTCGCCTCGGCATCCACCGTTCTGAGCAGCACGCGGGCAGCCTGAGCCCGGCCGTCCATGAGTTCGGCCAATGCCAGATGAGTCGCATTGTCCATCAGGAACAGGGGGGACCGGCCTTCCTCCCTGAGCGCCCGAGAGGAGTATTTCCGCGCGCCGGCCGCATCCCCGCGGTGCAGACAGACAGTGGCGCGATAGTACTCAATGTGCCCCGGCAGGATCTTCCCCACAGCCGCATCGATCGCCCGGTCGGCCTCCGTGAATCGCCCCAAGAACAGCAGGGACGTCAGACGGTACTGGAGCCGCCGATCGCGCTCCACGGCCGATGTCGCGGCCGGCAGGCCATCGAGCAGCGCCAGCGCCTCCCGGGCCTGCCCCCGCAACATCCGTACCCGGATTCGCCTCTCGCGCAGGGTCACAAGCTGGGCCGGATCGATAGGCGGATGGGCCTCAAGCTCGTCGAGCACGCGCGTCGCCGTGGAGAAGTCCGCCACGTTGATCGCTGTGTGCACCAGGGCCAGGCGATAGGCGTACCAGACTTTGCAGCGCTGCGGCACTGGCATGCCGCAGACCCGCTTGGTCAGCTCATAAGCCTCGGCCTTCCGTCCCAGCCGCTCCGGCACGAAGACGCCGGCCATGGCCAGTCGCGCCTCCCAGAGCGGCGGCACCCCGGGAGGCGTCAGCTGTTTCAGAAGCCGCAGGCTGCGCTGAGCCTCTCCCAGCCGGTTGTTGTTGGCGAAGGTCTGCGTGGCCACGGCCAGGAGGACCAGCATCAACTCGGCATCCTCCGGAGGCGACTGCAGTGCCTCGCGCAGTCCTGTCATGACGGCATCGGTGTCCACAAGGACCTGTCGCTGTTGGCACCACGCGGCCAGAATGGACCGACAGTGGCCACTAAGGGGTTCGTCCGACGCCATGCGATCCATAGCCGCTTCGGCCCCCTTCTGCTCCCCGAGCAGAAAGGCATCGATAAGTTCTTGGACAGCCCTTGACCGAACGTAAGCCATCTCACCCTCACAATGCCTTTTTTTGCGCGCAAGTGCGCACATATCTAGTCTACCAAGTATCTAGAGCCAGTCAATCGCAACACTCAAAGCACGCATCCACGCAACTTATTGACCAACAGCCCTTGGGCATATTCTGAGCTATTGTCACCATAAGCAAGGCTGGCTCAGAACAGGAGATTCATCATGGTCTCTTTTCCGCGCAGGTTCCTGAATGGCCAAGGTCGAGTGGCAGAGCCCGCCGGTGACATCATGGCTGACGACTCCGAGGCAGTCGCATACCGCGGAACAGCCGGCAGGATGTGGCGCTGGATACTCCGGCCCTTCGCGGATCGCGTGCTCGCCCAGGTCCCATTCGGCGGCCGGGTCCTGGACTTGGGCACGGGGCCGGGACTCATGCCCATCCATTGGGCCAGGAAGCGCCCGGACATCGAGGTTGTGGGCCTGGACCTCGCCCCGGCCATGCTCGATCTCGCCCGCGCCGAGGCCGAACGCGCCGGAGTCGCCGCCCGGGTGCGCTTCATCCACGCCGACGCAGCCGACACCGGCCTGGCCTCCGGCTCCTTCGACGTGGTGGCCTGCCACTACATGCTCCACCACTTCGACACCCCGGCCCGCGTGCTGCGCGAGATGCAGCGCCTGGCCAGGGCCGACGGGGCCATTCTCGCGCGCGACCTCGTCAGGCCCGGTCCGACCCTGGCCCGACTCTCGACCGCCTTCACCAGGGTCTTCCTTCGCAACTCCCGGGAGCAGAACCAGCAGTACGCCGATTCGCTGGCCGCCAGCCACACCGCCGGGGAACTGCGCGACAGCATCGGGCGCGAGGGCCTGGCCGGACTGCAGGTTCACGCCGGCCCGGTCCACGTCACCGTGTGGCAACGCCCCCAGGTCCGCGCCGACGCACCGGTCCTCACCCATGAGCGGGCCGGGCGGATCCTCGCCGGCACCTCGCTGCTCGCCGGGCTTCTCCTGGCCCAGATCGTCAGCCCCTGGTTCCTGCTCATCGCCGCGGGCACCGCGCTCAACCTGGTTCTCTCCGGCCTCACCGACCGCTGCGCCGTCAAGAACCTGCTCATCCGCGCCGGTCTGCCCGGAGAGCGCGACCTCGGCCGGGCCGAAGCCATGGCCGGGAACTCCGCGCAGCGGCCCATCCAGCCGTCCGCCCACGCACCGACCGTCGCCGCCGGACGCCTTGGCCGTCGGATGGGCGTCAGAACCAACTGAAGGAGGCACGCCATGCGCATTCGAAAAGCGAACACGCTCAGGGACCTCGAAGCCGTGTGGAGCCTGACCCACGACGTGTTCGTGGGCGAGGGCTACGCCGAGGCCCGGCCCGACGGCCTGCTCCGTCACTACCCGCACCTGGACATCATCCCGGAGACCACCGTGCTCATGGCCGAGGACGGGGACGGCACGCTGCTGGGCTCCAACAGCTACACAGTCGACGGCCCCGCCGGGCTGCACGCCGACGACGACTTCAAGGACGTCGTCGATCAGCTGCGGCAGGAGTGCCGCGCAGCAGGCCGGCGCCTGGGGGCCTCCTGGCGGATCGTGACCCGCCCGGGCTGCCGAGAGCATCTTCAGGTGGTCATGCAGCTGATCAGCGCCACACTGGAAGGCGGCCGCGCATTGGCCGATGTGGTGCTCTTCACCTTCAACCCCAGGCACGAAAGCTTCTACGGCCGGATGCTGGGATTGAAGACCGTCTCAGAACCGCGCGCCGGCAACGCCGTCAGGAACGCCCCCGCCGTCCTGATGCGCGGGGATATGGCCGAGATGCTCGCGCGCTGGGAGCGGGTCAAGGCCCGGCGCACCAGCGCCCGGCTGCCCGCGGTCAAGGCCCCGGCCGCAGAGGATGCCGTGCCGGCCACGGCATAGCCGCTCACCCGTAGCCCAGTTCTTCCAGCCGCGCGTCGTCGATGCCCAGGTGGTGGGCGACCTCGTGGAGGACGGTCACGCGGATCTCCCCGGCCAGCTCCTCCTCGGAGCCGCAGGCCGCCGCGAGCGGCTCGGAGTACAGCGTGATGGTCGGAGGCCGCCCGGGCAGGTCGTCGAAGTGCCGGTCGACGAGCGCCACTCCCTCGTAATATCCGAAGAGCGTTCCGCCCTCCGGAACGTCGAGCTTCTCGAGGACATCGCGGGAGGGCCGGCGCTCCACCGCCACCACGCAGCCCTCGACGTGCTCCAGGAACTCCTCCGGCAGGCTCCGGATGGCGTCGAGGGCGATCTCCTCGAACCGTCGGCGGCTGATGCGCACGGCCATGACCGCCGTTATATGGCCGGCGCAAGCCGATGCAAGTTGCCCTCGGCGGTCCGCCGGCTAGAATGCCCTGAGTCTCCAGAGCGAGAGGAAAGGGTTCCGGAACCGTGCCGTCACTGGATGTCCGCGGCGTCTTCACCATCTACGACGAGCTGCCGCTCTCGGTGCGCCCGACGTACTACTACAACGTACGGGCGGCCATCTTCGGCGGCGTGTCCATGGGCGTGGGCGCGATGCTGACCAACATCGCCGCCAAGGTGCTCGATGCCAGCCAGTGGGAGCTGGCCCTCTACACCAGCGTGGGCGGCGCCGGGATGATCCTGGCCTTCTTCTGGGGAGGCGTCGCCCAGCGCCGCCACAAGATGCCGCTGGTATTCTGGCCCTCGGTGATGTCGGCCAGCATCTTCTTCTGCCTGGGGCTGGTGGGCAAGCCGGCAGTCTTCTGCCTCCTGGCCGGCCTGATGGACTTCATCAACAACGTCGGCGCACCTGCCCGGGCCGGGATCCTGAGCGCCAACTATCCGGCCAGAATACGCGGCATGATCACCGGGTTCACCAACCGCTGGGCCATGCTCATCGCCGCCGTCGTGGGATACACGGGCAGCAAGATCATCGGCCACGAAGGCTTCGGGGACATCCACCGCGGCATTCTGCCCATCGGAGGATGCTGTGCGCTGATCGCGGCCTTCATCTACGGGCGCATCCGCGTCCGAGGCGAGAACCGGCTGGAGGAGGAACCGTCGGGGCCGGCCGCCTTTCCCGTCCTGGCGGCTCTCAAAGTGCTCAGGAACGACCACCGCTTCCGCACCTACATGATCGACTTCTTCATCTTCGGGCTGGCCAACCTGATGGTCAGCCCCATCATCCCCATCGTGCTGCGCGACGACCTCAAGGCCAGCCTCAACGAGATGCAGATCACCACCACCATCATCCCCCAGATCCTCGGGGTGATGACCGTCGGCCTCTGGGGGCGGGTGCTCGACCGGAGCAACCCGATCGTCATGCGCGGATTCATGAACATCGTCTGGTCGGTCCTGCCGCTGACCTACTTCTGCGCCTTCTTCGTGCCGGCCGGCGGCCTGCGCCTGGGCCCGGTGACCCTGGCCCCCGTAGCCATCGTCTGGATCGGCTCATTCTTCCAGGGCGCGGTCGCCGCGGGACAGGGCCTGGTCTGGACCCTCGGGGCCATGTACTTCGCCAAGAAGGAGGACGTGCCCCTGTACCAGGGGGTGCACATCGGCCTCACCGGCTTCCGCTCCCTGGGAGGGGCCTTCCTCGGCCCCCTGATGGTTGTCCACTTCGGGGGCGGCGCGCCCGGCCGGCAGCGGCTCTTCCTCTTCGTGATGGTCGCCATGATCCTATCCGGGCTGCTCATGTTCCGGCTGGCCGCGAGGATCCGCAGGGAGAGCGGCGGGCGCCTGCCGAGCATCGCCGAGAAGGAGGCGCAGGAGCTGTCGGCAGCCGACGGCCATCCCTGAAACGCCACCCTTGACACCCCCTTGCCCATCCTTAAACTGGTCACCCAGCGCTTCCGGCTGCACGCATTGGCAGGAGGTAAAATACATGGCGATAGCCAAGGAACTCCTCGACATCCTGGTATGCCCCCTCGATAAGAAGCCGGTCCGGCTGGAGGGCGACCGGCTGGTGTGCAGCGAGTGCGGGCGCCGCTATCCCGTGATCGACGACATTCCGGTGATGTTGATCGAGGAGGCGGAACTTCCCGGCGGCAAACCTCCGGCCGACACCCAACAGGCCACTGAAAGGCAGGGCTGATGAGTCCCCAAAACGCCAACCCGGGCGGCGGAGGCGCACCCTCGCCGGCCGCGCAGCAGGCCTTCGACCAGGCGCTGAACGCCCACGATCAGGGCATGCTCGAAAAGGCCGAGGCGCTCTACCGCCAGACCATAGCGGCGGACCCGGGCATGACCGTGGCCCACAACAACCTCGGCATGGTGTTGATCGACATGAGCCGCTTCGAGGAGGCCATTGCCAGCCTGCGCAGGGCGCTGGACCTCAACCCCGACTACGCGGAAGCCTACAACAACATGGGCTTCGCCTGCCGCAAGCTGGGCCGCGACGGCGAGGCAGCCGACGCCTACGAACGTTTTCTGACGCTGTCCCCCGACGTGGACGATGCGCCGAAGATCCGCGCCTGGATCGGCAAGGTCCGCGCGGCATCGGCACCGCCCCCGCCGCCGGTGGCGGAACCGGTCGCGCCCGAACCGCCCCCGCCTGCGGATGAGAACCTGCCCCCCGTTTTCCCGGCCACGCCGCCGGTACCGATCGAGAGAACCGTCGTCGATCTCAACCGTACCATCCCCGAGCTTCCGCCCCTGGGCGGAGAACCGGCAACCGACGGCCCCGCCCCCGTTGATGCGCCCGCGGCTCCTCCGCCCGAAACCGGGGCACCCGATCCCACCCTGGCCGACAACGCCGCTTCGGCCCTGAGCACCCAGGCCGACGCCGAGATGGCCGAGTTCTTCGGCGGTTCCGGGACCGGCGGCGGCGCGGCCGCCGCGCAGACCGACGGCGAGCAGGAGTCGGCTCCCGCCCCGGCCGGAGAAATCCCGCCGGAGGTGCAGGGCCTCTACACCGAGGCGCTTACCAAGTTCCAGGACGGCGAACTGGAAGCCTCCGCCGCCCTGTGCCAGAGGATCCTGGACCAGTGCCCGGGGCACTTCCACACCCTGATCCTGATGGGCCGGGCCATTCTCGGCAGCCGGGATTTCACCAGGGCCACGACCGTCTTCCAGAAGGCGGTCGAGGCGCGCCCGAACGATCCCGAGGCGTTCTACTTCCTGGGGCAGAGCTACGAGAAGCGCGGCCTCATCGAGGAGGCCCAGGACGCGTACAAGCGCTGCCTCCAGGCCGCACCCGACGGCCCGCGAGCCAAACGCCTGGCCAAGTGGCTGGAGAGGGACCAGGGCGCCAACAAGGTCGCCGGCGGGGCCGCCCGCTGCGAGTTCTGCCTCCGCACCGTTCCCGAACAAGACCTCGGGATGCACGACAATCGGCGCTGCTGCAAACACTGCCAGGACACCCTGGGCGCCAAGCCCTCCGACGGCAAGCAGGCGCGACACGCGCAGGGCCAGCGGCGGGAGGTCGCCGGCATCGGCGCCAAACCAAAGAGCCGCAAGGCACGGGTGGCCGTTATGGCGGTGATCGCCGGCCTGGCCCTCGGAGCCGCGGGAGCCTACGCGGCCGGCCTTCACAAGAACCCCACGGTGCTGGGCTGGCTGGGCATGGCCCCCCCGAAGCCTCCGCAGCCTCCCGTTCGGCCTGGGCCCCGCGTGCCTCAGCCTCAGGCCAAGGTCGCGCCCACCGAGATCGCTTTCGCTTCGCTGCCGGAGCTGACCGTATGGCCGCTCGAGCCGATCGAGTTGACCGTGACTCCCCAGGTCACCTGGCCGGGCGGCAAGAGCGAGATGCCGCCTAACGCCGAGCCGGTCCGCCTCGAACTGATCGAGAAGATCGAAGGACTGCTCCTCAATGGCGCCACGGGCAAGCTGTCCTGGACGCCAGGGGACAAGACCACCGTCGACGTCCCCTCCACTCATAGAATACGAATCCGGGCCACTTCCGGAGCCAAGACGGCGGAAACGGCCGTCACCGTCAAAGTGGCATTCCCACCCGGCCGCCTCCGCGAACTGGACATGCGCCTGACCGAAGCCTACCACGCGCAGGCGCTGGGCCTGGCCATGGCCGATATCGACGGAGACGCCAGGCCCGATCTGGCCGCAGCCTGCGGAACCGCCCGCTCCGGAATGCTGGCGCTCTCGCTTACCGGAGGTTCCGACAACGCCTCCGTCCCGCGCATCATCGAGCTGCCCCTGGCCGGGGCGCCCATCGGTTTCTCCCCGGCCGACCTGGACGGCGACGGCCGGATGGACCTCGGCTGGATCGACTGGGTCTCCGGCCGCGCCGGACTGATCCGCGGCGCGGTGGCGTCGGCCGCCACGCCGCCCCACGCGGGCCAGGCAGGCCGGGCCGCGCCATTCAGCGACGCCCTGCTGCTGTCGGACGTTGACGGCGACGGCCGCTGCGACTACGTCGTGGCCAACCGGCGCGACGGACGGATCACGGTCCTCAGGACCGATGGGTCGATCCTGGCCACCGCGCCGCTGCCTCCCTCGGGGGCCCCCGTGGTCCTGACCGAGCTTCGCCAGGCGGCCGACAAGCCCGCCACCCTGGTCGCCATCATCTCCGGCGGCACCAAACCCGGCAGCGCCCAGCTTTTCGCGCTCGATCGCCCCTCCGCTCCGGCCACCCTCAAACCGGCCGGCACAGTGCCGTTGCCCGCCGGCCTGGTCTCCGCGGCAGCCTCCGCCGACTTCAACGGCAATGGCCGCACCGAAACCGTGCTCCTCTTCGCCGGTGCACATGGCGGTCTCGCCCTGCTCGGCACCGACGACGCGGGCAAACCCGCTCTGCGTCCTGCCGGCCAGGCCGGAGAGCTGCCCTTGGGATTGGCCGCCGGAGACGTCAATGGCGACGGACGCGCCGATCTCGTGGTCGCCCGCCCCGGCTCGATGCGCGCACTCCTGTCCACCGGCCACGGCACATTCCTCCCGGTCGCAGAGGTGACCGCAGCGGGGCTGGCCGGCCCCCTGGCCGTCCGATCCGCCCAACCCGGCTCGCCTGCCGTCGCTGCCGCCCTCAGCCTCAAGGGGCGCGTGTGGCTGGTCGACTTCCCCCCGCGTGCCGCCTCAAGCGCCAAGTCCCAGGCAGGAGGAAACTGACGTGACCACGAAGATCGCATCACTGGCGGCAATCTGCCTGGCACTCCTGGCCGGCCCCATCCTGGCGGCCGAGGGCGACGATCTCGAGTCCAGCCAGATCCGCATCGACAAGCAGGTCGTCACCGTCTACACCCACCGCGGGCAGAGCTACCGCTACACCGACCCCGAGGGCCTCGCGGACGCCGCCCTCGCCGGGCAGCTCGTCTGCGTCGAGGGCAAGCTCCGCGACGTCCGGGGAACGGACTTCACCCTCTTCGGCACGGACCAGAAGCTCCAGCTCGCCGCCGCCGACGCTCTCAAAGGCTTTTCCCCTGGCGACAACGTCTGGATCGGCGGCCACGTCCAGGATGGCGTCTTCAAAGCGCAGGTGGCCGTGAAGCTCAAGAGCGATCTCGCTCTCTTCGACGACCGCTTCGCCGCCGCATCCAAGGCCAAGGCCTGGGACCGCATGCTCGACCTTGCCTCCTGGATCAGCCGCTCGGCAACCTACAATCCCAAGATAGCCTTCGAGGAGCACCGCCGTTACCGGGCCAGCCGCGACCGCGCCGTCACCTCGGCCTGCGCCCTGGCCGAAGCCGCCTTCAAGGACAACGATGCCGCCGGCTACTCGCGACTGGCCACCCGCCTCCTCGATCTCGAGGTGGACAGGGAACTCGTCTGGCGCTACTTCCGTCTCGCGGCCGCCATCGATCCCGATCAGGACCTGGCCGCCCGCCGGCTCGCCGAGGCCGGATTCATCCGCTGGCACGGGCTCTGGCTGACCCGCGAGCAGAAGGCCGAACGCGAGGCGGACGAAACCCGCCGTCTGACCAAGATCCACGAAATGGAGGCGGCCCGCCAGCAGCGCCGCACCGAAGAGGCCGTCTCCGGCGCCGCCCTAACCGCCCGCGAGTCAGCGGAACTGGAGACCTCCCTCACCGCGCTTCCTCCCGCCGATGCGGCGGCACGCCTGGCCTCGACCCTCGAACGCACCAGCTCTCCCCGTCTCGGCCGCCGCGTCCTCTTCCTGACCGCCGCCCTCCCACCTCAACAGCAGACCCAGCCGCTGGCTGCCGCGCTTCGATCCCGCGAACCGGAGATTCGCTGCGCAGCCCTGGAGCTGGCCGCATCCCGGAACGATTCCGCTGCCCGCAAGCTCATTCTTGCGGCTCTCTCCGACGATTCCGACGAGGTCGTCGACCTGGCCTGCAGCCTGCTCGCCTCGGCCGGTGACACCCAGGCCCTCGGCGCACTCGTTGGACTCACCGCCTCAGATAAGGACTTCCGCGCCCGCGCCGCCGTGGATGTCCTGCGCGGCACCACCAACCAGGACCGCTGGACCCCCGTGGAATGGCGCCTCTGGTGGAACAAGAACAAGGCCGCCTACCCGGCGCCCCCAGCTCAATAGCCTCCATCGGAGGATTCACCGGCGAAGGCCGTCCCGGGCCCACGGGAACGCGCGGCCCCATACGATCATATACCATAGCGACGCCCTCTTCTGCAAAAAAAGAAAGGCCCGCCGCACGAGGCGACGGGCCCTTCGATCAAATCCCCGGCAACGACCTACTCTCCCCACGGATCGGGCCGTGAGTACCATTGGCGCGGGAGGGCTTAACGGCCGTGTTCGGAATGGGAACGGGTGTGACCCCTCCGCTCTGGTCACCGGGAAACTCTTGACGCGCAGCGGCACCACGCGGCCCAGGACACACCCATTGTGACCCGGCACCAGGTGCCGACTGCGCGTGGAATAGTTGCGTTAGAAGTGGCCTCGCTGTTCGATGCGTAACCGCAGGGCTGCCTGCCATCAGCAGGAAGGCGACCCATTGCAGTCAAGCACGCGGGCGATTAGTACCGGTCAGCTGGGCCTTACGGCATTACACACCCGGCCTATCAACCTCGTAGTCTACGAGGGCCCTTACTCGGAGAGTTAATCTTGGAGGAGGCTTCACACTTAGATGCTTTCAGCGCTTATCCTTTCCGGACGTAGCTACCCAGCAGTACGCCTGGCGGCATAACTGGAACACCAGGGGTCCGTCCTTTCCAATCCTCTCGTACTAGGAAAGGTTCTCCTTCAACTCTCCTGCGCCCACGGCAGATAGGGACCGACCTGACTCGCGTCGGTCTGAACCCAACTCACGTACCGCTTTAATCGGCGAACAGCCGAACCCTTGGGACCGACTGCAGCCCCAGGATGCGATGAGTCGACATCGAGGTGCCAAACCTCCCCGTCGATGTGAACTCTTGGGGGAGATCAGC
>CALGYR010000138.1 GCA_937935355.1 uncultured bacterium | reverse complement strand
AACGGCGCAGGAGGAATCCTGGCTGCGGCCGAAGGCCGCGCCAGGATGGTGGCGGCCGAGAGAACGCGAATCGTCCCGCGCTGCCGCGCGGGCCGATTCACGTTGTAGGCCCGGCCCGCAATAGCGTTGGTGCACCCCGGGGCTCCGACGGCCGGCTGCAGTCCGAAGTCATTCGGCAGTCATTCCGTGGGCTTGCCCCTGCCCGGGTATCCTTGCCGGGAACTCAGCGCCACGCGGCCTTGCCGGGATCGTAACGCAGCAGGAACACCTGGTTGGGCGCGGAGAAGTTCTGCTCCTGGAGCAGCACGCACAGGTCGCGGGCCGGATCGTAGACCATGGCCGTGTCCACGCCCACTTCTCCGCGGCCCGGCCAGGCGACCTCCAACTCCCTCCACTCGTTGGCGGCGCAGTTTAGGATGAAGAGCCGGCCTTTCTTGGGCGCAAGCATGATGACAGCGTCGTGCTTCGGCGAGTAGACCGCCTCGCGGGCGATGACCGCCTCGCCCTTGGGCTTGAGCTCGGCCCAGGCGCCGCCCTCCCTGATCGGGCGTTCGTAGACCTCGGCCAGCTTGTCGGTGCCCATCACCAGCAGCAGCCGGTCGCGCTTGCTGTCATAGACCAGCGGCACCCACTCGTAGTGGTAGCCGGATTTCAGTCTGGGGGCCTTGGCGTCGACCATCTGCCATTCGACCTTGCCGGACTCGACTTTGGCCAGGAAGAGCTTACCGCCGGTTGTGGCGTAGACGCCGTGGGGCGTGCCCGCCAGGGCCAGGTCCCAGCTGTTGCCGAACGGCCGGCCGAAGCTCGGCGGGCCGAACTTGCGCTTCGCGCAGTCGTAGGCGAAGGTCATCGGGCCCATCTGCGGCGTGTGTCGGACGGCCTCCCCGGGCCCGTCCGGCAGGATCATCTCCTTGCCGCGGAGGTTGTTCCGCGGACAGTAGACCACCGACTTGGAGAGCGGGTCGTAGGCGTACCACCGGTAGGTGTGCTGCGACCAGGGCCGGCAGTCGTAGGCCCAGCCGAAGACCGTGGAGTTGGTGCCCTCGAGGAAGGGCGGGAAGCACGGCGGGAAGGCCAGCGACCAGCGGTTCTCCGCCACGCTGTAGTGGGCCACGTCGTTGCCGGAATATCCGGAGTGGCCGCCGCCGGTGTAGACCACCTCCCCGCGGTCGGTATCGAAGGTGGCCGAGCCCCAGGTCTTGTTGATCACCGTGGCCGGGGGCTTGGCCTCCACCCACTGGTTCGCCGGCAGCTCCTTCAGGAACTTCTCGTGCGCGGCGGCGTCGGAGGGCGGGGCCTTCTCGAGCGCGAGTTTCTGGCCTGCGTGTTTCCAGGCGATGGTGCCGGGAGGCGCGCCCTTGGCGGTCGCCGGCGGGCCGGCCGGG
Source organism: uncultured bacterium (assembly GCA_937935355.1). GTDB lineage: Bacteria > Planctomycetota > SZUA-567 > JAKLDR01 > JAKLDR01 > JAKLDR01. Next base: position 36,148 of record CALGYR010000138.1, on the reverse strand, counting down.
TCGAGGCGCAGAGCGAAGGTCCCGCCCTTCTGTCCGCAGGAGACCAGGAGTACCGCGCCCTCGGATCCGGCGCCGGCCGCGGCCAGCCAGCCGGAGGGGACGGCATCGCCGGAGCAGACCGGGTGCCAGGCGTCAGCGGCCGGGTCGTAGGTCCAGGTCTCCAGCTTCGCCGAGCGGCCGGCCGAGGCGTCGGGCCCGCAGACCAGCACGCGCCCGCCGCCGGGCACCGCCGCGGCCGCCGGCGCGAACATCGGCGGCGGGGAGGGATCGGGCTTCTTCTCTTCCCAGCGACGGTCCCTGCAGTGCCAGACCCAGGTGTCGTTGAGCGCCGCGGCCTGGTTGTCGCCGCCGAACATGACCATGGCCCCGCTCCGGGCGTCGAGGATGATCGGAGCGTTGCAGCGCAGCGGCGGCTCGGTCTTGAGCTCGGGCCGGCGCCAGGCGTTTGCGGCGCAGTCGTAGAGCCAGGTGCGCGCGCCGCCGTCCGGGTTGAGCGCCATCCCCCCGCCGAAAAGCAGGGCCTCGTCGTTGGCCGGGTCGTAGCAGAGGCTGGCCCAGACCAGCGCCTCGCAGGCGGCGGGCTGTTTCGCCGGCTTGAGGTCGGTCCAGGTGTTGGTCCTGGGGTCGAGCGCGAAGGTCCTGCCGCCGGCAAAGAACAGTATCCGCCCGCGCTTCGAGTCGTAGCAGGCCTGGTTGAAGAGGTGCACGGGGCTGGGCCGCTCGACGCCGTCGGTGTCCCAGAAGCGGACGGTGCTGGCCATCTCTCCGCCGCCCACCGCCTGGTAGTACGGCTTCTTGTCCCAGCCGGCGCCCTGGCCGTACATCCCGAAAACGACGGCCTTGCCGCCGGCCCAGGCCTCCTTCCTGGCCTCCGGCAGCGCGTCGGTCCACCTGCCCTCGGCCGGCGAGAAGCTCGTCAACTCGAACCCGCCCGGTCCCCAGGCGTAGAGCCGTCCGACGTTCTCGGCCCAGACCAGGTTGGAGAACTTCTTGCCGCCGCCGTCGCAGACAGCCTGCCAGGCGTTGGCGGGGATGGCGGCAAGCTTGCCGCTCCCGGCGGCCGGCGCCGGTCCGGCCTGAGCGGCGGCCGGGGGCTCGGCCGCGGCAGCTGCCGGGCCGCTCAGGGCCAGGCACAGCAGGACCAGTGCGCAGTCCCTCGATGCAGGGTGGATGCGGTTGCGGTTCATTCCTGCTCCTCCTGTCACGGTTGCGCTACGGTCACCAGCCGAGGTCGCCGCAGACGTTGCGGCAGTAGGCGATCTTCTGCCGGGCCTGGGTCTCGAGCACCTGCCGCTCGACGGCCGCGCCGTCCCAGAAGCTCTCGATGCGCGAGCGCAGGCGCCGGGCGTCGGCGGCGCGCGCCGGATCGGCGATCAGGTTGCGTTGCTCGAGCGGGTCCGAGGCAAGATCGTAGAGCTCGTGGGCGGCGGTATGGTTGTAGACGTACTTGAGCGGGCCCTCACGCAGGAAGCAGCGCGGGTGGTTCCAGCCCTCGCCCTCGAACTCGCAGAAGACCCCGTTGCCGCGGAAGTCGCCGGCCCGCCCTTCGATCAGCGGCAGGAGCGAATGGCCGTCGAGGCCCCCGGCGAGGATGGGCGGCAGAGAGCCCCCGGAGATCTCCAGCAGCGTGGGGTAGAGGTCGACGAGCGACACCGGCGCATCGACCGTCCTCCCCTCCGGGAAGCGCCCCGGCCAGCTGAAGATCATCGGGACCCTGGCCGAGCTCTCGCGCATCGAGCACTTGCCGACCATGCCGTGCTCGCCGGCCATGTCGCCGTGGTCGCTGCAGTAGATCACGACGGTGTTCCCGGCCAGCCCGGTCTCCTCGAGCGCGCCGAGCAGCTGTCCGACGTACTCGTCGAACTCGGTGATCAGTCCGAAGTAGGCCTGCCGGAGCCGGCGGATGTCGTCGGCCGAGTAGTCGTTTGTCTCCATCCTCTGGTGGCGGCGCAGCGAGCGGTCCGCGTCGCCGAGGCCCTCGCCGTGAATGTTGACGGGCAGATCGGCGCGGCCGGCATAGCGTTCGAAGAGGTCCCGGCGCGCCCGGAATGGCGGGTGCGGCAACACCGTGCCGCAGACCAGGGCCAGCGGCCGGCCGTCGGGCGAGGTGGCCTTCGCGCGCAGTTCCGCGAGGCAGCCCTCCACGATCCGCCGGTCATGGCGGAAGATGGGCAGGCGCTCATCGGTGTCGGCGCCCGAATCGTCGACGTTGCGGCCGCCGTGGCTGCGGTAGGGCAGCGGTTGCGTCCAGTCGTGCGAGGTGCGGATGCCGTAGGAGTGGAAGAGCTCCCCGGCCTCGTTACTCTCGAGCACCGGCCGGCGCTCGAACCCGTAGAGCTTCTGGTAGCCGTTGAAGTGCATCTTGCCGCAGAGCGCCGTCTCGTAGCCGGCCAGCGAGAGGGCGTGCGCCCAGGTCACGGTGTTCTCGGGCATGGCGCAGCAGTTGTTCCACATGCCGATCCGGTGGGGCCAGCGACCGGCCAGGCAGGACTGGCGGCTCGGCGAGCACAGCGGCGAGTTGCAGTAGGCGTTCGTGAAGTTGACGCCGCGGGCGGCCAGTCGGTCGAGGTTGGGGGTCTCGACCACCTTGTGGCCATTGAAGCCGCAGAGGCCCCAGTGGTGCTCGTCGGACATGATCACCAGGATGTTGGGGCTCTCCGGGGCGGCCCGGCCGGCGGCCGAGCGAACCTCGTCGCCGAACGCGCGGGCGGAATCCGTGTCGGCGGGATCGGATCGGTCTTGAGGCATCGTTGCTCCCTTTGCGGTCTTCATCTTCGCCATTGGCCCTCCATGAACCTGGATTCCAGAAGTCCTTGCATCTGCCGGCACCGCTCGGGGTCGTCGCTGGCGCGGTTGCGCAGTTCGGCTGGGTCGGCCGCGAGGTCGTAGAGCTCCGGGATGTCGTTGCAGTTCTCGATGTACTTCCAGCCGGCGGTGCGCACGCACCGGAAGCCCCGCAGGGCCGACACCGCGTCGCCTCGATGGGTGTCACCCTCCCCGCGCAGCACGGCGCCGAAGGAACGGGCGTCGATGTTCTCCTGCGGCGGGAGCCCGGCCAGTTCGCAGACGGTCGGGTTGAGGTCGGCGAGCTCCACCAGCGCGTCCGAGACGAGCCCGGCGGCGATACCCGGGCCGGTGGCCAGGAGCGGCACGCGCAGCGCCGGCTCGTAGGCGCAGCTCTTGTGGTAGAGGCCGTGGTCGCCGAGCATCTCGCCGTGGTCGCTGCAGTACATCACGACGGTGTCGCCCGCCATGCCCCGGCGCTCCAGCGCCGCCAGCAGCCGGCCGATCTCGGCGTCGATCAGCTCGATGGCTGCGCAGTACTGCCGGCGGGTCTCAGCGACCTGCTCCGGTGTGGCCGGCTCCCGACGGCCGGCCACCCACCGCGGCTTGCCCTCCGTCGCGTCGGCGATCGGCGCGGGCATGGCCGCGCGGCGGTAGCGCTCGGCGTACTCGGTGGGCGGGTCGAACGGGTCGTGCGGGCCCACGAAGCTGACGAAGAGGTGCCAGGGTGACTCGTCGGAGACGGCCTCGATCCACTCCGCCGCGCGGCGACCAACGTAGCTGTCGGCGAAGTCCTCGGCCCCCAGCACCGAGTCGTGGCTGGCGCCTATCCGCCAGCCCCGGCGACGGCGTTCGGAGTAGTCGGCGTGGAAGCGCTCGTAGAGCCCCTTCTCCGCCAGGTGAAAGCCGTAGGGGCCCCGCGGCGTCGGCTGCGTGCCGGCGATCATCTTGCCCTCGATCTCGACCGGATGGGTGAACCCCCAGGCGTAGACGCAGGGCCGGTCGCCGCGCCGGCCGACGTAGGATTCGGGCTTGGCCAGGTCCAGCTTGCCGGCGCAGCCCACCCGGTACCCGGCGTCGCGCAGGCGCTGGTAGTAGGTCCGGGCGCCGGCCGGCAGGTAGCTGCTGTTGTCGAGAGACCCGAGCCGCGAAGGCTGCAGGCCGGTCGCCAGGCCGATCCGCGCCGGGACGCACACCGGGGCGTTGGTGCAGCAGCGGGTGAAGCGCACACCCCGCTCTGCCAGGCGGTCGAGATTGGGAGTGCGCAGGAAGCCCGCCCCGGAGGCGCCCAGGAAGTCGAAGCGGTGCTGGTCGGCCATGATCAGGAGCAGGTTGGGGCGATTGGGTCCCTTCATGGAGTAGTCCTTATCACTTGTGGTCCTGGTTCGGGGCCGACGCCTTCTGCCCGCGCCAGACCCATACCCGCCCACCTCCGGAATCGACCATCAGCACGTTCCGGTCGGGGTTGTAGCAGGCCATGCCGTTCGGCGCCGGCGGGCCCTGGGGTGAGAGCTTCTCCCACTTCTTGTCGCCCACGCGGTAGGACCAGAGGTTCTTGTCGACTACGTAGCAGCACCCGGCGGCCGAGTCGTAGGTCATCGAGGTCCAGGCGTCGCTTCCAATCGGCCCTTCGTCGGACTGGATCACCTTCTCCCACTTGTTGGCGGCTGGGTCGTAATGGTAGGTGCACTTAGGCACCGGCTTGCCTTGGTGCTGTTCCCCGCCGCGATGCGCGACCAGTATCCGATTCATCGTATCGTATGCGGCGACCGCCTCGGTGCCCGGGCAATTGGCGTTACCCTGGATCTCCTTCTTGCCCAGCAGCTCCTTCCACGCCTTGCTCTGGCCGTCGAAGGTGCTGGTCGTGCAGCCTCGCCAGCTGTTGGTAAACCATAGCACCTGCCGGCTGTCGGGCATGTACTCAAGGATGGAGGCGTTCTGCCCGGGAGGCGACGTGGCGTCGGGGCGGAAGTACTCCCAGCGCTTCTCGTAGGGATGGTAGGCGAACATCTCGAGCTTGCCCCAGGGCACCTGCGACTTGTGCGGGAAGCCGCACTTGTTGTAGTTGCCCATCACCCAGAGCAGCGCGTGCATCTCCGGGTCGTAGGTGATCTGCCACCAGGAGTGGACGGGGTCGTAGGGCGCGCCGGTCTTGGTGGTGAGGATGCCGTCCTTGACCAGGGCGATGTCCTCCTTCTCCTTGGCGGAGACCCTGGTGAAGTCCGCGTCGGGCTCGTGGAGCAGCACCCAGGTGTTCGAGGGCAGGTCGTACTCCCAGACGTCGTTCAGGCGGTGCGGCGCCCCGGCGTTCTCGCCACAGAAGATGGCGCGCTTCCGATCCGGGGTCCACACCCACTTCACGCAGTAGTTGCGGGTCCGCGGGCCCGTCTTGTCCAGGCTGAACTTGCGGACCAGGTCGCCCATGTTCCCGACGGTCCTGATTGGCGGGAGCCAAGCCGACTGGTTCTCGCCGAGCGCGTCGAGGATCTTCATGACCGCGGGATCGGGCGGGAGCTCCGGCTTGACCGGGCCGGGCCCTTTCCCTGCGGCAGTGCCCTCGCCCGCCATGGCGACCGCGGTGGCCATGATGGCCAGGAACATCGCCATCACAACCGGTACCTGGGTCTGTCTCTTCAGTGCCATTGCTCTCCCTTTCCCGCCATTGCCCTACAGGCGACAGCCTGATTCCCCCGGGCACCAGCCTCATCACAAGGAAAGAGCAGACAGAGGCCGGTCATGAATTGCCATCGTCAGGCGTCGGGGAGCGCCGACAGAACCGCCCCTTCATCCGGTACGTCTGCGCCAAAACAACGCCGGTGCATTTGCTGGAGTTCAGTGAGCACGCCGGCTTGCGCCGGATCGGAGCGCGTGTTTCGTGTTTCCCCGCTATCACGTTCCAGATCCAGCAATTGCTCGGCATTCGCCCCCAGATAATACTTCGCATACTTGCACGTCCGGGTCACGACCGCCTGTCCGATGGCGCACTCCACGGGAACGAAGTCCCTCCACACGCCGTCTGTACACCCCTCGACCAGCGGCCGTAACGACCGGCCCGACAGGCCGCCCGGCACGGTCACGCCGGCCCAGTCGCAGAGCGTGGGCAACAGATCCAGGCCGTTCGACGCCAGATGCCCGTCATCGACCCGGGCCGGCCGAATGCCTCCCGGCGGTCGGATGATCAACGGGATGCGGCAGGCCTCCTCGTAAAACATCGATTTGTGCTCCAGCCGGTGGGCCGCGTCCATGTCGCCATGATCGCTGGTAAAGATCACCAGCGTGTTTCTGTCCTGCCCGCTTGCTCGAAGCGCATCCAGCACCCGCCCGATCTGCCGGTCCACTCTTTCGGTCAGCCGGGCATAGGCCCATCGGTGGCGTCGCCAATCCGCCTGGCCCCATTCCTGCCGCGCCCGCAGACGGAAGGGGCGTTGCTCCAGCGCTATCCGGAGAGCCTCCGGCTCATCCGCCTGCGGCTCGAAGTTGGGCGGTAGCGGTGGACAGAGGGAGACCGGCAACTCCGCCTCGGCCGCGCCGGATGGCGCCCGTAGCGCCTCGTCCAGGGCCGCCTGCTGCGCCACGGCCTTGGGCAGCCGTGCCAGCACCCGGGGATCCCGCGTGAATTCACGCAACGCCATGAAGCAGATGTCGTGGGGGTTAATGAACGACGTTACCAGGCAAAACGGACGGTCGTGCGGTCGGGAGAGATAGTCGGCCGCGGCATCGGCCAGACCGTCGCGCTCATCAGGGCAAATGTAGTCAAATCCCACGTCAGGCGTCCGCATCTTAGGCAGATGCTCCTTGCCGGCGTAGACCACCTCGTAGCCCGCCAGGCGCAGCAGGAACCCAAGGCCGTGTTCCCGGATGCCGGCCGGCACGCATTCCAGATGTTTCGTGTCGTTGCTGAGCATTCCGATCTCGCTGGGCATCCGCCCGGTCATCAGGCTGAACCGGGAGGGAACGCACACCGGATTCGTGCAATAGGCCCGCTCGAAACGAACACCCTCCGCCGCCAGGCCGTCCACGGCCGGCGTGCTCAGGTGAGGGTTTCCGGCACAGCTCATCATGGTCGCACTCTGCTGATCCGTCAGAATCACCAGTATGTTTGGGCGAGGCGCCATTGGACTCATCCCGCCTGTCATCACCCGCGGTTCACCTGGAGTTCTCCTCGCGGTACTTGGCCGTCTTCGGGTCGTAGCGGAACAGGTACATCCGCAATGATCCGCCGCTCGTGCTCAGCACCACCGCCACGTCGTGGACCGGGTCGTAGACCGTGGCCAGGTTCCAGCCGTAGTTCACCGTCCGCCCGTCCGGCATCTGGCAGTCGATGATCCGCCACTGGTTGGAGGCCAGGTCGAGCACCAGCCACTTATCCCGGCCCAGCATCAGGACCGAGTCGTGCCTGGCGATGTACAGCGCGTCTCGGGACAGCTCCGAACGGCCGGTGGTCTTGATCTCCTCCCATTTGCCGGTCTTGAAGGGATAGGCGAAGATCCTGGTGACGTCCGGCTCCTTCTCTTTGGAGCGAAACGCGCCGCCGGTGCCCTGCACGACCAGCAGGCGATCGCGCCTGGAATCGTAGGCCATCGGGTGGACTTCCCACTGGCCGAACTTGGGGGGCACCTCCTGGGTGAGCCGTGTCCATGCGTATCTGCCGTCCTTCAGGGTGCCCTGGTAGAGGCCCCCGGCCCACAACGCAGCACTGAGTCCGTGGGGCGTGCCGATGAAGCCGACAAGGGCGCCGGCCGGATGACCGCTGAGCGGCTGGCCGAACTCCGGTCCGGTCAGCTTCCCGGCTGCCGGATCGAACGTGAACTGCCAGCCGCCCTTGGCCTCGAGCGAGTAGTCGAACGCATCCCGGTAGTCATCGGTGAGCAGCATCTGGCAGCGGTCGGCATTCCTGGCGTAGGGGTCGAGATAGACGTACTTGTCGCCCTGCGGGTCGTACTTCAAGATGTGCCGGTTGTGTATGGCCCAGGGCTGTCGACCGTAGGACCACCCCAGGGGCTTGCCGCTGTAACCCCAGCAGTACGGCGCCCGCTCCGGCGGCCAGCACATGGACCAGCGGTTGGCGCCAACGTCGTAGTACGCCCAGTCTGTACCGCAGTAGCCGGAGTGGCCGCCGCCGGTGTAGATGACCCGGCCTCGCTTGGTGTCGATGTCGGCCGTGCTCCAGGTGCGATGCGGCACGCTCACCGGAGGCTTGACCTCGACCATGGTGTTGGCCGGAAGCTCGGCCAGCCACTTCTCGTGGGCGGACCGCTCCGCGGCGGTCACGGTGGATTCGGGTACGTACTTGAGCGGGTGGGGCTCCGCGGTGTCTCCGGGCCGGGCGCCCTTCTGTTCCGGATGGGTCGCCGTGGCCGGGTCGAGCCGGCAGAGCCAGGTCCGCCGCACGTTGTCCCACGGCCGCGTTCCCGAGCCGAGCAGCAGGACCACGTCGTCAGCCGTCGAATAGGAGCACGAGAGGAACGATGTGCTTTGCTGTGGGTAGTCGCTCCTGCCCAGACCGAGGTCGCCCTTGAGCCGTGTCCAGCGGTCCGCGGCCGCGTCATAGGACCAAGTCTGGTCCATGCCGGCGCAATAGAGGATTTGGCCGCGGCTGGCCACGTAGGCCATCGCCACGCACTCCGCCGGCGGCGGGCACAGCTTGGGTTTGCGCTCCGACCACCTGCGCTTGGTCAAGTCGTAGACCCAGGTGTCGGCCAGCAGCCGGGACTGGGCGTGTCCTCCGGCCAGAACTATGACCTTGTTCTTCGCGTCGCAGGCCATCTGCGAGACGCAGCGCAGCGGCGGCTGTTCCCCTCGGGGCTGTTCCAGCGCCCGCCAGGTGTTTTCCTTGCAGTCGTAGAGCCACGTGTAGGCGCCGCCCCAGGCATTGAGCGCCAGGCCCCCGCCGAAGAGCACCGCCTCGTCGTTGACCGGGTCGTAGCACAGCGACGCCCAGGTCAGCCCCTGACAGGCGACCGGCGACTGCTTGGGCTCCAGGTTGTGCCAGAGCCGCGTCTTCGGGTCGTAGCTGAACGTCCTGCCGCCAAGGTAGAAAAGCACCCGGTCGCGCTTCGTGTCGTAGGTAACCTGGTGGAACGTCATGGCGCGGGTGGGGCGCTCGACGCCGCCCGCCGAGGCGAAGGCGACGGTCGTCCCGGCAGTCAGTTCGATGTCGACGTCGCTGCGCATTCCCTTCGGAAAATCCGGCAGGCCTTGCGGCGGGGTCACGTTCTTCCACCGGCCTTCTCTTGCCGAGAAGGTCTCCACCTCGAAGCGGTCATCCGGCAGCCCCCACAGCAGGAACTCGTCGGTGGCCGGCATGTACACCGCCGCCGCGAACATCTTGGACTTGGTCTTGAGCGAGTCCTTGAGGACCCACCGGTCAGCAGGCAGGGCTGCCGTCCTCCCCGGTGCACCCCCCTGGCCCGCGGCCGCCGTCGATGCAAGCAACGCGATGGCCGTTGACACTAGTGCGCAGCGACTGATCGTCATCATCGATCACCGGGGCGTCTTCTCGGCGGCGGGCAGCCAGCCGGCTGCCTCCGCCTCGGCTGCCAGGCCGAAGAGTTCCCGGTCGGCGGCCCACAGGCCGTTCTGGTCGTCCCAGCCCGACAGGATGGTCCGGCTCCGCGAGTCGAGGCAGTCGCTCGCCCGCTTGGCGAGGTCCCCGGCGATGCGCTTGGCGTCGAGGCCCCGCTGGAGATACAGCACCGCCTCGGATCGGTAGACCCCCAGGCGGAAGGCCTCGTAGCGGCCGGTGGCCAGCGGCCCTTCCGGACCGGCGGCCAGCAGCGACCGGGTGCTCGAGCCCAGGATGTTGCCGACCTTGCTGTCCAGCAGATAGAACTGGCCCTTGCGGCTGGGGTGCGGGATCGGCAGGAAGTCGACGCACAGATAACCGAGCCCGTCGTGGTTGCGCAGAATCAACATCTCGGGCATGTCCAGGAAGGTCTTCAGCGGAGAGTTGTCGCGGTGCTGGTCCCGGCAGGAGTAGTCCCAGATGTGCTGGTCGCGCCCCGGCTCAAGCAGCCGCCGGTAGCCCCGGGGCTCCGGCCGCCCCGCGGTCCAGACGCACTCCGCGTACCTGACCGGGACGGACTGCTTGGTGCCCTTGAAAACGCCATTGAGCAGTCCGGCGTGTGAGGACCAGCCGTACACGAAGTGCGGCCAGATCCGCAGGGCGACGTCGACCTGGGTCGGATGCGGCTCCCAGCAGTAGCTCTGGTGACCGATCGCCGTCACCGGTAGCCATCCACGTTTCTCGATCCGCGCGCGCAGGTCGTCGAGGATCGGCTTCCAGAACGTGAAGTTCTCCTCTGTGCCCCAGGGCGGGTTGGGGATCTCGCCGAGCTTGCCCGTCGCCGGGTCCAGCACCGGCACGCGTCCGGCCGCGGCCCAGGCGCCCTTGTCTTTGGAGTGCGTGTCGCCCCAGCAGTTTACCTGGAGCGGCAGCGGCGACTTCATGGTCTTCTCAATCGTGTCGAAGAGCTTCTCGACGTTCGAGAAGTCGTAGTCGTAGCCCTCGCCGTCCTTCTTGGGGACCAGTCGGAATGTCGAGTGATCCATCCCGAACGGGTGCATCGTCCGCACCGCGACGGCCAGGTCGACGTCCACGCGGCGTGCGTTGATTTCGGCCATCAGCGAGAAGGACTTCGCGATCATCTCGAAGTGCCTGTCCGACCAGAATGGCACCCCGTAGTGCAGTGCCAGGGAGTAGGGCGAGAACACCGGCAGCTGCTTGACCCGGAAGTCGACCGGGTCGGCCAGCGTCCAGCCCCGGACCGTGCACTGGACCGGGACCTCGGTCTTCTCGAGGCCCTTGGCCTCGACCGTGACGGTCCCGTCATAGCGACCGGGCTTGGCGTCCTTCGGCACCCGGACCGTGATCCACACCGGCAGGACCGCGCCCTGGTAGGTGATGTCCTCGTACTTGGAACCCCTCTTGATCTCCCGCCGTACCGACACTTTGGCCGGGTCGACCCGCGCCGGGATGTTCCCGTCCAGCCCGTCGAAGAGCATCTCGCCCCGGGACGACTCCTCGGCCAGCGCCCGCCGGCCGCAGCGCAGCTGCACCGCCTCCGACGGAAGCGTTGGCCCGCCGCCGGCGACCGCCAGCGGAGAGATACTCAGCTTCAGGTCCTCGATCGCGTCGTCCGAGCTGACCGCCAGACGTCCGGAGAAGGCGCCGTTGCGGGCCGCATCGATCCGGACCGGCGCCGGCGCGGCGCTCGGGTCGCCGTAGGAGTTGAGGGCGAGGGTCTCCGCCAGCCCGCAGTTCCATACCTGGATCCCCTTGGGCCGGCCGGCGTTGGGCTGCACGGCCGCCCCGGCCGGGGCGGTCAGTCGTACGCCGTGCAGCGCTACGTATGACCACAGCCCGCACATGCGGTACATGCCGCTGTAGATGTCCCGGGTGGCCAGCGTGGCGGCCTCGTTGACCGGCGCGCGGTGCAGTTCCAGGGCCAGCACGTTGGTGCCCTTGCGCAGCAGCTTGGCGGGGATCACGGCATCCTTCACGTGCCGGTAGCGGCGCGCAAAGAGCTTGGGGTCCCACTCCTCCAGGCGCTGGAACTTGTTTTCGGGCAGCACGTAGAGGTCGTCGGGGTACTTCTCGGCCAGCGTCTCGGGCTTGAGCTCGCCCTCGGGCAGGTGCTGCCGGAGCACCTCCTGGCCGTTGAGGAAGACCGCGACTCCGCCGACGTACTTGAGGTCCAGGTGCAGGTCCCCGACCCTGGCGGGGTCGCCCACCACGAACTTGGCGCGGGCGCAGATGATCGAGTTGGGCGTGGCGGTGTGCAGCGCGGAGGGGTTGCGGCCGCTGGCCTCGCCCTTGTCCTTCTCGACGGGCAGGCGGCCCCGCGGCCAATCGACGTCGTCGAACTCGACCCCCCGCCAGCCAGCTTCCGGCATCGGCGACTGGTAGTCTCCGATCGGGTCCCGCTTGTCTTTGCCTCTCGGGATGAATGCCGGCGTGAACGACCCGTCGGCCTTGATCACGATCGGGGTGCGGAAGGCGTAGAAGGTCCGCAGCCAGGTGTCGTCGCTGAGCACCGCGATCCCGGTCCGCGCTTCGGCCGCAGGTTCGCCGGCCCGCGACGTCCGGTCGAGTCCGAAACCGGACGCGACCGCGATGACCGCCGCAAGAGAGAATGTCAGCCTGGCGATGCTTCTTCCCCACTCGTGCATCGTTGCATCTCCTTGTTGCCTATTGCCTCGCGTCTTTCGCCTTCCGGCCCCGGTAGACCCAGATCTGCCCGCTGCCGGCGTCGGCCATCAGCACGTTGAACCTGGGGTTATAGCAGGACAGCAGTTGGAACCGCGACGGCGCGGGCGGGCCGTCGGGGACGAGCTTCTGCCATTTCCTGTCTGCCACCCGGTACGACCACAACTCGCCGTTCCCGACGATGTAGCACTGCCCGGTCGCGGAGTCATAGGTCATTCCGGTCTTGTTGTCGGCAGCGGCCGGCCCCGCCTCGATCTCGCCGACTTTCTCCCACTTGTTGGTCTCCGGGTGATAGTGGTAGGTCTTGGTCGGGATGAGAGCATCCCGCACCTTGTCGCCGCCGCGGCAGGCGACCAGCACCTTGCTGGCCGAGTCGTAGGCGGCCACCGCTTCCATCGCCGGGAAGTCGGTCATCTTCGCCCAGGTCTGGCTGTTCGGGGCCAGCTTGGTGAAGCTGCCCCAGGACCTGTCGTTCGAGCGAAACACGGCCGTCTGCATGAACGTCGATGCGTACCACAGGCTGCCCTTGAGTTCGGGTATGTACTCCAGGATGGCCGCCCCCGTCTTGTGCAGTTCGGGCATGTCCGCGGGCACCGGCATGAACTGCCAGCGGTGCTCGTAGGGATAGTAGGCCCACATCCGCATCTTATGGAATCCGCCCAGCTTGTAGTCGGCCTGCAGTTCGGGGTGCATCCCCATGAACTTGTCGTGCAGGTGGTGGTTGCCCATGACCCATAGCACCGCATGGAGTTCCGGGTCGTAGGTCAAGCCCCACCAGGTGTGGACCGGGTCGAAGGGCGCCCCGCGCTTGGTCATGATCTCGCCGGTTTCCTTGTCCACGGTGACGAAGGAATCGAGGTAGGCCTTGGCCTCTTCCGGCTTCATGTGCCGGACGCGGTTGGTGTCCGGGTCGGGCTCCCAGAGCAGCACCCAGGTGTTGGAGGCGAGGTCGTACTCCCAGACGTCGTTGAGCTTGTGGGGCACGCCGGCGTTGCCCCCGCAGAAGGCCGCCCGCCCGCGGTCAGCCTCCCAGACCCACTTGAGGCAATAGTCCCGGCGCGTCGGCCCGACCTTGTCGTGTCGCCATTGCTTCTGATCGGCACTGAACTCGCCGTGCGTCTTCAGCGGCGGCAGCAGGGCCGACTGGTTCTCGCCGAGCGCGTCGAGGATCTTCATGACCGCGGGATCGGGCGGGAGCTCCGGCTTGACCGGGCCGGGCCCTTTCCCTGCGGCAGTGCCCTCGCCCGCCATGGCGACCGCGGTGGCCATGATGGCCAGGAACATCGCCATCACAACCGGTACCTGGGTCTGTCTCTTCAGTGCCATTGCTCTCCCTTTCCCGCCGTTGCCCTACAGGCGACAGCCTGATTTCCCCGGGCACCAGCCTCAGCACATTGATGGTCGGTGCTCCTGTCAGGAAGAAGCTTGCGCGGCGTCCGCGGTCCGAGCCGCGGTGCTCGCGGGCGGGGCGGCCACCGACCCCCGGTCCAACACCTGAGTCTCGATCCGGAAGACCATCCGCTCCGGGCGGCCCGTGCGGATGCGCTCCTCGAGCGCCAGCATGGCCACGCGGCCGAGCTCCTGGCGGTCCCAGGCCACGTGGGTCAGGTTCGGAGCGTCCACGGGGGATTCCGGGCTGCCGGCCTGGCTCCAGGCGGCCAGGGAGATATCGCGCGGCCACTCGAGCCCGCGGGCGGCGAGCTCGGCCAGGACGCCCTCGAGCATGCCGCCGCTGGCCACGTAGATCGCGGAGGGACGTTCCTCGGGAGGCAGCTCCAGGAGCCGGGCGGTCGCGCGCCGGCCGCCCTCCGCGCCGGAAGGCTCCGAGGCTATGAGCTTGGGGGCCACCCCAAGGCCCGAGCGGAGCATGAACTCGCGGTAGGCGGCCAGGCGCTGCAGCGGGTGGACGCTCTGCGAGGAGTTGACCACCAGGCCGATCCGGCGGTGGCCGAGCCCGGCCATGTGCTCGAGCACAGCGCGGGTGCCCCCGGCGTTGTCCTGGATGACCGCGGCCACGGGCAGGCCCTCGAGGTCGTCCTCGACGACCACGAAGGGCACGCCAGCCTGGAGCAGGAACTCGGCTATGTCCGGCCGGGCCCAGTCCAGCAGGATGCCGCGCAGGTCGCGTCCTTTGCGTTCCTCCACGATCCGCCGGAAGACGGCCGGTTCCTGACAGGTGGCGTAGAGCTCGATCCCGCGCGTTCTGGCTTCGCTCGAGGCGCCGTTCATGATTGCCGCATCCATGGGGTCGAGCATCATCCGGCCGCTCGAGTCCACGAAGAAGAAGAGCACCGATCGGCTCCCGGTCTCCGGCTTTGCCTGCAGCGCCGCGGCTCCGGAGGCCACCACGTAGCCGCGGCCGGGCCGGGCTTCGATCAGGTGTTCGGCGCACAGCTGCTGGAGGCCCCGGCGGGCGGTGAGCCGGGCTATCCCGTGAGTCTGGGAGAGCTCCCGCTCCGAGGGCAGGCTCCGGCCGGCCCATCTGCCGGCGAGAATCTCCTTGCGGAGTTTGGTGGCCAGGCCATCGGCGAGTTTGGGTGGTCTGGGCATTGCGCGACTCCTTGGTAAACCGGTAGGCGTACCGGTATACATACGCCGTGGCGCCACTATTGTTCTTGAGAAATCGACGATCAAGACCGGCCCTCTCCTTGGGATCCGAAAGTTGATCGCGTCATTCTCCAACTTCCAGAGCCGGAATGAATCGCGTTAGAGGCTCTTCCTGAGCCTGAAAAGGCCCTTCTAAGGTGGCCAAACCATGCTCAAATTGAGGATAACTAACGTGTTATCAATCAGTTGCCGCGGTCCGACCGCGAGTGCCCGCGAGTGCACCGCTCCGACCGCGAGTGCACCGCGAGTGCCAAACCAGGAACCAGGAACCAGTAACCAGGAACCAGGAACCGACGTTACTCCTTCTCCCTCTTCGGATCGTTGCTGAGCTTCCCGTTGACGATGGTCAGCCAGCGCTCGCGGCCGTCGGGGCCCACTACCCGCAGGACGAACGCGTCGCGGCCCTCGTCGAGGCGGGTGCGCGACTCCGGATCGAAATAGCGGACCACGACTTCCTCGCTCGTGCCGTTCGGAAAGCTGCGGCGCAGAGCCTCGAAGGCTTCGACGCGCTTCTCGACGGGCAGGGACTCATCCCAGGCCGTGTCCCTGGCCACCGAGCGGAGTTGCTCGAGCGCTTTGGAGTTCACCGCCTCGGAACCCTCGCGAGCGCTGCTCTTCGAACTCCACCAGCAGCCGGACGCGGAGATTGCCAGGAGCGCAGCCATCACGATAAGCCATGCCAGCAGCCTGGAGAACCAACTGCGAACCGCAGAACCGCAGAATATCGAATGACGAATATCGAAGTGGCAGCTCTCGGCCACTCCACGTCCTTCGAAATTCTGACTTCGACATTTGATATTCTGCGGTTCGCCGTTCGTAGGTCTTAAGGAAGCGCTATTCGATGTTGCGTGTTGCATGTTTACTCCCCCATCAGCTTGCGCCAGGTGGAGACGAAGAGGTACACCCCGCCGCAGGGCAGCTGCCACTTCCCGGCGGCCGCGTCCGGGCGGTGGGTGACGTAATTGGTGTAGCGGTGCTGGGCGTGGGTCGCATGGGTGAGCGGCGCGAAGGCCACCGGCGCCCAGACGTTCTCCGTCCCGGTCGAGGGCACCACGTAGATGTGGTTCATCTCCCGGAAGGCCTGGGTGGAGCGGCCGTCCGGGCCGTACTTGTTCTTAACCGGCACCGGGAAGAACGCGATCGGCTCGTCGAAGCGCTGGCGGAGCACCCGGGCGCCGGCGTCGACCTGTGCGGCGAAGGTCCGGGCGAGCTTGGGGCGCACGCCCATGGCGTTTTTCATCTCCCGGCTGTCGGCGGCGAGCGCCTTCTTCCGGGTGACCAGGCTCTGCTCCTTCTGGAGGGTGACGAGGATCACCTTGGGATTGACGCCGTGCTTGTCGGCCGCGGCCTTGATGATCTCGGCGGCGCTTCGGCCGTCCTCGGAGTAGGAGGCCAGGAACGAGGCCCTGGCCTCCAGGAAGGCCTGGATCTGCTCCCGGGTCATGGCGTCGTTCCGGACGAAGGCCTCGTCGGTGTAGCCCTCGACGCCCTCGTTCTTCGAGAGGTCGCGGAAGTCGAACTTCTCGTTGTAGACGAAGGTGGCGAGCACCAGCGGCGCGTCGCCCTCGCCCTCGGCCGCGACCTCGGCCTTCACGGTGGCGGTCGAGGTCTTGGTGTCGGCCGTGTAGACGGCCCGGGCCAGGCCCTGGTCGTCGGTGAGCTTCGGCCCGGTCTCGACTGCGCCGTTATCGGTCGAGAATCGCACGGCGAGCCCGGCGCGTTTCTTGAGGTCGCGGAAGACCACCTCGGTGGTCTCGACCCCGTCGGCGACCAACAAGTTGGGCTTGCCGCCGTCGACGTCCACGAAGAGCTCGGCGGTGTGGCCGCGGGTGACCACGTCGCCGATCCAGGGGCGCGGCGGCTGGCCGAAGAAGTAGCTCACCCGCCCGCCGGCGGCCGTCTCCCACTCCTTGAACTTCGCGAGGTTGGCGGCGCCCAAGAGTTTGCCGACCTCCGCCTCGGTGGCTTTGGCTATGGGTCTGACCTGGTCCATCACCCTGGGGTCGGCCAGGTCCGGCCCGCCCGCGTCGTCCAGGGCGCGGCAGATTCTTTCGAGGTGGCCGCGGAGCAGCTCCTCGAGCTTCTCGCGGTTGTCCCCATCCGGCTTGGTCCGCTCGCAGAAACGCTCCAGCTCCTCGGCGAGCACCGGCCAGAGCCGGCCGGCGGCGAGGCGGGCGCGGTAGCCGCGGTAGTCCTCGCCGTCGAGGAGGTAGTCGCCCCTGGTCGTCCAGCGGCCGGCGTCGTCGTCTATGGACCGGCGCCAGGCGTCGAAGGCCGACCAGCCCTCGGGCGGGGCGATCTTGCGCACGGCTTCGAGCAGGGCGGGCAGCCCGGGGCGCACCAGGTCGTTGACCTTCGGGGGTGCGGAGTCCCTCCCGTCCTCGAGGTCCGTCAGCGCCGACTCCACCGGGGCGAAGAGGCGGTCGAAGGCCGGGCGCAGCTCGTTCCACTTCGCGACGTCGAGCTTCAGGACCGCCCGGGCCTCATCGAGCAGCCGCTCGTACTCCGCGCGGTGGCCCGCGGCCATCTCCATCCGCCGGTACTCGCTGAGGACCGTGCCGGGCGGAGCCGGCTGCGGCGGGCGCGGGTGTGGCGGGGGCTGCGTCCCGGAAGCGACCGGAGGCTTGGTGCCGGCCGGCGGTCTGGTCCCGGCGGGCGGCAGCCCCGGTTGGGCGGATGGGGTGGAGGCGGCGGGGGAGGGCGCCGAGGCGACGGTCGGCAGCGGCTGAGCCTCGAGCTCGGCCAGGCGCTCTTCCAACTCGGCCACGGCCTTCCAGAGCCGCGCCATGTCGGCCTGGCTGAGCGGCGTCGGGCCGGGTGTCGCGACCGGCGGGGGCGTCGATGCCGGCGGTGGTGGAGAAGTCTGCGCGCGGAGGCGCTCGGCCAGCCAGTACCCGCCGGCGCCGCTCAAGGCCCCGCCGAGGACGGCCAGGAGGAAGAGCCCCTTGCTGACGGGGGCCGGTCCGGCGCCCGCGCGGGGCCGGCCCTCGCCGTGCCGGTGTTCGTGGCGGTCCGACTTGCGCTTCGAGCCACTCAAAGGTCGTGTCCTCCCGCAGCGGCTGATCCGGGAATCATGGGGCGCTCGTCCGGGCTGGCTCGCCGTCCGGAGGGGCGGAGGCCAGCACCCGTTGGATGGCCTTGGCCAGGGCTTCAGTGGTGAACGGCTTCTCCAGGAAGGCGATATCGGGCGGCAGCGCGCCCTGCTGGGCGACGTGCTTCTCGCTGTGTCCGGACATGTACAGCACCCGCAGCCCCGGCAGGCGCTGGGCGAGCAGTTCGTAGAGTCTGGGGCCGCTTACTCCGGGGAGCACCACGTCGGTGAGCAGCATGCGGATGCCTCCGCCGCGGCGCTCGACGGCCGCGAGGGCCTCGCCGACGTTGCCGGCCTCGACTACCTCGTAACCGAGGTCCTCGAGCTCCATGCGGATCAGCTCTCGGAGCGGGGCCTCGTCCTCGACAAGCAGGATGGTTTCGCCGCCTCCCCGGGCCGCAGCGTCGGGACCGGATTCCGCTTTCGGCGCGATCCCGCCATAGGGGTCGTCCGGGGCCGCGGCCAGCGGAAGGAGGATTCGGAAGGTGGTGCCCTCTCCCGGCCGGCTCTCCACCCGGATGTCCCCGCCGCTCTGGTGGACGATGCCGTGGACGGTGGCCAGGCCGAGTCCGGTGCCCGCTCCGGCCGGCTTGGTGCTGAAGAACGGCTCGAAGATCCGCGATCGGGTCTCCTCGTCCATGCCGCAGCCGGTGTCGCGGACCTCGATCACGGCGCGGGGCGCGCCGCCGGCGCCCGGCTCCGGAAGATGCCGGGCCGTGCGCACGGTGAGAGCCCCTCCCTCGGGCATGGCGTCGCGGGCGTTGACCGCGAGGTTCATGATGACCTGCTCGATCTGCGTGCGGTCGGCCATGACCGGGCCGACGCCCTCGTCGAGGTCCAGGTGCACCGCGATGTCCTCGCCGAGGAGGCGCCCGAGCATTTTCATCATGTCCCGGATGACGTGATTGAGGCGAAGCCTCTCGGGCCGCAGGGCCTGGCGGCGGCCGAAGGCCAGGAGTTGGCGGGTGAGCGCCGTGGCCCGCCGGGTCGACGCGAGCACCTCGGAGAGGTTCTCCCGGCGCGGGTCGTTCTCGGCCAGGTCGCGCAGCGAGCGGCGGGCGTAGCCCTCGACGACCTGCATGAGGTTGTTGAAGTCGTGGGCCACTCCGCCGGCCAGCCGGCCGATGGCCTCCAGTTTCTGGGCCTGGGCCAGTTCCGCCTCCAGCCGGCGGCGCTGGGTGACGTCGCGATACTCCTCGATCACGCCGAGCATCTCGCCGTCCGGGCTGCGGAAGGCGGTGGCGGTCACGAGGTAACAGCGTTCCGCGCCGTCCGGTCCGGAACGCCGGACCTCCATCTCCGCTCCGGACTCGCCGCCGAGGATCCGCGCCACCGGGCACTCCGGGGTGCCGCACTTGCCGCTGGACAGGCTTGCGCGGCACTTGCGGCCGATCACCTCGTGTCCCGGCAGTCCGACCATCTGCAGAAAGACGCGGTTGACCCGGACTACGTTGAAGTCCAGATCGATGACCCGCAGGCCGTCGTTCACGCCGTTGAAGACCTGGTCCAGGTTGTAGTGGGCCTCGCGCCTGTCCTCTTCGCTGCGGTCCAGAGCTCTGACCGTGTCGGAGAGCTCGGCGGTGCGCTCGGCCACCTGCTGTTTGAGGCCGTCGCGGGCCTTCTTGAGCTCCATGGCTGCCGCCACGTGGTCGGCCACCGTCTTCATGAGCGCCAGGTCCTCCGCGGCGAAGGTCTCGCGGCTCCTCGTGCCGAAGGAGAGGGTGCCCAGCACCTTCCCGCCGGGTCCCAGGAGCGGATGGCAGGCGTAGGCCCGGATGCCGTAGGTCGCGACCAGGGCGGTGCGCTCGTCGGGCGTGGAGGGGATGCGCTCGGCCACGATGCGCCGGCCATCGCGGGCCACGCAGCCGCAGACGGCCACGCCGTAATCGAGCCATTCGATGCGGCGGGCCTCATCCGCGGGGATGCCCGCGCAGGCGTTGAGGCGCAGCCGTCCGGCGCCCTCGTCGACCAGGAAGTTGAAGAAGGCCTGGCAGTCGAGCAGTTCCATGACCTCGCGGCAGAGCCTCTCGACCAGGGCCTGCGGACTGTCGGTCCTGAGCAGCTCGCCGGCGGTCCTGGCCAGCAGGTCGCTGCGCTGGTGGCTGCGGCGCAGGGACTCCTCAGCCAGGCGGAGCGCGTCGCTCTCCTGTTTGATCTCCCTGAAGAGCAGCTGGTAGGGCCGCATCAGGCCGGTCTCCACCAGGGCCTTGTAGACCAGGTAGAAGGAGATCACCTTCAGGATGTGGCCTAGCGTGTTCCAGGCGTCCTCCGGGCCCGCGTATATGGTGAAGACGAGCTCGCCGGCAATGGTCACGACCATCGAGGCGACGAGCAGCCGGAAGACCTGCTTCTCGAACTCCGCCCGGCGGACCACCATCAAAACCAGCGATCCGGCCATGGCTGCGCATATGGCGTACTCGGCGTAGATCTTGAAGGGGGTGAGCCCCGTGCCGTTCACGAAGCAGGCCGGGAAGGCGCCTCCGAAGATGAGCGCGAGGCTCCCGACGGTGAAGGCCGCGCCGCCGCCCAGGACCAGCCAGGGCCGTAGTCTGTGCCGGAGCACGAACGTCGCGGCGACGAACGCCAGCGCTTCCGCGGCGCGGGCGGCGACCCAGAGCTGCGTGGGCAGGTTCACCTCCTGGCCGGCGGGCACGGCGATGACGTTCATTCGCTCGTAGGCCAGCGCGTGGACCAGGTCGAGGACGCCGACGAAGAGATAGGATATGCCCAGGAGGATCAGAGCGTTGTTCTGGAGGAACCGCCTGGCGTTCCAAGTCAGCGAGAATAGGCTGAAAGCCACCACCACGCTGGAGATCTCGACCAGGCTGTGGAAGAGCAGGTACCCGTGTTGCCGCGCCACGTAGAGGCCGGCGAGCGCCAGAACGCTCAACACCGGCCCCAGATGGCGACGGCGGACGGTGCCGGCCGGCGCTTCGACTGCGGGCAAGGCGGGTCGGTCCGGGTGAGCCAAAGTCAGATCATCCACGTTCCTGTCAGCGGGTCCTTGCAGCACGCCCGCAATTGTCGCCGCGAAGGGGGAGATGTTCAAGCCCATCCGGGTGCAACGCAGGGCTGTTTCAAGAGGCAGGCCGTTTCACCGCAGAGCCGCCGAGACGCAGAGCGCGTTTGTGAACGCGACGGGCGATCCCCGGCGTCGGAATTCCTGGTCGCGGACAACATCTTCTCTCTGCTTCTCGGCGCCTCGGCGGTGAAGACCGGTTTTCGCAATGGCCGTGAGAGGGCTGCGGCGTTGGTGCCCCGCGGGACGGTTCGTTGCCTTGCAGGAAATGCCATTCGTTTTGCAGCGCCGGGCATGGGAGTCAGGCCCGCGGCGGGGTAGACTCTCCGGACCCGTCTGGCCGGCGTGCGGCCGGAGGAAGCCCGCCGAGCGAGGCAGGAGAACGAGCATGAACCTGGGAGTCCAGTACTACCGTCCGCCGTTCCCGAACACGAAGCACTGGGCCGACGACTTCAGGCGCATCCGCGATTCCGGGCTCAACACCGTCCAGCTCTGGGTGCTCTGGGGCTGGGTGGAGGCGACCCCGGGGAGGTTCGAGTACGGCGACTACGACCGGCTGGTCGAACTCGCCGCGAAGAACGGCCTGGGCGTGGTGCTCTCGACCATCGCCGAGATCCAGCCGCACTGGATCCACCGGGAGGTCCCGGGCAGCGAGATGGTCACCAATCTGGGCGCGAAGGTCGTCTCCTGCAACCGCTGCGAGTGCCACTTCGGGATCACCCCCGGCGGCTGCACCGACCACCCCGGCGTCCGGGAGCGGATGGGCCGCTTCCTCGCCGAGACCGTCAGGCGCTACCGCTCGGCGCCCGCGCTGGTCGGCTGGGACGCCTGGAACGAACTGCGCTGGAACGTCCACGCCGACGGGCTGGTCTGCCATTGCGAGCACACCCTGAAGGCCTTCCGCGAGTGGCTCGACGCGAAGCACGGCGGCCTCGAGGGCCTGAACCGCGCATGGCTCCGGCGCTACTCGGCGTGGGACGAGGTCATGCCCGGCAAGAAGCCCGACCGGCCCTACACCGAGATGATGGCCTGGGAGCACTTCATCACCGCGAAGTGCGATGGCCACGGCCGGTGGCGCTACGATCTGATGAAGGCCCTGGATCCGAAGCACCCCGTGACCGCCCACGCGGCCACGCCCAGCCCGCTGATGGCCGGCGGCGCCGAAAACACCGCCGTCAACCGCGGCAACGACTGGTTCTACGCCGACGGCATGGACGGGGTGGGCTGCTCGAGCTTCCCCAAGTGGGGCAACATGGACGACGCCGACTTCGGCATGCGTGTCGAGTTCGTCAAATCCGCGGCCCAGGGCAAGCGGGTGTGGCTCAGCGAGGTCCAGGGCGGCCGGGCGGCCACCGGCTTCGACGTGCACGTGCCGGTCGACGCCCTCAGCCAGCAGCGCTGGATCTGGAACGGGCTGGCCTGCGGCGCCGATACCATCCTCTTCTGGTGCTGGCGCGACGAGGTCTTCGGGCGCGAGTCCGGCGGCTTCGGGATCGTCGGGGCCGACGGCCTGGCCGGGGAGCGCTTGGCCGCGCTCCGGGCGACCGGGAAAGTGCTGCGCGAGAACGCCGCTCTGATCGACGGCTACCGGCCGGCCAGGCCCGAGGTCGGCGTGCTCTTCAGCCCGCAGACCCACTACCTCTGCTGGTCCCAGGAGTCGAGCGCCCGCCGCTCGGCCGAATCCCTCCAGGGCTACGCCCGGGCGCTGGTCAGGAAGTCCATACCGTACACGGTGGTGGAGGAGGCTCACCTCGACGCGCTCGCCGGGCTCAAGGCGCTCTTTCTGCCCAAGACCATCGTGACCGGGCCCGAGCTCGAGAAGCGTCTGTCCGCGTTCGTGCGCGGCGGCGGGACGCTGGTCTGCGAGTCGGAGTGCGGGGCCTTCTCGCCCGTGGGCATCTATCGCTATCCGGAGGAGCGCTTCCTCAAGAGGCTGGCCGGGATCGAAGCGGTCGGCCGGCGGACCTTCGCCGGTCCGTTCGCGGCCGATGCCGGCGCCCGGAGATTCCAGATCGAGGGGACCCAGTGGCTGACGCCCTTCCGTGCCAGGAAGGCCCGGAGCTGGGCTTCGAACGCCGACGGACTGCTGGCCGCGGAGGTGCCGGTCGGCAAGGGCCGGGTCATAGTGGTCGGCACCTATCCCGGCGAGGCCTATCTCAAGGCCTTCAATCCCGGCTTCGAGGACTTCGTGGAGCTGGCCGTCGAACGCGCCGGCGTCCGCCCGGAGATAGAAGTGCTCGCGCCCCGGCCGACGAAGGACGGCTTCCTCTACGTCAAGAGCGGCTCCTCGGGCGGGAGGCGGATGGTCTTCGTCTTCTTCCCGGCCGGACAGGACCTCGCGCGGCTCGGATTCCGCAAGGGCTTCTTCCGCGGCAAGGCCGTGCGGGACGTCCTTTCGGGTGAAGAGCACGCGCTGGCCGCCGGACCCGGAGGCGGCAAAGAACTGGTGCTCGCCGCCCCGGCCGGCAGGATCTGCGTGCTGGTCGGCTAGCCGCCGGGTGGGCTGCTAGCTGAGCAGCACGCCGCGGTCGGCCCGCCCTGCGAAGAGCGCCTCGTGGCGCGCGGGAACGTCGAGAATCCGTCCGCGCCCGACCGTGAACTCCAGGAGCTTGTCCACGTCGTTGAGGTCCGGCTGCGAGGAATTGACCAGCCGCATGAGCGGCCCGGAGGTCATCCGCTCCAGGCACTGGTCGGCCTTGCCGCAGTAGTGCATGGCGCCGCCGCCGAACTCCGCGAGGATGCGTTCGTCGCAGGGCCGGACGAACTCCTCGTAGATCTCCGCCGACAGGTTCACGAGCGAGTCGCCGCGGAGCATGATCTGCCCGGGGATGAGCCGCTCCCAATGCGCCGAGCAACTCCGGTCGTCGCGCATAGGCACGGCCTCGAACCAGCGGCGCATGAAGCTGATGTAGGCGTCGGTGATGAGCGCGAGCACCGCCCGGACCTCGTCCGGCCGGTCGTAGAAGCCCAGCAACAGGTGCTCGCCAAGGAGCAGTTCGGCGATGTCCACCGGGCCCTGCAGGTCCGGGTGGTAGATCCACACCGCCTCGGAGAGTTTCGGGTAGGGCGCGAGCGCCTCCTTGAAGTACTCGGCGGTCGTGAAGACCCGCTGGCCCCAGCCGGCGGAGAGCTCCGGCACGCCGGCTGCCAGGAGCGCGGCGATGGGGTCGTCCCCGGCGAGCGCCCGGGTGGTCGGCAGGGTGTCGAGCTCCTCGGGCATGTAGAAGAGCTCCGCCCCGAAGAGCGAGGAGAGAATGCCGGTGCCGTAGTTGCAGCGGATGTTGGGTATGCGCAGGTTGCGGGCGTTCAGATTGAAGTTGACCGCGGCGAGCTGGTGGAGGAGCATCAGCCGCTCGTCCCGCAGCGCGTCGTTGACCCGGATCCTGGGCCAGGCCGGGGCCGGCCGGCTGCCTCGCGGGCTGGCGCTCGCGCGGAAGCCGCCGGGGGAGCTCTGCTGCGCGTGGAACCGCTTCCAAATGGACAGCTTCTCGCGTTCCCAGTCGAGGTCCACGGCGGACTCGAGGGTCTCGAGCAGCCGGCTGAGCTCGGCGTCGGTGACTGACTTGACGGTTGCGGCTTCGCCCGTGGCTGGCTTGGCGGTGGCGGTCGGCATCTGCGGCTCCTCCTTCCGGTTGGAGATTATGACCTCGTCGCCGATAGTGTACCCTGGCGGACACAGTTGGAGCTATTGACGAAACGGCCATAGTTATGGACAATATGGTCGGAGGGCTAGCCATGGTCGGCACCTACTTCGAGGGTCTTACCTTCCGCTCGCACATGGAGACGGTGCGGTGCACCGCCTGGTGTCGCAAGCGCTTCGACTACCTGGTGCTGGATTACTCCCACGCCGGGCGGGTGTCGTTCTCGATGGACAACGGCCGGGAGGTGCTCTTCGACGGGCCGATGGCCTGGTGGACGTGGCCGGGGCCGCTCTTCTCCTTCGGGGCGCGGCCGGGGGAGAGCTGGCACCACCACTTCGTGTCGTTCGAGGGCGAGCGCGCCGGGCGCATGCTCCGCACGGGTTTGCTGCCGGCTCGTGCGCAGCCCTGGGCCCGCCCGGCGCGTCCCGAGGAGTTCCGCTCCCGCATGCTCGAGCTCTTCGCCTGTCTCGAGGCGCCGCGTCCCGACTCGGAGCGCGCAGTGCACCTCTTGGAGGGGCTGCTGCTCGAACTCCACCGTCCGGCGGCCACGGAGGGGGAGGGGGCGCGGGGCTCCTCGGCGGCCGAGGAACTGGCCGCGGCCATTCTGCGTTCTCCCGAGGACCCGCCCGATCCGGGGCGGTGGGCTGAGCGCGCCGGACTGTCGCTCGTGCATTTCCGGCGCGGCTTCCGCCGGCGCTTCGGCATGCCGCCCGGGCAGTTTCTCCAGGCCGTGCGCCTGGAGCGCGCCGCCGAGGCGCTGCGCTCGGGACAGGAGCCGGTCAAGGCTGTCGCCGACTCGGTGGGCATCCCCGACGTCCTCTACTTCACGCGGCTCTTCAGCCGCAGGTTCAAGATGGGCCCGGCGGAGTATCGGCGGCATCACAGAGAGTTGCTGTAACACTGTTATAACAGAAGATGGAGGGCGCTGGTTGCGCTGTGCCTAATGGCATCGGTTTTCTGTGGAATCGCAGGCAACAAGTGCAGTGACTTGGTGTAAGATAACACAGGAGGTACAGCTGGTACAGAGTGGTTACACTCGTGGCGAGCTTGGCACCGGCCGCGACTCGGCGGATCTGCTCTCGACGCTGCGCGCCCAGATCGTCTCCGGCAAGCTTCCCGCCGGCAGTTTCCTGCCGACCGTCCGGCGCCTGAGCGGCAAGCAGGGAGTGGCCCACGGCACGGCGTGGAGGGCGCTCAAGGCCCTGGAGGCCGAGGGATGGGTGGAGGCCCGGCCTCGGCGTGGCTACCTGGTGCTGCCGGCCGAGAGCCGCCGTGCGGACGGCGGAACGCTCGCCTACGTCATGGATCAGGGGAACATCGCGGCGGGCAGCTGGGACCAGCTCTACCGTCGGTTGCTGGCCGAGCTCGAGCGTTCCGCCGCCGGGCAGGGCGCGCGGGTGCTGAAGCTGATCATGAACGCCGGCGAGGAGGAGCTGGTCGTCGACCAGCTGGCCTCCGCCGGGCTCGCCGGGCTGGTGCTCGACGGGCTGAGCCGGCCGCTGCTCGACTGGGCCGCCGGGGCCGGCGTCCCCGCCGTGGTCGTCGACGACTGGGCCCTGGACCTGCCCTGCGACTCCGTGCTCCAGGACGGTGCGGCCGGCGGTGAACTGGCCGTGCGCCATCTCCTCGATCGGGGCTGCCGGCGCATCGCCTGGCTCGGGCACGTCGACAACCAGCACGGTCGCGCGCGTTTCGGCGGAGCCTCGGCGGCCCTGGCCGCGGCCGGCCAGGGTTTCTTCAGAGTCGAACACTGCGCGCTCTCCGAGGAGGCCTCTGGCGCCGCGGCCTCGCGCCTCTTCGCGGGGCCGGAGAAGCCCGACGGCGTCATCGCCTTCTGGCGCCCGGCCTACGGGCCGATGGTCCGCGCCGCGCGCTCGGCCGGGCTCGAACTCGGCCGCGGGTTCCGGGCGGTCTGCTGGAGCCCGGAGGAGATGCTGTCGGAGTGCTACGCCGGGGTGTTCGAGGGTGCCGAGCCCCCGCCCGCGGTGACCTGGAGGATTCGGGAGATGGCCAGCCTGGCCCTGGCGCGCCTGGCCGAGCGCCGGCGCTGCCCGGGGCTGCCGGTCAGTTGCGTCAGGGTTTCCGTCCGTCTGGCGTCCGGCACCAGCGAGGATTGACATGAATACTTTGCGAATCCACTGTCTGGGCCTGTTCCTGGCGGTCGTTTTGTCGGCACCGGCCCCGGCTTCGGCGGCTGAGAGCGCCGCCGATCTGGCCGCGCAGGCGGTCAAGGCCTCCGGCTTCGAGCAGGGCCTCTGCCTGGTCCTCGGCGAGACCGACGGGGCCCTGACCGCGGCGCTGGCCAAGGCCAGCCGCCTGTGCGTCCAGGGCTGCACCTGGGAGGCCGGGGGCGTCGCCGCCGCGCGGCAGGCGCTGGTCGCAGCCGGCGTCGCCGACCGGGCCTCGATCGTCTGGGTCGAGGGCGAGGGCCTGCCCTATGCCGACAACCTCGTCAACGTGATCGTCGCGGGGCCCGGGGCCGGCCGGGGCGTCACCGCCGCGGAAGTCCTGCGCGTCATGGCGCCCGGGGGGCTGGCGCTGGTCCGCGCGGACCTGGAGGCCGGCGCCAGGGCCGCGGGGGCCAGGGACGTCAAGGCCGCCGCGGTCGCCGGTTGGGTCCAGTTCACCAAGAACGTCGACGCGGGCTTCGACGTCTGGAGCCACAACTTCGGCGGGCCGGATCAGAGCTACGTCAACGCCGACAAGGCCGCCGGCCCCTGGAGCGAGCTGCGTTGGATCGGCGAACCGCGTTGGGGAGCCCTGCGCATCATCTACCATGGCCGGGTGACCGCCGGCGGGCGGCTCTACTACACCGAATACCGCGCGGCGACCGGCGGCGGGACCGACGTCTGGCTGGTGGGCCGCGACGCCTGGAACGGCACCGAGCTCTGGCGACTGGTCATCGGCCAGCCGCCGAAGTACGGCAACGTGGGCAACACCATCACCTGCGACGAGACCCGGGTCTTCTGCGTGGAGAACAACCGGACCCTCACCGCCCGCGACGGGAAGTCAGGCAAGAAGCTTCTCGAATACTCGCCGGGCTTCGTCCCGACGGTGGCCGCCGCCGCCGGCCCGGCCCTGCTGGTCTGCAACCTGGCCATCAACCCGCCGGTGGCCAACAAGGTCGCGGCGATCGACAAGGACTCCGGCAAGGTGCTCTGGACCCGGCCCGGCGTCTGCCAGCCGGCAGCCGAGAACGGGACGGCCTTCGTCCTGGGCGCCTCCGAGCTCGAGGGCGTGGACCTGGCCGGCGGCGCCTCGCGCTGGAAGGTCAAGACCGAGACCGCCCCGGGAAGCGCCCGGCTTTTCTGCAAGGGCGGCGTGGTCTACGCGACCTACTCCCAGCCCTGGAAGCCGGTGGGGTTGCTCGTCGCCCACGACGCCAGGACCGGCGCGCAGCTCTGGAAGCTGGCGTCGCCCCGGATCAGCTACGGCATCTATCCCTACGCCGACGAACTCTGGATGATGCAGGGCGAGGAGAAATCCGCCAGGAGCCTCCAGGTCCTCGATCCCCGCACCGGCGCCAGGAAGCGCGACCTGGCCATCAAGGGGCCGGTCAACGGCCACTGCTTCCCCGGCAAGGGCGCCGGCGAGTATCTGATCTTCAGCAATGCCTGGACCCTCAATCTGAAGACGGGCGAGGCCAGCAACCAGAACACGGTCCGCTCGCCCTGCGACATCGGCCAGATGCCCGCCAACGGCATGACCTACTTCTTCCCGCAGCACTGTTCCTGCGGTGTGACCCTGCGCGGCCTGGTGGCCATGTCCCGGGCCGGCGCCCGGAAGTTCCCGCCCGATGGCGGTGACGGCGCGCCGCAGCTCTTCACGGCCGGCGCCGCCCCGGCGGCGGCCGCCGAAGGCCCCGAGGACTGGCCGTTCTACCGGAAGGACGCGGCCCGCTCCAACTTCACGACGGCCAAGCTCCCGGCCGAGCTCAAGCCGCTCTGGAGGGAGAAGGTCGGGGCCTCGCGCCTCACTCAGGCGGTCGTGGCCTACGGCGTGCTCTGCACCGCCGAGCCGAAGACCCACCGGGTCTTCGGCCGCGACGCGGCGAGCGGCAAGGAGCTCTGGAGCTTCGTCGCCGACGGGCGCACCGAGTGGGCGCCGGCGCTGACCAGGGGGCTCTGCGTCTTCAGCACCGGGGCCGGCTCGGTCTACGCGCTCGACGCCCGGACCGGCAGGGAGGTCTGGCGCCTGCGGGCCGCTCCCGCCCAGAAGTACATCGGCGAGGAGGGCCAGTTCGCCTCGCCCTGGCCGGTGGTCGGCGGCGTCCTGCCCCAGAACGGCGAGATATTCTTCTCCTGCGGCCGCTCGGCCGGCTCCGACGGCGGCATGTGGATCCTCGCGGCCGACGCGGCCACCGGCAAGGTCCGCTGGCGCGCGAAGGGCGGCACCAGCGGCGACCTGGTCCTGAGCAACGGCAAGGACCTGATGCTCACCCGGGTCTACTACAGCATGGCCAACGGCGGCCGGATCGGCGGCGGCAAGGAGCCCCCGGGACTGCTCCGCGCCACTCCCTACCTGACCTACGTCTCGGTGATGGACTACATGGCCACGGTGGAGCCGCTCCTGTCCCACCAGAAGCACGAGGAATTGACCGACGGGCGCATCACCGGCGAGGCCCTGGCCTTCAGCGACAAGCTCGGCGTGGCCGCCTGGCGTTACCGCTTCGGCGTGCCCAAGGAGATGATGAAGAAGGAGAAGACGGACCAGCGTTTCATCTACGCGCGCTCCGACGGCAAGAACCTCTGGCTGCTCGACGAGGGCATCAAGCAGCAGATGATCGGCGTGGTCCTGGCCGGCGAGACCGCCTACCTGGCCGGCGTGCCCACGTCGCTCGACCCCAAGGACAAGGGCGAGCTCTGGGTGCTCTCCGGCGCCGACGGCAAGAGGCTCCAGACGCTGGCGCTCGATTCCTGGCCGGTCTACGACGGACTCTCCGCCGCCGGCGGGCGGCTGTACCTGGCGGGCGAGGATGGGACGCTGACCTGCTTCGGGGCCGGGAAGTAGACTGGCCGGGCGCGACTGTGCAGCGTTGCACAAACTCCGGCGACCAGCTACCATGCTCCGGAGTTGGAGGCCGGATCGCAGCGCCCTCGGCGAATCGCATGGCGCGCGCCCGGTAACGCCACGACGTGACCGGAGGAGGAGCCCCGATGATCGCCTGCGGGCCGTATCTGGAGAACGCCGGTCCGACCGGGATCACCGTGCGCTGGGCCTCCGAGCTCGACGCCCCCGGGGTCGTGCGCTGGGGCCGGGCCGGGGGGGCGCTCGAGGGCGAGGTCGGGGCCGCCTCCTCCGAACTGCGCTACGCCCGGGACCCTGCGCATCGCCGGCAGCCGCTCTCGGCGCTGGCCCCCGGGCAACTCGCCTCCGTCCGCCTCTACCAGGCCCGGCTCGCGGACCTCGCGCCCGGCACGGAATACCGCTACGCAGTGGAGTTCGCCGGGCGGATCGAGGAGGGCGCCTTCCGGACCTTCCCGGCCGCCCCCGAGCCCTTCAGCTTCGTGGCCTTCAGCGACACCCACTGCGCCGACGCGGTGGCCGCGGCCTTCGCCGCGCACCGGCCGGCCTTCCTGATCAGCTCCGGTGACCTGCCGGACCGCGAGCACTATCCCGACTACCTCGAGTTCTTCTCGCCGGCCATGACCGCGGCGGCCCGGAACGTGCCGCTCTTCGTGGCGCGCGGCAATCACGACCAGTCCGGCCGGACGCTCTCGCGGCTCTTCAGCTATCCGGACGGCCGGCTCTACTACTCCTTCGACCACGCCAACGCCCACTTCGTCTGCCTGGACTCCTGCCTGTGGCGCCACCCCGGCGCCGAGGAGAACATCGCCGCCATGCTCGAGTGGTGCGAGGCCGACCTCGGCGCCTCGCAGGCCGACTGGAAGGTGGCCTTCTTCCACGAGCCGCCGTTCGACATGAGCCACCGGCGCACCGACACCGACTTCGGGCGGCTGCGGGCCATGCCCGTCTTCCGCCGCTGCGGAGTGGACCTGGTCTTCAGCGGGCACGCGCACTCCTACCAGCGCTTCGGGCCGCTCTACATGCCGGGCGAGAACGAGCGCCGGCCCATCACCGCGGTGGTGAGCGCCGGGGCCGGCAGCAAGTACATGGCCCTGCCGCCCCGGGCCGAGCCGCAGCTGGCGGTGCGCCGCGCCGAGTCCAACTATGTGCTCGTCCGCGTGGACGGACCGCGCCTGGAACTCCGGGCGCTGAGCCCGGCCGGAGCGGAGCTCGACAGCCTGACCATCGTCAAGGCCGGCGGCGAGCCGGACGCCGCCTACCTGGGCGCGGCCGTGCCGGAGGAACCCTTCGGATCCATCGCGCGCAGTCTGGCCGAGGTCTGGATGCCGAAGGCGCAGGTGGCCGCCGGCGAGGAGTTCGCGGTGCAGGTCGACCTGGCCGCCGGGCCGGTGCCCTTCGAGTACGAGGTGCGCCCGTCGGCGGAATCGTCCGGCGCGGTCGAACCGGCCGCTCCGGCCGCCGGCGCGCTGGCCGCCGGGGAGCGCGCCGCCGTCGCCGTCAGGCTTCGGGCCAGGGCCGACATTCGCAGGTCCGAGAAGGGCAACCGCGCCAGCCCGGAGCTCGTCCTGGAGTGCTTCTTCAGGGCCGGCGCCGGCCGGGGAGTGGTTTCGTCGGACTTCGTCAGGGTGAGGTAGACCTCCCCGCCTTCTCCAGATTGTCGCGGAGCTTGACCGACTCGGGGAGCGCCAGGACGATCCTGTCTCCCGAGCAGCCGTAGACCAGCCCCTGCTCGCCGCACAGCCATTCCAGGAACTCCTTGAGGTTCGGGGCGCCCTCCAGGCTGACGTCCAGGGCGGCCGCGGTCTGCGTGGCAGCGGGGCTCAGCTCGATGGCCACGCCCCAGCCGGCCGCCGCCCTGGCCAGCACCTCGGCTATGGGCCGGTCCGTGCAGTCCAGGTTCACGACTTTGGCCGCCACCTTCCCGGCCGAGGCCGGCAGGCCGGTCTTCCAGGACTTCACCGCTTCGGGCTCGGCCGCGAGAGCGTCGAGCGACTTGAGGGTGAAGTCGAAGGCGCTGCGGGCGAACGACCCCTCCTTGGGGGCAGCAAGCGCGCGCAACCGGACAGCCTCCGCGCGGGCCGCCCCGGCCAATTCGCCGGCCCTGGGCAGAAGGTCCCGGAAGGCATTGACCCGGTCGACGTGGCGGCGGCCGGTGAAGATCGCATCGAATGGCGCCTGGACCTTGATGGGCTCCTGGCCGGCAGCCGGAGCGTCGGCGGCCGGCTGGCCCTCGCCTCCCAGGGCCAGGGCGCCCGCCATGATGATTCCGCCGATCGTCTGGATTGCGCTTCGCAACGACACGAGCATGAGCCTGCCCTCCCGCCGGGGCCGCATGGGGCCCCGGTCTCCGGTTTCATCTGGGGGCAGGCCTGCCCGTTCCCGTTCCGCCCTGTCGAACGGGAGCGATCCCCGGAGGGTTCACCGGGAAATCGCCGGGGGCGGGTCTTTTTCCCCGGCACTTGTCCGCGCAATCGCTAAGATTGCCCCGACTGGTCCGGCCGGCGGACCAGTGCTGATGAAGCCCCCGGAGGGATCCCGATGCTTCGCATGCTGACTGCCGCGGCGCTTTCCTGCATGGCCGTTTCGACGGCCCTGGCTCTCGAGGTCAGGCTCTCCGTGAAGGAGCCGGTGGGCGCAGAGCGCCGGGCCGAGCCGGTCTCGACCGGCGTGTGCTTCAAACCCGGCGAGGTCAAGGATCTCGGGAAGCTGGCGCTCTTCGACGCCGGCGGGCAGCCGGTACCGGCGCAGTTCTCCCCCCTGGTCCGGCTCGAGGACGGCTCGTACCAGTGGGCGCTCCTCGACTTCCAGGCGTCGGTCCCGGCCGGCGGCGAAGCCGGGTTCGTCATCAAGGAGGGCGCCCCGGCGGCTCCGCCATCCCCGGTGATGACGACCGAGGCCGGCGGCGTCTACACCGTCAAGAACGGGCCGCTCGAATTCGTCGTGGACGCCTCCAAGCCCGATTTCGAGCTCCTGAGCTCCCTCAAGGTCGACGGCAAGGAGACGCTAAAGGGACTGGGCAAGGAGGCCATGACCTGCCGCGACGCTCTCGACGGCAACAAGTCCTACCGCGCGGGCAAGCCCACCAAGGCAGAGTGGGACTACCGGGGCCCGATGCGCGCCACGCTGATGCTCGAGGGCCCCTACGTCGACGACGCCGGGGCCGAGTGGCTCGGCTACCGGGTGCGGATCTCCTGCTTCGCGGGCTCGAAGCTCCTCCGGATCGAGCACTGCCTGCGGAACTCCTGCGCCAAGGAGGTCCGCACCGTCAAGGTCAAGGACGCCTGGCTGCGCCTGGGCCTGGCCGATGGCGCGGCCGACGCGGCCGGCACGGCCGGCGCGAAGGACTTCCTGGCTGCCGGGACGCTCTTCGTCAAACACCGCCTGCTCTCGGGATACTTCTCGCCGGGACTGCACGATCTGTCCGTCAAGGACAAGCGGCTGGTCCTCGGCGTCGTTCCGACATACGAGGGCGGCTTCGAGCCCAAGCTGCACCGGGGCTACAACAACCAGGAGAAGAGCAAGGACGGCAAGCCGGCCGACTACAACCCCGGCGACACCGGGAGTTGGTGGCTGATCGACTGCGCCTACAAGATCGACGAGTACTGGCTGGGCTTCGCAGGCCCTTCGACGGGCTCAGGGCAGGGCGGCGACGAGAAGCTGGCCAGGGGGCTCGACTCGCGCCTGTATGCGCTCGCTCCCTGCCAGTACTACTCCGACTGCCAGGCGCTGGGCTTCGGGCCCTTCGGGAGCCTCGAGGACGAGGCTGCCACCTACAAGAAATGGGGCTGGAAGGACGTGGATGCGAAGAAGGCCCGGCTCCTCTCCGACGGCCGTTGGATGAAGCCCCAGCCGGATTACCACAAGGCCTCCGACCTGGCCCACGACGAGACCGAGACCGACGATGCCGAGGGCTGCCTGCTCATGGCCCTGCGCACCGGCGGGCGCGGCTACTTCGACGCGGGCCTGGCCTGGGCGCACTACTATGCCAACAACTTCGTCTGGCGGATGGATTTCCCCTACAACGCGCAGCGCGGCAAGGGCCGGGCCATGAAGCTGATCGGCCGGGACAGCTCCGACATCGTGTCCTGGGGATCGAGCTACAACAACGGCCGGACCTGCGGCTGCCACTACTACGGTGCGGGAGCCATGGACTACTTCTGCATCACCGGCGAGAAGGAGTTGCTGCTCGGCTCCATCGACATCGCCAACGTCGCCCGCCGCAACTGGGAGAAGAAGACGCCCGGCAAGGACACGGTCGGCTCCTGGGGCACGCGCGGTTTCGGCCGGCAGTTCATGGCCGCGGTGCGCATCTACGAAATCACCCGCGCTCCGGAGTGGAAGAAGCTCATGGACCACATGGCCCAATTGTGCATCCAGGACCCGGCCATGAAGCGCGAGGACGACTGGATGGCGATCCACTCGGGCGGCTCCAACAGCATGGAGAAGAAGCACTGCGACGAGGTCCTCAAGAAGAGCGAGCGCCTCCGGAAGCACATGGAGGAGAAGGGCCTCAAGTGGGACGCGGGCGCCAGCAAGGTCACGGCCGCCGACGGCAGGTCCTGGGATGTCTACGACATGGCCGGCTCCTGGGAGCAGACCTACGTCCAGCAGGGCATGGAGCGCTACTGGCGCATCACCGGGAACAAGGAGGCCGGCGCCTACGTGGTGGGCTTCGCCAACTTCTTCCACCAGTTCTCCTGGGACCCGCACTGCCAGCAGGTCGGCTACCGACTGTGGGGCGTGCACTTCCCGGAGAAGGGCATGTGCCTGGGCTCCCAGGCGGGCCGCTGGTTCCCGGAGCACGACACCTGCCCGGGCCCTGGGGCCAAGCACAACGGCTGGTACACCACCTTCGGCCCGGACGTGGCCTGCCGGGCGTACAATGTCAGCAAGGACAAGAAGTACCTGGAGCAGGCCAAGGTCTACTGGAACCGCGGCTCCAAGTGGGGCTACCAGGTGACCAAGCCCTCGGCGCCGGACGACGCGGTCGGCAAGTTCGCCACCCACGTGCCGCCCAAGGACGACGACATCCTGGCCACCGCGCTCATGTTCCACCTGGTGCCCAGGGTCGAGTAGCGCGCTCCGGGAGCGCCCTTTTGGGGACGGGAATTGCCATGACCGACATCGGGATCCTCAGGCCGCTGGTCGACCGCGTCCAGGAACTGGCCGCGAGGCCCGGCGAGGACGTGAAGAAGGAGCTCTGGGCGCGCCACAACGCGCTCCAGAAGACGGTCAGGATCCCGGTGTGCGTGAGCTTCGAGGGCATCCCCGCGGCGCAGTGGGACCTTATGCTCGGAGCCGGCCACGGGCGCTGCGCCGGGGACCTCGCCCGCCGCCTGGAGTTCGACCTCCGCAAGCGCATCTGGATGGCCGAGAACGTCCCGGACGACCACGTGGTCTGGGCGGCGCTGCTGGTTCCGGCGGTCGCCACCGGAGGGCCGGACTGGGGCGTGCCTCTCGAGTGGCACAAGTCCGGCGACGACCTGGGCGCCAAGGGCTATGACCCGCCCTTCGCCGCGGGCATCGACCTGGCCCGGCTCAAGCCCGGGCGTACCGAGGTGGACGTGAAGGCCACCTCGTTGCGCATGGAGGAGGCCGCGGAACTGGTCGGCGGGCGGCTGGCCGTCCATCCGCGCTACGAGACACTGGGGGAGGGGCCCTTCGACCGCGCCGTGCAGATGCGCGGGATGGAGAACATCTTCCTGGACGTCTTCGACTCGCCGGAGCTGGTCCACGGCATGATGGAGTTCATCACCGACGCCATCGTCGCCGACCACCGGCGCCGCGAGGAGCGCGGCTGGCTCAATTGCCCGGCCGACCCGTCGGGCCGCTACCAGATGGTCCCGATGATGCGCCACGTGGCCGCCTTCCTCGCTCCGGACTTCAAGGACCGCGGCCCCAGGCTCTTCGACGAGTGGCCCTACGTCACGGCCCAGACCTCTTCGGGGCTCGGGCCGGACCAGTACGCCGAGTTCGTCCAACGCTACAACTCGCGCATAGCGAAACTCTACACGAGGGAGACCGTCTACTACCACGGCTGCGAGTGCCTGGACCACAAGCTCGACGTCATCGCCACGCTGCCCAACCTGCGCCGGCATCACGTTTCGCCGTGGAGCTCGGTCCCGGCCGCGGTCGAGAAGTACCGCGGGGCGGTCAACCTCGAGGTCCACGCCCATCCGGGCAAGGTCTTCTTCGGGGCGACGCGCGAGGACATGCGCGCAGAGCTCGCCGGACTGGTCGCGGCGGCCGGCGGCCACCCGATGAACCTGAACCTCAGCGACATCCATTCGATCAACGGCAACCCGGAGACGCTCAAGGTCTGGGCGGAGGAGGCCCAGCGGGCGGCGGAGGGGTAGGCTTCGAGGCCAAACACGCAACACCGACTGGAGCTTGCTTAGGACCCCACGAACGGAGAACCGCAGAACCGCAGAATGTCGAAGTCAGAATGTCGAAGGACCGGGGAGGCGCGCTAGGGGCGCAGCAGCCAACTTCGACATTCGTCATTCGGTATTCGACATTCTGCGGTTGGCTGTTGGCTCTCCCGGTTGCTCACATGGCTTAGAGCCTCACAAATAATGACCCCGGGGTCGCGACGCTTGAGATTGTGACCTCAGGCAAGGAACGACGAGGAGAGCGTGTCTGAAAGACACGCCGACGAGGAGTGACGCGGCATGAGGGCGCAAGATCAAGCGTCCCTTCGGGTTGCGTCCGGACCGCCCGTCTGCGGCGTTGCCCTTCGAGAGCCTCAGGGCCTTGGCCCCGAGCACAGT
>CALGYR010000137.1 GCA_937935355.1 uncultured bacterium | reverse complement strand
CTACTCATGCCATCCGTCCCATTTTCGCCCTTGACTGCTCATAGTCGGTCTCAAAAGAAGTCTCGCCATCACCCAGAGCGTTTCCGGGACTGTAATGGCGCGAATACTAAATGAGCACCGAACTCGGTCAAGGAGCACAAGTGGATCAGCCTTACATGCGATACGTCTCTGCTAGAGATCCATTGCCGGCGATGAATCAGCCGGGGTGGCGGCAGAACCACAGAGGGTCGAATGCCCCATACCGGAGGGGGGGGGCGGGCCGAAAGGCGAACTTCGGAGTTCGTCATTCGGTGTTCTGCCATTCGACAAGCTCATGGCCTCGAGCCCTGAGCAAATCCGAAGGGCGGTTCTGCCGTTCGACAGGCTCACGGCCAATGTCCTGAGCGAAGTCGAAGGGCGGTTTGTTGTTGGTCGCGGACTCTGGGCTACCCGCGCCGCCAGCTTCCCTTGAACCCCCTCAGGTGCCCGGCGGTCGCCGCTTTGGCGCGGACCGACCAGGCGTCGTTGGGGTCGTCGTTGAGCAATAGGGCCGGGTCGCGGATGAGCTCCTGCCAGAGCCAGTCGACGAACTCGGCCGCGCCCATCAACCGGCACTCGGCCCGGCCGACCCGGCCGCGGCGGTCGCGGCCGGCGGCGTCCCAGGCCCGCTCGACCTTCGAGTCCCGGCGGTAGAAGTCGCGCGGCCCGCTGGGCATGCCCCGAAGCGGCACCTCGAGGACGCCGCCGCCGTCGGCGACGAGGACCACGCCCGGCTCCATGTAGGGCAGGCCCATCCAGTCCTCGACGGCGTGGGCGAAGCTCTGCGAACGCATGTCGGTGCCGAGCCACAGGATCTTCCCGCCCCACTCGGCGAGCCGCCCCCAGGGGCCGCGGCGGTCGAATGGCGTCGCGCCCTCGCGCCAGGAGTGGCCGGCGCAGAGCTCCGCCGCGCGACGCCCGACGGCCGCGACCGAGTGGGTGGGATGGTCGCTGCGCGCGACGCCCGGCGCGTTGAGCACGAAGTTCGTGAAGCTGCCCACCCGGCTGGGCGTGGTAAGCGGGCTCCAGACCAGCCCGGCCGGCTCGCCTGGCGGGGCCTTGACCGTCCGCGAGAAAGTCGGCACGGACACCAGTCCGTCGGGACCCACCGCGTCCGAGAAGGCTCCGAAGAGCCGCGCGAGCCCCTGGTCGGGCGAGCCGGCCGGCCCGCGCTCGATGCCCACGGCGCTGACCGACGAGTGGACGAAGAGCGCGTCGCCCGGCTCCACGCCCAGCGCGCGCAGGTCGGAGGCCAGCCGTTCGCGGGTCAGGGGGGCGTCGTCGCTCTCGGGCATGGGGCTTCTCCGTGGGCCGGGCTGTCGGCATGCCGGCTCGTTCGTTGCTCAGTCTACGTCGCGTCCTCCGTCGGTCAAGCGCGTGCCATTCACCGCCACGACCTTTCGGCATGCGAGGATTGACCTCCAACGCAGAGGGCGCAGAGGAGCGCAGAGGTCGCGGAGGTACCGTTGAATGGCCTCAGCCTTTGCGTTTCACATTGGGTTGGAAGGGGCTCACTGGAACTTCCTGCATTCCAGAACCAGCCTTGGCCGCCTCCGACTCTTCCTTCCCCCCTTGAATGACCGTGAGCGACCTGTCCGGCACTGGCCCGGAACGTTGTGTGACCCCGGCGTTCACCGCGGCGGAGCGAATCGGCCCCAGAGGAAACGCCCACGGCGCGGCACGCGCCGCTCCTGGACCCCAGAAAACGAAAGGCGGGCTAGCCAACATGGTGCGGGACTACGCACCTATTCGGAGGCGCTCTTATTCCTGTCCACGACGTACATCTGCCATATCTCGAGGCAGGTGCCGCAGTTCTGGATCTCTTTCCGCCAGGCCTGGAAGACGCTATGCTGCCCGGCCCCCAGGCACTTCCTGCCGAACGCGGGCCCTGATTCGGACAGCAGTCCACTGTCTTCGATCATTGGAAGTCTCCAGTGGCCGCATTATTTGTCGGGACATAGGGGGCGCAAGATCACGGCAGATTGAGCTCTACATGTGCATCGTGTACCACTCATTGAACTTATGGGAGAGTGCGGTGGGATAAGTGCCCCAATCGTGGAGGTCGTCGGCAACCTCCGGGATTCTGACCTCCACCTGACAGCCCGTTTCAAAGGTCTTCCAGTAGGTGGCCTCCCATGGCTCTACTCTGGATCGGGAAATCACTTCGCTTGGGCTCTTGCCGAGCGAGACGAGCCATTGGTTGAGATACATCAAGTGGAGGTCGATGGTTCCTTCGTGGAGAGCTGTGAACCTCGACAGATAGCGGTTTGTCTCGTCAGGCAGTGCGCAGCCGGTGTCCGGCATGTAGCACTCCCACCTGGGCTGGGCAAACGATTCCCATAGGGCTCCGCCGCTCGTGGTCAATCCGTACCAGAACTCCCGGGTTCTCCAGTCCCTGTTCTTGCTCAGAATCAACGCTCTGATGTCCAGCCCTGAGACATCCACGGCATCATTGCTTTCCCCAGTGGTGAGCTTCAGAAGGCCGTCGCACAGGAAGGCTGTGAACGTGTCAGTCAATTCATCAAGCGACAGGCCATGGCTGCTTCTGTTCAGAGCCTCGGTGTAGTAGTCCTCGTCGGAGAGTCCTGCCACGCCAATTCTGTATTCGGTGACGGCTTCGAGTAACCAGTATTGCCCGCGGGTCAGTGCTACCTGTCTGTTGCCTGACATCGTGCTATTGCCCTGTGCCCTGGGCCAGGGGAGGTTCGGGTCCTGATGGGTGAGTTCTGGGACGCCCCGGGCTCGCCCTCGCCCCCTCACGAGGACGGAATGTACGTTGCTCTGGGGTAGCTGTCAAGTTGTCCGCCAGGCTGGAGCACACGAGGAGGGGCACGGGCCTAGCCTTTTGCTGTCTTCAGCCCTCTGTTGACGAGATCGACTATTTCAGTCCAGTACGCGACGTCTGATTGCCTCTCCGTCTTCAGTGGCGACGGCTCTGCAACGCGTTTGATATTGTCCCTGTAAGTCTCGAGCCTATCCTCAAGATACCGGCGGTAATCAGCGTTGTTCTTGGGGATGAGTCCCCGCTTTGTTTTGCGAAGCTCCCGCGAGAAAAGCCAAAGCCGATGTTGTTGCTGCGCCATTCTGGCATGGCCCGTGGCCCTTGCGCACGAAGACGCTGCCCCCGATCTGTCACCCAGGGTTGAACCATGCCCGTATTCTTCCCGAAGCCCTTCTCATCGGCCGTTTCTCCCGGCAATGACACCACTGAGAAGCGATGTTCCGAGCCGGTTGCCGGAGAAGCTGCGATGCCCCGAGACCTCGAGCGCGAGCTGCGAACTCCGCCCATGGCCTGTCACCAATCTTGCCCCTCTGCGACCTCCGCGCTCCTCCGCGGCCTCTGCGTTGGACTGGACTACCGCCACGAACTTGCCTGGTGCGCCGGTGTAGGCTATACAAGTGGTCTGCCCGCCGGACCAGCGGGCGCGCAAACCCTTGACTAAGGAGCCCATCGATGCGGAAGTTCGTTGCCTTCCTGGCCGTCACCGCCTGTCTCGCATCCTTCGCCGCGACCGCCGCGGCACTGGAGGTCGGGCTCACCGTGCCCGAGCGCGCCGGGCTCGACCGCGTCGACAACCATGTCTCGGGCGGCGTGCCGCTGCCCGAGGGCGCGTACAAGGACGTCGACAAGTTCGTCCTGGTCGACGCCGACGGCAAGGCCGTGCCCGCCCAGTTCGTGGTCCGCGAGCGCTGGCCGAAGGACGACAGCGTCCGGCACATGACCGTGCACTTCACGGCCGACCTCAAGGCCGGTGCGGCCGCGAAGTACACGGTGAAGGACTCGGGCGGCGCCCCGGCCCCGACCAAGCCAGCCGCAGCGACCGAGGCCGCCGACTCGGTGGCTGTGGACACGGGCGCCGTGAAGTTCACCGTGAAGAAGGGCGACTGGCACCTCTTCGACTCGGTGGAAGCCGGCGGCAAGGCGCTGCTCAAGTCCCCGGGCCGGACCGTCTTCAGGGCCGAGTACGGCAAAACCCCGGTCGCGAAGGAGATCGCCACCCCGCCCGCTCTCGGCACGCCGACGGCGGCGACCGCCGTCGTCAAGGAGCTCGCCGTCGAGGAGAAGGGCCCGGGCCGCGTGGTCGTGCTCGCGAAGGGTTCGTTCCAGGAGGGCGGCGCCGACAAGCTCGACTTCCAGGCGCGCTACTACGCGATGGCCGGGAGCCCCTCGGTACGCGTGGCCTTCACGGTGATCAACCGCCAGGGCCAGGCCTTCGACGAGTTCGTGGGCCTGCGCGAGCTCGGCTTCGAGCTGCCGCTCGCGCTCGGCGGCGACGCGGAGAAGAAGTTCGCCCTGGGCGCCTCGGAGGGCGAGGACCTCGCGGGCGCGCTCGGCGGCGGCGAGAAGGTCGCGCTCGTCCAGCCCTCGAGCCTGGAGTACGCCGTCTCGGGCAAGGCCGAGGGCCGGGGCAAATGCCGCGAGCTGCTCACCAAGCGGGTGGGCTGGATCTCGCTCGCCGGCACCGACGCCGCCGCCACCGCCGCGGTGCGCTGGTTCTGGCAGCTCCACCCCAAGGGCCTCGAGGCCGCGGGCGACGGGACGCTCAAGGTCTGGATCGTGCCCTTCCAGGAGAAGCCCGCCGAGGTGCCGGCCGGGGAGTTCTCCGAGCCCCGGGCGCGGATCGACCTCTACACCGGCGGCGCCCGGACCCACGAGATGCTCTTCGCCTTCCACGCGCCGGCCGGCGCGGCCGACGCGCGGGCCCGCTCGGCCGGCGTGCTCGAGCCGTTATTGGCCGCCTGCGCGCCGGAGTGGTACTGCCAGAAGACCCTGGCCTTCGACCGCATGTACGACGCGCGGCTCGAGAACTACCGCCCGGAGGTCCGGGAGCTGGTCAAGCGGTACGAGCAGGGCGTCGACGCCGGCTTCGCCCGCGTGATGATGCGACTGGACGGCAAGGGCAAGAAGAACGTCAGGATCGCGGCCTTCCACCCGATCGAGGGCAAGGACAAGGACGGCAAGGCGCTCGACGAGGTCTGGTGCAGCGACCAGAAGCTCGAGGAGTACGGCTGGCTCAACTACGGCAGCCACTGCGAGCACAACACGCTCACCAAACAGAACGACGCGCTCAACACCCGCTGGGACGGCAACTACTACGACTTCCCGCGGGCCTGCCTGATCCGGTTCCTGCGCACCGGCATGTGGCAGTACCTCGACGCCGCCGAGGCCGCCGGACTGCACCTGGCCGACGTGGACATCACCCACTGGCACCCGGGCGACCAGAAGCTCAACGGCATCGAGAGGATGTGCCCGAACACCGGCCACTTCCGTACCTGGTCGGGCGGGCAGGTCTTCCGGCCCTCGGGCAACGTGGACAGCGCCAAGAGCCAGTCGCTCTTCGAGCTCTACTGCCTGACCGGCGACGCGTGGTACCGCGAAGCCGGGCTGCTCTCCGGCGATTATCTCGTGGTCCACGGCGGCAGCGCGCTGCGCGCCCAGGGCAACCGGATGACCGGGCTCTACGCGGCGTGGAAGAGCGCGCGCGAACAGAAGTACCGCGACGCCTGGGAAAAGCAGGTCAAGGCCACCGCCGCCATGGGCATCGCCCGGGGCGGCGACAAGGGCTGGGACCAGTTCTGGATGTACGGCCTGGCCGCCGAGGGCCTCTACAAGTACGCGCGGCTGACCGGCGACGCCGATGCGGCCAAGGCCGCGGTGCTGGCCGCCGACTCGCTCACCCACTGCGACGTGAGCAAGGCCATGGGCGGCAGCAAGCGCAGCGAGTACGACAACCTGGCCGGCTTCACCGTGCCGTGCTGGGGCTACGCCTACGAGCTGACCGGCGACGCGAAATACCTGGCCTTCGGCCTGAAGCGCCTGGAGATCACCGCCCGCTCCGGTCCGGGCCGCAGCAAGACCTTCGCCCAGCACTCGCGCATCTCGCCGCAGTTCCTCTACTACCTGGCGGCCGATTACCAGCCGCCCAAGCCGGTCGTGGGCGAGAAGGCCGCGGCCGACCCGGTCGAGCCGGTGCTCAAGGAGTACGCGGCGGGCGCGACCGGCGCCGCGGGCGAGGACAAGACGGAGAAGTAAGCCCGACCCCGGTCTGCGGACAGATCAAATACGGGGGCGGCCGAATCGGCCGCCCCCGTCCACTTCGTCCACCAGGTCCCCTAAGTTTACTGCGTCCACCGGCCTACGTTCACTCTCCGCTGGCCGACCAGGTCAGGTCTCTTATCGCCCTTCCCCGCTCGTCGACCAGCTGACCGACCATCGCCCAGGTGCCGGTCAGGTTGTCGACCTGCACGAGCAGCCGGTTCCAGCC
Source organism: uncultured bacterium (assembly GCA_937935355.1). Lineage (GTDB taxonomy): Bacteria > Planctomycetota > SZUA-567 > JAKLDR01 > JAKLDR01 > JAKLDR01. The sequence continues at coordinate 151,760 of CALGYR010000137.1, read as the reverse complement.
GGCGGCGAGCTCGACCGGGACCTCGTCGCGGTAGTCGTGGAAGCCGCGGCTGCCCTCGGCGCCGGTGAGGCCGTCGAAGACCAGGCGGCCATTGGCCCAGGCGCGGCTGTGGTCGTTCGAATCGAGCCGCAGCACCGCCTTGCGCGGCCGCTCCGAGAAGACCCAGACGCCGGCGTAGGCCATGGTGTTACCGTCCTCGCCGTAGATCCCGTCGAAGTTGAGCACCGCGCCCCTGACCGGCTGCCACTTGACCTCGCCGGCGGCGGTCTTGACCGCCGCGCCGGGCGTAGGCCGGACGGTCGCCGGGTCGAAGGGATGATTCCTCACGTCGCGCGGGAAGGGCCCGACGATCGCCCAGCGGTCGATGAAGTCGCCTCGCAGGAATTCGCCGGGCTTGGCAAGGAACTCGAAGGGCTCGTCGGCCGCGGCGTTGCCGAAGCGGTCCCTGACGCCCGCGACCCGGAGCGCGTAGGTCTTGCCGCGGACCACCCCATCGACCGCCAGCACCGCCTCGCGGCAGCGCGCGCGGCCGTCGGGGTTGAGCGCCGCCGACTTGACGGCGAGGCCGTCGATCTTGAAGGCCCCGGGCGCGGCGACGCTCGCGGCGTCGAGCGGCTCGTCGAAGGCGGCGATGAGCTCCGTGTCGGACTGCGGCACGACGCACAGGAGCCGCGGCGGCTCGCGGTCGGCCTCCTCGGCGATGAGGCAATAGCGCACGCCCACGCCGCGCTCCTCGACGCATTCCCAGGCCAGGAGCGCCTGCCCCTCGCCCCCGGCGCAGAGGACCGGGTTCGTCTCCTCGGTCGGGCCCGAGGCCCCGGGAACGGCGACCGGCGGCCAGTCGATCTGGCCCCAGTCCGGACCGACGCGCGCGAGCAGCAGGTCGCGGTTGGCCAGGCGGCGGTTGTCCACGAGGTGCGCGCGAGGCCAGACGCACAGCAGGCTCCGGCCGTTATAGGCCGCGGCCGGCCGGCCGGAGATCCAGGTGTCGCCGTCGGTGCCCTTGAGTCCGCCGCGCATGCCCATGGGCCAGCCGGGATGATTGCGCCAGCGGGTGGCGTCCAGGCAGTTGGCCACGCGCCCGTCGGCCTCCGCGGCCTGGAGCCTGCCGAGCTCGGGCGCGGCGCCCTGCTCGGGGCTCGCGCCGTCGGGCGAGAGGCTCACGCCGACCATCGCCCCGCCGCCGCCCCAGCCCCACGGGTCGGGCCAGGGCTCGGTGCCGAAGAAGTCGAAGGCCCGCCCCCAGGCCGCGGCAGCCGCCGGCCAGCTGACGCCCTTGCTCCGCCAGAGCTGGCTGACTGGAACGACGACCTTGCCGTCGGCGCCGACCACCGCGCCGTACCACTTATTGAAGACGGCGTAATTGGTGCCGTTCCAGACGGCGACCGGGCACTCGCCGCGCTCCATGATCTGGAAGCCGCCCTCGTCGAGGACCTTACCGGAGCCGGCCGCGACGCGCGCGCCGAAGACCGAGAAGTGGTCGTCGACGAAGCCCTGCCAGACGACCAGGAACGCGTCCTTGCCGTCGGTCGCGACGTACGGCCGGAGCTGCCCGCCCTTGCCGCCGGCGAGCAGGAAGCCGTCCTTCGGCGAAACGACGCCATCGGGACCCACGAACGCCGCGCGGACGTCGTAGTCCGCGCCGCTTCGCATCTCCGACCAGGCCACGAGCCAGCGCCCGGCGCAGAAGGCGACGGCCGGAGCATCCTGGATGCCGTCGGCAGCGCACACGCCGAAAGACGCCGCGTCGAGCGGCCGGCCCCCCGCATCCAGGCGCCGGGCCAGGATCCGGCTCCTGCCGCCCTGGCCGTTGAAGCCGTCCTGCCAGACCAGCAGGTAGGTCTTGCTCGCCGGGTCGTAGGCGGCGGCCGGGCCGCGTTGGTGGAAGCTCTCTCCGCGCGGCAGCGCCATGAGCGGGCCGACGGCGAGCCGCGGCGCGACCGTTCCGCCGACAAGCGCAACGTGCGCGGCTTCATCGGGGCCGACCGCCCCGTTGGTGTTGCCGGCGCAGCCGGCCAGGGCCAGGAGCGCCGCGAGAGCCGTGAACCTTCTCACCTGGCACCGCCTTTCGCCTGGCGGACGACCCGGATGCAATTGGAGCCCATCACGTAGACGTTTCCGGCGGCGTCGAGCCCGCAAGGCACGCCGCCCGAGACGTTCTTCCACGGGCCGACGAGCGGCGGGTTCTTCCCGGCCGGCATCGGTCCGAAGGTCTTCATCCAGCCGTCCTTGATGATGCGGATGACGCTCTCGTCGTCGGAGCGGGCGATCAGGCAGTCGCGCGTCCCGTCGTAGAAGATCATGTTCGGCCCGCCGCCGGGATGGAAGCGCGCCTCGAGCGCCGGGCCGTCGCGCGGACGGTCCTTGGGCACGTCCGGGAGCGTCCCGGCGACGGTCGTGACCTCGCCCTTCTTCAAGTCGACCTTGCGGATGGCCATGTTGAGCTTGTCGGCGATGTACAGGTTGCCCTTGCCGTCGCAGGTCATGCCGTGCTGGCGCCCCTGGCTCCGCTGGAAGAGCGCCTGGCCGAGCGGCCCGTTGCGGTAGCCGCTGCCGGCGTTCAGAGTCGCGACCTTCCCGTTCTCGAACTTCCGCAGCCAGTCGCCGTCGAGCAGGTAGACGACACCCTCCCCGTCGACGACCAGGCTCTCGAACGGCGTGGTGAAGCGGACCTCCGCCCCCGAGCCGTCGGCGTGGCCGTTGGCGCCGGGCTTGCCGGCGACGGTCGAGGTCGTCCAGACGCCGCCCTTCCGCTCGATCTTCCGGAGCGTGAGGTTGGCGCCGTCGACCACGTAGAGCAGGTCGTCGTTCGCCAGCGCGATGTCGATGGCGTTGCCGAAGGTGGCCTCGCCCGGCGGCCCGTCGGTGCTGCCGGCCACGTCCGGAACGCCGGTGAGCACCGCGGCCCGGCCGTCGGGGGTGATGACCTCGATGAAGGTCTCGCAGGCCACGTAGGCCGTGCCGCGGCTGTCGAAGGCCATGATGCCGGCCGCGGCGCCCTCGAGCTTGGGGCCCGGCACGAAGCTCTTCGCGGCCGGGCAACCGGCGAATATCTCGGCGGTCCAGCCCTCGATGCCGTCCATCGGGATGTGCTCGCGGGTCTCGCCGGACGCCGCCGAAGCCGCGGCCGGCGCCAGGGCCAGGACTCCCAGGGCCAGTGCGCAGACGGTCAATCTGTTCATCGCTTCGCCTCCCGGGCCGGCAGACCCTCGAGCCGCTCGAGGTCTCCGGCCTTCGTCTTCGGATCGCGGGACAAGGGCAGGGGCTCGACGGAAAAGATCGTACCTGCCCGGGTCTGAGGATCAAGGAGGCCCGGCGCTGCGCGCTCAACACGATCCATAGGCGTTACGTCGCCAATGTGTAGGGGCGGGTTCGAAACCCGCCCCTACGACGGAGGCCTTACGGGATGGCGAGCCGCCAGGACCGGGCTTCGACGATCACTGGCCGGCCGGCGGATCGAATGTGATCTCGGCGGCCGTCACCCGTTCCTTGCCCCTGGTGAGCTCCACCACGTGGGTGGAGAGCGCCTCGTCCCGGCCGCCGTAGTTCCGGTAGACCTTGACGGTCACGCGGGTCGGCGGCGCCCCGTTGAAGTAGACCACGTCGACGCGGTAGGCGCCGGGCCTGGCGCGGCGCAGCGCGTAGGTTTCCGGGCCGAAGCCGTCGGTGTCGTCGTGGTCCAGGCCGCCGCCCGAGGAGGTCTGCTTCTTCTCGTAGGAGCACTCCTCGCCGCCCGGCTCGGTCACGTGCAGATCGACGTCGGTGCCGGCGGTGTCCCAGCTCACGGTCACCACCAGGTCCTTGACCAGATAGCGGCGGACCTCCTTCTCGAGCCGCTCCCGCTCGGGACCGGCGGCGGGCCCCAACCGGCCGAGCAGATCGCGGAGGTCCCGGTCGGCCTGGCCCCAGATGCCGGCCTGCTCGCCCCAGCGCCTGGACATCTCGGCGAGCACCTCGCCGGCGACTTCCAGGCGACCGAGGGCCACGGCGCGCTCGACCGCCGTGCGGTAGAAGTAGGGGTCCCCCGGCTTGATGCGGATGGCCTCGCGGTACTGTTCGAGCGCCGCGCCGTGCTCGCCGATCGATTCGTAGAACTGGGCCAGGTCGATCCGCGGCTGGACGTCGCGCGGGAGGAGCTCGACTTCGCAGCTCACCGCGCGCAACATCCGCTCGGGCCCCAGGTCCAGGCCCCGGTAGGCCGCGGTCAGCGACTGGAAGGCCCAGGTCGTGCGGTAGCCGGCGGCGACGACGTTCTCGAGCTCGACGCGGGCCTTCTCGTGCAGCCCGGCGCCCAGGAGCGAGCCGATGTACGGATGGACCAGCGGCTCGGGCCGGTCGCAGGCCAGATAGATCTCCTCGTAGAGCCGGGCGGCAAGCTTGAAATCCCGCCCGGCCTCGGCGGCCCGGGCCAACTCCAGCTTGAAGGCCGCGCGAGCCCGCGGCCGGTCCCGGAAGGTCTCCGCGGCGTAGGCCTCGACCGCCGGGGCGTCCGCGACGTCGGCCAGGGTCAGCGCGGCCAGCTGCTTCATGCGCCAGGAGGCCAGGCGGTCGTCGTCCCGTGCCTCGCGGACGAGGAACTCGACCGCCTCGCGCTTCCGGCCGGCCGCCAGCAGCGTGCGGACGCAGTCCCGCGCGTGGCGCTCCAGGCGCCCGCCCTCGGCGTAGGCCAGCCCGAAGAGCCCGGCGGCGAGCTCCGACCGGCCGGAGGCCTCGGCCCGAGCCGCGGCGGCCCGGTATACCGCCAGCCGCAGGTCCGGCCTGTCGGCGAAGTCGCGCCGGATGCGCGCCGGCACGTCGGCGACCGCCGCTTTTTCTGAGAGCAACAACTCGGCAATGGCCCCGACGTGCCAGCGGGTTATGTTCTCCGGGGCGGCCGCGATCGTGTCGGCCACGACCGTCTCGAGCGCCCCCGCCTCGCGCCCGTTCTCCCTGAGCGCCTCGACGTACGGCATCAGCAGCGATCCGTCGCGCCCGCTGTCGACGTAGGCCTGCTCCAGGAAGGCCAGCTTGACCGCGGGAAGCTTGCGGTCGCCGGCCAGAGCCGCCAGAGTCAGCCTGAGCTCCACGTGCCGGGCGGGATCGCCCTCGAGCCGGTCGGCGGCGAACTTCAGAGGGTCGCCCGCAGCGACGGCCGGGTCGAAGAGCAGCGTGGCGATGGCCCGCCGGCGCCAGTCGCTGGTCCGGCCGGCGTTGGCCTCGGCGACCAGGAGGTCGAGCGCCCGCAGCGGCTGGCCGGCCTTCCGGAACAGACCGACCCTCAGTCCGAGCACGTTGTCCGGCCTGCCGGCGGCCTCGTAGAGCCCGGCGAGCCGGGCATCGGCGCCGGCCAGGTCCCCGGCCTCCGCGGCCAGGATCGCGCGGCGCAGCCGCACGAGCGTGCCGGCCCGCTGGTCGGCGGCCCCGGCCTTCTCCTCCATGCGTACGAGCATCCCGTCGTCGCTCGCCCCGGAGAGCGCCAGGGCCAGGCTCGAGTAACCGTCGGCGCCGTCCCGCTCGGCGGCGATGCGCTCGAGGGCGGCGGCGAAGGCCCGCTCCGTCTCCGCGGCCGTGGGCGGCGTGGTGCGCCGTCCCTTCCGGAAGATGCCGGCCGGGTCCCAGGAGCCGTCGAACTCCCCGTCGCGGCGCTGGGCCTCGATCACGCCCTTCCTGAGCCAGTCGTTCCACTTCTTCCAGCGCTCGCCGCCCACCTGGAAGAGCCCCAGGGTGCCGAAGTAGCGCAGGAAGAGACCGTCCGCTCCGAGGTCACCGGCCCCGATCGCGTGGGTCACGAGGATGTCCGCCGCGCCGGAGACTCTGGCGTCGTCGGACGTCGCGCCCATCATCTGCCGCGAGACCATCCCGGCGGCGGTGTTGAGCAGGTGGGCCTCGTTGCCCCTGGGCTTGCCGTCCGCTCCCACCGCGCCGGTCGCGGCGGTGACCGAGTCCCAGTAGCGCAGCGCGCCCTCGAAGGCGTAGCCGGGGACCTGCAGCCCGGCGATCTTGGCGCTCTTCAGAGCCATCACCGCGAAGGCAGTGGTCAGCGGCTCGCAGGACGAGTCCTCGCCCCAGCCGAAGCGCAGGCCGTCCTTCTCGCGCTGGAGTCCGACCAGCCGGTCGACGGCTTTCTGCGCGGCCGGACCGATTGCCGGGTTGCGGCTCATGCCGTAGTCCTCGGAGAGCGCGAGGGTGGCCAGGGCGTGCTCGTGGACGCCTGCGCCGATGTGGCCGTTCTCGCGCTGATGGGCCATGAGCCAGGCCCCGGCCCTGCGGACCACTTCGCGGAAGCGGCCGTCCCTTTCGGTGTAACCGGCCCCAAGATAGGCCAGCAGGGCCATGGCCGTCTCCTCGCCGCCGGCGCCCCAACGCCCATCGGGCAGCTGCCGACGGGCCAGCCAGAGCTGGGCCGCGTCGATCACGCTCTCGCTGGCCGCCGAGCCGCCGAAACGCGCCGAAACCCGCCGTCGTCCGGATGTATAAACGAACCCGCCGTCGCCGGCCTCGTGCAACCCGGCCTCGAAGCGGTCGTTGTTGTCGAGCGCGAACCGGTGAAGAAAGTCTTCGCCGGTACGAGCAAAGCCGGCATCCTCATCCATAGGGCGCCTGAGCCCGACCAGGTCCTCCCGGACCTCGTTGGTCCGCACGATCTCCGGGGGCCTCGCGACCCCCGGCGTCGCCACCGTGCGCGCCTCGTCCGGCACGTCGACGTTGTCGGTGGCCACGACGGTCACCTCCGGCACGGGTTGCGCGGCTTGCGGCTGCGAGCCGCCTCCCGACGAAGCACCGGCGTACATGGGCAGATAGCGGTAGTAGATCTCCTGGGACAGCGCCGAAAGCGCCGTGGCCAGTTCACGACCGCCCAGGAGACGCTCGCTCAGAAGGGACAGTTCCAGGTCGCCGACCTTGAAGGGCGGCGGGGCGGGCCTGGCGTCCGGCGCCTGCTGCGGAGCCGGGATCGTCGTCACCGCCCCGTCGGGGGCGGGCGGCCGGGGGGCCTCGCGGATCTCCTCCGGCGGCGGGGCGGTGCGCTGGCGGCCCATCTCCTCCCAGTAGCGCCGCCGCAGCGCGCGACGGATGCCGTACCTCCCGTAGGCGGCCTCGTCCTCGAGCACCAGGAACGAGGTGTAGGGCGTGATCAGCGTGAACTCCTGGGAGAGGTCGACGACCTGCTTCACGACCTCCGGGCTCTGCGCGCCGAGCAGCAGGGCCTCCAGCCGCTCGCGCGCCCAGAGCCGCGGAATGAAGACGTTGCGGCTGTCGGTCTCGGGGAGCTCGAAGTCGCCGGTCACGTCCTCCTCGCCGGGGCGCTCGACGGCGACGTGCAGGCCGCCGGCCGCCTGGTAGCGTCCGAGGAGGATGGTCTCCTCGCCCGAGACGAGCGTGTCCCCGGCCTCCGGGTAGACGGACGAGGTCCCGGTGCCCGAGAGCACGATGCGCGGGGCGAGCAGCAGCTCCGAGTCGATGTCCAGCGCGGCGCGAAAGGCCTCGCGCGCCACCTCGTCGCCCGGGGAGATGATCCGAAAGATCCCGCCGGTCCGGCGGGCGAGCTCCCGCAGGACCAGCCGCTCGCAGGTCGAGCCCATGGCCAGGGAGTGCAGCCGCGCGCGGCTCTTTTCGAGGAGGGGCAGCGCCGCGGCCACCAGCTTCTCCGGGGCGGTCTCGCCGATGGTGGCGATGCCGTCGCCGATCAGCACCACCTCCGGCCGGCCCCGGGGGGCGTTGGCGGCCAGGAAGCCGTCGAGCGCCTCGAAGGCCCGGCCCAGGTCGGTGGCCCCCAGCGGCTTGACCGCAGCCAGGGTGTCGAGCGCCGCCGAACGCTTTTCGGGAAGCGCCGGGACGAAGCCCTCGACCGGGACGTGGGCGGCCACGTCGAAGGTCAGCACCGCAAACCGGTCGTCGGGTTGGAGCTCGCCGAGCAGGGTCTCGGCGGCCATGAGCTGGGCACGGAAGTCGTCGGCCCGGCGCGAGAGCGAGGTGTCGACCATGAAGACGAAGTCGCGCCCCGGCCGGTCCGGCCGCGAGAGCTCGCCGGACTCCGGCGGCTGGTAGGACAGCATGAAGAAGCCGTCCTCGCCGAGCCGCCGATCGGTCCAGACCCGGAGCGCCGGAGTCCGCAGCGCGCCGATGCGCAGGACCAGGTCGCGCTCCGGCCGGAAGCCCTCGCGGACGAGCGCCACCCGGGCCGCGCCGTCGGCCGTCCGGCATCGGGCGTCGGGATAGGCCGGCGAGCCGACCGGCGCCGTTTCGTCGTGGCCGGCGATCTCGGCCTCGAACTCGAAGCGGCCGATGCGCGCCGGCTCGCCGGGGCCGCCGGCCAGCGGATAGACGTAGCGCCGCGCGCCGTCGACCGCCGGCAGCGTCTGGGTGTAGGCGATGAGGATGCGCTTGGGGCCACGGGCCGGAATGGGGAAGATGCGCGTCTTGAAGACGTTGCCCTCCTGCCACTCCATCAGCGCCGGGTCCTGCATCCGCCGGACGATCTCCTCGTAGACCTGGCGGGCGCGCTCGCGTTCGACGAGTTCGCCCTCGACCAGCCGGCCGTCGACGTACATGGCGAAGCGGCTGATGCTGGCGCCGGCCGGCAGCGGGAAGTAGAAGACGCCCTCGGCGCGCCGGTCCGTGGGATTGAAGAAGGTCTGCTCGATCTCGGTGAGCGCCACCGGTCCGAGCACCCGGGCGCGGACGCGCAGCTCGCGCACCTCGAGCGGCACGGCCTCGCGGCCCGCGCTGTCGCGGAGCACCAGCCGGCCCAGGGCCGGGGCGCCGGCCGAGGCGGGCCGCGTCCGCGCCGCGCGGACCAGCGGGGCTTCCGCCGTGGCAGTGACCTTGGCCGGGGCCGGGGCCGGGGCCGGCTCCGGATCGCCAGCCGCGGATGGCGCCGCGCCCTCCCCGAGCCGGAAGGACTGGCCCGCCGAGATGTCGAAGCGTTTGCCGCCGAGCGTCCCGGCGGCCCGGCCGCTCAGGGACTCGACCGATGCCCGGCCCTCGCCGGCCAGGCTGACCCGGACTTCTCCGGACGCGACATCGACCCTGCCGAGTGGCGTCTCGATGCCGACCGGTTGAGCGCCCGCCGCGAGGCGGGCGCTCAACGAGCCGCGCTCCAGGGCGAGCTCGAGCGGGCGGCCGCTCGCGGGCTCGATGGCCGCGGGCCGCACCCGCGTGCCGCCGGCGAGGGCCAGCTCCGTGCCGCCGGCGCTCAGGCATGCATGGCCGGAGAGGCTCACCCGCAGCGGCGCGCAGGGGACAAGCGACTCACCGGGGACGATCTCGCGCCAAGCGTGGGCCGCAGCACTCCAGATGCCCACTGCGCCCTCGGCGTGCGTCAGACACAGCCGGCCGACCGCAAGCGGAGCCGGGGCCGGCGCCGGGGCGTTGGCCGCCGTTTCCGGGTCGGGCCGGGCCGGCCCGGACTTGCGCGCCGACCGGAAGGCGGCGGCACAGACGACCGCGACGATGGCCGCGGCAGCGGCGGCCGCTACGGGCAGGAGCCACGCGCGCCGGCGACGCCAGGCGGGCGGCGGCTCCGCCGAACGCTGCGCGGCCGGCTCAACCCCGGCCGCCCGGATCGCCGGGTTCGCCGGGGCAGGCAACGCGCGCAGGACTGCGGCGAGTTCCTGCTGCTCCTCGGCGCTGGCGAAGAGCTCCGCGGCGAGCTCAGGCCGGGCTTCGATCAACCGGCGGAGCTCGGCGACCTCGGCAGCCGTGGCCGTGCCGTCGAGGTGGCGATGCAGGAGCTCTTCGGCGCGCTCGTCGGGCATGCTCATGGCAGTTCTCCAGCCCGGATGGTCCGTCCGCCCTTGCGGCGGATGCAGTCGGCGAGCGCGAAGCGCGCCCGGCACAGGGCCATGTTGACGGCGGGAACGGTGAGGCCCGCCTCGGCGGCGACCTCGGCCGGGCTGCGGCCCAGGGCGTAGCGAAGCTCGAGGAGCCGCCGCACCCGCAAGGAGACGGCCCCCAGGCACTCTCGCAGCCGCCCGGCGCGCTCCTCGGCGTCACCCGGGGCAGCCGAGCGCCCGGCGGCGGCCTCGGCGGCGCGGTCTAGGTGGGCCAGGACCTCGGCGCGGTCCAGGAGCAGTTCGCGCCCGCGCCGCCGGCACTGCTGCAGGGCCACGTTGCGGGCGATGCCGCGCAGCCAACCGCCGAAGTTGGTCCCGGCCCGGAACTCGCCGCGTTTGCGGAGCGCTATGGCGAAAACCTCCTGGACCATGTCCGCGGCGGCCTCCGGATCGCCGCTCAGCGCCAGGAGGTAGGCGCCGAGCCAGCGGCGGTTCTGCTCGATGGCCGCCGCGCTCCAGGGGTCCGCAACAGTTTCCTGCGTCTCTGCGAGCATGTCCCCTCCCGGGACTCTATCCTGCGAGGCGGGCGGCCATAACGGGATTTCCGGAGGTCCCGCCCGATCGCCGCTCGAAGCCATCGCTCATCCTCGCTGGAACGGGCCGGCCGGATTGGCCGGCCCGGAGTGATGAACGATGCCGCGGGAGGATGGTTCACGGACTTCGACAGGGGTCGCCGCCACGGTCAGCGCGGCTCGAGCACCGCCCAGCGCACCAGCACCACCGGCGTGCGGAACCAGGCGCTCTCCGCCGGGGCCTTCATCCGGACCACCTTCATGTGGTCGGGGTCGGCGTCGATCCACTCGCCGCCGCCGAGGTGGGCCAGCACGTGGGCGCCGCTCGCGGTCACAGCCAGATCGCCGGGCAGGAGGCGGCCGTCGCCGATCGCGTTGATGGCCCCGGCGGGGAAGACCCGCGCGGTCTCGCCGCGATGGCCGGCCATGAGCTCCCGCGCGGTGCGGTCGTGCCACCAGAGCGATAGGGCCGAGCGGAGGAGCCCGGGGTTGAGCGTCCGGAGGCCTTCCCCGGCCTCGGCCTCGACGAGCGCCCGGCGCACCAGCCCCGAGCAGTCCACGCCCCGGCGGTTCTCGCCGCCCCACAAATAGGGCGCGCCCTCGTAGAGCGCCAGGCGGCGCACGTAGGCGGCCCGGAGCCGCCCGGGGTCCGGCCGCCGCCCGGGCAGGCACAGGAAGAGCCCGCCGGCGAGCCCCGGCGCGAGGACCGCCAGCGCCAGCCGGCGCCTCCGGCGGAGCAGAAAGGCGGCGCCCAGCCAGAGCGATGGCGCGGCCAGGACCACGAAGAGCCGCGAGGCCCGGTCGCTCACCGGCGAGGCCGTGGCTAGCAGCAAGGCGGCCAGGAGGCCGAGCCAGAGGAGGAGCGGGACGCGGGAAAGGGGGGAGCGAGGCGCTTCGGACCGCGACGGGGCCGCTTCAACCCCGGTCGCGTTCTGTCCTGCCGGCTCTTGCTGAGGGTTCATCCGATTCTGACCCTGACCAGCGCGAATCCGCATGCCTCGCCCATTCCCCTATCAATCGCCCGTCACAACAAAAGCCACCGGCGACGTTCCTCCGCAGATTATCGTCCCGCTCCTCATGGAGGCAAGGTCAACACAATGCCGCACACGGCCCTCCAAGTCCTGCAGCACCGGGCTTACCGAGGGCAAAGCAACAGTGGACCGCCCAGGAACTCAGCAACCACCGCAGCCGGCCACATAGGATCCGTTCCTGTTGGCATCGTCGCACGGCTCCTGGCTCGCACGGCGATCGTCCAAGCCGTTCTTGGTGCCCTCTTCGTGACTTCGTGTCTTTGTGGTTGGGATGCCTCCCGGCTCCCAGCCCACCTCATTTGACACCCCCGCCCGGGGGGCTAGAATCGGCTCCCGAGAGGTGGGAGGTCCATGCCGATCTTCAGACTCGACGCGCCGATGCCCCTCCAGGCCCGCCTGGAGTCCTGGTGCCGCAACGTGCTCTGGAAGCACAAGCTCTTCCGGATATGACCGTTACGCGTTCGTCGTCTTCATGAATGCCCGGCCGGCGCCGTGGCGCCGCGCCCGGGATCGCCGGGATGGATAGAGAGAGGAAAACATGGCCAAGAAGATCGCTTCCAGCTCCAGCACCCCCAAGGACAAGATCAAGGTCGGCATCGTCGGCGCCAAGTTCGCCGCCGACTTCCACACCGACGCCTACAGCCGCAACGACAGGGTCGAGGTCGCGGCCATCGCCGACATCAACCAGGACAACCTCAAGGTCTACTGCGACAAGTGGAAGGTGAAGGACACCTACACCGACTACAAGGAGATGCTCAAGCGCGACGACCTGGACCTCATCTCCATCTGCGCGCCCAACTTCCTGCACCACGAGGTCGCCATGGAGTGCATCAAGGCCGGCAAGCACGCCGTCTGCGAGAAGCCCCTGGCCACCGACGTGGCCGCCGCCCGCGAGATGGTCGCCGCGGCCAGGAAGGCCGGCGTCAAGCTCCTCTACGCCGAGGACTGGGTCTACGCCCCGGCGCTCAAGCGGGTCATCGAACTCATCAACGAGGGCGGCATCGGCCAGGTCCTCTACGTCAAGGCCCGCGAGTGCCACAACGGCACCCACAGCCCCTTCGCCAAGAACAAGAAGACCTGCGGCGGCGGCAGCATGATCCACCTGGCCATCCACCCCATCGGCTGGATCCTGCACCTGATCGGCGACCAGGGGAAGAACAAGGTCACCGAGGTCGCGGCCATGATCAACGGTGGCGCCGAGCAGAACTACGTCCACAAGACCAACGGCGGCGAAGACTTCTCCATGGGCATGATGAAGTTCGCCAACGGCGTCCACGCCTTCGTCGAGGGCAACTACATCACCGTCGGCGGCATGCGCGACAACGTGGAGGTCTACGGCTCCGAGGGCAACATCCACGTGGACATGACCATGGGCTCGCCCATCTCGCTCTACAGCCGGCCGGGCGTGGCCTACACCATCGAGAAGACCGACAACACCCTGGGCTGGACCAGGCCCGCGGTCGACGAGTTCTACAACCTCGGCTACGTCCACGAACTGGCCGCCTTCGTCGAGTGCGTGCGCACCGGCTCGGACCCGCTCTGGGGCTGCTCGGCCGAGGCGGGGCTGGCCTGCCTCGAGATCATCGACGCCATGTACAAGTCGGCGGCCGAGAAGAAAACCGTCACGGGCAACTGGTAGCCCGGGACCAAAGGAGACTTCGCCATGTCCAAGTACACCGATTTCGACATGCCCGTGAAGGTGGGCGGCGTCACCTTCCGCAACCCCTTCTTCGTCTCGAGCGGCCCGACCACCATGACCATCGAGCAGCTCGAGCGCATCCGCGACACCGGCTGGGGCGCGGCGAGCCTGAAGCTCACCGTCTACCCGCTGCCCTACATCAACCGGGTGCCGCGCTACGGCTGGTACGAACGGCAGGGACTGCTCACCTTCACGGCCGAGAAGCGCCTGACGCTCGACGAGCTCCTCAAGCTCATCGAGACCGGCCGCAAGCGCACGCCGGAGCTCGTGCTCTACTCCAACATCACCTACGCCGGCGAGGAGGGCGCGGCCGGCTGGGTGAAGATGGCCAAGCAGTGCGAGTCGGCCGGGGCGCACATCGTCGAGCTCAACATGTGCTGCCCGAACATGTCCTTCAACGTGCAGCTCTCCGGCAAGGACTCCGGCAAGGGGCCCAAGACCGGAGCTTCGATGGGCTCGCAGGAGGCCGTCGTCAAGGAGATCGTCGGGGCGGTGAAGAAGGCCCTCAAGGTGCCGCTCTTCCTCAAGCTCACCCCCGAGGGCGGCCGGATCGGGCCCATCGCCCGGGCGGGCATCGAGGCCGGCGCGGTCTCGGTCGGCGGCGCGGCCAACCGCCTGGCCATCCCGCCCATCGACCTCGATAACCCCACCAAGTCCATGTACTACTTCCAGAAGGAAGTGGGCATGGCCTGCATGAACGGCCAGTGGCTCAAGCCCCTGGGCCAGCGCGACGTCTACGAGATGCGCAAGGCCTGCGGCCCGGACGCGGTCATCTCCGGCGTGGGCGGGGTCTTCGAGCCGTCCGACGCGGTCGAGTACGCCATGTGCGGCGCGGACTTGGTCGGCGTCTGCACCGCGACCATCGTCAAGGGCTTCGGCTTCATGCCCGAGTTCATCAAGGGCGTGAAGGAGTACATGAAGTCCCACGGCTACAAGTCCTTCCGGGACATGCGCGACATCCTGGTCCCGGCCATCACCAGCGCGCCGAACCTGACCATCTACGACGGCCACGCGCGCCTCAGGGACGCCCGGCCGACCGCGCCGTGCGTCCTGGCCTGTCCCAACTCGGTGCCGGCTCAAGGGTATGTCCGGGCGGTGGCCAACGAGGACTTCGAGGCCGCCTTCCAGCTCGTCACCGGGAAGTCCCCGCTGCAGTACGCCTGCGGCAAGGTCTGCGACCACCCCTGCGAGAAGGCCTGCACCCGCGGCCTCAAGGACGAGCCGGTCATGATCCGGGCGATCAAGCGCTTCGTCCTGGAGATGGGCGAGCAGCAGGGCTGGAAGCCGGCGATCCTCAAGCGCCGCGGCAAGGCCCGCAGCGAGAAGGTCGCGGTGGTCGGTTCCGGCCCCGCGGGCCTGGCCTGCGCCTTCGACCTGGCCCGCGCCGGCTACAAGGTCACGGTCTTCGAGGCCGCGCCCAAGGCCGGCGGCATGCTCCGCTACGGCATCCCCGCCTACCGCTTCGACGACAAGGACGTCGACAGGGAAGTGGCCATGGTCAGGTCGGTGGGCGTGAAGTTCCAGATGAAGCAGCGCCTGGGCAAGGACTTCACCGTCTCGACGCTGCTCAAGAAGGACGGCTTCAAGGCCGTCTTCCTGGGCGTCGGCGCGCAGAAGGGCACCCGACTCGGCCTCGACGGCGAGGATGCCGCCGGGAACCTGGCCGCGGTCGACTTCCTGCGCGAGGCGGCCGAGGGCGCGAAGCCTTCCATCGGCCGGAGCGTCGCCGTGATCGGCGGCGGCTTCACCGCCGTCGACGCCGCCCGCACCGCCCGGCGGCTCGGCGCCAAGGACGTCTACATCCTCTACCGCCGCACCCGCGCGGAGATGCCCGCCACCGAGGAGGAGGTCTGGGAGGCCGAGGAGGAGGGCGTAAAGGTCATGTACCTGGTCGCCCCGCGCGAGATCATGGTCGAGGGCGGCAAGGTCGCCGGCATCCGGCTGCAAAACCACACCCTCGAGGCCAAAAAGGACCCCTCCGGGCGGCGGCGCCCGGTCGAGGTGCCCGGCACCGAGTTCACGCTCGACGTTGACACGGTGATCTCGGCGGTCGGCCAGGCCGTGGACATGGGCGACGCCCGGCAGACGCCCAACGGCACCGTGGAGGTCGACGACCAGACCCTGGCCACGTCGATCCGCGGCGTCTACGCCGGCGGCGACTGCGTGCTCGGCCCCAAGGACGTCATCGCCGCGGTGGCCCAGGGGAAGCAAGCCGCCGTCTCCATCGACAAGCTGCTGGCCGGCGACAAGGCCTTCCTGGACTACGATCCGCCGGAGGTGGAGGTCGACAAGGAGGCGGTGCTCGCCCGCCATGGCAGCACGCGCCGCGCCTGGCGGACGGAGCTCCCCACCGCCTCGCCGTCGAAGCGCCTCAAGGGCTTCGAGCAGTACGTCACGGCGATGACCCAGGAGCAGGCCGTCAAGGAGGCCAAGCGCTGCCTGGCCTGCGGCTGCGGGGCCGGCTGCCAGGTCTGCCACGACCTCTGCAAGATGTTCGCCTACAAGATCGACGAGGGCGGGCGGGTCTGCCTCGACGAGGACAAGTGCGTGGCCTGCGGCGTCTGCGCCCAGCGCTGCCCGAACAGGTTCATCGAGATGGTGCAGACCTCGGAGAAGCCGCTGTAGACGAGATAGGCACAAAGGCACTGAGGCACTGAGAAGGCGCAAGTCACAGGGGGCGGGAGAAATCCCGCCCCCTGCTTTTTTGCGAACAGGTTTTCCTCTATCCCCGCTGCCTCTGTGCCTTTGTGCCTCTGTGCCTCTGTGCCTCTGTGCTTATTGCACGCTGACCTACGGAATTGGGCGCCGGCGTGCGCCGTTAGTAGTCACTGAGGAGGTGCGCACCCATGGACAAGAGAGACCTGCGCCTGGCGGCCACGCTGCGGCGGGCGCTGCGCGACCCTGCGGCCGTGAGCCAGCTGATGATGGCCGGGGCCCTCGCGGAGAGTTCGGAGCGCGGCGTCCGGCCCAGTCTGTGCGCCACGCCGTCGCGGGGCGTCGAGCGCCGCTCCTCGGCGCGGATGCACGTGGGGCTCGAGGCCCGGCTCCTGATCACCGACTCTTTCGGCACCAAGGCCCGGCACGCGCTCGTGACCGACGTCGGCCCGGGGGGCCTCGGCGTGCGCTTCCGGGGCCATCCCCCGGAGCGCGGCCCGGTGAGGCTCGAACTGGTGAGCGCCGACGGCTGCGAGCTCAAGGGCGAGTTCTCGTGGCTCCACGGCGGAATGTGGTGCACCAGCGCCGGCATCTGCCTGGCCCAGGAGTCGGCGGCGGTCTGGTGCGCGGCGCTCCACGAGGCGGCCCGGGAGGAGCAGCCGGCGTAGAGGTCCCCCTATCGGCTTACGGCTTGTCCGCGAAGAGCTCCGCCAGGTCGCCCCAGCGCGCCGTCTCGTCGGCGCCGATGCGCTCCACCTTGGCTTCGAACTCGGCCCACATGGCCTCGGCGACCATCTCGTAGGAGTGGCCCCAGAAGTAGAAGACCCCGCCGGAACGGGCCTTCTCGTAGCGCTCCCAGAAGTCCGGCGCCAGGAAGTGGCAGCAGGGATGGAAGGCCATGGGGTCTTCCGGCGGGAACGGCCGCTCGACCTTGCCCGTGGTCCGGGCGTAGACGTGTCCGGTTTCGCGCACCGCAGCCTTGACTGCGTCGTTGTAGGTCCCGAAGGGATAGGCGAAGCCGGTCACCGGCCGCCCGAAGAACTGCTCGAGCCGGTCGCGGCCCTCGGCGATGTCCCGCCGGGCCTCCTCGATCGAAATCTGCTCGAGGTGCGGGTGGGAGAGCGAGTGGTTGGCGATGCCGAAGCCTGCGTAGAGCGCGCGCATCTCGTTCCAGCCGAGTTGCCAGACCTCGGCGTCCTTGAAACGTCGCACGAACCGGCGCTCGGGCTCGTGCCTGGCGGCGTTGAGGTTGAAGGTCGCCCGGGCCTTGTGGCGGCGGAGGATCTCCACCAGCCGCGCGTCGGCGGTGACGCCGTCGTCCCAGCACTGAACCACGGTCATTGTGGACATTGCGAAGCGATCTCCCGAAACGCCCGGCACCGGACGGGATCCGACCCGATGGTCTCCGGACCTTGATTCACCACGTCTCCTTTTCCGGAAAAGCGATGAAGTTCCTGCCCAAACACAGCGTCAGGCCCTGCCCCTGAGTACTTCTGAAGCGCGTTTCAAGTTCGGCTCGCAAATCGAAGTTCTCTGGGTCAGTCCACACTTGGGCCTCGCCATGCTCGAACGATACGAGCCTCAGCCGATAATCCTTGCCCCGCCAACGGAAGGGCTTCCCCAGATCCTCGATGTAGTGATTGTAGCCCATCTCCATTTCTCCACGCCTATGACTATCCATTCTCTTCCGGCACCAGCTCGGGGCAAGCTGCTTATTGTGACCGGTCAGTGCCATTTCAGGAATGGCTTCGCCCGGCGTTGTCACCCTGAGCGACGCGAAGGGTCTTCCCGTTTCGGCGGGAAGATTCTTCGCTTCGCTCAGAATGACAGATTCCGAACGTCGCCTGGAATGGCCGTATGGGCAACGATCGCCGTCAGGTCCAGATGGGCAAATAGCGGGGGCAACCTCGGTGCGCCGTTCGCGCCGTGTCCGGATGGCGGCTGGTCAGTACACGTACAGCGTCCCGTACGGCCGGTGGCTGGTGGGCCGCAGCAGGACGAAGTTGCCGCGCTTGAACTGCCCGGCGTCCAGGCCGAACTCCGGGCAGTAGGGCTCAAAGCGGCTCGCGACTCGAAGATAGGCTGGCGGAGCTGAGGCGGTATCTCGCAGGATGACACATAAGACTCCTTGACATTGTTGCAGATCGTCACTATGCTTGCCGAAATGCAACAACCAATACCAAGATCGCGACTCCTTTCTGATATCCTGCAACGCCTCCGGGAATCGCCGGTGGTGGCGCTGCTGGGAGCCAGACAGGTGGGCAAAACCACGCTTGCCGGTCAAGTAGCGGAACGACTGGGGCAGGCATCGGTCTTCGACCTGGAGGTTGCTGCCGGGCGCACGGCGCTGGAAAAGACTCCCGAACTCACGCTCAGCGACTGTCAGGGGTTGGTGGTCATCGACGAGGTGCAGCGCATGCCGTCGTTATTCGAGACGTTGCGCCCACTCTGCGACGACCCCAAACGCAAAGCCACGTTCCTGCTGCTGGGCAGCGCGTCGCCCGACGTGGTACGAGGGGTTTCCGAGACCCTCGCCGGCCGGGTGCAGTTCGTGGCTGTGCCCGGCCTGTCGCTGGATGAGGTGGGTCTGGAAGAACAGGACCGCCTGTGGGTGCGGGGCGCCTTTCCTCGGGCTTTCCTGGCGGAGAGCGATGAAGCGGCCGGGCGTTGGCTCGACGCCTTCCGGCAGACCTTTCTGGAACGCGACATCCCCGGCCTGGGTGTGCGCGTTGCCGCGTCCGCCCTGGAGCGTTTCTGGGCGATGCTGGCCCACTGCCATGGAGGAATCTGGAACGCGGCGGAGCTGGGCCGGGCCATGGGGGTGAGTCCGAATACGGCCAACCATTATCGAGACCTGTTGGCCGGGACCTTCATGGCGCGAGTCCTGCCGCCATGGCACGAGAACCTGGGCAAGCGGCAGGTCAAGGCACCCAAGGTGTACCTGCGCGACAGCGGCCTGCTGCACCTCTTCCTCGGGATCGGCAACCTGGCGGCCCTGCGCGCCAACCCGGGATACGGGCCGAGCTGGGAAGGGTTCGCGCTCGATCAGACCCTCATCGCCCACGGGGAGCGGGAGGCCTACTTCTGGGCCACTCAGCGCGGCGCGGAATTGGACCTGCTGCTCCTGCGCCACGGACAGCGCTGGGGCTTCGAGTTCAAGTGCACGGACGCCCCCGGCACCAGCAAGTCCATGCATGTCGCCATGGCAGACCTGGGACTGAAACATCTCTGGGTGGTGTATCCCGGCAAAGCGCGGTTTCCGCTGGCGGAGCGGATTACCGCCCTGCCGCTAAGAGAGGTTGGCGGACTCGATCTCTCGCGCTCGCCGTGAGGAACCGACAGGGCTTTGCGACCAAGCCCGGCGGTTTTGAAGGCCCTCGAGAAGGAGCCGGAGAAGAGACATCAGAGAGCGAGCGGGAAGGCGCCTGCGCCCCTCAGTACACGTACAGCGTCCCGTACGGCCGGTGGCTGGTGGGCCTGAGGAGCACGAAGTCGTCGCGCTTGAACTGTCCGGCGTCGATGCCGAACTCCGCGCCGTAGGGCGCGAGGTGTCCATGGAAAGCCTCCCATTCGGCGTCGCCGATGGGGACCAACCCGACTTCCTTTCCGAGCTGATGGGCGGAAATCGGCTTCCTCACCCACATCTCGCCGTTGTGCATCCCGGTGCCGACATAGCGGCCGGCGACCGACTGGTCCCTGGGCACGCCCTGGCCGAGGACCACCAGCAGTCCGCCGGCCATGTACTCGCCGGCGTAGTCCTTGACCGCGCCGCCGACCACCACCACCGGGAAGCGCTGGCCGTAGGCCTTCATGTGGATGCCCACGCGGTAGCCGGCCGAGCCCTTGACGTAGATGGTGCCGCCGCGCATGGAGTGGCCGAGCAGGTCGCCGGCGTCGCCGTGGATGACGAGCGTCCCGGCGTTCATGGTGTTGCCCACCGCGTCCTGGGCGTTGCCGCGGACCACGATGCGCGGGCCGCTCGTGAAGGCGGCCAGGTCGTTGCCGGGGATGCCGGTGATCTCGATCTTCGCCTGCGGGCAGGTCACGCCCGTGCCGATGTAGCGCTGGCCACGCGCGTTCTCGATGACCAGCTCGCGCTCGCCGGCCTCGAGCGCGGCGCGGACCTTCGCGTTGAGGTCGCGGTAGTGAAGGTCGGTGGCGTCGATTCTCATGCTCCACCCAGTCCACAACCAGGAACCAGGAACCAGGAACTAGGAACCGGCTGTCGTTTCTGGCCGTTCATACCTCAATCCCCGCCCCGGCGACGACGTGCTTGCGGTACTCGGCCGGCAGCGACAGCACTCCGAACTGCTCGGTCAAAAGCAGCTCTTTCACCGAGGAGACGTCCGTGCCGCTGCGGATCAGCCCGGTGAAGATCCCGGCGCGGTCGATGTCGCCGACCAGCATCGCGCCAATGATCCGCCCGCCCTTCAAGACCACCTTGCGGTAGGAAGGAACACCGGCATTTTCGGACACCAGCACCTCGGCGTCGCCGGGCGGCTGGGCCGCGACCCCCACCGAGACGGTGGGCAGGCCGAAGACGCTCACCGAGTTCATGACCAGCGCGCCGTCGTAGCGCTCGGGCTCGGCGCCGGCCATGCCCAGCCCGGCGATCCGCCCCTGGCGGAAGGCGCCCGGCCAGATGGGGATGGCGCGCTTCGTCCCGGAGAGCGCCTCGCGGCCCTGGGCCACGTCGCCGGCGGCGTAAACGTCCGGGGCGGTCGTGCGCATGAGGTCGTCGACCAGCACGCCGCGGTCGACCTCGACGGCCCCGGCGGTCGTGCGGGCGAGCTGCGCGTTGGGCGCCACTCCCACGGCGACGACCACCAACTCGCAGGGAAGCTCCTCGCCGCCCTTGAGGCGCACGGCGGCGGCATGGCGCTCGCGGGCCACCACGGCCTCGACCTCCGCGCCGCAGCGCAGCTCGACGCCGGCCTCGGTCATGGCCCCGGCGGCCAGCCGCGCGGCCGGCTCGTCGAGCGCGGCGGCCAGCACCCGCGGGGCGAGCTCGACCACCGTCACCTTGACGCCGATCCCGGCGAGCGCCTCGGCGGCCTTGACGCCGATCATCCCGGCGCCGACCACCACGGCGCGCCCGACCTTGCGCTGCCTGATGAAGTCCCGGACGCGCTCGGCGTCGGCCCACTCCGTGAAGGTGAAGACCCCGGCGGCGTCGTGGCCCTTGATCCTCGGCACGATGGGCGTGCCGCCGGTGGCGATGAGCAGCTTCTCGTAGCCGATGCGGCCCCCGTCGGCGAGTTCCACGACGTGCTTCGCGGCGTCGAGCCGCACGGCCTCCTTGCCGAGGACCGCCCTGACCTTGAGCTCGTCGTAGAACGAGCGCGGCCGCCAGTCCATCCGCCGGTCGTCGACCTTGCCGGCCAGCCAGTAGGAGATGAGCGGCCGCGAGTAGACGTGCCTGGGCTCGCGCGAGACCATGACGATGCCGCCGGTCTCGTCGACCTCGCGGATGGCCTCGACGGCGGCGACGGCCGCGACCGAGTTGCCGATGATCAGGTGCCTGGTGTCCATCTCAGCGAACCTTCACGGTCCGGACGCGGAACCTGGGCTCCGCTCCGGGGCTATTCGGTTCTCCGGGAGGGGGCACAGATTCGAGCCTTGCGGCCGCAGGCCGCAGGGATTGAATCTCACCCCTGGCACCCGCCATGTCGCTCCGCGCTCGAAGGGAGACGCAATCCGGCTGAAGAAACGCTGCGCGTTTCTTCACCACGGAGTGCCCCCTCCCGGAGAACCGAAGAGCCCCGGAGCCCCCGACCCGAAGATATTCTCCATGCACGATGCGCAAGCTATCGCTCCTCATAGACAATAGCCTCGTTCGGGCAGTTGAGGACGCAGACCGGGGTCTTGTCGCCGGCACAGAGGTCGCACTTGGATGCGGCCTTGCCCTCCTTGCCGTCCTTGCCCCGGCGGACGGCGCCGGCCGGACAAACCATCACGCACATCCAGCAGCCGACGCACTTGTCCGCGTCGCAGATCACCGCGCCGGTCTTCTTGTCGCGGTGCATGGCCCCGGTGATGCAGGCCTCCAGGCACGGCGCGGTGTCGCAGTGCCGGCACTGCATGGCGAAGGTCACGTGCCCGGCGGACTCGACCATCACGCCGGGGACGACCTCTCCGCGCTCCTTGCGGAAGGCCTTGATGAGCTTCTTCGACTTGGAGTGCCGCACCAGGCAGTGGATCTCGCAGAGCCGGCAGCCCAGGCAGAACTCTTCTCGGGCGTAAATCCGTTTCACGACTGACATCTCCAAGTGCCGGCGGAAGAAAGCGGGGCTGGGGGCTCGGGGCTAGGGGCTAGTAAGGCAACGACGCGGGCGGTTTTCCGCCGCTCCCACCCTAGACCCGAGCCCCCAGCCCCTAGACCCTTCACGTTCACTCTCCCGCCGGCTTGACGCCCAGGATGACCATCTCGCGGTCGGAGAGGCCCACCGCGCGCAGGTGCTCGCGGTTGCCGCGGAGGCTCTCGATGGCGTTGACGCCCATCATGCCGAGCATCTCCTTGATCTCCAGGCTCCAGCCCCGGAGCAGGTTGGTGAGGCGCCGGGTGGCCACGTCGGGGTTCAGGCGCTTGGTCAGGAAGGGGTCCTGGGTGGCGATGCCCCAGTTGCACTTGCCGGTGTAGCAGCGCTGGCAGAGGTGGCAGCCCATGGCCACGCAGGCCGATGTGCCGATGTAGACCGCGTCGGCGCCGAGGGCGATGGCCTTGGCGACGTCGGCGGCCGAGCGGAAGGAGCCGGCGGCCACGATCGAGGCCTGGTTGCGGATCCCCTCCTCGCGCAGGCGCGAGTCCACCGCCGCCAGCGCCAGCTCGATGGGGATGCCCACGTTGTCGCGGATGGTGGTCGGGGCCGCGCCGGTGCCGCCGCGCAGGCCGTCGATGGCCACGATGTCCGCCCCGGCGCGGACCGCGCCCGAGGCGATGGCCGAGACGTTGTGCACCGCGGCGATCTTCACCGACACCGGCTTCCGGTGCTGGGTGGTCTCCTTGATGGCGTAGATCAGCTGGCGGAGGTCCTCGATGGAGTAGATGTCGTGGTGCGGCGCCGGGCTGATCGCGTCCGAGCCCTGCGGGATCATGCGCGTGCGACTGATGGCCGCGTCGACCTTCTCGCCGGGCAGGTGGCCGCCGATGCCGGGCTTGGCGCCCTGGCCGATCTTGATCTCCACCGCGGCGGCGACGTTCAGGTAGTCGGGGTCGACGCCGAAGCGTCCCGAGGCCACCTGGACGATCATGTTCGAGGCGTACTGGCGGAAGTCGGGGTGCAACCCGCCCTCGCCGGTGTTGGCGAAGGTCCCGGCGGCCTTGGCCGCGCGGGCCAGCGCCTGCGAGGCGTTGTAGGAGATCGAGCCGTAGCTCATCGCCGAGAACATGATCGGCGTCTGGAGCTTCAGCTGCGGGGTGATCTCGGTGGCCAGGCGGACCTTGCCGTCGGGCCCGCGCTCGACCCGGATCTGGTCGGGCTTGCGGCCCAGATAGGTGACCAGTTCCATGGGCTCGCGCAGCGGGTCGATGGACGGGTTGGTCACCTGGCTGGCGTTGAGCAACAGGTGGTCCCAATACACCCGCCAGGGCCGGTCGGTGCCCATGGCCGAGAGGAGCACGCCGCCGCCTTCGGCCTGCTTGTAGACGTTGCGGATGCTCTCGGGCGTCCAGTTGGCGTTGGGCTTGAACTCCAGCTGCGAGCGGCTGATGGAGATCGCCCCGGTCGGGCAGAGCGTCGCGCAGCGGTGGCAGCCCACGCAGCAGGCGCCGTCGGAGGAGACCTGCTCGTCCTCCTCGTCGTAGCTGTGCACGTCGTTGGCGCACTGGCGGACGCAGACCTGGCACTGGATGCAGCGCTCCAGGTCGCGCTCGACCTTGAACTCGGGCTGGACCAGCCACCTACGCACGGGCGGGCTCCTTCTCCGGCGCATCGAGCGGCACCTTGAGCTCGCAGACCACCGGCTTGCCGCCCTCGGCCTGCCAGACGCCGTCGAGCTCCGGCGAGACCTCGCGGATGGCGGCTTCTTCGCTGGCGATGAAGAGCTCGTCGCCGCGGCGCGCGGCGTACATCGGCCGCAGCTTGATGCGGTCGTTGAAGCCGATCATCCCGCGGGAGTGGGCCAGGACCACGCTGAAGGGACCGTTGAGGAGCGCGCCGGCGTAGGTGATGCGCAGCCCCCTGACAAGCTCCCGGCGCTCCGGCTCCATGCGCTCGACGTCATCCCAGAAGGGCGGGGCGAGCGCCACGCAGGCCTCCTCGATGCCCAGGCGGTGCTTGCGCAGCAGCATGTCGAAGAGGTAGGTGATCACCTCGGTGTCGGTGTGCATGTTGCAGTGGTAGCCGAAGTTGGCGAGATAGCGGCGGTTGATGCCGTAGCTGGAGATCTCGCCGTTGTGAACCACCGCCCAGTCGAGGAGACCGAAGGGGTGCGCGCCGCCCCACCAGCCGGTGGTGTTCGTCGGGAAGCGCCCGTGGGCGGTCCAGAGGTAGCCGTCGTACTCCTCGATGCGGAAGAAGCGGCCGATGTCCTCGGGATAGCCCACGCCCTTGAAGATGCCCATGTTCTTGCCGCTGGAGAAGACCACCGCGCCCTTGATCTGGCCGTTGACCTGCATGACGTGGCGGACCACCAGATCCTGCTCGGTGAGGTCGTAGTGCTCGCCGAGCACCCGGTCGCGCAGGCTCACGAAGTAGCGCCGGAGGATCGGGCGGTTGCGGATTTCGCGAAGCGGCGCGGTGGGGATGACCTCCTCGGTCTCGATCTCGTAGTAGCGGCGCAGGAACTCCTCGAAGTTCTCGCGCGCCGCGGCGCTGTCGAGCATTACGTGGAAGGCGTAGAGGTCCTTGTGCTCCGGATAGATGCCGTAGGCCGCGAAGCCACCGCCCAGGCCGTTGGAGCGGTCATGCATGTTGGCGATCATGCGGATGATCCGCTCGCCGTTGAAGCGCCGGCCCTGCTCGTTGATCACCCCGGCGATGGCGCAGGCCGCCGAGTCGCGCTCGCCGCGCGAAAGGGCGAACTCCTTCGTTGGGTTGGGCTGGACGTCCATGCTGCTCCGAGCTCCCTGGCTGCCGACCCGGCTTGCTGAGAAGGGGGTTGCTGCCTGAAGACGCAAAAGTTTAAGGGAAGCAGGGGCAAAGTCAACAATTTGCCCGCCGAAAACGGCCCGACCTTTCAGGGTTGTCCGGTCCCGGCCATGGACAAGACAGGTGCGTCCTCAAATTTCCCCCGCTACTCCCGGCTGCACTTGCACTTGCGACAACAAAGCCGGTCGGCACGGATATTCCTGGCCGGGTGCCGGAAGGGCCGGAAGGTGCACCGGCCATCCGGCACTTGCAGACGGTGCCCGCAGCACAATACTCGTCTGCTGCCGGACGATCCGGACGCGCCGCCCGGGCTCTGAAATGCCGGCGCGACCGTCCCTTCTCATCCGGCCGGAACGCCGCTCCCGCTGGCGCCCGGTCGTGGCCGACTGACACCTCGAGTCTGGGGAGACCCTGCCCGAATGCACCTGCCGCACCTGCCGATCCCGGTCTACGCGCTCTTCATCGTCGTCGCGGTGGCCCTCCTCTGGAAGGCCGCCGACTGGTTCGTGGAGGGCGCGGTGGGCGTGGCCGAGCGGCTCCGGCTGCCCAAGATGCTGGTGGGCATCGTGCTGGTGAGCCTGGCGACCACCTCGCCGGAGCTGCTCACCTCGGTGCTGGCCGCGCTCCAGGGCAGCCCGGAGCTGGCCCTGGGCAACGCGGTCGGCTCGGTTATCGTCGACGACGGCGTGGCCCTGGGCCTGGCCGCGCTGCTCTCGCCGCTACCGCTTCTGGCCCACCCGCGGATCCTCAAGACCAGCGCGATCCTTCTGATCGTCGTGGACATCACCGCCTTCGTGATGGTGCTCAACGGCTGGCTGGGCCGCGTCGAGGGCGCGGTGCTCCTGGCGCTCTTCGCCGGGTATGTGGTCGTTTCCTACTGGAACGAGCGGCGCATGGGACCGTCCGCGGAGGAACCCGCGGCGGCCGCCGGACAGGCGAAAGCGGAGGCCTGCGCCGCGGCCGGCGCAGGCGGCGAGCTCCAGGAGCTCGAGCGCAAGGTGGCCGGGCGGAGCGTCAGGGCCATCGCCCTGCTCTTCGCCGGCGGCCTGATCGGGGTGCTCATCGGCAGCGAGCTCCTGATGCTCGGGGCGGTGGGCGTCGCCGAGTCGCTGGGCTTGTCCAAGGTGGTCATCGGCCTGACCATCGTGGCGGCCGGCACCTCCGTGCCGGAGATCGCCACGGTGGTGACCAGCGCCCTGAAGGGCCACAGCGCCATCGGCGTGGGCAACATCATCGGCGCCGACATCCTCAACGTCTGCGTGGTGGCCGGGGCCTCGGCGCTGGTCCACCCCCTGGCCGCCTCCCGCAAGGAGGTCTTCGTCATGTTCCCGGCGATGCTGGCCATCGTCGGGACCATGCTGCTCATGCTCTTCCTGGGCAAGTACCGCCTGCGCCGCTGGCACGGCGCGGTGCTGCTGGCCATGTACGTGGCCTACGTGGCGGCGCTCTTCGTGCTGCTCCCGCCGGGGGGCGCGCTGGGGGCACAGTAGCTCCGGTGCCGATCAGGCACTTCGTGATTCGGAGCTCGGCGTTCGAGATTACGACAGGCACGAGGGCGAACCGTAGAACCGCAGAACACCGAATGACGAATGTCGAAGTGCAGCTCTCGGCCACTCCGCATCCTTCGTGATTCTGACTTCGATATTCGACATTCTGCGGTTCGCCGTGCGTAGGGATTAAGGGAACGCCACTCAAGGCGTAACGGCTACTTCCCGGCGTACCCCTTGGGATGCTCCGAGTGCCACTTCCATGCCGAGGCGATGATGTCCTCGAGGGTGCGCTCCGGCCGCCAGCCGAGCCGCTCGCTGGCCAACGCGTTGGAGGCCACGAGGCGTGCCGGGTCGCCGGCGCGGCGCGGGGCGCGCTCGGCCGGGAAGTCGCGGCCGGTGACCTTCTTCGCGGCCTCGAGCACCTCGAGGATCGAACTGCCCCGGCCGGTGCCGAGGTTCATGGAGGCCGACTCGCCGCCCCGGGCCAGGTACTCGAGCGCTTTGACGTGCGCGCTGGCGAGGTCCTCGACGTGGACGTAGTCGCGCACTGCGGTGCCGTCCGGCGTGGGGTAGTCGCTGCCGAAGATCTTGAGCGGCCTGGCGCCGCCCGAAAGCGCCGCGCGGAGCAGGTTGGGGATCAGGTGGGTCTCGACCGGGTGGTCCTCGCCGATCTTCCCCGACGAATGCGCGCCGGCGGCGTTGAAGTAGCGCAGCGCCACGTAGCCGAGCCGGCCCGGGCCGAGGAGCGACGGCGCGGCATCGACGGATTCGCCGGGCTCGCCCTTCCCGTCCCTGGCCTTGGCCTTGTCCTTGTCCTTCCCCTTGCCCGCGGCCTTGCCGTGAGCGCGCTTCGCGGCCGAGGGCTTCGTGGCCGCCGCGGCGGCCTTGTCATTCGCGGCCGGGGCCGGGGCGGTGGTGAAGACCGGCGCGGCGGCGTGGTCGATCAGGGCCTGCTCGAAGACCAGCTTGGTCGTGCCGTAGGGGTTGCAGGGCGCCTTGGGGGCGGCCTCGTCGATGACCTCGCGGTCGGGCTGGCCGTAGGTGGCCGCGCTCGAGGAGAAGACGATGAGCCGCGCGCCGGCCCGCTGCATGGCGGCCAAGAGCCGCAGGCTCCCGGCCACGTTGATCCGCCAGTAGAGCGCCGGCTCGCGGACCGACTCCTCGACCAGGCACTTCGCGGCCATGTGGATGACCGCCTCGGCGCCGGTGCGCTTGAAGGCCCGGCCCAGGTCCTCCGAGCTCAGCAGGTCGCCCTCGACCAGCGGCATCCCGCCGGCCGCCGGCCGGTGGCCCTCGGAGAGGTCGTCGAAGATGAAGACGTCGTGACCCGCCTCGCGCAGCGCCCAGGCCACGTGGCTGCCCACGTAGCCCGCGCCGCCGGTGACCAGGACTTTCATGTTCCTACTTTCCTGCCGGTGCGGCCTTGTCCGCCGGTGTCTCCGCCTTCTCCTCGCGGTCGAGCTTCACCGGCATTTCGTAGCTCTTCGCGGCGGCCGGGTCGACCTTGACCGCGCCGACCACGCCGTAGCATCCCGGGGCCGAGACGTTGAAGGACCAGACGCCCTTGCCGAGGCCCGAGGCCACGGCGACGCCGTCGGCGCCCACCGGGACGTCGATACGCCTGTCGCCGCAGATGGCCATGACCCTGGCGCCCGCCGGCGGCTTGCCGGTGTCGGAGACGGTGATCTTCACGGTCACGCTGGCTCCGGCTGCCGCGGCGGGGGTCTCAGGCAACTTGGCCGGCTCCGGGCGCTCCGCGGCGACCGGCCCGGGGCTTCTGGCAGGCGCGGCCTCCGGCGCCTTGACCGCGACCGGCTCGGGCCGCTTCGCCGGGGCCGGCTCCGGCGCCGGCGTCGTCGCCGTAGCGGCGGTTCCGGCTGGCTTGACCGGACCGGCCGCCTCCGGCTTGCCGCTGTCGGCGGCGTTCGGACCGCACCCGGCGAAGAGCCCGGCGGTCAGGATCACGCAGGAAACAGGTATCAGCGTTCGGCGCATGTCACGGCTCCTTTCCTACTGCTTGTCGGCCGCGGGCGGCTCGAGCCACTTGCCCTCGATGGCCGCGCGCGCCGCGGCCGAGCGGGATCCGGCCTTCTCGGCGTCGGCGAGCGCCCGCAGTGCCTCCGCGGACTCCCCGCGGAGCGAACAGAAGAGCGCGTAACCCAGGAGCGACGCGCCGTCCTTCTGGTTGACGCTGGCCCGGGCCAGGGCGCAGACCTCCTTCGCCGGGAAGAGGCTCCAGGCCAGCGGCACCGTCGAGTCCTCGACGTCGAGGGTCACGCCCGTCGCGCTCGCTCCGGTCACCCTGCGGGGCTGGCCCGCGTAGTTCAGTCGGGCATTGCTTTTGCCGCTCTTGAGCCCGGCCATGAAGACCTTGTGGAAGGCCATGGCCAGCACCGTGGCCTCCTCGAGCCGGGCCCGGCGGGGCGCGAGGTCGCTCCCGGCCAGCTCCTCCTTGGCGGCGTCGAGCGTCTTCTGGGCCTTCTCGAAGTCGCCGGCGACGGCCAGGGCGGCGACTTCGGAGCACAGCCTGGCGAAACGCTCGTCCAGCTGCCGGGCCTCGTCGGCGCGCCGCTTCTTCTCCTCGATGGTGAGCAGGAACTGGCCCTCGATGGCCGCGCGCGCCGCTCCGGAGCGCAGCCCGGCCTTCTCGGCCATGTCCAGGGCATCCAGGGCCTGCTTGACGTCGCCGGCCATGTCGAGGAAGAGGGCGCAGCCGGCCAGCGACGAGGGGTCCTTCTGGTCGCAGTGGTTGAGCGCCAGCCAGCCGAGCTCCTTGGGGGACAGCTCGCACCAGGGCAGCTTGGTGGGCACGCCGTCGATGTCGAGCGTAACCCCGGTGGCGCCGGCGGCGGCGATGCTCCGCGCCCGATTGTGGTACTTGATCGTCGGGTTGCCCTTGCGGGCCTTCAGGGCCGCGACCAGGACACCGTGGTATCCGGAGAGCAGCCCGACCGCCTCGTCGGCCTGGGCCATGCGGGCCTCGTAGACGCTGCCGGCCAGCTCCTGCCCGGCGGCGGCGAAGGATTCCCGGGCCCTGGCGAAGTTCCATTCGGCCAGGGCCGAGGCGGCCTCGGCGCGAAGAGTCTCGGCGCGCTCGGCGAGCCGGGCGGCCTCCTCGGCGCGGCGCTTGCGCTCCTTGGCGGTGAGCAGCCAGCCATCGGCCGCCGCCGCGCTTGCGGCCGGCGAGCGCACGCCGTTCTTCCCGGCCAGTTCCAGGTAGCGCGCGGCCTCGGCGTCCTGCCCCAGGGCCGCGGCGTAGACCGCGTAGGCCAGCATCATGCGGCCGTTGTCGCGGGGCACGAACGGGCGGGCCAGTTCGCAGATGTCGGCCCCGGCGAAGTTGTCCCAGGGCAGCCTGGGGTGGACGTTGTTGCCCAGGTCCAGGGTGACGGCCTGCTCGTCGGCGGCCATGATCTGGCGGGGCTTGCCGTCGAAGCGGATCAGCGCCTCGGGACCGCCCGCGCTGGCCGCCGCGGCCAGGGCCTTGTGGAACTCGGCGCAGAGACCGGCAACCTCCTCGATCTCCGCAGCCGCGGCCAGGTGGTCGGTGCCGGCGGCCTCCTTGCGGAAGGTGGCGATCGTCTCACGGACCTTCCCGAAGTCGCGCCGGCCGACCAGCTCGGCGACCTCGGGGCGCAGCCGGGCGGCCTGCTCGGCGAGCTGCCGGGTCTTCTCCTCGCGGGCCCTGAGTTCCTCGGCCTCGCGCTTGAGCCGCTCCGCCTCCAGTCTCTGGCGGGTGGCGGCGTCGGCGGTGGCCAGCTGGCGCTTGTCGAACTCGGCGATCCGCTCTGCAATGTAAGCGGCGCCCTCGGGGCTCACCGAGCCCCGCAGGCCGTCCAGCGCCTTGCGGGCCCCGTCGTAGTCGCCGCCGGCGGCCAGGGCGTCGGCCTCCTTGAAACGCTTCTCGAGGTAGGCGCGCTGGGCCGCGAGGATGGCCCCCTCCGTGCGCCGGCCGCGGGCCAGGACGTCATCGGCGGCCCCGGCGTAATCGCGCCTCCAGGCCTCGTAGGCCGCGAGGCTGGCCTTGAAGTCGCCCTTGTCCTCCAGGGCGGACCGGGCGCGTTCGAGGGCATCGAGGTCCCGGCCGGCGGCCTGGCCGAGGTACTTGACGTACTTGTCCGCGGCGTAGCGGTTGCCGTAGACCGAGTTCGGGTACTTGGCGACGATCTCCTTGAAGCGCGCGGCGATGACCTTGTCGTCGCCGACGTTGTCCTCGGCGTAACGCATGGCCTCGCCGTAGAGCTTGCCGGCCGGATCGGTCCGGGGATCGGGCATGGGCTGGACGTCCAGCGGCGGCCGGTACACGTCGGGGCGCTGCGATGTCCCGGGAGTGCGCCGGGGCTCGTCGGGCGGCTTCTGGCGCGAGAATATCCAGAAGACCGAGCCCACCACCACGACCACGAACACGACCAGGAAGGTGTTGACGGCCGCGCGCGAACCGCCCGCCGACCTCGGAGCGAGCTGGTGCGCCCGCCGGTCGCCGGTGGCGGCCGGAGCCGGCCGCGGCGCGGAGGCCGCGGCGAACCTCCGGCCCGAACCCTTGCCCCGGCCCATGCCGGTACCGGTGCCGGTGCCCAGGCCCGTGCCCGCGCCGGTCCCCGCGGTCTCGGCCAGCGAGGACTTCACCGGCCCGAGCTTGGCGGCCAGCTGGCGCAGCGCGGCCAGCACCTCCTCGACGGTCTGGGGACGCTCGTCCGGCTCGGCCGCGAGCATCTGCATGACCAGCCGGCACAGCGCCGCGGGCAGCTCCGGGACGATCTGCTCTGGCGGGACGGGCTCCTCCTGGGTCAGGCGCATGAGCACCTCGAGCGAGCCCTGGCCGATGTAGGGCGGCCGCCCGGTGATCATGTGGTAGAGGCACGCGCCCAGCGAGTAGACGTCGCTGCGGGCGTCGACCCTGGCCGGATCGACGGCGGCCTCCGGCGCGAGGTAGAAGGGCGTGTTTGGCGCGTCCTTGCCCAGGTAGTTGAGGGTCAGCACCGCGTCCTTGGCCACGCCCAGTCCGGAGAGCCGGGCGCGCCCGCTACGGTCGATGACCACGTTCGAGGGCCGCACGTCGCCGTGGACGATGCCCCGGCCGTGCCCGCAGGCCAGGGCCTCGGCCAGCTGCGCGGCGAAGTCCACCGCCTCGGCCGGGGTCATGCGCCCGACCGTCTCCAGGTGGCGCTTGAGCGAGCGGCCCTCGACGTATTCCTCGGCCACGAAGTAGCGGCCGCGGTCGGAGCCGACCTCGTAGACGCGCTTGAGGCCGGGGTGATCCAGGTAGATGGCCTGCTTGCTGTTGTCGCGGAAGCTCTCCAGGAACTTCTCGTCGACCGCGCCGCGCGGCCTCATGATCTTGAGGGTGACCAGGTCGCCGGTGGAGAGGCTGCGGGCCTTGCAGAGCGTGCTCACCCCGTCGGAGCCCAGGCGGGAGAGCACCTCGAAGCCGCCGATCTGCAGGGCGGTGTGCAGGCCGGAGCCGGCCGCCGCGTCGTCGCCGGCTCCGGGGAAGACGCCCGAGCCGGGCGTCTCGCCGATCCGGGCCTGCTCCTCCGCGGTGATACGGACGGTGTGCTGGACGTCGAGCGGCGAGTCCTCGGCGACGGGGCGCTCGGTCTCGCCGAGCACGGTGACGGTCCCGCACTTGGCGCAGACCAGCCGGGCGCCGGCGCGGAACTGGGCGACGTTGAATCGGGCGTCGCAGCCCGAGCAGCGGACGATGCGCTTGCCCTGGGCGTCGAGTATGGCCCTCACCTGGTGGGGCCGGAGCAGGCCGCGCTCGACCAGGACCTCGCCGAGGCGCTGGCGGCGCGCGCCGGGGCCGTCCTGCCCGCGCTGGGCATCCAGGGCCTGGTCCAGGTCCTGCTGGGTGATCAGCCGCCAGCGCAGGGCGATCTCGCCGAAGAGCCCCTCGCGCCGGGAGTGCTGGCCCTCCAGGACCGCCTTGACCTGGTCGGCGGTCATGTAGCCCTTCATGGCCAGGAGCTCGCCCAGCCGCGGCACGGGGCCGCCCTGCTCCTCGTACTTGCGCTGGAGCTCGAGGCACTCGGCGATCTGCTCGTCGGTGACCAGCCGCCCGCCCAGGGCCAGCCGGCCGAAGAGCAGTTCCTTGATGGGAGCCTTGGCCATGAAGACGATCCTCCCCCGGCGCGACGTCCCCTTCCAAAGAGAGAGGGATTATAGGCATCCCGCCGGAGCCACGCCAGACAAAAACGACCGCGGCCGGCGCGGCATTTCCGGATTGACAGGACCACTCCTGGCCCAGTGCCGGTTCCGAAACCTCCAGGACGCCAAGAGCGCCAGGTCCATTTCAAGAAGCCTGTTTCACCGCGGAGGCGCGGAGACGCAGAGGTGAAATGCTGTCCGCGGCGAGGACTCTTCCCTGTCAAGCAACATCCGCCGCGTTCACGACCCCCTCGGCAGCTCGGCGTCTCCGCGGTGAAAACCGTTTCCTGAAATGGCCGTGGGGGGCCGCGCACCGTTGTTTGACAACTTCCCCCACCCGGAGAATATATCCCCGGCCTTTTCATAGGAGAGGAACATGCCCGAGTCAAAGAAGCTCGATGTGGTCATCGTCGGCGGCGGGATGATCACCGCCATGCAGATCCTGCCCTCGCTCTACCAGGTGCAGCGCGAGGGGGTGGTGGGCTCCATCACCATCAACGCCCTGAACGGCGCGCCCTTGAAAGCCCTCGCCGACGACGAGAGCCTCAAGGCCGCCTTCCCCGGCGCCTCCTTCAAGCCCATGCCCGACTGGCGCAAGGAGGGGCCCGACAAGCAGTTCCCGGAGATGTTCAAGGACGCCATCAAGAGCCTCGCGCCCCACAACCTGGTGGTCGTGGCCGTGCCCGACCAGTTCCACTACGCGGTGGTCAAGGAGGCCCTGGCGGCGGACCAGCACGTGATGTGCGTCAAGCCCCTGGTGCTCAAGTACGACCAGTCGGTCGAGATCGAGAAGGAGGCCCACGAAAAGGGCCTGGTGGTCGGCGTCGAGTACCACAAGCGCTTCGACGACCGGGCGCTGGTGACCCGCAAGCGCTACCGCGCCGGGATGTTCGGCGAGTTCAAGGTCGGCCAGGCCAGGCTGGTCGAGCCCTGGTACTACCGGCACTCCAACTTCCAGAACTGGTTCACCTGCGAGAACTCCGACCCCTTCACCTACATCGCCTGCCACTACGTGGACCAGATCAACTTCATCACCGGGCTGCTCCCCGTCGCCGTCTCGGTCCACGGCGTGAAGGGCAGGTTCCCCAACGGCAAGGAGGGCTTCCTCTGGTCGCAGGGCCGCGTCATATGGGAAAACGGCGCGATCCTCGACGTGATGAACGGCCTGGGCTACCCCGACCAGGCGCCCGGCGGCAACACCCAGGGCATCATGATGCTCTGCGAGGGCGAGGACCTCGGCGCGATCATCGACCACCACGACCAGTTCCGCGGCGTCAAGCACGGGATGGTCAAGCCCATCGACAACAAGGTCTACCACGAGACCAGCCCCGACTACTTCCAGTTCGTGCCGGCCGGCGGCGAGGGCCTGGTGCCGGTGGGCTACGGCTTCCGCTCGGTGGCCTACATCACGAAGGCCGCCGCGAAGTCGAACGAGCTGGCCGCAGGGCTCGACGGCCAGAAGGCTTTGGCCGTCCGGCAGAAGCACCTCGAGGGGCTCGACGCCGACGGCATCATGGCCACGCCCAAGAACAGCGCCTTCAACGAGCTGGTCATGGAGGCCGGAAGGCTCTCCATCACCAACGGCGGGCGTGAGGTGGTCATCGAGTACGGCAAGGGCGGGAAGCCCGCCGGCGTGCGCTTCCGCGAGGCGGGGGAGTTCGAGGTGGTCAAGCCGGCGAAGACGAAATAGCCGAGGCGCTCCTTCAACGCAGAGGGCGCCAAGGTCCGCAGAGGTCGCAGAGAACGTTCGCTAGTGCCGGGGGCGGCAGGGGCCGCCCCCGCTGTATTACGGACCCGGCCCGGGTCGGGGCATCATCGCTTCCCGACCCGCTGCAATTCCGCAAAGGCCTGTTTGGCGCAGAAGCGGACGTACTCGTGGGAGTCTTCGAACAGCTTTGCCAACTCGGCGCTCGCAGTAGTTGCCCTAACCATGCCCAACGCTCTCGCCGCGTTGGCGCGCACTTGCCAATCCTCGTCGCCAAGTGCACGGATAAGGGCCGCAACCACGTCAGGGAAAGGCTCGCGGATGTCGCCCAACCTGGCGATTGCGTCCCGGCGAACGGCCGGGTGCGGGCTCCTGGCTTCAGTGAGCAGAAAGGGAACGCCGGCCTGGCCGCAGTGGCTGAGCATCTCGCGCACCGCCGCCGACCAGCAGGCGTCACCGCCACGGGACCAGTCCTGGCTATCCGAGGATATTCCGCGCAGACGCCGCCAGAGCAGCATTCTACTGGCGGCCGCACCGCACCCTCCGAGGCGCTCCACCCCTTCGTCAGGCGAGATCACTTCGTCAAGATATCCACCGAACCTCACGGATTCGAAGCTGACTTGGTGCATGACCTCGTCGGTCTCGCGATAGACGATACCGACCCTGACGCAGAACCAGACAAATAACAACGCCGCAGCCAGCAAAAAGCCCCAGGCAGCCAACGGCCGCCAAACACGCAACCTTGCCGGTTCAGCAGGCTCCACTGTGTGTTCGCCTCCGCCGGCCATTATCCAAAGCGGCCCAGTCGTGACAAGCACGCCAGCCCGTTGCCCGAGCCCCTTGCATCTCATCAAAGCTTCTTCCCTGGGTTTTGACCTAAAGCCCTCGCGGGAACGACCGATCCATTAGCACTGAGAGAGATTCCAGCTCCTTGCAGGAAGAGGGCGGGCCGGTCCCGCCCTTCTTCCTTTTTGGCATTCTTGCGCCTGGCAAATCGCCTCGAGACCCGCGAAATCCCGACTTGCCGCTAAAGGCTGCCCGGCAGGCTCCGATACATTGAGCGAACGAGAAAGAAAACGTCCTCCTTGGAAGCAGGGGCGAGTTCGCAGCTCGCCCCTCTTCATTTCCGGAGAAGACCGGGCCCTAACCGCAGAGGGCGCCGAGGCGCGCTGAGGACAGCGGAAGCTTTCCGATCCGCGGCGGCGACCTCATATCTGCCTGGGCGTTCGCCGCGAGTCGAATCAACCCATTCTCCGCGCTACTCTGCGGTGAAGACCGCCAAGGAATCCCGGACTTCGCCCTAAAGGTCGCCGGGCTTCTTCCGATTCCATGAGTGCAAAGGATGATTACATCCTCCTTGTCGGATCAAGCGCGGGATCGCAGCCCGCGCTTTTTCCTTGGCGGGGTTTCGGGCCATCCCCGCCCAAACCGCGGACTTGCCGCGTTTTCGCTCGAGAACCGGGGCTGCGCGCCGGTCCCGCGGAAGGCGGGTTCAGGCTCGGGAGAGTTCTGGAGAGCTCTCAAGCGCGCCCCCGCAACGCCCCCAGGAACGCCCCCGTGAATTCCTCGAGCGGTACGGGAGTGCAGACCGGATAGGGGCGCGGGTGGAGCTATCTGGCCGACGGGGACTGGGAAGATTGGTTTCCGTGGAATGGAAGATTTGCCTCCGGGCTCCGGAGGATCAAGGCTGGATTGCGTCCATTCGTGTTTACAGGCCCGATCCCATGCCCCGCGGGCCATTGGCCCACCCGGCAAGATCGCGGGCCTTGATGACGTTTGTACGTTGGATCGCACCATCGCCTATTTGCGGGCACGGCCGATGTGAAGATGCACGAACTGCTTCATTCTAGCGCGGTGTTGACAGCAGATGTTGCTGGATTTATAAGCCTTGGCATCGCCCAAGGACATCACAGGCAATGCGTTGAGCCAGTTTGATGTGCAGGAGAGATTCATGAATGCCAAAGAGCAATGCATGCCAGATGTTGTGGACTCCAACAGCAAAGACCGAAAGCTGTTCGATGAGAAGCTCGTGTCTGAGTGGCAGGAATATGTGGACTGGGTTGATAGCACAACCCCGTCCCCAGGACAAACTCAGACCAGCGTGATCTTCCGGGGCCAGAAGCATTATGATAGCGATCCGCTGAAGACTTCTTTGCACAGGGCCATCGACAGCGCAAGGCCCTTATTGGAGGAGTGCCGGGATATCGAGAAGAGGCTGATCGCGGAATTCCGACGGAGGTTACACCACTAC
This sequence comes from uncultured bacterium, assembly GCA_937935355.1. Classification (GTDB taxonomy): domain Bacteria; phylum Planctomycetota; class SZUA-567; order JAKLDR01; family JAKLDR01; genus JAKLDR01. The sequence continues at coordinate 115,369 of CALGYR010000137.1, read as the reverse complement.
TCAGTTAACATACCTCACGCCCTGGACTACCTGGAATTGCTTTCCATGATGCAGCATTATGGCGCCCCTACGCGACTCCTCGATTGGACTTTCTCGCCATATGTGGCACTCTTCTTTGCCATAGAACACGCGTCTGGCAACGATTGCAGCGAGGTGTGGTCTAAGACTCTGACGGACTTGGATGTCTGCGAAGCATGCAAGAAGCTGAGGTTGGAAGATGATTTTATGGAGTCATTCAAGGCTAAGTGCAGGGAAGACTATGGAAGTCAGATAGATGCACCCCCCCAGAAGTTGGCGACCATAGCCCTCGTCTATCATCTCATCAAGTCTCCAACACCGTGCATTGTAGGCGTGAATCCATACAGACTGAATGACCGCCTAGCAGTTCAGCAAGGAACCTTCCTAATGGTAGGTGATCCTGGCGTAACGGTGTTGGACAACATGAAAGCCACTCAGAACTTGGGGCAGTGGACTCGGGTCACGATTGAGATGAGCCCCGATTCCCGCAAGAAGGCCTTGACCTATCTGCATCGAATGAACATAAATCGAGCTACGCTGTTTCCCGGGCTCGCTGGATTTGCAGAGTCTCTCAGAATACGAATAGCAATTCCGCACGCTCTTAGTAGGGGATGACCTGCCCGCCCATGACGCACACCACTGAATGATTAGGTAGGATCTGTCGCCCGGCTCAACGGGCGCGTCTTACTCACCTAGGCTCTGGGTGTTTCCCTACTGATGAAGCGTTAGCAGAATCTCCACGGCACGAAAGATACTCCTTGGGATAACGTAGGATCTCTTTCGCACTTTGGATGAGAGAACAAGGCAGTCCTCGGTCTGGCCGATGAAAGACTGACGAGGTTTTTCATGGGACCAGGAAGGAGGACTGCCGTGGCGAAAGCGTCTGTGGTTTCATCGTCGGAAGGGTGCGAGGGCATTGAGGAAATCGCTGGGAAGAGCGTTCGGGTGAACGAGGGGGAGGTAAAGCGGGACCTGGGCAAGGTGATCCGGGGTGCGATTGAGGAGACGCTCAACGCGATGCTGGAGAAGGAGGCCGACGAACTGTGCAAGGCGCGGCGGTACGAGCGGAAGGCGGAACGTGCGGACACGCGGGCCGGGCATTACCGGCGGGGCCTGCAGACGGTGGCCGGGACAGTTGAGCTGAAGGTTCCGAAGCTGCGGTCGCTGCCATTCGAGACAGCGATCATCGAGCGCTACCGGCGGCGGGAGAGCTCAGTCGAGGAGGCGCTGGTCGAGATGTACCTGGCGGGGGTGTCGGTGCGGCGGGTGGAGGACATCACCGAGGCGCTCTGGGGCGAGCGGGTCAGTCCTGGCACGGTGAGCGAGCTGAACCAGAAGGTGTACGTGAAGATCGAGGAGTGGCGGAACCGGCCGATCACGGGGCGGCATCCGTATGTGTATCTCGACGGCATCTTCCTAAAGCGCAGCTGGGGCGGCGAGGTGCAGAGCGTGGCGGTGCTGGTGGCCATCGGGGTGAACGAGGACGGCTACCGGGAGATTCTGGGGGTGGCCGAGGGCGCCAAGGAGGATGCGGCGAACTGGCGGAACTTCCTGCGCTACCTGAAGGGCCGAGGGCTCTCGGGCGTGAAGCTGATCATCTCGGACAAGTGTCTAGGGCTGGTCGAATGTCTGGGAGAGTTCTACCCCGAGGCCCGGTGGCAGCGCTGCGTGGTGCACTTCTACCGGAACGTGTTCGCGGAGGTGCCGCGAGGCAAGCTCAAGATCGTGGCGACGATGCTCAAGGCCATTCACGCTCAGGAGGACCGGCCCGAAGCCGAGAAGAAAGCGGCGGCGGTGGCCGAGAAGCTCGAGGCCATGAAGCTGGGCAAGGCGGCCCAGGTCGTGCACTCGGGCGCGGCCGAGACGCTGAGCTACTACGCGTTCCCCGCGGAGCACTGGCGGCGGATCCGGACGAACAATCCCCTGGAGCGGATCATGCGCGAGATCCGGCGGCGCAGCCGGGTGGTGGGCAACTTCCCTGATGGCAAGTCGGCGCTGATGCTGGTGGCCGCCAGGCTGCGACACATCGCCGGCACCAAGTGGGGCACGCACCGTTACCTGGACATGGACTTGCTGGCCAGAGAGGAGAAGGAGGTGCTCGCAGCCGCAGGGTGACGGCTGCACCATGTGCAGCGCTGCCCCCATGGGGGCAGGGGCAGGATCAGGAGAAGGAACAGAAACAAGAGAGGCTCAGACCGAGGATTGCCTTCAAGACAAAGTGCGAAAGATTCCTTGCACTACCCTCCTTGGGGTAGCTACCTCCGTACTGGCCACCTCTCCGAGATCAGTTGAGCAACTCCAAGCGCCTCCTCGCTTCCCGCACACCGATCCCACGGATGCCAACGAAGGCGGCCTTCGCTCGGTCGCGAAGCTGAAGTCGCCCCTTCTTCTTCTCCCACGACCAGACCGTGTTGCCGGTCACCCCGAGGAGCCTTCCGAAGTCGTTCAGCGACAATCCGAGCTTCCTGCGGGTCGAAGAGACGGTCTTCGATGAGACCCGGGCCTTCTCGAGCACTTCAGGCTTCACCTCGGCCGCGCAAACGCTCAACGGGGCCTTCTTAAGGGGCGCCGTCAGCCGCTCCAGCGCTTCAACCTGCCCCTGAAGCCCGGAGATCCGCGCCTTCATCCTGACCTGGCTGGCATGGAGCTTCCTGACCGTAGCCCGGGCTTCCCGACGGGCAAGCCGGCGAATCTCATCCTTCAAGACAGTGCCGATGTTGGGCATGCACTTCTCCTTATCTGCTCATCCGGCTGAATCGTAAGCATGGACCTGTCGTCTGAAGTCGGCAATCGGGTTCTCTAACCTGAAGTCTGAGCGCAGCATTCCGGCTAGAAGCCGGCGGGCGCTACGAGGCTCTTCCGCCGCAGATGGACTAGCCGGTCCTCAGACTAACCCTTTGAGTGCCGTCTCCATCTTGCACAGATTCCTCTTGTGAGCACGCATGCCCTTAGAGCAGATCTCCATGAAACTCATGAACCCCTCATCTTTAAGCGCGCTGAGGGCCCGAACCATCGCAAACCTTGGTGTCCACTTTGTGTCTTTGTGTCTTGGCGGTTAAGGCAGCCCGTCGTCAGCCCACCGCGTGCGACTGGAAGAGCAGCTGCACCCCGATGATGATCAGGTCGAGGACGAAGAGCCCGACGATCATGGCCTCGAGGATCAGCATCCGGCGATCGGAAATCTCCTTGGTGATCATCTCGTAGAGCGAGTCGACGGTGCGCAGGCTGCGCTCGAGCTGCTGCTCCCACTCGGCCAGGTGGAAGCGCTGCGAGAGCGCCTCGTAGATCCGCGCCAGGTGCCAGTCGCCGAAGTACTTCGAGAGGTTGAGGATCTCGTCGGCGATGCGGGCGAGCTCGATGCGCTGCTCGCGCAGGTCGTGGAGCAGCCGCACCGAGTTCCGGAAGAGCGCCGGGCGGCGGCCCTGGTGCTCCATGTCGTCGTAGGCCCGGTCGGTGGCCCGCTCGAGTAGGGCGTCGTGGGTGCGCAGCTCCACCATCTGGAGGTTGGCGACCTCGGCGACGTGCAGGAGCTCCTCGTACTCGGCCGACGGGTCGACCACCAGCATGCCGTTCCAGTCGACCACGGCGATGTCCGACTCGGTGAAGGAGTAGGCGAGCTTGAGGCTCTCCTCGACCTGCTCGGCGGCCAGGTCCTCGGCCGGGCCCTCGCCCAGGAGCAGCGCGGCGACCTCGGCGCGCCGGCCGGAGAGCCACGCGCGCGCGCCGCCCTCGAGCCCGGGGGCTCCGGTGACGCACACGGCCTTGTAGGCCTCGCAGCGCTCCCAGGCGGGCTCGGGCCGGACCAGCGCGTCGCCCAGCGCTCGCAGGACCTCCTCGCCGGAGGAGCGTGCCAGCCGGCGGATCTCGCTGTCCTCGATCTCGCCGATCAGGCAGCCGGGCATGAGCCCCTCGGCGGACTCCTCCTCGAACGGGAAGCGCAGCATGACGGTGAGCCCGCCCATCGAGTAGACCCGCACCGTCCGGCGGACGCGCCCGGCGGCCGGCGGGCCCGCCAGCCGCGCCTCGGGCAGTTCGAGCTCGAGCGGCGTGTAGATGGCCGCCCCCTGGGGCGTGCCCCGGTGGTGCCGGGGCTTCCGGAAGCCGGAGCGGCCGGCAAGCCTGGCCGCCGCCGCGTCCATCCGGCACTCGAAGCCCACGTCGTAGGCGAAAAACCAGACGATCTCTCCGCGCATCATGCCCCCATTCTAGCCGCCACCGACCGGCCCGAAAGGGGATTTGCCGCCGGCCACGCGCTCCGCAGGATCCAGAGCATTTCGCCATTCCGCGGGCAGATTCAACGCAGAGTGCGCAGAGGACGCGCAGAGGTCGCAAAGAACGTACGGGCCTGAGGTAGGGTCCAGGTTGGCCTCTTGCGACATGCGCGGGCCGGGATGCTGCATCCCCCGAAGACATGTCGGATCATCTGATGCCCAATGGAACGCGCCCGCCTCCGCGGCCTCTGCGGGTTCTCTGCGGCCTCTGCGTTGGAGAATGCCCGTGGCCGCCGGGAGGGGCGCCGAAAGGGGATTTCCCTTGGCGCTGGCGGGTTGTAACATTGTGTACATGTCCGCTTCCGGCAACACCAAGCAGCGGCTCGAGCGCCTGAAGGAGCAGGTCTCCGGGCTCCCGCGCACCAGCGGCGTCTACATCATGAAGGACGCCGCCGGGCGCGAGATCTACGTCGGCAAGGCCAAGGACCTTCGCGCCCGCGTCCGGCAGTACTTCGACGCCGGCCGCCTCGACGGCAAGACCTCCGCGCTCATGAACGAGGTCGTCGAGATCGAGACCCTGGACACCCCGAGCGAGGTCGAGGCCCTGCTGCTCGAGAGCCGGCTCATCAAGGACCTCCAGCCCAAGTACAACGTGAGCCTCAAGGGCACGAGCTACCCGCTCGTGGAGATCACCTGGGGCGAACCCTTCCCGCGGGTGCTCGTGACCCGCGACCGGACGAACCCGAAGAGCCACTACCACGGGCACTTCGTCGACGCCGCGGGGCTGCGCGCGGCCCTCGCGCATCTCCGGCGGGTTTTCAAGTTCTGCACCGCGCCGTCAGCGGGCAGTTTGCAGTGGGCAGAGAGCGGCAAGTCGCCGCCTGCTGCCCACCGCTCACCGCACACCGTCCGTCCGTGCCTCGACTACCACGTGGGCCTGTGCTCCGGCGCCTGCGCCCGGCTCGTCCCCCGGGAGGAGTACCGGGCGATGATCCGGCGCCTGGAGGAGCTCCTCGAGGGCCGGGGTCGAAGGAGGATCGAGTTCGAGCTCCGCGAGCGTATGGAGGCCGCCGCCCGCGAGTTGCGCTACGAGGAGGCGGCGCGGCTCCGCGACGAGCTCGGGGCCATCGAGAGCCTGGCGCTCCGCGGCGGGCTCGACAGCCCACAGCCGCCGGAGATGCCCCGCGCCGACCCGGCCGAGGCGCTGGCCGAGCTCGCGCGGGTGCTGGAGCTCCCTGCGCCGCCCAAGCGCATCGAGGGACTGGACCTCGCCAACCTCGCCGGCCGCGAAGGGGCTGGCTCCATCGTCACCTTTCTCGACGGCCGGCCGGCCAAGGGCTTCTATCGCCGCTACCGGATCAAGACCGCGCCGACCGACGACGACTACGCCATGATGCGAGAGGTCGTCGGCCGGCGGTGCCGGCGGCTGGCGGAGGGAACCAGACCAGCCACAGATGAACACAGATTAACACAGATAGGAGCAGGTACGCGGGAGGAAGCCTCCGCTTGTCGAGAATCACGCGCCGCGGATAAGGAATCGCTGCCGTCCTCTGCGAAACTCCGCGCCCTCCGCGGTGAAAAGGCCTCTGCCGCTTTCGAGTCCGCCCGGCCGGCCTACCGCGAGCTTCCCGGCGGACCCGACCTGCTGCTCCTCGACGGCGGCGCCGGACACCTGGCAGCGGCGCTCGAGGCCCTGAAGCACTGCCCGACGGCCGGCCGGCCGCGGGCGGTGTGCTCACTCTCCAAGGGCGACGAGACCATCCACCTGCCCGACGGCCGCTCGCTCGAGCTGCCGCGCAACAACCCGGGCCTGAAGCTCCTCCAGCACGTCCGCGACGAGGCCCACCGCTTCGCGGGTCAGTACCACCGGACGCTCCGGGACAAGGCGCTGCTGCCGGAGGCGAATAGACGGCGCTCACCGCCGAGACGCTGAGGCGCAGAGAACCACGACGGGCCTTCGAGTTTTCAGAACAGTCGGTCTCGAACAAATCCTGGCTGTCCTCAGCGGCTCCGCGTCTCGGCGGTGAACCCGGTCAGCCCACCACCACCGTCACGATCTTGCCGACGACCATCTCGGCCACCGCGGCAACCTTCTTGTTCGCGAGCAGGGTGATCCGGCGGCCGCCCTCCCAGGCGTCGATGCCCACTTTGGCGATCTCGCCGAGGATCGTGCTGGGCACGTAGTCGACTTCGCGCAGGTCCAGCTGGAGCCCGGGCTGATTGAGCGCGAGCAGCTCGCGACAGGCGGCGGCGAGGTCCCGGGCGTCCGTGGGGTAGAGGTACGCGCAGGCCACCCGGACCGCGGCCGTGTCGCCGCCGGCGGGGGCCTCGACCCAGATGCGCCTGCCCTTGGGCCCCGCACCGGCCTCGATCTTGACCATCACCCGGCTGTCGCCGGACTTGGCCCGGGAGGGCCTGGTCTTCGGGGAGCGGGGATTGGGGATCGGGGATGGGGAAGGACCGACGGACTGGGACGCCACGGACGAAGCCGTCCTCGTTTCCCGATCACCTGTCGCCGGCCCCTGATTCCCGGTCCCCGATCCCTGTTCCCCGCTCCCCGATTTCTCAGCGTCTCCGGCCAGCTTCTTCCTGACCGCCTCGGCGATCGACTTCGCCACCTGCGGGCTCAGGTACCCCTGCGACACCATGATGTCGCAGAGCGTGCGGCGCGGCAGGCCGGCCACGGTCTCCACGAAGATCATCCTGGTGCACTCGGCCACCTGGTCCGGCTCGACCAGTTTGTTGTAGAGCGCCACGCGGCCGAAGAGGTTGTCCTCCGCCGAGAGCAGTTCCGGGTTGTCCATAACAGCGCCTCCCGCCGGCGCGCCGGCCGGCCATCAGGCTCCCACCGTCTGCAGAGGCATTCTGCGCCGGCGCTTCCGCCGTGTCAAGCCTGCCGGTCGTCGCCCATGGCCGTTGCAGAACACGAAGGCATCCAACCACAGAGTACACGGAGGACACAGAGGACAACAGGAACTATCGTGCGTGGCTATAGCCCTGGCCTTGCCTGTGTGGCTCTCCGCGGATAGTGACCGCCGTTTGTCCTCCGTGTCCTCTGAGTCCTCTGTGGTGGGAGCCTTTCGACCGGTGTCAATGGTTATCGACTCGGCCCTGCTCGTCGCAGCTCTTTCGGGAACAAGCTGCGCAGGGCGAGTCTCCGTCCCCGTCCGCGGCGCGGCAACCGCCCCGGCCGGTGAGCGCCCTCCAGAGCCGCCAGCCGGCGTAGCCCGCCGCGGCGGCGACCAGCGCGGCGATGGCGATGAGCTCGGCGGTCACGACAGCCCCCAACCGGCCAGCCGGCCGAGTTGGAAGACCGCCACGGCCAGGACGAAGGCCAGCGCCGTGGTGTAGAGCGTGGCGAAGGCCGGCCACCTCCAGGAGCCGGTCTCGCGCTTGAGCGCGGCGAGCGTCGCCACGCACGGCGAGTAGACCAGCACGAAGATCATCATGGCCAGCGCCCGGAGCGGGTTCCAGCCCCGGTCGCGGGCCAGGCGCGCGGAAAGACTCTCGACGTTCTCGTGATCGGCCTCGCCAAGCGAGTAGGCCGTGCCCATGGTGCCGACGATGACCTCCTTGGCGGCCAGTCCTCCGATGAGCGAGATGTTCTCGCGCCAGCCGAAGCCGGCCAGGCGGCTGATCGGCTCGAGCAGCCGGCCGAGCCTGCCGGCGAAGCTCGCGGCCAGCTCGGCGCTGCGCCGAGCGCCGCCCGGGGTGGCGCCGCTCGACGCGTCGACGCCTGAGGAGGCGGCGGGCGCCTCCGGGGCGCTCCGGGGAAAGGACATCAGCGCCCAGAGCAGCACGTTCACCGCCAGCAGGATGGTGCCGGCCTTCTTGAGGAAGGTCCAGGTGCGTTCCCAGGCGTGGGCCAGCGCCCCGCGCAGGGTCGGCCGGTGATAGGGCGGCAGTTCCATGACGAAAGGGGTCTGCTCGCCGCGAACCACGAAGCGCCGGAGCATCCAGGCCGCGCCAAGCGCGAAGAGCCAGGAGAGCGCCCAGAGCAGCAACAGCATCCGCGCCCGCGCTCCGGGGAAGAAGGCCCCGACCAGCATCAGGAAGACCGGCAGCTTCGCGCCGCAGTTCATGAAGGGCACGGTCAGCATGGTGACCAGCCGGTCCTTCTCCTCGCGGAGCGTGCGCGCGGCGAGCACCCCCGGCACAGCGCAGCCGCCGCCGCCCAGCCCCCCGGAGACGATCATGGCCAGGGCCGACTTGCCCTGCAGGCCGAAGAACCGGAAGGGCCGGTCGGTCATGAAGGCCACCCGGGCGATGTAGCCGGAGTCCTCCAGCACCGCCACGAAGAGGAAGAGCAGGAAGATGAGCGGCACGAAGCTGACCACCCCGCCCACGCCGCCGATGACCCCGTCGACCACCAGCGAACCCAGGAGCGGCCAGCGCGCGGCCAGCGGCGCCGCCGCCGAGGCCATCCAGGCGAAGAGCGCGTCGGCCCAGCCCTTGGGGCTCCGGCCGAAGAGCCAACCCCACTCCTCGCCGATCTTGAAGACCGCGAAGAACATCGCGTAGACCACCGCGGCGAGGATCACCGGACCGGCCCAACGGCTGCAGGCCACCGCGTCGATGCGCTCGGTGAGGCTCCGCCGCGCCGCCGCCGGAAAGCGCACGCACTCGCGGATGGCGCCGGCGGCGAAACCGTAGCGGCGCTCGGCGATGATGGTCGCGGCGTCGGCCCCGAAGTGCGCGGCGATCCGGCGGCCCGAGTCGGCAGCGGCGGCCTCCAGGACCGCGGCCGAGTCGGGGGCGAGCTCCCGCACGCGCCGGGCGACGGCGGCATCGCCCTCGATGAGCTTGACCGCCACCCAGCGCGGGGCGTAGCGCGCGGCCAGGCGCTCCTCGGCCCCGGCGAGCAGCGCCAGGCGGGCCACCTCGCCCTCGACCATGTGGCCATAGGTGACGAGGGCCGGCCCGGAGGGTTTCTCCGTATCCCGTTCCCGTTCCGCGAGCAGTTCCGCGCAGGCCGCCAGGGCCTCGTCGAGCCCGCGGCCGCGGCTGCCCACGGTGGGCACGACCCGGGCGCCGAGCAGCCGGCCGAGCCGCGCGGCATCGATGCGGATGCCCTGCTCTTCGGCGAGATCCGCCATGTTCAGGGCGATGACCAGCGGCGCGCGCATCTCCATGAGCTGCACGGTGAGATAGAGGTTGCGCTCGAGGTTGGTGGCGTCGACCACGTCGAGGACGGCGTCGGGCCGCTCCTCGACCACGTAGTCCCGGGCGACGAGCTCGTCGCGGCTGAAGGCGGCCAGCGAGTACGTCCCGGGCAGATCCACCACCCGGAAGGCGGAACCGCCGTGCTCGGCGCGGCCCTCCTTGAGCTCCACGGTGACGCCGGCGTAGTTGCCGACGGTCTGGCTCAGGCCGGTCAGGCAGTTGAAGATGCTGGTCTTGCCGGAATTGGGGTTGCCGGCGATGGCGATGCGGGGGAGACGATCCATGGAAGCGGGTCACTCCCCCCGCCGCCCGAATCCGAAGCGGTGGCGCCAGCCGCGACCGCGACCGCGGCCCTGGCAGCGTTCGCGGTCGCACTCCTCGGGGTGACAGGGACCCGGGCCCGGGCCGGGGCCGCCGGCCGGCGCCGCGGCGCGCTCCTCGACCAGGATGTCGCGGGCCTCGTCGCGGCGGAGCGCCAGGTAGTAGCCCTTGACCCTGATCTCGATGGGATCGCCGAGCGGCGCCCGGCGCTCGACCCGGAGCTCCGCTCCGCGGGTGATGCCCATGTCCAGCAGCCGCTGGCGGATTGCGCCGGAGCCGCCCAGCGAGGCGATGACCGCCTCCTGGCCCTCGGCCAGCTGACAGAGCGGCCTAACCGCGCCCACGGGCCTTCTCCTTCCGGGCGGCCGCGGCGGCGCACTCCCGGCATAACCCGCGGATCACAAAGTTGTGGGAGGTCTCGGTGAAGCCGTGCAGCCGGCACTGGCGCTTTTGCTCGCGCTCGATGGCCGGGCTCGAGAATTCGATAACCCGGCCGCAGCGGTCGCAGACCAGGTGGTCGTGGTGCTCGTGGCCGACCACATGCTCGTAGTGCCAGCGCCCGGGATGCTCGCGCACCCGGCGGATCACGCCGGCGGCCTCGAGGACCGGCAGGATCCGGTAGACGCTGGCCCGGTGGACGCCGGCCGAGGCGGCGCGCCTCTCGATCTCCGCCGGGTGGAAGTGCCGGTCCTGGGCCATGACCGCCTCGAGCACCGCCCGGCGGGGCCCGGTCAGACGCAGGCCCCGGCCGGCCAGGTGCCGGGAGAGCCGCTCCCCGGCCTCTTCGATGTGCCTCACGCCCGCCCTCCTTATTGCGACATTGTCGCAACAAGAATAACCGCGCGGGCGGCGTTGTCAACGCCGGAATTCAGCCACAGATGCACACAGATGGACACGGATGCACTGAAGACCGTTGTTGTCAGCGGCTCTATCGGTGTTCATCTGTGTCCATCTGTGGCTAACAGCCCTGCTCAGGAAGGTGGAAGAAGTAGTAGTACCCCAGCGCGGCGAGTTCCCGGGCGATGCCGTAGGGCTCCTTGGCGAGCCGCCTCGTCTGCCGGCAGGGCACCGTCCGGGCCTTGAGCCCGATGCGGTCGGCGGCCAGGCGCAGCCGCGGCAGGTGGTAGTAGTGGCTCACCAGGAGCGCGCTCTTCCAGCCGCGCTCGCTCATCAATCGCTTGGTGTTATTGACCGTGGCCCAGGAGTCGTCGCCGCGCTCGTCGAGGATGATGTCCTCCTCGGGCACGCCGGCCTCCATGGCCACGCGGCGCATGACCTCCGGCTCGGAGACGCCGCCCCGGCCGGCGTCGATCGCGCCGCTCATCACCAGCTTCCCGACCAGCCCGCGCTTGTAGAGCGCCACGCCCTCCATGACCCGGTCGTAGAGCGCCAGGCTCGGCCGTCCGCTGCGGTAAGCCTTGGCGCCGAGCACCACCGCGCAGTCGGCCGGCCGGGCGTAATTCGTCGGGCCGTAGGTGAGAACGAAGGCCAGCATCCCCGCCGCGCCGAGGGCGCCCAGGATGGCTGTGTCCCTCAGGATGCGCCTCCACGCGGGGCGCGCCGGCCGGGGCGACGGCTTGGGCTGCGCTCCGGTCTCGCTTGCGTCGCGCTCCGCGCGCGGCCGGCCGGCGCGCCAGACGCGCAGGGCCGAGGCGGCGAGCGTGACGGCCACGAGCGCGCTGAAGGGCACCACCGCGTGCGTGCGGATCGCCCCGGAGAAGAGCAGCCGGTAGAACCACCAGGCGTCGAGCGCGGCGAAGCCCGCGAAGACCGCGACCAGCGCCGAGGCCCCGGCGCTGAAGCGCGGCCGGCGCGCGAGGAAGCCGTCGGGCAGGACGAGCACGGCGGCCAGCCCCAGCGCCAGGAGCCTCCAGCCGGGCAGAAGCTGTGCCGAGCGGATCCACAGATGGTCGGCGGCGAAGCCGGTGCAGAGGAGCTCGCCGGCGCTGTTGATCAGGATGAAAGCGGCCAGCAGCCAGCCGGCGGGGCGGCAAATTCGCAAGATAAGAGCCACGGTCCGGAGTCCTCCCGCCCCCAGCGATCCCTGGGGATATATCGCCGCAGACGGGGGCCTTCTTTCAGGATTTCCGGCTTACGGGAGTGCTCGCTTGCCCGCCGCGGCAGGCAAGCTCCGACTGCGATACCGATATCGATACCGATAGCGACGGCGATTCGCGCCGGCTGATGGGCAGCCCGCTCGGTATCGCTATCACTATCGGAGCGCAGCGAGGGCGTTGCCCGCCCCCTACCGGTACGTGTCCACCAGGCTCCTGACCACCAGCCTCCGTCGAAGCTCCGCCGCCGAGATATTCCTCGCCGGCCGGATCGTCACCTTAGTCGCTGCCCCCGGCCGCAGGTGGACGAAGTTGTCGGAGAGCCGCGCGTCGAGCCCCTCGAGCTCGAGCCAAGCCCAGAGCGCCGGGCGCTCGGTCCGGAGCGTCACTTCGGAGGAACCGTCCTTCGCAGGCTTGACCTCGGTGGAGATCTTCGGATCGGCCAGCTCGATGTGCTTGGGCCGCGCGAAGGTTACGATATTCTCCGAGACCTTGCGGCCGGCGACGAAGAGCTCTAGCCACAGGAGCGCGTTCCTGGCGCCCGCTGCCTCGACCGGCTTCTTGACGTCGAGGACCGCCACCCGGGTGTTCGCGTTGGCCTTCGCGCGGATGGCCAGCTCGCTCTTGGCGAGAGTCTTCCCGGCGGCGTCGGTGAGCGTCCAGCGGAGCCCGGCGGCGACGGGCGCCAGGCCGTCGTTCGTGACGTGAACCTCGACCGTCCCGGCCGCAACGTCCTCGACGCCGGTCACCAGAAGCGGCGCGTTGAAACGCTTGGCGAGGTAATGCAGCGCCTTCCAGCGGCCGGGCCCGTCGATCGAGGACCAGCTGGCCACCGGCCAGCAGTCGTTGAGCTGCCAGTAGAGCGCGCCCATGGTCACCGGCATGTTCCGGCGCCAGCCTTCGAGCGCGTACTTCATGCCGATGCCCTGCAGGATCTGGCTGAGCCAAAGGGTGCTCTCGAAGTCCTTGGGCAGCCGGAACCAGTCGAGCATGTAGGTCATGATCAGGGCGTTGCCGACGCGGTTTCTCTGGTGGTGCTCCATGACGAAGCTGGTCACGTTGCGGTCGGCGGGCACGGTGTAGCCGCGGACTGTCTTCGGCTCCGGGAAGGACTGGAAGCCGAACTCGCTGATGAAGCGGTGCTTCTGGTCGCGGTACCATTCGAAGGGCTTGCGCCCGTGCCAGACGTCCCAGAGGTGGGCGTCGCCCCAGCGCGGGTTCTTGTGGTCCTCACGGTCCCCGTGCGGCGAGTGGGGGCTCCCCGGCCAGTAGTTGCCCTGGGGGTCAAGCTCGCCGACCACCTTCTTCAGCAGCCGGTCGAAGAGCTTCGAGTAGTCCCGCCAGGACATGGACCGCTCGGTCCACTTGGGCTTGGCCAGGCCCTGCTCGATCTCGTTGTTGCCGCACCACAGCGCCATGCAGGGATGGTGGCGGATGCGCCCGACGTTGTCGCGGGCCTCGGCTTCGACGTTCCGCATCCAGGCGCGGTCGAAGGTCGGGTAGGCCGCGCAGGCGAACATGAAGTCCTGCCAGATGCAGACGCCCAGCTCATCGCAGGCGTCGTAGAAGGCGTCCTCCTCGTAGACGCCGCCGCCCCAAACCCGGAGCATGTTCATGTTCGCCGCGGCCGCGTCGGCGACCAGTCCGCGGAGCTTCTCGGACGTGACGCGCGCAGCGAAGACGTCCGCCGGGATCCAGTTGGCGCCCTTGGCGAAGAAGGGCACGCCGTTGGCCTCGAAGTGGAAGGTCTCGCCGACCTTGTCGCGCCGGCGCACGAGCCTGAGCGTCCGCAGCCCCGTGCGGCGCACGGCGGTGTCGAGGGCCCGGCCGGCGCCGTCGAGGAGCTCGACGACCACGTGGTAGAGCGGCTGCGCGCCCATCCCGTTCGGCCACCAGAGCTGCGGGTCGCGGACGGAGAGCCGCGCCTCTCCGCGGCCGCTCTTGAGCGCGACCTCGGTGCGGGCCACGGTCTTCCTGCCGAGGAGGACGGTGACGCGGGCGGCGAGCGCCCGGAGCGCGCCGGCGGTCTCGGCGGCGACGCGCACCTCGAGTCCGACCGCACCACGGCGCGCATGGTCCTGCAGCACGTGGACATCCGAGATGCGCGCGGCGTCGAAGGCCAGCAGCCGGATGGGCCGCCAGATGCCGCAGGTGACCATGTGCGGGCCCCAGTCCCAGCCGTAGTTGCACTGCTCCTTGCGGATGTAGTTGCTGCCGGCCAGGGGCTTCTCCGGCCCGCGCCACTGCGGCACAGGTCGGCGCCGGTGGCGTGCCGTGATGTACGGGACGGTCGAGTTGAAACGGACCTCGACGACGTTGCGCCCCCTCCGGAGCGCGGGCTTCGCGTCGAACTCCCAGGTCCGGAACATGTCCTCGGTCTTCCCGAGGAGCCGGCCGTTAAGCCGCACCTCGGCAAGGGTGTCGAGCCCCTCGCAGACGAGCAGAACCCGGTCGCGCCGGAGCATATCGGCCGGCACCTGGAACTCGCGCGAGTAGATCCAGTCACGGTCCTGGACCCACTCGACGCGGGCCTCGTTGTCGCGGTAGAAGGGCTCGGGGATGAGCCCGGCCGCGAGCAGGTCGGTGTGGACGGAGCCCGGCACCGTGGCCGCAACGAAATCCTTTGAGCCCGCTTCGCGCAACCGCCAGCTGCCGCCGAGATCGATCATGGTCAACAATGGTCAGCCCTCCTGTCTGGAGTTGGGGATTATCATGCCCGGACTGAGACTGTAAAGCGCATCCCGCCGGCACCAGAAACCCAGCCACAGATTCACACAGATGAACACAGATCGGCAGGGGTGGAGGGATTGAAAAGACTACCACCCCAAGGACGCGTTATCGTCCGGATGGCTGGGTTACAGCCACGAGTCCCTATGGAGAGGAGGCCCCAAAGGCATCGTGAAGATTTTCGCGAACTCTCCCGCAATCGCAGTGTATAGCCTGATGTGTCACCGCGTGCCACCGGAGGCCACCATGAGCACCACTGTCTTGCATCGCCCTGCCGTTCATAAAGGACGTGATTCTGCCAGATTTGCCAGGACCATGCGCGAGATGCTCGACCGCGGGGAGGTCTTCGTCGGCCAGTTCCTGCCGACCGTGCGAGAGCTCAGCGACTCGCACGGGGTCTCCCGCGAGACGGTTCGCCGGGTGCTCAAGGCCATGGAGGGCGAGGGGCTGGTCGCCTCCGAGCCGCGCCACGGCTACCGCCTGGTGCGCCGCCCCGCGGAGAATCGGAAGCTGCTTCCCGTGGCCTTTGTGCTCTCCGGCGGCCAGTCGCGCGGGCGGTTCACCGATTTCTACCGGCTGCAGCTCCGGGCGCTGCAGGAGGCTGCCGAGGAGCGCGGCTGGTCGTTCCTGGCGGTGGGCTCGGCCGAGCGCACCCCGGACGAGGTGCGCCGGGTGCTCGAGTCGGCGAGCGTCTCCGGCGCGATCCTGAACAACAACGAGCCGCAGTTAGCCGAGACGGTCATGGGCCTGGGCGTGCCGGTCGTGGCGCTCGAGTACTGGAGCCCGAACACGGCCGGCGACCGGATCGAGCAGGACTCCTACGGCGGCGCCTTTCAAGCGGCGGATTTCCTGGCCTCGCGCGGGCGCAGACGCATCGGTTGGATCGGCCCGGTGGCGCGCAATGACCAGAGCTTGAAGCGCTGGGGCGGAGCGTCCTCCGGGCTGCGCAAGCACGGGCTGGCCGTCGAGGAGTCTCTGGTGCTGGACTGGCCGGGGTGCGAGGACCGGGAGGCGGTGCGCGCGCTCCTGGCCCGCCCGGACCGTCCGGACGCGGTTCTGGCGCTGTGGCGGACCCCGGCGGTCCTGGCGGCGGCGGCGGCGGCAGACCTGGGCCTGGCGCCCGGCCGCGACCTGGACTTGGTCGGCTGGTGTGCCGACGAGCAGCGCGGGGAGTTCCTAGCGCGCCTTCCGGGCGGCGCGCCCGTGCCCACGGTGGCCTGGAGCATGCAGGAGATGGCCCGCTCGGCCATCCGCCGTCTGTCCGAGCGGATCGGCGGCGATCAGGGCCAGACGCTTCAGGCCCAGATCCCGACGCGGCTCGAGGTTCCGGAGTCGTGGCCGGACCGGAACTCTGGGCAGATAGGCACTGAGGGACTGAGGCACTGAGTTGAGGAGGACGACCATGAATACGAAAATCGTCAGTCGAGCCGTGTGGACTCTGTGCCTCTGTGCCTCTGCGCCTCTGTGCCTTCCGGCGACCGCCGGCGAGGCCGCCTTCAGCGCCAAACCCGCGGCGACGAAGGACGGCGACAAGGTGAAGGTCGCCTTCACTCTGGCCGCGCCCACCGACGTGGAGGTCGCGGTGCTCGGAGCCGACGGCAAGGTCGTCAGGCACCTGGCCGCCGGCGTCCTCGGTGCGAAGAACCCGCCGCCGGCGCCGCTCAAGGCCGGGCTCGCCCAGGAGCTCGTCTGGGACGGCAAGAACGACTTCGGAAAGCCGGCGGCCGGCGGGCCGTGGAAGGTCCGGGTCCGCGCCGGGACCGGCGTGAAGTTCGGCCGGTTCGTCGGCGACTCGCCATACCTCGACAACGTGACCTCCATGGTCTCCGACGAGGAGGGCAACCTCTACATGCAGTGTGGCGGGCACGTGCGGGTCTTCGACTCCGAGGGCAGGTACCTCCGCGAGCTGCTGCCCTTCGCGGCCAGCGTGCCCGGCGATTCGGTCCCCGGGATCGCCACCTGGGACGAAGAGGCCAAGGCCTTCCACCCGACCAACCGCTACACGCTCTTCCCCCGCATCTACCCGATGGGCGCGACCCTCAGCCACGCGTCGCTGAAGACCGGGGTCCTCTTCGCCGACGCCCGCAAGCTGTACCGCATCGACGCGATGGACGGCCGGGTCATCGGTTCGTCCCTCGATTCGCACGACCTCTGGGGCGGGGCCAAGCATCCGGGGTTCCCAGAGAGCAGCAAGAGCACAGGCGGCGTCGCGGTCTGGGTGGCCCTGAGCCCCGACGGCAAGTACGCGTACCTGTCCGGTCCGTTCTCCAGCAAGAGCCCCGATGTGCCCCCCGGCCGGGTCTATCGCCTGTCCATGGACGGCAAGGACACCTGGAAGGAGTTCGTCACCGTGAAGGTGGCGGGCCACTACCTCAAGCACATGGGCTACTGGGACGAGTACTGGGGTCCGCGCAGCCCGGTGCAGGGCGTCGCCGTGGACGCCAAGGGCCAGGTCTACGTCTGCGACCGCGAGAACGGCCGGGTGGCAGTCTTCAGCGAGGACGCCAGAGAGGTCGGCGCGGTGAAGGTCGAGTATCCGGAGCAGGTCGCGGTCCACCCGAAGACCGGCGCGATCTACGTGCTGCAGCGGGACCGCACCGCCTACGCCAACGCGCACGTGGTGCTCTTCAAGTTCGACAAGCTGGGCGAGAACGTCCAGCCATCCGCGCAGTTCAAGTTCACCCCCAAGATCCGCAGGCCCCAGATGGTGCTCGCCGCCGGCAAGGACCGCACCCTGGTCTGGATGACCGGCGTCCCCGAAGGAGTCACGGTGCTCGAGGACAAGGGCGGCGCGTTCGAGCCGGTCCAGACCGCCTACCAACCGCCGGAGCACCTGCCGCAGGGCTTCGCCCGGATATCGGTCGACCCGGAGCGCGAAGACGTCTACATCCAGGACGGCGGCAACATGGCCTACCGCTGGAACGGGCTAAGCGGCGAGGGCGGGGTTCTCAAGAAGGACGGCAAGGTCTTCTACGCCACCGACCTCACCGTCGGCTACGATGGGCTGATCTACTGCCAGAAAGCCAACGGGACCAAGCCCTTCGGCCAGGAGTACTCCGGCCCCCTGCACCGGTACACCCGCGACCTGGCCCCGGCGCCCTACGCATCCGGAAGCCACGTGCTCACGCCCTACATCTACGCGCGCTACGGGCACGGCCTCAACTGCGAGAAGGGCATGGCGCTGTCGCCCGACGGCAGGCTCTACATCAGCATGATGTACAACTGGGCCAAGTACGCGGTGATCGGCTTCGCGGCCGACGGCAAACCGCTCAAGGGCTCCTACATGCAAGGCAGGTTCGGCGAGCCCGTCTACAGGGCGGGCCTGGACAAGGAGATCGACAGCGCCGTGATCGGCCCCATCCCGGGTCAGAACGGCGGCCTCCGCGTGGACCTGGCCGGCAACATCTATCTGGGCGTGCGCGCCCGGCCCAAGGACCACGAGGCCCCGGCGGCCTTCGCCAAGGACCGCGCCTACGACTGGGTCGGCAGCGTCGTGCGCTTCGGGCCGGAGGGCGGCGTCGTCCTCGGCGTGGCGGAGGCGAAGAGCGAGAAGCCCGACGCGCCCCGGATCGAACTGACCAACAAGCTCACCGCCGAGAACGCCACCATGGTCTACGACGGCATCGCCCCGTTCAGCGGCCCGGGCTACGGCAGCCCCAGCACCTGCTGCGTCTGCCGGATCCCGCGGTTCGATGTGGACCGCTACGGCCGGGTCTGCATGCCCAACGCGGTGACGACCTCCGCGCGGATAGTCGACAACAACAACAACCTGATTCTGGAGTTCGGCAAGTACGGCAACTTCGACTCGCAGTACGTGAATCCGGTCGCGCCGGCCGGCAAGGACAAGAAGCCGACCGTGGACACCCCCGAGATCCCCATGGCCTGGCCCACGGGCGTGGGCGTCAGCGATGGCCACGTCTACGTGGTCGACACCTACAACGAGCGCGTGGTCCGGGCGGACTTCACCTGGAAGGCAGAGGAAAGCTGCGATATCAAATAGGCACCATCGATGAAGGCACTAAGGCACAGAGGGACAAAAGGGTAGAGGGACAGACGGACCAAGAAGGCGGTTGGAGAGCAAGGAGGCTTAGCAAGCCAACCGGACCAAGTCGACTTTGTGCCTTTGTACCTTTGTGCCTTCTACTCTCGCCGGTATTGAATCAAACCGGCGGCGCGTACTTTACGACGGCCTCGGCGGTCGGCAGGCTCGTCGCCTTCACGTCCTTCAGGGTCCGACCGACCAGCCCGGTGAGGACGCCGCCGGGGCCGAGCTCCAGGAACTCGCCGGCGCCCAGGGCCTGGCAGGCGGCGAGCGACTTCGTCCAGCGCACCGGGGCGGTGACCTGGGCGATGAGCGCGGCGCGGATCGCGGCCGGGTCGCTCACCGCCTCGCCGGTGCAGTTGGCGACCACCGGGTAGCGCGGCGCGCGGACCTCCGCCTTCTCGAGCTCAGGGGCGAGCTTGTCGGCGGCCTTCTGCATGAGCGGCGAGTGGAAGGCGCCCGCGACCTTGAGCGGAATGGCCCGCTTGGCGCCGGCGGCCTTGACGAGCTCGCAGGCCTTGGCCACGGCCGCGGCTTCGCCGGAGAGCACGGTCTGCTCGGGGCTGTTGAAGTTGGCGGCGACCACGACGCCGACCGCGGAGGCCTCCTTCGCGCACTCCTCGACCTTCCCGGCGGCGAGCCCCAGCACCGATGCCATGGTGCCGGGCACGGCCTCGCAGCACTCCTTCATGAGCCGCCCGCGGATCGAGACCAGGCGCAGGGCCTCCTCGGCCGAGAGCGCGCCGGCCGCGGTCAGCGCCGCGTACTCGCCGAGCGAGAGCCCGGCGGCGGCGGCCGGCTCGACCGGCCCGTGGGCCTTCTCGAAGAAGGCCAGGGCGGCGAGCCCCGCGAGCACCAGCGCCGGCTGGCTCACGGCCGTGTCGGTGAGCGCCTCGGCCGGCCCCTCGGCGATGAGCTTCGAAATGGGCAGCCCCGAGGCGCGGTCGGCGAGCTCGAAGAGCCCGGCGGCCTCCGGGCAATTCTGGGCGAAGTCCAGGGACATGCCCACCTTCTGGGCTCCCTGGCCGGGGAAGAGCAATGCGCGTTTCGTCATGAGACGGTCTCCTTAGCGGGAAGTTCCGAGTTCAGAGTTCAGAGTTCCGGGTTCAGCGGCTACCGGCAGGCAACCCGGAACCCGGAACTCGCAACCCGGAACCCCGACGGCTACCACTTGATCGTCGCAGATCCCCAGGTGAACCCGGCGCCGAAGGCGACCACCACCACGGTCTGCCCATTCCGGATCCGGCCGGCCCGGGCGGCCTCGTCCAGGGCGATGGCCGTGCTGGCCGCCGAGGTGTTGCCGAAGCGCTCCAGGTTGCAGTAGAACTGCTCGGGGCGCATCTCCAGGCGCTCCACGGCCGCCTGGATGATCCGCTGGTTGACCTGGTGGGGCACGACCAGGTCGATGTCCGCCGGCTTGATGCCGGCGCGCTCGGCGGCGCCCTCGATAAGCTCGATCATCTTGGTAACCGCGAACTTGAAGACCTCGCGGCCGTTCATCTTGATGAAGTGCAGCCGCTCGGCGACGGTGGTCGCGCTCGGGGGCGAGGCCGAGCCGCCCGCCGGAATGTAGAGCTGCTCGGCGCCGGAGCCGTCGGCGCGCAGGTAGAAGTCGCCGAGGTCGTGGCCGCCGTCGCCGGTGCCCAGGACCACCGCCCCGGCGCCGTCGCCGAAGAGCACGCAGGTCCCGCGGTCCTGATAGTCGGTGACCCGGCTCAGCGCCTCGCTGGCGATGACCAGCACGCGCCGGGCCATGCCGGAGGCGACCAGCGCAGACCCGTGGGCCATGCCGCCGATAAAGCCGGTGCAGGCCGCGGACAGGTCCACGGCGAAGGCCCTCTCGGCGTCGAGCCGGTCCTGGACGACGCAGGCGCAGCTGGGCAGGGGCGTATCCGGCGTGAAGGTGCAGACGATGATGTGGTCGAGCTCGGCCGGCGAGACGCGCGCGGACTGCAGGGCGTTGTAGCCGGCCTGCACGGCCATGTCGCTGTTCTTCTCGCCGTCGGAGAGCACGTGTCGCTCGCGGATGCCAGTGCGGGTCATGATCCATTCGTCGCTGGTGTCGACCATGCGCTCGAAGTCGGCGTTGGTCAGGACCCGCTCAGGAACGAAGGACCCCGTGCTCAGCAGCTTGACGGCGGAACCCAATGATCTGATCTCCTGATCCCCGTGCCCGGACGCTGCGGATCGGCTCAAGTCACCGGTGCCGGCGAGCGGGGCGATGAAAGGCTCTCGACGATGACATCGTTGAGGTTGGAGGCCACGCTCTCGCGGGCCACGCGAATGGCGTTCGAGACCGCCCCGGCGTTGGAGCGGCCGTGGCCGATGATGCAGACGCCCTTGACGCCCAGTAGCGGCGCGCCGCCGTAGGCGGCGTAGTCCAGCCGGGCGCGCATCGAGCGGAAGGCCTTGCGGCACAGCGCCGCGCCGAACTTAACGAAGGGCCCCTTGGTCAGCTCCTGGCGGAGCACGGTCATGAGCAGCGAGGCGGAACCCTCGATGGCCTTGAGCACGGCGTTGCCCACGAAACCGTCGCAGACCACCACCTGGACCTCGCCCTTGAAGATGTCGTTGCCCTCGACGTTGCCCACGAAGTTGATGGGCTGCTTGGAAAGCAGCTCGTAGCTCTCGCGCAGGAAGTCGTTGCCCTTGCCCTGCTCCTCGCCGACGTTGAGCAGGCCGACGGCGGGGTTCTTCGCGCCGAAGATGCGCTCGGAGTAGCGCGAGGCCATCAGGCCGTAGACCGCCAGGTGCTTGGGCTGGGGCCGGGTGTTGGCGCCCATGTCGACGACCACGCAGGGCAGGCCGCCGGACATCGTGGGGATGGGCACGGCGATGCCCGGGCGGGGCACACCCTCCAGGCGCCCGAGGGTGATCCAGCTCACCGCCACGGTGGCCGCGGTGTTGCCCACGGCCACCACCGCATCGGCGTGGCCGTCGCGGACCGCCTCCATGGCCCGGACCAGCGAGCTGTCCGGCTTCTTGCGAATGCTGTCGATCTTCTCGCTCATCTCCACGACCTGGGAGGCGTGGCGGACCTCCAGGCGGCGGCGGACGTCGGCTGAAGAACGATGGCCGGCCAGAGCGGCGTCGATGGCCGCCTGGTCTCCAGCCAGGAGAATGTTGATGTCCGCGAACTTCTTGAGCGCGGCCACGCTGCCGGCCACGATTTCGGCCGGACCGCGGTCCGCTCCCATCACGTCGACGGCTATGCGCATGGCAGAGCGCGCCGGGCTTCGGTCAGGAAAGCGGCTTGGGTTGCAGCATCTGCTGGCCCTTGTAGAAGCCGCAGTTGCCGCAAATCTCGTGGGGCCTCTTGCTCGCGCTGCACCGCGGGCAGACCGAGGTCCCCGCGGGGGTCAGGTGCTTATGTGCCCGGTGCATGCCCTTCCGGGCATGGCTCCATCTGCGTTTCGGATTGGCCATGAACGACCTCCTGGAAGCACAACTCCATGCCTATGGGGCCCCGGGCCGCTTCGGCCGGAGCCGGACAGCCATTATCGTTGGCGGCCGTACACTGTCAAGAAAATCGTCCCGGCAGCGACCCCCTCTCATCGCCCACCCTCAGTCGATCCAACAGGCATTCTCAACGCAGAGGGCGCAGAGGACCGCAAAGGACGCGGAGGAACGGCACCATTTCATGTCGGGAATCACCTCGGCGGCCTCCGCGCCGCCTCTGCGACCTCTGCGTTGGAGGCACGCCATCGCAGAAGGGAAGGGCGACGGCTGCTGGAAGCGTTAGCGCCGCAGCCAGGCCCCGGCCAGGACCGCGGCACTGGCCCCCAGCCTGGCGCGCTCCAGCTCCTGAACGAACGGGCTGGCCTTCCGGGCGGCCTCGAGCACCGCCCGGACCTCGCGGAGCCGGGCGAAGGCCGGAGGCGTGAGGTCCGGACCGGGTCGCCGGTTGGTTTCAATCCTGCGTCCATCGGTTGGGGCCCGGGCTCCGACCGCCGGCGGGGCCATCCCGACCGAGCGGCTGGCGCTCCGGCCCTCCGCCTCGGGGGCGGCCACGTCGAAGACCTTGCGAACCAGGTTGCGCAGAGCGGTCTTGGCCGCCTGCGGCCCGAGCTCCCGGGAATCGACGAGCCTGCGCGCCGTGATCCGCACAGCATTGGCCCGGCGGGGCGAGAGGTTCTCCACGATGCGCGCCGCCACCGGCTCCCGGGCCCCGGCCAGCGCCTGGGCGACGAGGTCGTCGGGCACCTTGAGCAGCGCGCGCTGCAGTTCCGGCGGGGCCAGGGACAACAGGTCGCTCTCGTCGAAGATGCCGGACGAACCCATGGCGCGCTTCCCTCCCGGCCCGTAATCTGCCCGGACCGCGCCGATCTGTCAAGGCCCCCGTTCTCGCCTTGCGGCCGTCAACCTCCGGGCTAGAATCGCCTCCGGGGAGGAAGTCTGTGGATCAAGATGTCGGCAACTTGAGCCACGCCGAGCTGCTCGACGCGTACCGCCAGCTCTCCACGCGGGTCGACCAGCTCAAGACCAACTACGAGCTCCAAAGGACGCAGCTCGCGGCCATCGGCCGGCTGACCACCCGCTCGACGCAGGTGGCCCAGCTCTCCAAGGAGCTCAACACCTTCGACGTCGACCAGATCGTTCGCGTGGCGCTGGGCAAGATCCCCCACCTCTTCGCGGCCAGGTACTGCTCGCTGTTCCTCTACGACTACGAGAACAACGCGCTCCATCTCAAGGCCCACA
The DNA here is from genome assembly GCA_937935355.1 of uncultured bacterium. Lineage (GTDB taxonomy): Bacteria > Planctomycetota > SZUA-567 > JAKLDR01 > JAKLDR01 > JAKLDR01. Next base: position 92,135 of record CALGYR010000137.1, on the reverse strand, counting down.
ACCACCCCGAGCCGATCTCCGAGCAGGTCTCGCTCTCGCGCGAGCCGGACACGATCATGGCCCTGGCCATCAGCGCCGACCGGCCGCTGCTCATCGAGAACATCGACGAGTACGAGCGCGAGAAGGGCGTGCGCGTGCGCCGGCTGGAGACCGACAAGTACCTGACCAACTCCTGCCTGATCTGCCCGCTGATGGCCGGCTCGGGCGGCGGCACCCGCCGGGTGATGGGCGTCCTCAACCTGGCCGACCGCTCCGACGGGGCGAACTTCGACCGCGACGACCTCAACGTGGCCGTGCAGCTCTCCGAGCTGATCGGGACGGCCCTGAGCACCTCGATCCTGGTCAACGAGATGCGCTCGCTGGCCGAGACCGACGGGCTCACCAGGCTCGCCAACCACCGCGTCTTCCGCGAGTCGCTGGACCGGGAGATCAAGCGCGGCGCGCGCTACGGCGGCGAGTTCTCGCTGGTGATGCTGGACATCGACCGCTTCAAGCTCTTCAACGACGACCACGGCCACCTGACCGGCGATCACGTACTGCGCACGGTCAGCCGCGCCATCCGCCACACGGTGCGCGAGGGCGTGGACCTGGCCGCCCGCTACGGCGGCGAGGAGTTCGCGGTGATCCTGCCGGAGACCGGGCTCACCGGCGCGCTGATCGCCGCCGAGCGCCTGCGCCGGGCGATCGCCGAGGCCGAGTCCGAGCTCGAAGGCAAGCGCTTCCGGGTGACGGCGAGCCTGGGCGCCGCCGAGTACCGCGCGGGCATGAGCGCCAGCGAGTTCATCGACGCCGCCGACAAGGCCATGTACCTGGCCAAGAAGACCGGCCGCAACCGGGTCTGCTACTTCGACGCCGCCGCGGGAGCGCCCCGCGAGGCGCCGCCGATCGAGGGACTGGCGGAGAACGGCACTCCGCCCGGAGGGAGCGAAAAGCCATGACCACCGCCACCGAGGTCTATTTCCGATGCGTCTGCGGCACCGGACTGGCTGCGCCGGAGGATTCGCGCGGCAAGCCTGGCGAGTGTCCGCGCTGCAAGCGGGTCGTGGGCGTGCCCGACGACGCGCTGGTCCTGACCGGACCGCCGGAGAGCACCGACGTGGAGGCGGCCATCGACGCCCTGGAGCCCGTGCCCGAACCGGAACCCGAGCCGGCTCCGGCCGAACCGCCGGCGGCGGCCGCAACGCCTCCCGCCAAGCCGGCGACGCCGCAGATCAGCGGCACCGCGTTCACCACCGTCCAGAAGAGCAAAGCCCCCGCGCCGGCGGCCCTGACCAAGGCCCGCGAGCTCAAGGCCATGATGTCGGGAGCATCGGCAGCTCCCGCGGCCGGGGTGGAACCCGAGGCCCAGGCCGAGCCCGAGCCGGAAGCCGCCGGGGTCTCCGACGTCGACTTCCTGGCCGGCGGCGAGCCCTCCGCTCCCGCGGTCGCGGAACCGGAGGCCGCCGCGCCTGACGAGGCCCAGGATCTCTTCGAGAAGCTCACCGTCGCGCCGGCCGAGGCTCCGGTCGAAGCGGCGGAGCCTCCGCCGGTCGAGGAGGCCGAGGCGCCCGCCTCGCTGCCGCCCGCGGACGTCGCCGCCGAGGAGCCGACGGCCGCCGAGCCGCCCAGGCCCTCGGACACCAGTGCCTGGGCGGCAGGGTCGTCCCCGGCCGACGACGACACCCGCTTCGTCGGCGAGGGCGACAAGGCCCCGGTCGAGGAGACGGACGCCCCGGCGGTCGAGGAGGCGCTTGCCGCGGAGAGCCTGCCCGAGGTCGCGCCGATTGAGGTGGACGAAGTCGCCCCGACCGGAGCCGAGGCCCCGGCCGTCGAGGAGCTGCCGCCCGCCGAGACGCCAGAGTTCACCCCGCTGCCTGCGGACTCCAGCGAGCCGCTGCCGATTCCGGACGAGCCGCCCGCCGCCGAGGCGGCGCAGTCCGAGCCGGAGAACGCGGCCAAGCCCAAGAGCAAACGGATCATCGTCAGGCGCCTCAAGAAGAAGGGGCCGGCTGCCGCCGATGGGTCCGAGGCTTCCGATGCGCCGGAACCGCCGCCGCCGCCCCCGGGACGGCCGGTAGGCATCTATCATCCGCCGGGCGAGGAGGCGGACGTCGAGGCCACAGCCGCGCCAGAAGCCCAGGCCGAGGCCGCCCCCGCGGAAGCGGCCGCTCCGACCGAGGGCGACAGCAGCGACGACACCGACGGCGCCAAGCTGGGCCGCGCCCTGCGCCGCGCGGGCATGAGGGGCGACCGCACGGCCGCCGCCGGCAGCAAGCCGGGCGCCAGGGGCTCGCGCTCCAGGGGCAAGGCCGGCAAGGCAGACAAGGCCGAGAAGGCCGCCGCGCCCGCGCCGGCCGTCACCTGCGGAAAGTGCAAGGAACAGATCCCGGAGGGCGAGGAGGTCTGCCCGGCCTGCGGCGCGGCCCGCCCGAAAAAGCGCCGGACCTGGCTGTGGGTGCTCGCGCCCACGGTGCTGCTCCTGGTGGCGCTCTTCGGCACCGCGGTCTTCACGCCGGTGCTCGACTCGCTCCTCGCCAAGGCGCCGCCGGTCGAGAAGTTCGTGAAGAAGGCCCGGGAGTTCTGCGCGGAGAAGGGCTGGATCAAGCTCCCGCCGCCGGCAGCAGCTCCCGGCGAGGGCACCCCGGAGTAGCGGCGCGACCGGCGCCGCTGGCAGTCCCGTGAGCGAATTCCGGAAGGCGGTCGTCACCGGCCTGGGGGCGGTCTCGCCCTTCGGCCGCGGCGTCGGCGCGCTCTGGGAGGGGCTCGCCGCCGGCCGCAAGGCGCTCCGGCCGATCTCCCTCTTCCCGACCGAGGGGCTGCGCTGCACGCTCGCCGGCGAGGTCGCCGGCTACCCGCCGCCGGCCGCGCCGGGCGAGCCCAGCCGCGCGGAGCGCTTCCTCTCCGACGCGCTGGCCGAGGCGACGGCCGCGGCCGGACTGCGTCCCGGCGGGTTCGACCCGGCGCGCGCGGCGCTGGTCGTCGGCACCAACTTCGGCGGCATGTCCGCCGCCGAGCGGGCGCTCTCATCGGGCGGCGCGCCGGACCTCTCCGGCTACGACTTCGCCGGCATCGTCGCCCGCTCGGCGGCCGCGGCCGGCTTCGCTGGCCCCGCGGCGGCGCCCTCGGTCTCCTGCGCCTCGGGCGCGGCGGCCCTGGTCGTGGCGCTCGAGCTGGTCCGCTCCGGACGCGCCGACCTGGTCGCCGCCGGCGGCTACGACGAGCTCTCGCTCTACTGCATGGCCGGGCTCTCGGCCCTGCGGGCCACGGCCCCCGGCGACATCGCGCCCTTCGACCTGAACCGCGCCGGCACGGTCTTCAGCGAGGGCGCCGGCGTCCTGGTGGTCGAGGCGGCCGAGAACGCCGCGCGCCGCGGGGCGACGACCCTTTGCGAACTGGCCGGCGGCGCGGCCAACAACGACGCCTACCACCTCACCGCCCCCGAGAAGGAGGGCCGGGGCATCGTCCGCCTGATGCGCGCGGCGCTGGCCGACGCGGGGGTCCCGCCCGACGAGGTTGACGGCGTCAACCTCCACGGCACGGGCACGAAGTACAACGACCTGATCGAGACCAAGGCGATCAAGGCGGTCTTCGGCGAACGCGCCCGGAAGCTCCTCCTGACCGCCAACAAGTCGATGCTCGGCCACTCCATGGGCGCGGCCGGCGCGCACGAGTCGGTCGCCGCGGTGAAGTCCCTGGTCGAGGGCCTCGTGCCGCCGACCGTGGGCATAGGCACCCCCGACCCGGAGTGCGACCTGGACTACTGCCCGGGCGGCGCGCGGCGCGCGGAGCTCCGGGTCGTCCTCAAGAACTCCTACGGCATCGGCGGGGTCAACGCGTCGGTGGTGTTCAGGAAGGTCTGACCGGCCAGACCCGTCGGACAAGTCAGGCCTGTCCGACAGGGACGTTCCCGCATTTTCTTCGCCCCCGGCGGCGCGGATCGGCGTCCAACCGGACATGTTGGCCGCGACCGGCCGGGGCGACCCGGAACCCGACTTCAATACGTTCCTTGTGAACCACTTGCCGATGCCGGCCGTTTCAAGGATACTTCCCGCGCTGCAGAACTTGCACTTACGGACTCTCGCAAGGAGACGCTCATGAACACCGGCAGGATCGCCAACCTGATTCTTGTCAGCCTCCTTCTGGCCGCCGGCGCGGCCGCCGCCGCCGAGACGGAGTTCCTCGAGAAGTTCAGCTTCGGCGACCGCGAGGAGGCGCTCAAGAAGCTGGTCCCGGGCACCGACGAATACTACTACTACACGGCGGTCGACCACCAGCTCAACCGCCGGGTCGACAAGGCGGCGGCGGCGCTGGCCGAGTGGCGCGGCCGCTACGGCTCGGAGCAGGCGCTGCCCGAGTCCTACCGGACGGCGCTGCGCCGCAACATGCTGCTGGCCTACGGCGACAAGCCCGAGGAGACGCTCGAGTTCATCCGCAAGGAGCTGAGCCTCGACTTCAACCACGCGCGCCGGCCGGTCACCCAGGGCGCCGCCCGTCCCGCGGCGGGACCGGCCAGTCTCGACGGGGACCTGCTCCGGGCCGACCGACGGGTCGACGACGTGCTCAAGCGCCTGGGGGTCGGGGGGTTCTCCGACGAGGGGCTCTACCTGCTGGCCGAGCGCAATCTCGCCATCGGGCAGCTCCGCGAGCTCCTGAAGCGCGTCAACGACCCGGCCTACCCCGGCCTGACCGGTATGATCCTCAAGGAGCTGGCCGACAAGTACAGCGGCCGGTTCGGGAGCCTCGCCGCCCACAACGTCCTGACCCTCGATCAGCTCAAGGAGCTGGCCGCGGACCGCAAGGCGCTGCTCAACGAGGAGAGCTTCGTCCAGGCCTGGCTGGCCCGCCTGGCCCCGGCCGGCGGCGTCAACCTCGCCGAGAACGTCGCCGAGCGCGCCGCGTGGCTCGACCGGCTGGAGAGCTTCGCCGAGTCGCTCCCGCCGATGTGGAACTCGCTCCGGGCCCAGGTGCTCTACGCCCGGCTGGTCCATGAGCGCGCCGAGGGCAACTACGACCTGGCCCGCTTCAAGAAGTACGTCGCGCTGCCCTGCCCGGGGCGTCCGGGCGTCAACCCGAAGCTCGTCGGGGAGGTCCGCGCCGCCGAGGCGGTCAGCCTCTCCGGCGACCACGTGCCCGGCCTGGCGGCCATCGGCGACGACGGCGATCTGGTCCGCGACTACCTCGAGCACTTCCTGGCCGTGGCCGATGGCCCCGACGCCTTCGCGGCCTGGTTCGACCGCGACTGGCTCCGGCGGGTCCACGCCGAGGCGCGGATACTCGCCGGCAAGGACCAGCCCGAAAAGTGGGCCGAGCCGCTGGGCGCCGGCGCGCTGCGCGCGCTGCGCGACCGGGTGGAGCTCAACTTCGCCCCGCAGAACCGCGCGGTGCTCAAGCCCGGCGGGAAGATCGTCCTCGACCTGCGCGTCAAGAACGTCGAGCGCCTGATCGTGCGCGTCCACGAGATCAACACGCTCAACTTCTACCGCCAGAACCTGCGCCCGGTGGGCGAGAACGAGAACCTCGACGGGATCGTCCCGGCCATCGAGAAGGTCATCGAGGTCGGCGGCTCGCCCTACCTGCGCCACGCCCGGGAACTGAAGCTCCCCGAGATCGAGCGCCCCGGGGTCTACGTCGTCGAGCTGATCGGCGGGTCCCTGAAGGCCCGGGCCATCGTGCGGCGCGGCAGCCTGAGCGCCCTGGCGGTGGCCACCGCCCGCGGCCAGGTCTTCACCGTCTTCGACGGCGAGGGCCGGAAGGTCGACGACGCGGTCATCTGGTTCGACGGCCGCGAGTACGCCGCGGGCAAGGACGGGCGCATCGCGGTGCCCTTCAGTTCCTCGCCCGGCTCCCGGACCTTCGTGGTCAGCGCCGGCGGGGTGTCCTCGCTGGGATCGTTCGACCACCAGGGCGAGGACTTCGCCTTCGAGTGCGGCTTCCATCTGGTGCGCGAGGCGCTGGTCCCCGGCTCGGCCGCGCGGGTGCTCCTGCGCCCGCAGCTGGCCGTCAACGGCCACCCGGCCTCGCTCGCACGCATCGCCGGCGACGAGGGCAACGCCCCGCGATTGCACGTGAACCTGACCAACGCCGACGGCACGACCAGCACCCAGACCATCAAGAACCTGCGCCTGTCCGAGGACCGGGAGACGACGGTCGACTTCCCGGTGCGGGGCGAGGTGACCGGGGTCGCGTTCGCCCTGGAGTGCAGGGTCAAGAGCGCCATCACCAACAAGCACCTCGACCTCTCCGCGCACTCGACGTTCCGGACCGCCCTGGGACGCTCCGGCGGCCACGTCGCCTTCCTGCACCTGGACCGCGATGCCGACGGCTACCGCCTGCGCCTGCTGGGCCGCAACGGCGAACCCCGGCCCGGCGTGGGCGTGAACCTGGCGCTGCGCCACCGCTGCATCCGGGAGGACATCCACACCCGGCTCGTCACCGACGAGAACGGCACGGTGACGCTCGGGAACCTGGAGGGCATCGCCCACCTCTCGGCCGGCAGCAGCGAGACTCCGGGGCTGGACCTGGACCTCGAAACCGACAACGCCCTGCTGCGCGGCCGGATGGAGCTGGCCGCCGGCGAAAAGGGCCTGCTCGCCTGGCCGCTGGACTACGCCTCGCTCGGCAAGCCCCGGCTGCTCGAGCTGCGGGGCGGGGGCGTCTACCGCGACGCGAGCGCGGGACTGAAGCTCTCGGCCGGGAGCCTGGAGCTGCCCGCCCTGGAATCCGGCAGCTACCGGCTGCTGCCCGCCCCGGACCGGGCGCCGGTCGAGATCACCGTGCTCGGCGGCAACAAAGTCGGCCCGGTGATGGTCTCCGACTCGCTCGCGGTGGAGGTCCCGCGCCGCGAGCCCCTGGTGATCGAGTCGGTCAAGGTCGCCGGCGGGAAGCTCGCCGTCAAGCTCAACCGCGGCGGGGAGTTCGTGCGCGTGCACGTGCTCGGCACCCGCCTGACTCCCGGCTACGACGCGCTCGCGCGGCTGGACGTCTCCTCCGGCCCCTTCGGCCAGCGCCTGGCGCTGGCCGCCCCGCGGAGCTCCTACCTCTCGGGCGTGGCCATCGACGGCGAGTATCGCTACATCCTGGAGCGGCGCTTCGCGACCAAGTACCCCGGCAACATGCTCGGCCGTCCGACGCTCTTGCTCTGTCCCTGGGACATCTTCGAGTCCGAGTCGCAGGTCGCCGAGGCCCCCAATGCGGGCTTCGGCTACCGCGACGGAGGGGGCCGGAAGCGAGGCGTCAGCCGGTTCGGTGGCTATCAGGCCTCCGAGCCAGCCGAGCCGCCCAGCGGCCTGGTCGCGCCGCTCGATTTCCTGGCGAGCCTCCCGGCCGTCCTGGCCAACCTCGACCCCGGCAAGGACGGGACCGTCTCGCTGCCGATCAAGGACCTTGAGGGGCTCGAGTGCGTCGAGGTCCTGGCCGTGGACCCCGAGAACCTGGTGCGCCGGCGCGCGTGGCTGCCGGCTGCCAAGCTCGAGCGGCGCGACCTGCGCATGCGCGCCCGCGCCGACTACGCTCTGCACTTCTCGCGGAGGAACGCCATCGACGCGCTCGGCGCCGGGGGGAAGCTGTCCCTCGAGGGCCGGGGCAACGTGGCCGTCTACGCCTCGATCGACGACGTCTGGACGCTCTACCGCGCGCTGCTCGCGGACGGACGCGACCGCGAGCATCTCGACCGGTTCGCGTTCCTGCTGGGTTGGCCGAAGCTGGAGCCCGGGAAGCGACTGGAGCTCTACTCCGAGTTCGCCTGCCACGAGCTCAACTTCTGGCTGTACATGAAGGACCGCGACTTCTTCACGAAGGTGGTCAAGCCGCACCTGACCGGCAAGATCGACAAGACCTTCATGGACGAGTGGCTGCTGGAGGCGGACCTGGCCGGCTACCTCCGCCCGGACCGCTTCGATCGGCTCAACGCCGCCGAGCGCGCGCTGCTCGTCAGCCGCGTGCGCGACCGGGCCGAGGCGCTGCGCGCCGAGCGAGAGCGCGTCTCGGTGATCCCGCTCGACCCCGACCGGCTCGACCGGCTCTTCGACCGGGCGCTCGGCGCCCTGGCGCTGACCGCCGCGCCCGCCGGCGCCGCCACGCCCCAGCCCATGGCCGATCTCGACGCATTGCGACGCGAGTTGCCCCTGACTGCCGCGCCGTCAGCCGCCCCGCCCGCGCCGGCCCGCGCCCGCAAGCTCTCGGAGGAGGCCAAGAAGGTGGCCAAGGCGGAGGCGGACGCCGCCAAGGACAAGGCGGGCTACTTCGCGGAGAAGGAGGTGGGGGAGGCCCAGAACCAGCCACTCTTCCGCCAGGTGGAGACCACCCGGGTCTGGGCGGAGAGCAACTGGTACCGCCTGCGCCGCGGCGAGGAGAGCCCCGAGCGGGTCCCGGCCGGCGGCTTCTGGACCGAGCTCGCCGCCCACGATGGCAAGAAGCCCTTCGTCTCCGCGCACCTCGCCGAGACCGCCTCGACCTTCAGCGAGGCGATGCTGGCCATGGCCGCGCTCGACCTGCCTCTCGAAGCGAAGCCGGCGGGCAAGGAGGCGGTCGGCCCGGCGGTTGTCTACCTCCGCTCCGAGGACGAGACCAAGGCCCCGGAGGGGAATGCCGCCCTGACCGTCGTCCAGCGCTACTTCGACCCGGCCGACCGCTACGAGGTGGTCGACGGCCAGCGGATCGAGAAGTACGTCTCCGGACCGCTGCTCTTCCGCAAGGTCTACGGCTGCGTGGTCACGGCCATGAACGCCACTCCCCGCACCTGCCGGACGGAGACGCTGCTCGAGCTGCCCGCCGGGGCCATTCCGGTCTCGGGCAGCCGCTACACCCAGACGCCCACCCGGGTGCTCGGCCCCTACAGCACCGCGCGCTGGGAGTACCACTTCTACTTCCCGGAGGCCGGCGCGTTCCGCCACTACGGCGCGCACCTCTCGGACCGCAAGGGCCTGCTGGCCTTCGCCGAGCCGGCCGAGCTGGACGTGAAGCCCTCGCTCCCGCCGGAGCCGGGCTCGCCCTGGCTGCTGGTCAGCCAGGACGGCCAGCCCGACGAGGTCCTGGCCTACATGGAGAAGAACAACGTCCGCGCCCTGGACCTCGACCTGATCGCCTTCCGGATGGCCGACAAGGCCTTCTTCCGGAAGGCGCTCGAGCTGCTGCGCTCGCGCCGGGTCTACGCCTCCGTGCTCTGGAGCTACGCGGTCAAGCACAACGACCTGCCGGCGCTACGGGAGTTCCTGACCCAGTCCGCGTTCGCGGGCAACTGCGGGCCGGCGCTGCGCTCGCCGCTGCTCGAGGTCGACCCGGTCGAGCGGCTCAGTTGGGAGCAGCTGGAGTTCGACCCGCTGATCAACTCGCGGATCCACCCCATCAACGGCCGGCGACACATCACGAGCGACCGGCAGCGCGACCAGTACCTGGCCACGCTCAACTACCTCTGCCACCGGGAGTCGCTCACCGACAACGAGCGCCTGGTGGTGGTCTACCACCTGCTGCTCCAGGACCGCGTGGACGAGGCCCTGGAGCAGTTCGGCAAGGTCTCGCGCCGGCGCGCGCGCGGCGAGCTGCAGTACGACTACCTGGACGCCTACCTCGCCTTCTACCGCGAGGACGTCCCGCGGGCCCGGAAGATCGCCGCGGGCTACGCCGACTATCCGGTGCCGCGCTGGCGGAACCGCTTCGCCGAGGTCCTGGAGCAGGCCGCGGAGATCGAGGGCCGCTCCGGCAAGGTCGTCGACGAGCGCAACCGCCTCGAGCAGCAGAGCGCGCTGGCCGCGGCCGAGCCGTCCTTCGATTTCACGGTCGGGGCCGACTCCGTGGAGATCAGCCACTCCGGGCTCGAGTCCTGCCAGGTCAACTTCTACCTGGTGGACCTGGAGCTGCTCTTCTCGCGCCAGCCCTTCAGCTACCTGGACACGTCGCGCCTGGCCGCGGTGCGCCCCACCGCGCAGGTCGAGACCAGGCTCAAGAAGGACGGCGGCAAGGCCACCGTCGCCGTGCCCGAGAAGCTGCGCGGACGCAACCTGATGGTCGAGGTGGCCGCGGCCGGCAAGCGCAAGGCCCAGGGCTCGTTCTCGAGGACCATCCGCGCGGCGCTCAGCGAGAACCACGGCCAGCTGCGCGTGCTGCGCGCCGCCGACGGCAAGCCGCTGCCGAAGGTCTACGTGAAGGTCTACGGCCAGGGCCGCTCCGGCGGGGAGGCCCGGTTCATCAAGGACGGCTACACCGACCTGCGGGGCCGGTTCGAGTACGCCACGGTCAGCGGACTGAACATCAACGAGTTCGGAAAGCTGGCCATCCTGGTCGTGGCCGAGGACGGCTCGGCCCTGGTGACCGAGGCGGCTCCGCCCAGGGATTAGGTTGGGTTCCGAGTTCCTAGTTCCGAGTTCGGGATTCCGGGTCTTGGGTCCGTAGGGGCGAGCCGGCGGCTCGCCCCTACCCATTTCAATGTCGAACCACGGACACGGTGCGTCCCTTCGGTCCCCGTGTCCCCATGTCCCACCGTCTCCGTGTCCCCGCGTCCCCGTGTCCCCGCGTCTCCCGTCTTTGACACCTCGCGCCCGTGGCCTTATAGTCAGGGCCATGATCTGGCCCGGTCAATGGATGACGCGCACCTTCGTACGCGATCACGCGAACGTCGCCGACCAACGCGTGCGCCACGGCTACGTCAGGCTCGAGTGCTGGACGAGCATCGCCGGCAACCTGCTCCTGGGCGCGGTCAAGCTGGTCCTGGGCCTGATGACCGGCAGCATCGCCCTGACCGCCGACGCGGCCCACACCTTCGGCGACATGATCAGTTCTATCATCCTGCTCGTGAGCATGCGCGTGGCGGCCTCGCCGCCGGACCGCAAGCACCCCCACGGCCACGGCCGGGCCGAGGTCATCGGCACGCTGGGGCTGGCCTTCATGCTCATCGTCACAGCGGTGGAGTTCGCCCATCCGGCCTTCGACCGGCTGATGCTGGTCTTCGGCCGGGTCGACGCCGAGGCCGGCGCGGCCGCCGGGACCATGCTCCAGTCCGGCTGGTGGATCATCCCCGTGCTGCTGGTCTTCTGGGCCGCCAAGGAATGGATGGCCCGCTTCTCGGCGGGGCTCGGCCGGGCTATCTCATCGGCCGCGCTGCTGGGCGACGCCCAGCACCATCGCTCCGACGCGCTGGCCACGCTGCTGGTGGTGCTCTCCTTCGTGGGCGTGAAGCTGGAATTGCTCTGGCTCGACGGCCTCTTCGGCCTGGGCGTGGCCGGCTTCATCGGCTTCGCCGGCGTGCGCCTGGCCTGGGAGATGGTCAGCCGGCTCCTCGGCGAGGCGCCCAGCGAGGACCTGGTGGCGCGCATCGTGGCCGCGGCCGCCTCGGTCCGCGGAGTGCGCGGAGTGCATGGCATCGCCGTCCACGACTACGGCAACCACAACGTGGCCTCGCTGCACGTCGAGGTGGCCCCGCAGATGCGCACCGCCGAGAGCCACCGGCTGGCGACGCTGGTGGAGGAGTCGCTCCGGCGGCGGCTGGACCTCTCCGCGGTGGTCCACGTGGAGGTCCACGAGGGCGGCGCCGCGGACTGCCGTGCCGCCAACGTGGAGGCCGCGCTCGAGGAGTTCGCTAAGCGCGAGTCCTGCGTGGCCGGCTACCACGCCATCCACGTGACCGCTTCGGACCGGCAGCTGTCCGTCGACCTGCACCTGACCGTGCGTCCCGGGCTGCCGGTCGAGGACTGCCACCGGCTGGAGCATGACCTGGCCGGACTGCTCGGCGAGCGCCTGGGCTCGGTGAAGGTCAACGTCCACTGCGAGCCGGCCAAGGCCGCGGCGGTCGACTCCTGAGCCATCGCGGACATCCCGGGAACCGCGAGGAACGACCGGGAATTCCAAACCACAGAGGACGCAGAGGACACGAAGGAAGACCCGTGGACTTTCATTCGCGGACAGCGCCTCCAGCTCAAGGCCGGCGCTGTAGCCGCGCGCAATAGACCCGAGCCGTCCTCTGCGTCCTCTGCGTCCTCGGTGGTGGGGCCGCTTCGTTCTCTACAATGTCCCGGCCTGCGCCGGCCGGCTACTCCGCGATGACCCATCCCGCGGCCGCGGGATCGACCGGGTAGTCCTCCACCGGCTTGCCGCCGTTATCGATGCCGAAGACCGTGCCGTTCGTGCTGATGATGAACGTGCGGCGCCCGGTTTTGCCGTAGACCGCCGGGACGGCGCACAGCGCGAAGTCGTTCGTCCAGTCGACGGCCGCGCCGCCGATGGTCTTCATGTTCACGAAGTAGTAGCCGCCCTTTGGCGAGCCCGCCCCCCGGGCCGCGGCGAAGGCTGCGTCGATCAGCTGGATCGGCTCGCCGTTGCCGTCCTTGACGGTGTTGAGCTCGGCGAAGTCCGGGGCGTATTCCATCACGCCGTCGCCGTCCCAGTCGTTCCTGCGGAACAAGGTCTGGGCCGCGGCGTAGGCCCGGCACGAGCCCACCGCGTTGGTCTCGGCAGCCTCGCGGCCGTCCTCCAGGGAAATGCCCACCGCCACCGCGACCGCGCACACGCCCAGGACGTGCGGCGACACCAGGGTGACCCCGCTGAAGCCCAGCGGCGAGAACTCGTCGGTCAACAACCCGTCTTCCACCCACCGCACGGAGGCGACGGCCGGGAAGAGGTGCCTGGTGACGGCCTCGGGCGGCGGCATGGTGGCCGGGTTGACCAGCTGCTTGACCAGTCCCGAGGCTTTCCTGGCGAGGCGCTCCTGCTCGTCCTCGCCTCCGACCAACGGGTCATCGCCGGGATCGGCGGCGGCGCCGGCATCCAGGAACGGCACGAGGAACCCGCCGATCAGAGTCATGCCTGCCATGGCCGTGGAGACCACGTCCGACACGTCGAAGTAGGCCAGGGCCAGGGCATCTCCGGTCTCGACTCTGGCCATGGCCTTACGATACTTCTCGTCCGCGACCAGCGCGGCCGGTGCCTCTGCCGGGCCGGCCGAGAGCTGGACGATGATCTTCTTCACGGCCTGGACGCTGCCGCCCAGCAGCAGGTATCGATCGGTGGCGGCCACCGCCGGGCAGGCCATCCTGAAGTCGAAGCTGGTGATCTTCCGGCCACGGTAGTCGAAGGTGTTGATGGTCACGTCATCCGGCTTGTCAACGGCCGCTGTCCGGGCCTTCTCCAGGAGCCGGTCCAGCACCCGCCGGGCGGCGACAGCATCGCGCACTTCAACGGCCAGGACCAGGCCGTTGAGCTGTCCCAGCAACGGGTTTCCCCCGACCGACCGGGAGGGCATGGCCAGCACGCAACCGTGGCTGCCCAGCGCGGCCGCGATGTCCTTCTCCACATCCAGGCCCAGGGGCCGGCCGGCCTCGGCCAGGTCGGCCTCGAAGGCGGCGGGGTCACGGCCGCCCGCGGCCGCCAGCCTGCGGATCAGCGGCAGGATCCGTTCAGTGCGCACGCCCCCGGCCAGCAGGAGGGTCGACCCCGAGGGAGCCAGCCGCAGGAGGTCCTCGGACAACGGGGCCCCGTTGAGGAGGCCGGCCAGGCCTTCGTCGCCGCGTCCGATGAGCACCATGGAGCGCGATCGGAAGCCGGGTGGCTCCACAGCGACGGTCGAGGCCACGCCGCGCAGCTCGCCGATCCCGGAGACCTTGAGGGCGGCGGCGGCCCTCTCCCGGTCCCGGGGCGACGCGGCCCTCGTCATCTCGTCGATCATCGCCCCGACGGCATGCCAGGTGAAAAGGTCCGCCCGGCCCGGCAGGCGCGCGCGGCACCGCTTGAAGTCCGGGTTCTCCGAGAGAGGTTTCGCACACTTCCCCGCCGCCAGGCCCTGGGCCAGCCGGCGCACATCATCCTCGTTGGCCGATCCCGCCAGCATCTGCCAGCGCCCGGCCCGAAGGAGATACAGTCGCGCCTCGCTCCCGGGCTCGGGCTCAGGCACGCCCCCGTCCTTGCCGGACCGGATCCTGTGACCCTTGACGTTGTCCCAATCGATCGGTTCCACCATCCTGGCCTTGTCGGAGAGCATCTTGAGGATCAGCGCGTTGACGCGTCCGGCGGCCGTCTCGTCGCCGATCCTGGCGACCAACGCCATGGTCTGTTCGGGCTTGCCTGCCTTTTCCGCGGCTGCCCTCCGCTCGCCCCCGGAGGGTCTCGTGCAGTTGGCGCTGACCACGGCCAGCTCGGTACCATAGGCAGCCGGGAAGTCGGCCGGCCTGAAGGCCCCGTCCTTCTCGAGAACGGCCGCGGCGTCCCGGAAGGCGGCCTTCAGGCCCTTGAGGTAGTCCTGAACATCCTCCTCCGCGCCGATCCTGCCGAGGGCGGTATCCCCCAGGTCCTTGAGGGTCCGCGACCAGTCGGAGACTTTGAACAGCATGACGATGTCTTCGGGCAGGGCATCCTCGAGCTGTCCGACGGGCCCGGCGGCGGGCTCCTCCCCGCGGGCAAGCGAGAGCGGCCCCACCAAGACCAGGGTCACGAGCATTCCAAGAACGGCCAAAGTTCGTCCGGTCATGGGGCCTGCCTTTCCCCCGCGTGCAAAGCCGTCGCAGGTGGCCAGCCGGCTACTCCGCGATGATCCACCCCGCGGCTGCGATATCGACCGGGTAGTCCTCCACCGGTCCGGCTCCCGGACCGAGGTCCTTGCCGAAGACCGTGCCGTTGGTACTGATGATGAACGTGCGGTAGCCGGTTTTGCCGTAGACCGCCGGGACGGCGCAGAGCGCGAAGTCGTTGACCCAGTCGATCTTCTCGCCGCCGATGGTCTTCATGTTCACGAAGTAGTAGCCGTGCTTGGGCGAATCCGGCCCCCTGGCCGCGGCGAAGACCGCGTCCAGATACTGGATGGGCTGGCCCTGGGCGTCCTTGGTGGTGTTGAGCTCTGCGAAGTCCGGGGCGTACTCCATCACGCCGTCGCCGTCCCAGTCGTTCTTGTGGAAGATGATCTGGGCCTCGGCGTAAGCCCGCATCGAGCCCACCGCGTTGGTCTCGAGCGAGCTGCGCCGCGCGGCGAGCAGGCTCGGGATGGCGATGGCCGAGACGATCGCGACGCCGGCCACGCCGGTGCCGCCGCCCCCGCCGCCCAGGCCCGGGGCCCCGGAGAACCCCAGCGGCGAGAAGCTCTCCGAGAGGATACCGCCCTCGACGCGCCGGGTCACCCCCACCGCCGGGAAGAGGTGCTTGGTGAAGCTCTCCGGCGCGGGCAGGGCCGCGGGGTTGACGGCGGCCTTCAGAAGCTCGACGAAGAGCTCGGGGTCGAGCTCCTCGGCCTGCGCGCCGCCGGCCTCGACGCCCTGGGGCTCGATGACCTTCATCTCGCGCTTGGCCTCCTTGAGCTTGGCGGCCTGGGCCGCGAGCGCCTTCCTGATCTCCTCGAGAGTCGAGCGGGCCACGTGGCCGTCGACGTAGACCGCGTTGACCTTGCCGTCGGCGCCGGCGATCGGCTCGAAGGCCAGAATGGAGTCGCCCCCGTCGATCGACCTCAGCCCGGCCACGTAGGCGTAGTCCACGCCGTCGGCGGCGTGCCTGGCGTAGGTCGGACACTGGTAGATCCTGGCGTTGTCGACGTAGTCCGGCTGCAGTTCCTTCAGGCTCGCCGGATAGGCCTCGTCGTTCTCGTCCGCGAAAAGGGCGCAGGCCAGGCCGATCTGTCGGAGGTTGCTGGCGCTGCTGACCTGCTGGGCGCGACCACGCACCTGGCTGATCGCCGGAAGCATCAGCCCGGCGAACATGCCGGCGCTGGCCACGGCGGTGGCCACCGAGTCGGAGGTGTTCATGTAGGAGACGCTGGCCGCGTCCTTGGTCTCCACCGCGGCCATGGCCTTCTTGTACAACTCGCTGTCCACCAGCGCCTCGCCTCCGCCGGCCGCCTGGGCGATGGCCTTCTTGACCGCCTGGACGCTGCCGCCGATGAAGAGGTACTTGTCGGTGATCGCGAAGCCCGGGGCCACCATCATGAGATTGAAGCAGGTGACCTTCTGGCCGCGGTACTCGAAGACCGAGACCACGTCCTTGGCGGCGCCGGCGCCCTCGCCCTCTAGTCCGCCCCGGCCGGCCATGGAGGCCTTGGCCAGCTCCACGAGCTTGTCGGCCGCGCCGCGCAGGGCGACGGCGTCCTTCACCTCCGCGGCGATGACCAGGCCGTTGATCTGCCCGAGGAGCGGGTTGCCGCCCACCGCCTGCGCGGGCATCGCGAAGACCACGCCGCGGCCGGTGAGCGCCCCGAGCAGATCCTTCTCGATGTCGATGCCGAGCATCCCTTTGACGCCGGCGAGATTCTGATCCATCTCCGCGGCGCCGCCCTCCCTGGCCGCGTCGGCGACCTTGCGGACGAGCGGCAGCACCCGGTCGAACCGGAAGCTCCCGGCCATCATGCCGGTGGCGTTGGCCGGCGCGAGCTTGAGCAGCTCGGGCGGCAGCGCCTCGCCGCCCAGCAGCCCGACCACCCCGTCGTCGCTCTCCTTGCAGGCCAGGAAGGAGCGCGAGCGGAAGCCGGGCGGATCGACCGACACGGCCCCGGCCGCGGCGGAGATGTCCCGGACCTTGAGGGCGCCGAGCACCTTCTCGGCCTCGGCGCGGTCCCTCTCCGGGACGAAGGCCATGATCTGGTCCAGGCCCTTCCTCAGACCCAGGTACCAGAGCAGGTCGGCGCGCTCGCCGAGCTTGCCGCGGCAGAGCTTGAAGTCCTCGGCGGCGGCCAGCGACTTTTCGCACTTGCCCGCGGCGAGAGCGACGGCCAGCTCCCTGACCTTCGCCTCGGCGGGACCGAACGCCCACAGCTGGTAGGCGCCGGCGCGCACGGAGTAGAACGCACCCTCGGCCGCCTTGCCGGTTTCGCAGACGGACAGGCCCTTGATCTCGCCCCAGGCCACCGGCTTGCGCTCGGTCCTGGGCGCGGACTTGAGCGCCATCTCGATGACCGCGTCGATCCGCCCGGCAGCGGCCGGGTCGCCGAGCCTGGCGACGATGGCGACGACGAAGGGCGGGATCTCGCGACCGCCACCCATCTCCTCGGCGAGTTGCCAGCCGCCCATCTGGGGATCGGCCGGGTAGGCCTCGACGAAGGCAGCCTTGCCCAGGTCCTTGGCGAACACCGTGCCGTTGGTGGAGATCACGAACGTCCGCCGCCCGGTCTTGCCGTACTCGGCGGGCGTGGCACAGAGCGCAAACTCGTTGACAAAGTCAACGGCCACCTTGTTGTCGAAATCCTTGATGTCCCGGAAAATATAGCCGTGCTTGGGGTGCTCCTTGTCGACCGCGGCGGCGAAGGCCTTGTCGATCAGCTGGATGGGGTTGCCGTCCGCGTCCTTCGTCGAGCTGAGCTCGGAGAAGGGCGTGGCGTACTCCATGACGCCGTTGCCGTCCCAGTCGTTCCTGTGGAACATGGTCTGGGCCGCGGCGTAGGCCAAGCAGCTGCCGACCGCCTTGCCCTCGTTCTCGCGAATCTGCCGGCCGGCGTCCTGATCAGCCGTCGGCTTCTCCGGCCCGAGCACCACCAGGGCCAGCTCCGAGCCGTAGGCGGCGCCGAGGTCGGCGGACTTCACGCCGCTCTTCTTCTCGAGGGCGGCCACGACCTTCTCGAAGGCCACGCCCACGCCCTTGAGATATTCCTTGACGTCCTCTTCGGCGAGGATCTTGCCGAGGGCCGTGCCGTCGATGTCCTTGCGGGTCTTGGCCCAGTCGGAGACCTTGACCAGCACCACGGTGCTCTCCGGCAGGGCGTCCTCGAGCTCCGCGGCCCGCGCGGCGGGGCGCGGGGCGAGCATCGCGGCGGCGAAGAGGCAGAGCGTCGCCATCAGGCCAATCGGTCTGGTCATGGTCTTCTCCCTTCCATTGGTACCGGCGCCCGGTCCGAGCGGCCCGTGCCCCCCGGCCGGCGGGGGGATTGTCGTCAGCGACGGAGACATGGCAATCACAAAAACCAGCCGACTCGAGCCACCGAGCCACAGATGAACACAGATGCACACAGATCGATCCGACAGCAACGGCACAACGATCTCATCTGTGTTCATCTGTGTCCATCTGTGGCTGTCCGCTTTCCGCGTGCTGCCCCAAGGACACCTGCGAAATCGCGGGGGCGTTCCGTCCGCGCGGCGCGCCGGCTTGACGGCCCCGGTCGCGGCGCCTACCATGCCGGCACCTCGGAAACGACAAGGAGGACGCCATGTCCGCTCTCGCGCGCTATTTCCTCAAGGGGTTGCTCTTCGCCGTGCCCATCGGGCTGACCGCCGCGGCGTGCGTGCTGGTCTTCGAGAAGATCGACAATCTGCTCGACCCGGTGCAGCGGCTCTTCCTGGGCCAGGGCGGGAAGCCCCTACCCGGGGTGGGCTTCGCGGTCATCATGCTGCTGGTGCTGGTGCTGGGGGTCCTGGCCTCCAACCTGCTCACCCGGCGGCTGATGCGCGGGTTCGAGAGGCTGCTCGAGCGGGTGCCCATGGTCAAGCTGCTCTACACCTCGGTGCGCGACCTGCTGAGCTCCTTCGTGGGCGACAAGAAGCGCTTCGACAAGCCCGTCGAGGTGCGGCTCTTCCCGGGCTCCGACGCGGTGGTCCTGGGCTTCGTGACCCGCGAGGACCTCTCGGCGCTGGGCCTACCTGGCCGGGTGGCCGTCTATCTGCCGCAGTCCTACAACTTCGCCGGCAACCTGATCCTCGTCCCCCGGGAGAGCGTCAGGCCGCTCGAGGCCGACAGCGGCGCGGTGATGGCCTTCGTGGTCTCGGGCGGGGCCTCGCTGCCGACGTCCGGAGCGGCGCAGGCCACGCCGGCAGCGGCTGCGCCTTCGCCTGGGCCGACCGCCTGACGGCCGCCCTTCAGACTTCCGGCCCGACCTCGATGCCGGCGGGCAGCCGGCTCCCGGCTGCCGCGGCGATCTTGGGGCTCGCCCAGACCACGCCCACCCAGCCGCCGTGGGCGGCCAGGAACTTCGGCGAGGCGAGGTAACCGGCCGTGGCCCCGGCCATGCCGGGCGTCTGCTTGCCGGCCAGCGCGTAGTGCAGGTCGCGCCAGGTCCGGCCGTCGGGCGCGCGCCCCTTGTAGCCGCGATCCATGATCGCGATGCCCGGCCGGGGCAGCTCCGTACGGAACATGATCAGCCGGAAGCAGCCGCAGCCGGTGTGCGGGGCCGCGTCGAGCGCGTGGAGCTGCACCCTTCGCGTCCGGCCGCCGGTGAGCCGCCCGGCCGCGGCGTTGGCGCCCGACCACTCGCCGGCCGCGGCGTCGAGGCACCCGCCCTTCGGGCAGGTGCCGAAAGAGTTCATCCCCGCGTGCGGCGCGCGGTGATGGATGTCAGTCATGTCGTCGAAGCCGTAGAGCGCGCCGGTCTTGATCATCTCGTAGGGCCGGCCGCACTGCGGCGGGCGCTCGGGCGTGAGCAGGCAGACGTGGTCCGGCGCGAAGGGCGAGCAGCCCACGCAGGTGACGAACTCCGCGACCGACTCCTCGGTGGCCGCGTCGATCTCGGCGCTTCGCGCGGCGCGTTCGGCGCGGGCCTGCGCGGCGAGCGCGGGCAGACGCGCGGGGTCGAAGCACAGCTCGGCCCGCACCCGGCGGAGTTTCGGGAACTCGTGGCCGATGACCGCGATCAGGGCCTCCCCGAGGCGCTCTGGAGTCGGCGCCGATTCGGCGGCGAGCTCCACGACCAGCCGGCCCTCGTCGAGCCGCGCGCGGCAACCCGCGAGCATGGCCAGGGCCCGCACCGCGCGGCTCTCGATGTACCGGCGATCGAAGGCGTCGAGCGGCTCGCCCTCGACGGTGAGCGTGACCCCGAGCGGAGACACCGCCCCGGCCGGCCGGCCGACGACCTCGACTCCGGTGGCCGCGGTCGCGGCCGCGCCCTTCCGGAGAACGAGGAAGCTCTCCGCGGTCAGGCCCCAGGTCGCGGTGGAGGGGAAGTCCTGCTTGCCACGCGCCGGGTCGAGCCACTCCGGCAGCCGCGGCATGTCCGGGAAGTCGAGCAGCCGGCGGACGTTGGGAAAGGCCACGACCGCGGAGGCGAGCTCCGCCTCGCCATCGGCCTCGGCGCGCCGGCCGAGCGGGAAGGGGTAGCCCGGTGGCACGACCGCGGGCACGCCCAGCTTCATTGCCGCGAGCGAGAGCGCGAGCTCCAGGTCGCCGGGCGCTCCGCGGCAGACCACCACGCCGGGCGTGAACTCCTCGACAAAGTGGCCGAGCTCGTGGCTGTCGCCCGGGGCGATCCGCCCGTAGACGAACCCGTAGCGGGCCAGCATGTTGAGGAGCGCGTAGAGCCCGAGCCGTCCGTCGCCACCGGCCTCGAAGAGGCGGAACTTCCAGCGCGGGCTCAGCGCGCGCCGGACCTCGCCGGCCGCGTCGCCGGGCCCCAGGGCCGCGGCCCAGCCGTTGAGGCGCTTGGAGTTGAAGCACTCCGAGAGGAAAGCCGCATCGTCGGGGACGGCGCCGGCGAGCTCCGGACGGCTCCCCGCCCAGAGCTCGAGGAGCACGAGCGCCGGCTCGAGAGCCGCCACCGGATCGCGCCCGACGAGCCCGGCCACCTCGGCGCGGACCCGCTCCGGCGCCGGGGCCTCTCCGTAGACCGCCGCCGCCAGCGGCAGGGGCCAGCGCTCCGAGCCGGTCGGCCGAAAGGCCAGGCCCTCGGTCAGGGCCAGGAGCTCGCCCAGGCCGTG
This sequence comes from uncultured bacterium, assembly GCA_937935355.1. Lineage (GTDB taxonomy): Bacteria > Planctomycetota > SZUA-567 > JAKLDR01 > JAKLDR01 > JAKLDR01. The sequence continues at coordinate 71,583 of CALGYR010000137.1, read as the reverse complement.
ATCGAGGACGGCGCGCGGGCCTGGCTCCAGGCGGACGGCGGCGCCGTGGGTGTGGCTGTGGCGGTCTTCGTGAGATGCGCCCACCGCGGTCTCTTCCTCAGGTCTGGACGGGTTTGGCCAGGAACTCCGCCAGCTGCCGGAAGGCGCGGTTGCGGTGGCTGATCTGGTTCTTGGCCGCCAGGGGCAACTCGGCGAGGGTCAGCTCCGCGCCCTCGGGCACAAAGATCGGGTCGTAGCCGAAGCCGTTTTCGCCGCGGGGCACGGCGATGATCCGGCCCGGGAGCTCGCCGCGGAAGATCACCGGCACCGCGCCGGGGGCCACGTAGGCCACCACGCAGATGAACTTCGCGGTGCGCTGGGCCTCCGGCACGCCGGCGAGCGCCTCGAGAAGCTTGCGGTTGTTGGACTCGTAGGTGGCGTCCTCTCCGGAGTAGCGCGCCGCGCGCACGCCCGGCTCGCCGCCGAGGGCCTCGACGAAGAGGCCGGTGTCGTCGGCCGCGGCGGCGAGCCCCGAGTAGGTCACGCCCGAGTGGGCCTTCAAGAGCGCGTTGTCCTCGAGGGTCTCGCCGGTCTCCTCGACCTCGGGCGCCTGCGGGTAATTGTCGAGGCCCACGAGCTCCACCGGCGCGCCGGCCTCGGCCAGGATGGCGGAGATCTCCTTCACCTTGTGGCGGTTGCGGGTGGCGAGGACGAGCTTGGTCATTCTGTCTTTCCTTGAGTTCGGGGCCGGGTCCGGGCTGCGGCTTTCCCTTCGGTCCTGCGGCGATCAAGCTCGACGAGCGTCTCGAGGTGCCTGCCGACGACCGCCTCGACGGCCTTGCGGACCTTCGCGCGGGCCTCGACCTCGCAGTAGACGTTGAGGCCCAACTCCGGCAGCCGCAGCCGCGGCTCGCGCTCGAGAACGGGCTGTTTGCCGTCCCGGGGACGGATGTCGAGCCACACCCGGCAGCCCTTGTAGTCGTAGGTCAGCGAGCGCACCCCGGACCGCGCCGGCCGCCAGCCGGAGAGCTCGGGGTACTTCGCCTTGATGCCGTCGATCCCCTCGCAGATGTCGGCCATGGCGGCGCCGACGACCTCCGCGGAGCCGGCCGAGGGGCCGAGCTGCTCGAGATGGGTCGGCGGGGACCTCCAGCAGCCGGCCAGCGCTGGGGCCAGGACCAGAACCACTATGCGGGACTTAGGATGGAACCGCCGATGCACGCCGATAAACGCCGATGCGAATGACCGAAGGAACGCCAGCGGGCTTCTCGTTAGCGAGTCCGGCACGCTCGTCCGTTGTCTCCGTTCAAATCGGCGTGCATCGGCGTGCATCGGCGGTTCCGTAGCCCTCGTGAAGCGGTTAGAGCCCCGCCTCGGCCAGCAGCTCCGGCCCCAGGGCGGCCCTCTGCACGGCGAAGAGCTTCTCGATTCCGCCGCGGGCGAGCGCTAGCATCTGGCCGAGCTCGGCGTCGGCGAAGGTTCCCTTCTCGCCGGTGCCCTGGACCTCTACGAAGCGGCCCTGGAAGGTCATGACCACGTTCATGTCCACCTCGGCGTCGACGTCCTCGGCGTAGGCCAGGTCGAGCGTGGCCTTGCCGTGGACCATTCCCACGCTGACGGCGCCGACCAGGCACTTCAGGGGGACGCCGGCGATGAGCTTCTTGCGCTTCATCCAGACCAGGGCCTCGACCATCGCCACCATGGCGCCGTTGACCGCCGCGGTGCGCGTGCCGCCGTCGGCCTGGAGCACGTCGCAGTCGAGGGCGATGGTGCGCTCGCCGAGGTAGCCGGTCTCGACCGCGGCGCGCAGCGCCCGGCCCAGCAGCCTCGAGATCTCGAGCGAGCGCCCGTCGGGCTTGCCCCGCCGGCTCTCGCGCGGACGGCGGTCCTTGGTGGAACGCGGGAGCATGTCGTACTCGGCGGTGACCCAGCCGGTGCCCCGGCCGGTCAGGAAGGCGGGCACGTCATGGAGCACCGAGGCGGTGCAGAGCACCCGGGTGTTTCCGGCCTCGACCAGCGCCGAGCCCTCGGCGTGGATGTTGACCCCGCGGGAAATCGTCCAGGCGCGGAGCTCGGTCGGCTCTTTCAAAGGCTTCTCCATCTGCTCTTACCGGCTGCTGACTGACAACTAGCAACTGACAACTGCCGTCCCTCAGCTCGACCAGCCCGACTCGGCCGGCTTGGTCCCGGCCGGGCCGGCCTGCGGCTGGGTCTCGAGGATCTTGACGAAGACGTCCACGATCCGCGGGTCGAACTGGGTGCCGGCGCAGCGGCGCAGTTCCTTGACGGCCTCGCCCTTGTCCATGGGGTCGTGGTAGGAGCGCTGGCTGGTCATCGCGTCGTAGCAGTCGGCGACCTGCAGGATGCGCGCGCCGAGCGGGATCTCCTCGCCCTTGAGGCCCGAGGGATAGCCATGGCCGTTGTAGTATTCGTGGTGGTGGCGGATGTCGGCGATGACCGTGCTCAGCCGTTCGATGGGCTCGAGGATGGTGGCGGCGATCACCGGGTGGCGCTTGACCGCGTCGAACTCCTTGTCGGTGAGGTGCCCGACCTTGTTGAGCACGCCCTCCTTGACGCCGATCTTCCCGAAGTCGTGGAGGATCCCGGCGATCTGGATCATCTCCACCTCCTCGGGGCTGTAGCCCAGGCTCTTGGCGATCATCCGCGCGTAGCGGGCCACGTTCTCGGAGTGGAACTTGGTGTAGGGGTCCTTGGCCTCCAGCACCTTGGCCATGACCTGGAGCACGTTGATGAACAGCCGGTCGTTGCGGCGATTGAGCCGGCGGAGCTCCTCCTCCAGGAAGTAGCGGGTCAGGATCTTCTCGACCTTGAGGAAGAGGATGTCCCCGTCGTAGGGCTTGACGATGTAGTCGTCGGCGCCCTCCTCGAGCAGCCGGAGCTGGCTCTCGCGCTCGCTGCGCGCGGTGACCACGATCACCGGGATGTGGTAGTTCTTCTTGATGCGGTGCAGGACCTCCTCGCCGGAGGCCCCGGGGAGCATGAGGTCCAGGAGCACCATCGAGAAGGGCGACCCGGCGGTGCGCGCGTCGGCCAGGGCCTTCAGGGCCGCCTCTCCGGAGGCCGCGCCCTCGACGCGGGTGAAACCCTCGAACTCGAACTTGCGGGAGACGAGCGCCAGCGCGTCCTCGTCGTCCTCGACGATCAGGATCTTCATCCTGCGCAGTTCGCGTTCGATCTCGGGCACTCCGCGGACCCTCCCTCAGCTGCCGGCGGCGAACTTCGCCAGGCAGTCCTCGAAGATGGCCAGACCCTCGTCCAGGGTCTTGCGCCTGATGTTCATGGCCGGCGCGAAACGCATCACCGACTCGTGGGTGCAGTTGATCAGGAGCCCGGCCTCGAGGCAGCTCGCCGCCAGCGTCGCGCCGGGCCTGGCGAGCTCCATCCCGATCATCAGGCCCTTGCCGCGCACTTCACGGACCAGGCCCGGATGGGCGCGGCCCATGGCCTCGAGACGCTTCACGAGATAGGCGCCCATGCGCCGGGCGTTCTCGAGGAGTTTCTCGCGGGCGATGGCTTCGAAGACGGCCACGCCGGCCGCGGCGGCCAGCGGGTTGCCCCCGAAGGTGCTGGCGTGCGTGCCGGGCACGAGGTGTTTCGCGACCTCCGGCCGGGCGATGATCCCGCCGATGGCGGTGCCGCCGCCGAGCGCCTTGGCCATGGTCATGATGTCCGGGGTCACCCCGTAGTGCCGGTGGGCGAACCATTTCCCGGTGCGGCCCACCCCGGTCTGGACCTCGTCGAGGATCAAGAGCGCCCCGGTCCGGTCGCAGAGCGCGCGCAGCCCCTTCAGGAACTCGGGCGTCGCCACGTTCACGCCGCCCTCGCCCTGGATGGGCTCGGCGATCACGCCGGCGGTCTCGGAGTCGACCAGGCGCTCGACGGCGGCCAGGTCGTTGAAGGGCGCGTAGCTGAAGCCGGGCACGAGCGGCGCGAAGCCCTTGTGATACTTCGGCTGGCCCGTGGCGGTCACGGCCGCGAAGGTCCGCCCGTGGAAGCTGTTCTCCATGGAGACGAACTTCCAGCGCTTGCCGCCGCCGCCGGCGAGCCGCGCGAGCTTGACCGCCGCCTCCATGGCCTCGGCGCCGGAGTTGCAGAAAAAGCACTGGCCGCGGAAGGACCGCCGCGCGACCTGCTCGGCGAGCAGGCCCTGCGGCTCGTTGTAGAAGTTGTTGGCGACGTGCAGGAGCTTCCCGGCCTGGTCGCGGATGGCCTTCACCACCGCCGGGTGGCAGTGGCCCAGCCCGGAGACAGCCCAGCCGGGGAAGAGGTCGATGTAACGCCGGCCGCCGGCGTCCCAGACCTCGGACCCCCTGCCGCGGACCACGACCACGCCCAAGCGCGTGTAGTTGCCGATTACGTGGCTGCGGAACAAGGCCAGGGTCTTTGCTGTCTTCATGAGGCACGCTTCCAGCTGACTGGGGAGGGGTTCTTCGTTTTTCGGGGCGGGGGGGCTTCGGAGCGGAGAAGCGCGCAGCGGTTCTCCGCTCCGAACACCGTTCCCACTCTTCTCGCCATGAGACCGCCAGAGGAGGAAACGCAAATCACGCCCTTCGGCCTGCGGCCGCAGGGCATGATTTGGCCCCCCCGCCCCGAAAAACGAAGAACCCCGGCGGCACCGGGAGAAACGGCGGCGGTCTCGCCGACGCCCCGCCTCACGCCACGATCTCCGTCCCCACGCCGCGGGTCGTGAAGATTTCGAGCAGCAGGCTGTGGGGAATGAGCCCGCTGATCATGTGCACCTTGGCCACGCCCGCGGCGATGGAGGCCAGCCCCGCCTCGACCTTGGGGAGCATCCCGCCGGAGATGACCTTCTCGGCGATGAGTTTCCTGACGTCCTCGGCCCGCACGGTGCTCAGGAGCGAGTCCGGGTCGCTGATGTTCCGCAGGATGCCCGGGACGTTCGAGAGGAACACGCACTTCTCGGCGCCCAGGAGCGCGGCGAGCCTGGCGGCCGCCAGGTCGGCATTGACGTTGTAGAGCGTCCCGTCCTCGCCGCGGGCGATGGGCGCGACCACCGGAATGATGTCGCCGGCCAGCAGCCGCGAGGCCAGGGCCTTGTTGACGCCGGTGACCTCGCCGACCAGGCCGAGGTCCTTGCCGGCGCGCTTCCGGCCGCAGAGGAAGTCCGAGTCCCGGCCGTTGACGGCCAGGCCCGCGCCGCCGGCGGCGTTGATCCGCCGGACCACGTCGGCGGAGAGGTCGTCGATCAGGGCCTTCATGGCGATCTGCAGCGTGGGCTCGTCGGTGTAGCGCTGGCCGTCGACGAAGCGCGGCGTGATGCCGGCCGCCTCCATGGCCGCGGAGATCTTGGGACCGCCGCCGTGGACCAGCACCGGGCGCATCCCGACCTGCTCCATGAAGCACACGTCGTGGACGACGGAGTGCAGCATCTTGCCGTCGGTCATGGCGCTGCCGCCGAGCTTTACGACGATGATCTTCTGGTCGAAGCTCTTGATGTACGGGAGCGCCTCGATGAGCACCGCGGCCTTTTCGATGGCCTTGTCCATCATGGATGCCGTTCCCCCCGCAAGCGGTCGTAACCGCCCTGGCGATTTGGCGATGGTAACACCCCCCGCCGGGCTGTCAAGGAACAGGGGCGGCCGTCAGAGCACAGTCACCATTGACGATGCACGAGGGTTCTCGTTCAGCGCAGGACGGGTGTCGATGTTTGGGCGTTGACAGGGTTTCCGGCTCAGGTACCTTTGGCGTGTCATGTGAGGCCCGTAGCCCGATGAAGTCGAACCGGATCAAGAACTGGCCGGCCAGCGAACGCCCGCGCGAACGTCTTCTCGCCGAGGGAGCCGACAAGCTTACGGAAGCTGAGTTGCTGGCTATCGTCCTGCGGGTCGGCCTGGGAACCTTCAGAGCTGGTCAACCCGGCCAGAACGCGTCTGACTTTGCCCGTATGCTCTTGAAAGACTTCCGAGGGCTCCGCGGGCTTGATCGGGCCCATGTTCAGGATCTGATGAAGGTTACGGGGCTTGGACCGGCGAAGGTGGCCCAGATCAAGGCGGCCATCGAGCTTGGCAAGCGCGTTTGCGCCGGGAAGCTTACGGCTCATGCCTTGGAGTCCTCCGCGTCGGTCGCCAAACACTTCCGACCACTGTTCGTTGGCAAGCGTCACGAAGTCGTAATCGCAGTATTCGTGGACGGCCAAAACCAGCCTCTCGGCGAAAGAGATATTGCCGAGGGCACTCCGACTCAGGCGACAGTCTATTCTCGACGTGTGGTGGAGGAGGCATTACGACTGTCGGCTGCTGCGGTTGTCTTGGTTCACAACCACCCGTCCGGTAGTCCTGAGCCGTCCTCCGGAGACGACGACACAACGCGCGACCTGCTCAAGGCCTGCAAGCTGGTGCAGTTGATCCTGCTCGATCACGTGATAGTCGGGGAGGACAACCATTACAGTTACTCTGACAGCGGCCGCCTGCAGGAACTGGCGGCCGACTAGAGAAAGGGCATTCATGGCCAAGAAGAAGCCGGGGCCGCAGCCTTACGCGAAGCCAGACCAGGTTCAAGTCAAAGGCAACCAGATATTCAGCCCCGTCCGTCAGAAGTGGGTTCAGCTTACGCCGGAGGAGAGGGTCCGACAGGAGTTTCTTGCAGTCTTGATGAACGAATTTGGTTATGGTCTCGAACAGATCGGCGAGGAGGTTCCTGTAACGGGTCGTGGCACAGGCCAAGCACGAACCGATTTCGCGATCTGGCGCACCGTTCAGGAACGACGAGACAGCAAGCCTCCACTGATCGTGGTCGAATGCAAGTCGGACAACGTCACCATTAAACCGGCCGACTATCGGCAGGGCGACCATTACGCCCGCTTGGCCAACGCTCAGTTCTTCGTGACTCATAACACCCGAGAGACAAAGTTCTGGCGTGTCCGCAAGGACCGGATGCCCGGCTATATCGAAGAGATCGAGAGCATTCCCCACGCAGACGCCAGCGACAAGGAAATTGAAGACCTCCTTTCGCGCCTGAAGACATTCAAGGAGAACGAGTTCGCCGACTTGCTCCACCAGTGTCACAACGTAATCCGCAACCGCGAGAAGAAGGACCCGGTAGCCGCCTTCGATGAGATCGCCAAGGTTCTGTTCATCAAGGTTCACGTGGAGCGCGACCTGAAGCGCAAGCGCCTGCGCCAGAATCGCTTCACCGTGGAATACCTGAAACAGTTGCCTGGCGAAGCGCAACTGGACATGCTCTTCCAAGAAACCAAGCGCGCCTATGCAGCCGATGGCATTTTCGATTCGGGCGAGACGCTGAACCTGAAGACGGCTACGGGCTTCGAGATTGTCGAGCTTCTCCAGAGCTACGATCTCTCCAACACCAGCGAAGACATCAAGGGTATCGCATTCGAACGCTTTCTGGGCAGGACCTTCCGTGGCGAAATCGGGCAATTCTTCACCCCGCGCCCCATCGTCGAGTTCATGGTGCGGATGCTGGAGCCCAAGGAGGGCGATGTCGTCTGCGACCCGGCCAGCGGTTCGGGTGGCTTTCTCATCAGGTTCTTCGAGATCGTCCGCGAGCAGATCCTGGCCGACGCCGACAAGCAGTATCAGACCTACAAAGCCGGGATCGATAAGAAGGCGGGGCTGAGCGAGGCCAAGCGCGCCGAACTGCTTCGCAGCCGCTTCGACGCGATCCAGCGCGATCTGGACCAGGCCGTCCACGGCTCACGGCTGTGGAAGCTCGCCAACCGCTGCATTTACGGTACTGACGCCAATGACCGCATGGCTCGCACCAGCAAGATGAACATGATCATGCACGGCGACGGCCACGGCGGCGTCCACCATCACGACGGCTTTCTGAACGTCAACGGCATCTTCGATGGGCGCTTCGATATCATCCTCACGAACCCTCCCTTTGGCGCCAACGTTGAGCCATCGGACGTTGTCACGGAAGAGCAGGCGGCCATCCCTTCGAACGACGAGGCTTATGTTCGAGAGTTCGGGGAACTCTACCGGCAGGCGCAGGCCCGAGTACGTGCAGCCATTGGCCAGCCCATAGCCATGCTTTTCGAACTTCCCAAGCGCAACGGGACTGAGCAGGAACGCAACAAACGGGCCAAGACGGCCAAGATCAAGACCGAGATCCTCTTCATAGAACGCTGCCTGGAGCTTCTCAAGTCCGGGGGACGGCTCGGGATCGTTCTGCCTGAGGGCGTCTTCAACAACCCTTCCCTGGCCTACGTTCGCGAGTTCTGCGAAGACCGCGCCTTCATTCGCGCGGTAGTCAGCCTGCCCCAGGAAACGTTCTTCTCGTCGGGCGCCAGCGTAAAGGCATCCCTGCTCTTTCTGCAGAAGTTCAGCGATAGGGAAAGGGCTCGTTTCGAAAGCGAGCGGAAGAAGGCCGACGCCGAGGTCGATGCCAAGTACGCCCCCGAGACTGCAGCAGAGACTGACCGCCTGCAGACCGAGATCATGGCAGCAAAGCAGGCCAAAGACGCGCAGCGTCGCAAGGTGGCGCAGAGGCAGCTTGCCGAGTACTTGGCCAAGACGTCGGAGAAGAAGGTCTGCGAGGCACGGGCGCTGCTCAAGGAGCGGTTCGACTATCCGATCTTCATGTATGAGGCCGAGAAGGTGGGCATTACGGCCACAGGCGAAACGGACGCCAACGAGCTTTATCCAAACGCCGATGTACCGGCGGGGCTTAGACCCGAGGAAACCTGCCTGGAGCTATACCGGCGCTTCTGTAAAGACCCGGCCGCGTTCGCTCGGGAGACATCCCATGCCTGAAGAAATCGCGTCCGTTCCGACGCCGCCCGGCGGTCAGGTGCTCATCTACCGGGACGCGTCGCTCAGTATGCAGGTGCGCTTGGATGGGCGGACCGTTTGGCTGACTCAGAGGCAACTGGCGGAGCTCTATCAGACCACGGTTCCGAACATAAACCAGCATGTGGCAGCCATTTACGAAGAGCGCGAGCTGAGTCCGGAGGCAACTATTAAGAATTACTTAATAGTTCAAACCGAGGGGCAGCGCCAAGTCTCTCGCGTGATCGAGCACTACAGTCTGGACGTTATCCTGGCGCTCGGCTACCGGGTCCGCTCGTCACGAGGCACGCAGTTCCGCCAGTGGGCGACGAGCCGCCTGCAGGAACTCCTGGTCAAGGGCTTTACGCTGGACGATGAGCGCATCAAGGCCGGCCGAACCCTGGGAGCCGACTACTTCGACGAGCTGCTGGCCCGCATCCGAGAGATCCGGTCGAGCGAGCGGCTTTTCTACCAGAAGGTCACGGACATCTACGCGACCAGCATCGACTACGACCCGAGCGCCGAGATGACCCAGCGTTTTTTCCAGACCGTCCAGAACAAGATGCACTGGGCGGCCCATGGCCGCACGGCCGCGGAGATCGTTGCCCAGCGCGCCCATGCCGGGAAGCCCAACATGGGCCTGACCTCCTGGAAGAACGCCCCCGGAGGCCCGATCCGCAAAACCGACGTTGCCGTCGCCAAGAACTACCTCACCCGGGAGGAGGTGGACTCGCTGAATCTCATCGTCTCCGCCTACCTGGACTTCGCCGAGCTGCAGGCGCGCTCCCACAAGCCGATGCACATGGCCGACTGGATCGCCAAGCTGAACGACTTCCTTAAGCTCTCCGAGCGGGACATCCTGACGCATGCCGGGAGGATATCCCACAAGGTGGCCGAGCAACACGCCCATGACCAGTTCGAACGGTTCGAGGCGGAGCGCTTGGCACTGGAGGCCGGACAAGACCTGTCGGACTTCGATCAGGCGGTGAAGCGCTTGGCTACAGAGCGCAAGAAGGCTGGCAAGCCTGCTTCACCGAGGCGCAGAAAGCGGAAGACTGAGAAGCCGGATGTCGGAGACGGAGTATGACCGCCGGCATCTTGATGGTGTCGCGCGCTCTGGCGGTCAGGTTCAAAGACCTGAATCGCTGGAGCGTCGGGAGCTTCGTCCAGCTCGAGTGGCGCTGGCCGGCACATGTAATCAAGCCGCTTTCGACCGCACTGACCCGCAAGACTATCAGCGTCGATCGGGCCACCGCACGGCCCGACGGCTTGCGCTTGGTTACGCTCCACTTCGACGGCGAAATGGAGCCTCGCGGCCCTTGCGCCGGCAATGCCTTCAAGGGCCGGCTGTTCCACGCCGATCCCGGCGATGTGATCTACTCGAAGATCGACGTCCGCAATGGCGCAATAGGGGTCGTCCCCAAAGCATTGGGACGGGTGTGCGTCAGTAGCGAGTATCCAGTCTACACCGTCGATCCCAAGGTGGCCGATGCCGGTTTCATCAAGCTGTTGTTTCGCACCGCCGCGTTCCGGCGGAGGATCAACGGCTTGATCAGCGGAGCCAGCGGCCGCAAACGTGTCCAGCCCGCCTCCTTGGAGGCTCTTCAAGTTCCCCTTCCGCCCCTGGCCGTACAGCACAAGATCGTGGCAGGCTGGGAGGCAAGCCGCAAGGCAACCGCGGCCACGGCGGCGAAGATCGAGCGACTCGAGAAGGAGATCGAAGCACGGTTCTTGTCCGATTTGGGCTTGAAGGCTCTTGCTCACGTAAAGATGCCGAAGGCCTTCTCTGTGTCGTGGTCACGTGTTCATCGGTGGGGCGTCAACATGGCTTGGAGAGCGCAGCAGGCCCTCCACAAGGCCAAGTACCCAATGGCCACCATTGCTGACGTAAGCAAGCACGGGACGGGAGGCACACCACCACGTAAACGTTCGGACTTTTTTGGCGGCGGGATTCCTTGGGTCAAGACCACCGAGGTGCGAGGCGGGATCATCACAAAGACCGAGGAGACGCTCTCTCTTGCCGGATTGCGGAACAGCAATGCTCGCCTCTATCCTGCGGGAAGCCTCGTAATTGCCATGTATGGACAGGGGGCGACACGGGGCAGAAGCGCCAAGTTAGGCATCGAAGCAGCCACAAACCAAGCGTGCCTAGTATTGCACGATTTCGATGGCCGATTCGAGCCTGACTTCGTGTGGTTCTACTTGATGGCAGAGTACTCGCGGTTGCGCGGACTTGGGAGTGGGAACAATCAGCCCAATCTAAGCGCCGAACTCGTAAAGGGATACCCGATCCCCGCCCCCCCTCTGTTTACCCAACACCAAATCATCAGTCGTGTTGTCAAACGACGCGCGGAGATTGCCCAACTTAAGGCTGACGCTGCAGCAGGTACCGAGGCCGCCTCAGCCGAAGTGGAGGCCATGATTCTGGGCACAAAGAGAGTGGGGATGCCATGAGCCGAGGCCGGCAGAAGATTTCATTCGAAGGGCTGCTGCAGGAGAAGGTTCTGGGAATCTTCACGGTCATACGTGGCTTCGCAGACTTGCGCGACCTCGCCCAGGTGTCGGTGGCGATGCATTACCAAGGAGCCAAGGACGGCAACGGAACCGGCTATCAGCGACAACATGACGAACAACATGTCGGAGACATCAAGAGATTCCTGAGCAAGGGCCGATATCGTTTCTTTCCCGAGATAGTCCTGAGCCTCCGCAGCAAAGGCCAGAATGATCCCGTCGTGTCTTATGCCAAGCGAAGGTCATCTCCTGCTGACAAGGCGCACCTGATTACGGTCAACCTCAAAGCTCTGTGTGCTGATGGGAACAGCCGGATACGTCGTATCGACGGGAATCATCGTCTGGAGGCCGCGGTACGCCTGTTAAAGGAAGATCATACTTTCGCCTCGGTCCAAAGCCATCGGGAGGCTCCTTTCTGTTTCGTAGTCCTGAACTCGGATCGCACCGAGGACGACGACCTGTCGGAAGCCATGCTTTTCAACTTGATTAACAGCAAGGCCTTGCCTATCACGTCAGAACACAGCCTCGCGGTGTTGATGCACGACGATGGTAGCCCCGCGGAGAGATTTGTGGAGGATCCCCAGGTTTACCTGACTCGTTTGATGCAGACCAGGGTGAAGGACTGGCCACAGGGCTTCTTCCAAGCCATGGGGGACACTCCTTTGTCTCGTCTGCATTCTGCTGCCAGAGTCATGCTCCGCCCAGGAGGTATCTCCAAAGCAACCCAGCAGGAGATGGAAAGCGAGGTTGGCCTGCTTTTTGGGCCTCTATATGAGCTGGCCGTCCGTCTCCATGATCGGCATGAGAAGTTCGTACACTCTTGCGCCTTCCTCCCCGTCGCTGCGGAGGTCTATGCCAGGCATTCGAAAGCGGACGCTGCCAAAGGGGCCAACACAGAAGCAGAACGTCTTAGGCGTGCTGACCGCTGGCTCCATGAGTTCGCGCGGTGGTTCGAGCGAGTGGGTGGCGCGGAGTTGCCTGTTCCAGGCGACCCATCCGTTCTCTGGGCAGTCTTTAAGCGCGACTTCGACAGGCGCGCAGGGCAAGTGTTCGTGGCCATGTCGTTCAGAGAAAGCAAGACTCTTGATGGTGTCTACAAGGCAATCGATGAAGCTCTTGAGCAATTCAACGCCGCCCACCCCAATGCGCCTCTCTGCCCCATGCGAATCGACAAGCAACAGGGGAACAGCTACGAAATCCCGGCTCGCGTCTTTCAGGAGATCGACCAGAGTCGAATACTCATAGCCGACTTGACCGATGAGAAACCGAACGTGTACTGCGAAGTGGGTTACGCCATGTCAAAGGGAGTGCCCTTCATCCTGACATTCCACAAGACGGAGGCAAACCCCAAGCCTCCCTGGAACCGAGAGTCCGCAAGCGGGAACAAGGTCCACTTCGACTTGGCTGCGTTCCGCCGAATAGAGTATGACAATCCTCTGGACTTGCGCGACAAACTGAAGACGGACCTCGACGCCTGGCACGACCGAAACGACCCATAAGCAGGCGGCGCCCCGCGCTGCCGGCAGGGCCAGAACCCAATCTACCTCGCGCCCGCCGCCCCCATCTTGCGAATGCGCTGCTCCAGGCCCTCGATGTGCCGGAGCTGGACGCCGAAGCGCTCGCCGATGATGACCACCTCGCCGGCCCCGATCTTGCGGCCGCTGACCACCAGGTCGAGGGCATCGTCGGCGCTCTTGTCGAACTCGATGATCGTGCCGGGGTTGAGCTTCAGGACCGCGTCGAAGTCCATCTCCTTCTGGGCCACGGCCACCGACACCTCGAGCTTGAGGCGCAGGACGCGCCGGATGTTGGGGTGGAGGTCGAGCAGCGCCGGGTCCCCGCCGCCCGCCACGCCGGAGGCGTCAGTCCCCCCGGAGGCGTCGGCGCCGCCGGCCCCCGCCGCGGGCGCTGCCGCGAAGGACCGGGGGAAGAGGATCATGCCCTGGCCGGCCGGCAGATTTTCGACCTCCAGGGCGAAGCAGGCCGCGGGGTAGGGCCCGGGGCCCACGGCATTGAGGAGCTCGCCCGCGCCTCCGGCCCTGACCAGCAGCGCGTCGCCCAGGCCCAGGCCCGGAGACTCGCCGATGTAGGCGGCGAGCTTCTCGGCCATGCCCACCAGCGCCCCGGCCAGGGGGGCCGCCAGGGCCTCGATGTCCTCGTCGGTCACTTCGCGGCGGGAGCGGGCCGCGAGCTCCTCCTCGGCGGCCCCGGAGAGCAGTCCGGCCAGCCCCGGGAGGGCCGCTCCGCCGAAGAGCACGGCGGCCTTGCCGGCCAGCGCCCCGCCCAGTTCGACGCAGTAGGCCGCGGACGTGCTGGCGATCCGGGCGTTGATCTCGTCGGCCGAGAGGCTGGCCACGTCCAGGTCGGCGCTCTTGACCGGGCGGCCGGCGGCCGCCTCCAGCGCGCGGACCAGTTCGTCGACCAGGCCGCGGGCCGTGGCCGTCAGGGTGGTGGCCGGGTCCGGCAGGGAGGCGGCGTTGCGCTGGGCGGCCATCAGGTCCTCTCCTCGGCTCGCGCGCGGCGGACGATCTGGAAGGCTTTCTTGCCATGGTAGATGCCGGCGTGGCCAACGTACTTGGCCTTGCCGCCGATGGTCAGGAGCAGCGGCGCGCCCACCGGCTTATCGGTGACCAGCACCTGTCCGGGGGCCAGCTCCAGGAGCTCGCGCACCGACAGCTCGCTCTCGGCCACGAAGGCGGTCACGCCCAGCACCGCGCCCTTGAGGCTCTCGCGCAGGTAGTCGGCGGCCTCCTGGATCTCCTGGCCCTTGCGGCGGTGGCTGTACCAGCTCTGCACCGTCGAGAAGGCGCCCATCACCGGCTCGATCACCGGGTAGGGGATGCACAGGTTCACCATCCCCGAGGTCTCGCCCATGCGGACCTCGAAGGAGATCAGCACCACCACCTCGTTGGGGGCGACGATGGGCAGCAGCTGCGGGTTGCTCTCGGTCTGGACGATGGCGAAGTCCAGCTTCTTGATGGGGTTCCAGGTCTCGCGCAGGTGCGCGAGGATCCGGTCGGTGATGCGCGCGAAGAGCTTGCGCTCGATCTCGGTCATCTCCCGGTCGGGCACCGAGCCCGGACCGGCCTGGCCGCCGAGCAGCTTGTCGATGATCGGGAAGACGATGGAGGGGTTGATCTCAAGAACAAGCTTGCCCTCCAGCGGCTCGGCGGTCATGACGTTGAAGCACGTCGGGTTGGGCAGGCTCATCACGAACTCGGAGTAGGTGAGCTGCTCCACGGTGGTCAGCTTGCAGTCGACGATGGTGCGCAGGTGGCCCGAGAGGGTGGCCGCCAGGTTGCGGGCCATGACCTCGTGGTGGGTCTCCAGCGCCCGCATCTGGTCCTTGCTGACCCGCTCGGGGCGCTTGAAGTCGTATACCGATACGTCCTGGCCGGCCGGCTTCTCGGCCGGGGTGGACAGGTCGACGCTGACGTCGCTGACCGCGCTCAGCAGCGCGTCGACCTCGTTCTGCGAAAGGACCTCAGGCACCGGTCACCTCGGCGCTTCCGACGGCGGGGCCAGCCGGACCTCGTCCGGGGCGGACATGCCCTGGCCGCGGGCCACGGCCTCCCAGACATCCCGGTCGCCGGCCTCCAGGCTCTCGCGGGTGGCGCGTAGATCCTCCAGGTAGGCCTGATGCTCCGCAGCCCAGGCCCGGACCTGCCGGATGCGCACCGCGGCCGCCTCGTGCTCGCGCCGCGCCGGCTCGACCACCGCCAGCAGCACCGCCCCGGAGGCGACCGTGAACAGCACCCAGAATATCTCCGGGTGCCTCGGGCGACGCGTTTCCGGAATCCCTGACGACACGAGCGTTCTCCGCCACAGACTACCGCCCCAATCCCCCCAAAGGGATGCCGGGCAATCACTAATGTTTATCGACGCTGAAGCCCGTGGGATTTAGGTGCGGCGCAGAAATGAAGCCGGGGACGTCTGACGACGTCCCCGGCAAACCGAAGATACCGGCCTAATTGCGGATCAGATCAGCCCTGTCCCTGCTTCTTCTTGAGCATCAGGGCCACGACCAACAGGACCGCACAGGCGCCCGCGATTATCAGTCCTACGACCATCCCGCCGCCCTCCTAAAATGGGGTCCATCGGACCGGTCCCAACCACGGGGACAGTCTAGCCTGCCCTCCCTGGCACTGCAAGAAGAAAAGTGTCGGCCAACTGCCGACCTGCCGACGCCGGCCGGCGTGGAGCCCTGGCGGTCAGCACCCACCGGCCGGTCCGGCTTTCGCCGGCGCCGGGACGAGTCTCCGCCATATCCGGTAGCCCCAGACGGCGGCCGCCGCCAGGACCAGCCGCGGCACGACTATCCAGACCGCCCAGGCGCCGATGGCCACGAAGAGCAGCGTGTCCTCCAGCAGCGAGTGGCAGACCGCCGCGGAACGGTTGAGGAGTTCGACCTCCTCCCGGCTGAGCTCTCCCGACCGGGCCTCCTCGATCAGGACCCCGGCGCCATAGGCCAGGCCCAGGGTGTTCATGGCGATCCACAGGAAGGCGGTGCTCCGCGGCAGGCCCAGGAGGGTCAGGGCCGGCCCGATGGCCCTGGCCAGGTACCGGGCGATGCCGAACTCGGCCAGGACCTTCTGGAGGATCATCAGGGCCGCCACCAGCACCAGCACCTTGCCGACCAGATGGGCGCTGCCCCTGGCCCAGGCCCAGAGCACGGCCGTCAGCGCGTCGGAGGCGGGCTGGGCCTGGCCGCGGGCCACGGCGTGGCCGTCGCCCGGGGGCATGACCAGGTTGAGGATCACCGCCCCGACCACCGCCGCGACCAGCCGCAGGGCCACGATCTTCCAGGCCGAGGATCCGGCGCGCCTCTGGACGGCCACCTCGATGGGCAGGTTGTGGAAGCTGAGCATGAAGAAGGCCAGGATGGTCACCTGGCGCGAGGTCAAGGCGATGGAGCCTAGCGCGGCGATGCCCGAATAGATGTTGAGCGCCGCGGCGGTGATCATGGCCGCGGCGGTCTCGCCCGGCAGCCCGGCGAGCTTCATGCCCGGCTCGATCAATCCGGCCACCCAGCCCAGCGCCCTGAAGTGGGCCAGCAACTGGACCGCCAGGGATATCGGAAGCATGAGCGCGAGCAGCCACAGCGCCTGGCGGCCGCCGGCGGCCGCGCCGGAGCGCAGGCAACCGAGCAGCCGCGCCCGGAAGGTGCGCGGAGCAGCCGGCCCAGCCGGGGGCTCCGGGGGAGGGGGCGGGGCCAGAGAGGGTGAAGCCGCGTCGGCCGTTTCAGTGCTCACGGCGCGGCATTATACCGCGCCGCGGCCCGCGACGTAGGACACGAGAGGGGATACGGATGGAAGGTGGAAGGTGGAGGGTGGAGGGTTCCATTCCTTATTGCTCCCCTCTCCCCTTGCGGGAGAGGGAAAGGGTGAGGGGTTCAGCCTCGGAGCACACCCCTCACCCCGGCCCTCTCCCTCAGGGGGAGAGGGGGCCTGAGAGGAAGTTCATCTCACCTCGCAGGTCTCCTCCGCCGCGTGGTCGAGCTTCACCGCCACGATCCGGCGGCTGAGCCGGTCGCCTACGTAGACCATCCCGTCGTCGGCCTCGATCTGGTAGGGCCAGAGCAGGGGGATCTCCGGCGTCGGCATGGCGCCCTTCGACTGGCTCAGGGCGTCAGGCGGTGAGTTTGTCGAACCGCTCTTCGGGCCGGCGCTGTCCAGGTTGCCGTAGGCCCCGAAGAAGCCGATCTCGTTGCCGCCGGTGTCGAGCACGCCGCAGCGGAAGCGCGCGGCGTCCGGGAAGAAGCTTCGCCCGTAGCCGTCGACGTCGAAGCGCGGGCTCTCGCAGAGGCAGGTGTCCGGGTAGGACAGCCGCCACGAGGGCACCGGGCTCGCCCCGAACCAGACCCACCTGGCGCCCTTGATGTCGGTCTTCTTCCCGCCGCTCTTGCCCTCGAGGATGCCGTACTCCACGGGGACGCCGCCGCCGGCGCCGATCTGGCCGCCGTCCGGACCGAACTTGACGATGCAGCCGTACATCAGCTGGTACCAGGCCAGCTCGTTGGAGTTCATGCCGTAGGTCCAGATCCTGCCGAGGTCCTGGCCCTCGAAGGCAGCCGGCACCTTCCTGCCCTCCGGGCGGACGCCGATCGCCACGTAGATGTTCCCGCGGTAGTCCAGGCGCGGGGAGTTTAGCCCCCGGATGGCGCTGTCGATCAGCTTGTCGTTCTTCATGGCGCCGTCGGGCCCGTGGACGCAGAGGTTGTTGGCGTCGCCGCTGGTGGCGTTCTCGTCGCCGCCGCCCTTCTGCCAGAGGGCGTAGACGTTGCCGAGCGGATCGGCGGTCACGCCCCGCCCGCGCAGGCGCACCGAGCCGCCCAGTCCCTGGGCCGCGCCCTTCTCGCCCGTCGCGAAGGGCAGCGGCTTGAAGTCCGGCCCATAGCGGGTGAGCGTCCGCGGATAGCTCTGGGTGTAGAAGTTGCCGTCGAGCCCGAAGGAGCCGACGCCGCCCTTCTTGCCGTCGTTCTTCTTGCCGAGTCCGTCGCTCCACTTGCCGGAGGCCAGGTCGTAGACCTCGCCTCCGACCAGCAGGCGCTTCCCCCGGCGGTCGAGGGCCATGCCCAGCACTCCCCAGGCCGCCGGCTCCTCGATGCCGTCGAGCTTCTCGATCTTCTGCTGGTCGCCGAAGGCCGCGCCTTTGTCCTCGATGCGCAGGCACTTGAAGCCCGCCCAACCGGAGTTGGTGGCCACCCAGACCACCGCCGGGTCGGCCGAGGAGTCCACGGCCAGGACCGCCGTGTAGTTCTGGTGCTTGAAACAGGGCAGCTTGGCGGTGGCCGCCGGCGCCGCGTCCTTCCAGGACGGGTACTTGCGGAGTTCGTCGAGGTTGGCGCCGCAGAGCACATAGAGCGCGCCGGTCCTGGCGTTGACCGCCACGCGCTCGGGCCGCTCCATCTTGATCTCGCCGAGGAAGGAACCGTCGGCCTTGAAGGCCGCCACCCGGCCGTTGCCCTTGTCGGCCACGTAGATGTTGCCATCCTTGTCGACGGCCACGCTGCTCGGGTCCTTCAGGCCTTTCTCGCCAGCGCCGGGGCTGTCGGGTTCGCCGATGAAGGGCTTCGGCTCCTTGTCGTCCCAGGCGAACTTGTAGACGGCGTGCGCGCCCTTGACGGTCTTCTTGGGCCCGGGCGTGAAGATCCCGGTGGCGAAGACGGTCTTCTCGTCCGGCGAAAGCGCCAGCGATCCCCCGCAGTGCGAGCCCTTGGCCAGGACCGTGCCCAGCACGTTCTCGGGCACGCTGCCGTCGGCCCCCAGGATGATGAGTTGCTTGAGGCCGCTCTGGTTGTAGCGCAGCGTGGTGCCCACCCACTCCTGGTGGCCGATGAAGGCCACCCGCCCGTCGGAGGTGGCCACCGCCTGCTGGGCGCCGATCTCCGCCGCGCCGGGCAGCAGCGACCGGGTCTCGGCCTGGCAGATGAAGGGGACCACGTCGCCGTCGGCGAGCTTGAGCCGGCGCGCGCCCTTGAGCTTGTCGTCAGGCAGGTTCGCCGGCCAGGGGTAGATGGTCCGGAGGTACTTGCCATCGCGGCCGAAGACCGTGCCGGTCAGCGACCCGTCGTCGGGGTGGATGTTCATCGACGTGTGGAAGAGGAAGAGCTCGCCCTTGGGGCTCACCGCGATCGCCCGGACGCTGCCGAGCGCCGCCGGGTTCTGGCCGATCATCTTCTCGAACTTGGGACGCAGCCCCAGCGCCACCCGCACCCGGAAGGGACCGCCGGCCGCTGGCTTGCCCAGATCGTCCTTGCCGTCCCAGGAGAGTTCCTGGGCCAGCCCCGGCTTCAGGGGCTCAGGGGCCTTCTCGCCGAGGACGCCGGCGGCCAGGTGCCGGACCACCGCGCCCTTGGCGTCGAGGACCGCGACCTCCACGTCGGTGGGCGCGGCGGCCGCGAAGCTGATCTTCGCGCCGGCACCGTCCTTGACGGCGGAGGGCTTGGTGGCGAACGATGGCTCGCCGGCCACGAGCCCCGGGCAGAGCATCAGCAGGGTGACGGTCAGCATTGCTCTCATGGTCGCAACTCCCGCTTCAGTCATGTCCGACGAGTCCGACCGGTCGGACCAGTCAGACGTGTCGGACCGGTTCACTTCACTTCGCACATTTCCTCCGCCGCGAACTTTAGGTCGATCACCACGATGCGCCGGCTCTTGCGGTCGGCGACGAAGATCCGGTCCTCGCCGGCGGCCACCGCGTTGGGCGAGGCGAAGGGGATGGCCGGCTCGGGGACCGCACTCTTCGGTCCCGCGCTGTCCACGTTCCCGTAATCCCCGATCCGCGCGAGCTCGTTGCCGGCCGTGTCCACCACCCCGATCGAGAAGCGGAAGACGTCGGGCACGAAGAGCCGGTCGTGGCGGTCGATGCAGAAACGGCTGCTCATGCACGAACAGCCCGGATCGCCCCAGCCCTCGGTGCGGTTGGCGCAGATCCCGAAGCCGCGGTACTCCCACTTCTCGCCGGAGAGCCAGACCGTCTGGCCGAGGTATGCGTTGCGGTACTCCTTCGCGTCGGCCGGAACGCCGGCGGGCCGGGCAGCCTCGCCGCTCTTGTCCTTGGGCAGCGCGCCGATCACCAGCTTGCCGCCCTCCGGACCGAACTTGAAGACTAATCCGTACTGGTACAGGTAGAAGTTGATGTACGGCCGGTTCCACGGCGGGCCGTCGGGCATCGCGTGCATCGGCCGGGCGTACCAGCTGGCCTTCGCGGGGTAGGGCGCGTACCAGGCCAGCTGCGGGATCTGGTCGCCGAAGTCGTCCGGGTAGAGATGCTTCGGATCGTGGATGTTGATCCCGGCGTAGACGTTGCCGGCGCGGTCGGCGGCCAGGCCCGTGCCCGAGTCGAAGGGGATGTCCCCGACGAAGTCCTCGCGCTTGACCTTTCCGTCCGGTCCGAACTGCCAGATGCGCACCGGGCCGCTCATGTTGTTGTCCTGGTAGGCGAAGATGTCGCCGTCCGGGGCCACGGCCAGGCCCTTGACACCCACGTTGGGCAGCCCGGCGCGGTACTTGATGCTCAGCTTGTTGCTGCCGGAGGCGAAGGCCAGCGGCTTGCCTTCCGGATCGAAGCGCGATATGGAGTTCCTGCCATAGCCGTCGAGGGCGTAGAGGTTCCCCGCGCGGTCCAGCGTCACCTCGCTGGAGTCGAGCATCGGCGAGATATTGTCGGTCTTCAGGTCGACGCGCACGGTCTTGATGTTGGGCCGGCCCAGAGCGTAGTCGGAGACGTAGAGCACCTCGCGCGCGGGGTCGTGCGCCAGGTAGAGCGGGTAGCCGGGGAAGCCGCCCGGGGCCGCAGTGATCACGTCGGCGCCGGCCTCGAGCTTGCCGCCGGCGTCCTCGATCGGGAAGAGACCGCCGTTGGCCAGCCACAGCCGCGCGATCTCGGCGCTCGCGTCGAGCGCCAGGACCGGGTTGCCCCCGGAGAACGAGCCGCGCGCCACCTCCTTGCCGTCGACGGCCTTGTCGAACTTGACGATCGAGAAGGGCCCGCCGCCGCGCTTCTTGGCGTCGACCTCCGGCGCGGTCAGGACGTACATGACCCCCGTTTTGGGATGCACGCAGACCATCCGGGGGCGCTCGACCTTGGTCTGGCCGAGGAACTTCCCGTCGGCGGCGAAGACCGCCACGCGGTTGTTGCCGAAGTCGGAGACCAGGATGCGCCCCTCGCCGTCGCAGGCCACGCTGACCGGGTCGTTGAGGTGTTCGTCGTCGTCGCCGGGCTCGTCGGGCTTGCCGATGAAGCTCTCCGGCGCGGGCGCCTTGCTGGCCCACGTCGTCCGGCCGATGCAGTGGATGCCCTTGGGCGGCTTCTTGCCGCTTCCGCCCCAGCCCATCCCGCAGAAGTAGACGGTCTTGTTGTCGGGGCTGACCGCCAGCTGTTGCCGGCGCAGGCCGATGCCGTAGCCGCAGGCGTTGCCCAGCCGCGGCCCCACGAAGCCGACCTCCGGCGGAGTGCTGCCGTCGGGCTTGATGACCAGCGCGTGGCGCTGCTCGCCCTGGTCCCACATGTCGTTGCCACCCGAGGCGAAGACGATCCAGCCCTGCGAGGTCACCGCCAGCTGCTGGGCGCGCATGCCGGCGAGAAACGGCGCGACGTCGCCGGTGTACCCGTGATAGATTATCGGGACCTCCTTGCCGCCGGGAAGCTTCAGCCGCTCAAGGCCCTTGACCTGATCGGCCTTGAGCCCCGCCGGCGAGGGCAGGATGGTGCGCAGGTACTTGCCGTCGCGGTCGAGGACGAACATGTAGACGTTGACGCTGTTGGTGTGGGAGCGGCCGGCCAGCACGTAGACGTCGCCGTTGGCGCCCACGCCGATGGACGTCGGCCGGCTGAGCGGGTCCGGCGCCGACGGGATGAACCGGTCGAGCGTCGCGCTCAGGCCGAGCCTGACCCGGGCCTTGAACGGCCCGCCGGCCGCGGGCTTGCCGGCGTCGTCCTTGCCGTCCCAGGCCACCTCCTGCGCGAGGGAGTCCTTCTTGAAGGGCTCCGGTGCGTTCTTGCCGACCATTCCCGCCGCCAGGTGGCGGACCACCTTGCCGTCGGCTCCGACGATGCTCACCTCGACGTCGGTCGGAGCGGAGACCGAGAAACCGATCTTGGCGCCGTCGCCGGCTTTGGTCGCGGTGGGCTTGGCGGCGAACGCCGGCGGCTGCGGGGCGGGCTCGGCGGCGGAGGCAGCGGAATGGATCGCAGCGAGCAGCAGGAGGTACTGAGGCACTAGGGCACTGAGGCACTTAGTGCGCTTCGCCGGGCTCCGCCTCAAGGCTACGCCCCGATACGCGCGCGCTGCCGGATTGGCTATTCTCATTGGCATGTCGTGACCCCCTTGCTCAGTGCCTTAGTGCCTCAGTCCCTCAGTGCCTCCCCCGCCTACCTCAAATCGCAACTCTCCTCCGCCGCCGCGTCGAAGCGCACCACCATGATTCGCCGGTTGACGCTATCCGCGACGTAGAGCTTCCCGTCGGCCTCGGCGTAGTCGCACTCAGCCGGCCAGGCGAAGTGGATGGGGCGGGGGGCGGGGGACGTGGGGCGAGCATTTGGGCCGGAGGGCTGAGAGGCCGAGTTCGCTCCCGCCCCCTGCCCCTCGCCCCTCGTCCCCCCGTCGTCCGCGTTGCCGTAGGCCCCGATCCGCGCGAGGCGGTTCCCGGCCGGGTCGACCATCTCCACCGAGGAGTGGAAGGCGCTGGGCGCGTAGACCCGCCCGTAGGGGTCGGCGTCGAGCTGCGACTGCAGGCACTCGCAGCCGTCGTCGCCGCTGAAGCCGTCGAAGGAATGCGGCACGATCCCGATGCCGGCGTAGCGCCACTTGGCGCCGGCCACCTTTACGTTCCAGTTGAGGTAGCCGGACTTGTAGGCCGCCGCGTCCGCCGGGGCCTTGTCCAGGGCCAGGCTGTCGTCCTTCTCCGACTTGGGGTTGTAGTTGCCGTAGATCCGGCCGCCCTCCGGACCGAACTTGAAGATCGATCCCATATGGAAGAGGTAGGGATTGGCGTAGAGGTAACTCCACGGCGGCTGGCGGTCGACCTTGCGGTAGTACTTCCAGTTCGCGGCGGGCACGACCTTGGCGAAGTCCGGCGGGATGATCTCGTCGGCGGGCTTCAGGTTCATGCCCAGGTAGATATTGCCGCGGTTGTCGACCCCGATCCCGGAGTCGCCGCTGCCGCAGCCGGTCACCAGCCCGGCCTTCTTGAGCGCGCCGTCCGGCCCGTAGACGTCGACCGTCGAGATCAGGGCGTGGTTGGGCGAGCGGCGCACGTAGAGGTCGCCGTTCGGGGCGATGCAGTGGCCGCGCAGGCCCATGCTCGGTCCGTAGGCCCGGAACTTGACCTCGAGCTTGTTCGACCCGGTGGCCGGGAAGTTCAGGGGCTTGCCCTGGGCGTCGAGGCGCAGGAGCGCGTTGGAGTTGTAGCCGCCCATCACGTAGATGTTCCCGTCCCGGTCCACGGTCAGGTCGCTGCCCGGCAGCTTGAGGCCGGTGCGCTTGCCGCTTTCGATGTCGATGACGCTGTGCCCGCCCCCGAACTCGGAGACGATCACCCGCTTGCGCCCCGGGTCGGCGGCCATGAAGAAGGGGTAGTGCAGCCCGCCGCCTTCGCCGGCCGGCTCGCCGATCTTCAGCGCCGCCCCCTCGTCGGCGATCGGGGTCAGCCTGGACGGGGTGCCGTATCCGCCGGAGATCACCGCCCACAGGCGCGGCGGCGAGGCGGAGGCGTCCAGCGCCAGCAGCTCCGCGTACTGCTTCTTAACCTGGAACTCGACGCGGGCCACCTCCCTGGCGCCGCCGTCCTTGAACGCGGTGAACTTGATGATCCGGCTGGTGATCGGCTCCTTGGACTTCATCACGTCGTAGACCCGGTCGGACGTCTTGGAAAGGACGTAGAGCTCGCCGCCGGCCGGGTGCACCGCGATCTGCTCGGGGAGCGGCACCTCGAACTTGCCCAGCAGCTTGCCGTCGGCCGAGTAGACCTTGACCCGGTTGTTGCCGCGGTCGCAGACGAAGAGCCGGCCCTCCTTGTCCACGGCCAGGCCCTGCGGGTCGTTGAACTCGTCGTCGCCGGCGCCGGGCGCCTTCCTGCCCAGCCAGGGCTCGCCGATCTCCTTGTCGGTCCACTTCAACCGGAAGACGCCGTGCTGCCACTCGCCCTTCTCGAAGTAGCTGGCCCTGAAGCACTGGACCAGGTAGATCCACTGCCCGTCGGGGCTGACCGCCAGGCGATCCATGCCGCGGGCGTAGCCCTCTCCGGAGCCGCCCAGGAAGCCGCGCGGCCTGCGGATCAGCGGGCCGACGAAGCCAGCCTTCTCCGGCGCGCCGCCCTCCGGGTGGAAGGCGATCAGGTGCCGCGGCGGGCCGTGGTTGCACATCGAGCCGGTGGAGCTGGCCGCCACCAGGTAGCCGTCCGGGTGCCAGGCCATGGTCTGCCCCCGCAGTCCCGCGACCAGCGGGTAGAAGCAGTGTCCCTGGCCGTTGAAAACCAGGGGCTGACGCTTTCCGTCGATCATCACGTGCCCGACCGGCTCGCTCCGCTCCGGCGGGGTGCTCGCCGAATAGGGCATGATGGTGCGCAGGTACCTGCCGTCGCGGTCGAGCACCCGCAGCTCCGCGCGGCCGCGGTAGGCGTCGGTCAGGAGGACGAAGATCTCGCCCTTGGGGCTGACCGTCACCGTATCGATCGAGCCGCTCAGGGTGTTGTCGTTCCGTCCCAGGATGCGGTCCAGCCTGGGTTGGAGCCCCAGGCGCACCCGGGCTTTGAACGGCCCGCCGGCGGCCGGCTTGCCGGCGTCGTCCCGTCCGTCCCAGACCACCTCCTGGGCGAGCGAGTCTTTCTTGAAGGGCTCCGGAGCGTTCGCGCCGAGCAGGCCGGCGGCCAGGCAACGGACCACCGCGCCCTTGGCGTCGAGCACGGCCACCTCGACGTCGGTGGGGGCGGAGACGGTGAACTCGATCTTCGCCCCGTCGCCGTCCTTCGCGGCGGATGGCTTCGAGATGAACGAGGGTTCGGCGGCGGAGGCGGTAACAGTGCAGGCGAACAACAAGAGAAGGCACTGAGGCACTAAGGCACTGAGGCACTGAGTGCGCTTCGCGCCCGCTGTCGGATTAGCTATCTCTATTGACATGTCGTGATCCTCACTCAGTGCCTTAGTGCCTCTGTCCCTTTGTGCCTCCCCGTCTCACTTCCCCAGCTTCTTCGCCGCCTCGGCCGCCGCCGAGAAGAGCCGGCGGTTCAAGTCCTGCCAGCCGGTGTGCACTGTGAGGCTGCCGCCGTAGGGGCCGCCGTGCGCCCGGCAGAAGTTGAGGCGGTCGAGCTCCAGCCCCTGGATGCGGTCGGCCAGTTCCTTGCCGATCCTGTCGGCGTGGACGTTGGCGGCCTCGGAGACCGCGATCAGGGCCTCGGCCTCCACGAGCCCCTCGCGGAAGGCCTCGAAGCGCAGGTTGGGCACGGCGCCGTCCGGGCCCGGCTCGGTCATGCGGTACACCGTGGGCTCGCGCTGCGAGCAGGTCGAGTGCGGCCAGCGGTTGTAGAGCCCGATCTCCTTGCCGGCCCGGCCCTTGCTCATCGAGGCGCCCTTGTTCTCGCTCTTGTCGATGACCTCCCAGTAGTCGAGGCCAAAGCGGCCCACGCCCTGCTTGTTGGTCCACAGCGCGGCCTCGCCCCAGGTGCGGAACCGGAAGAGCGATTGGTTGTCGAAGTCCCCGCGGAAGTAGGCGGTGCCCGGGCAGCCCCGGAGCTCCCAGAGCTTGGGCAGTCCCTTGCCGCCGGCGGGGTTGGCCAGGCTCATCCCGTAGCAGTGCTCGTGGTAGGTCACCAGGCTCCCCGGCCCGATGCCGTAGGGCTTCATCGAGGGATTGTGGGTGTGGCAGCCGCGGTGCCAGCCGACGCCCGGGGCCACCTCGCTGAACATCTTGAAGACTTCCTTGGGCGCGGTCGAGTCGCTCAGGATGCCCAGGCACATGGCCTTCTCCATGCCCCGCCTGGCCAGGTGCTCCTTCAGGACCGCCAGCACCGGCGTCCAGAACTTCTTGCTCTCCTCGGTGGCGAACTCCGGCACCTGCATGTGGCTGCGGGCACCGGTCTTCCTGTCCACCACCGTGACGGTGTTCTCCTGCTTGACGCCGCGGTCCGACCAGCCGCCGGCGTGCCAGACGTGCAGGACCACGTAGTCCTGCTTGCCGCAGTACTTCTCGGCCAGATCCAGATAACGGTCGAAGACGGAGAGGTCGTAGTCGTAGGAACCGTCCTCCTTCTTCACCCAGTAGACCATGCCCTCGTCGTTGCCGAACTGGGTGCGGTCCACGACCGGGATGTGCACGGCCTTGTTGCCGACCTGGCCGAGGAGCTCGAAGCTCTTCTCGAGATACTTCCAGTGTTCCTCCGACCACTCGGGCACCTCGTACTGCAGCGCCACCGAGGTCGGCGACTGGTAGGCGCAGACGAAGGTCCGGAAGTTGATCGGATCCGGAGCGGTCCAGTCGGCCACCGAGAGCGCCACCGGCACGGCGACCGGGGCGAGACCCTGGGCCGAGACGGTCAGCGTCCCCTTGTACTCGCCGGGCGCGGCGTCCTTGGACACGTGCACGGTCAGGAGCACCTGCGCCGCCGCGGCCCCGGCCTTCTTGTCGACCGGATATTCGGCGGCGGCCCGGTCGACCAGGCCGTCGGCGTAGACCGTGCCCCGCGAGGACCCGTCGATCTTCGCGTAGCGGACCCGGAGAGCGGCGGCCGGGATCGTCCCCGGGCCCTTGAGCTCGCCGGCCTCGGCCTTGAGGCCCTTGATGGGCTCGGTCGAGGTCAGAGCCACCTGGCCGGAGAAGAAGGCGTTCTTCGCGCCCACCAGCACGATGGGCCCGAGAGTCTCGGCCGCGTCGCCGTAGAGCCCGGGGCTGAGGCGGTCGTTGCGGTCCAGGTTCCAGACCTGGATTCCGGCAGGCCGTTCGAGGTTGGGCACCGCGCCGCCGGCCGCAGTGAGGCTGAATTCGACCAGGCCCCCGGTCGTCCAGGCCGTCCGCGAGTTGATGCCCTCGATGTCCAGCCCCCTGCCCATGTACGGCGCACGGAAGGACTCGAAGGCCACCACGTTCACGCCCTTGCGAAGCATCGAGGCCGGGATGGCCACGTTCTCGATGCGGCGGACGCGCTTCTCGCAGCGGTCCTTGAAGGTCTGCGGATCCTTGAAAGCCGCGCGGAGCGGCGCGCCATCGGGCTTCAGGAAGCACTCCTCGGGATACTCCTCCGCCAGGAGCGCGCTCGAGAGCTTGGCGTCCTTGGGCAGGTTGGCGCGGGCGACCTCCTTGCCGTTGACGTAGGCGATCATCCCGCCGCGGAAGGCCACGGTGAGCTTCAGGTCCCGCACCGCGGCCGGGTCATCGACCCGGAAGCGGCCGCGCAGGCACTGGCGGGCGAGCTCCGGGCCGAAGGTTCCCGAGAAGCCGTAGTCGGTCTCCCTGGAGTGCGTGCGGCCGATGCGGTAGCGGGCCCAGGACGAGTCGTCGAAGTCGGCGCCGATCCAGTTCTCGGGCGGCTCGGCGCCGGTGGTGACCACGAAGGGCGCGGCCTTGCTCTCGGCCAGCGCTCCGTCCTTGCCGCGAACCATGGGAGTGCGGAAGCCGGCGAAGAGCCGCAGCCAGCCGCTCTCGTCGAGCACGACCGGCCCGGCCGCGCCTTGAGCCGGGGCCGGGGCCTTCTTAGGCTCGGCCGCCCCGGCCGTCACCGCCCAGGCCAGCGCCAGGCCGGCGAGCAACACCCTTTGCGACCGGACTTTCCACGCATTCGCGATCATCATCGTCCGCCTTTCAGTCGACGGGTTGGGGTAGGAACGCCCTCACCGCACCGCACGGCGGTGGCGGTAGACCCAGACCGATCCGGTGCCGTCGTAGAGCACCAAAGCGTTCAGGCGCACGTCGTAGTAGCCGGCCGACGTCTGCGAGGGCAGCGGCGGGCCGGAGATGGAGGCGGTCGTCCAGGTCTGGGCGATCGGGTCGTACGCCCGCAGCGTGCCTCGCTGCGGCTGGGCCAGCAGGAAGGCCCGGGCGGCCCGGTCGTAGGCGAAGACCGTGGTCATGTCGTGGGCGTCGTTGGCCGGGTCCTCGGCGGAGCGCTCCCACCAGTCGGCCGCGCAGTCGTAGGTCCAGGTGATGGTCCCGCCGACGGCCACCAGCATCCCGTGGTCCGGGCTGTACGCGCTCTGGATACCGCTTCCCGGGGCCGCGCCTGCGGCGCACAGCGCCTTCATGCTCGCGCCGCCGTTGGGCGCCAGATTCCGCCACGAGTTGGCGTCGGCGTCGTAGACCCACATGTCGTACTCGTAGGGGGTGGTGTTCTCGGCCGAAACGTACCAGATCAGCCCCCCGGCCTCGGGCACATAGCGCAGCGTGCCGCCCATGCCCTGCGTCCTGGGGCGCAGCCCGTCGCCGAGCTGGCGCGACCAGCGGCGGCTCTTGACGTCGAACCACCAAAGGGTGGTGCCCGGCTCTATCCGCCGGGCGAGCTCCGCGGCGTCCTGCCCGGTGGCCAGGGCGTAGTCCTTGACGTCGGCGTGGCGCGAGCCGCCGCTGACCATCCAGTAGAGCCGGCCGCGGTCGCGGTCGTATGCCAGCTGGTCCCAGGTCATGTAGGCGGAGAAGGGCCCGCCGTTGCCGGTCGTGCGCAGAGATCCGCCGGCCACCTCGAGGTTGCGGCTCATCCAGTCGCGCCAGCGCTCCAGATTGCGCTCCGAGTCCCGGCCGTACTTTGCCGCAGCGGACCACAAGGCCGGACTGAAGTGGTTCTCGCCGTCGGAGGCCACCAGCCGTCGCCAGGCGTTGGCGCCGAGCGAGAACTCCCAGACGTCGTTGACGTGATAGCTCTTGTGGTTGCTGCCGCAGTAGAGCGCCGTGCCGCGGTCGGCCGCCCAGGGCATGACGTTGCAGCGGTGCCGGTAGCCGGGCCCGAAGCGGCAGGCCTCGCGGAGCTTGCGGTCCTCGGGCGTCCGGTCGACGCCCAGGACCCGGAAACCGTCCAGGCGCAGCGAGCAGCCCTCGCCGAGGGCCGCGAGCCGGGCGATCACCGCGGGATCGTCGTCCATCGACGCCGGCGCGTTTGCCGGCGCGAAACGGTGGACCGCAAGCGCTCCCCCGCCGGCCACCACGGCCGCGGCGCAGAGCGCCGTGGCCGCCAGCTTGGCCTTGGCCCAGACCAGGGCCCGCGCGGTGCCGTCGGCCAGGGCCGCGGCCGCACCCGAGGCGGCCGCCTGGCCCGAGCAAACCGCGACGATGGATCCGGCCAGCCCCGCGGGGGCGGCCGGGGCGGCCTGGGCGGCGAGCATCCCGCCGAGCGCGGCGCTCGAGAGCGCCACGCCGCGGCGCGAGAGCGTCCGGCGCAGGCGTTCGAGGGCGCTGGCGATCCGGGTGGCCACCGTGCTCTGCGGCGCGCCGAGCTCGGCGCAGACCTCCTGCTCGGAGCGGCCGCAGAGGTACCTGAGGACCAGGGCCTCCTGCTCCCGGCCCGGAAGCGCCGCGATGGCCGCGTCCAGCTCCGGCCGCAGGTCGGCCCAGGACGCCTCCGGCGCCCGGGACTTCTCTCGCATGGTGGCCGCCTCCTTCTCGCGCCGCGCGCGGCGCCGCTCGGACTTGAGGGCGTCCCGCGCGGCCAGCTCAGCGGTCCTGTAGAGCCAGCCGGCCACGCTCGCACCGGCCGGCAACGAGCGGGCCTTCCGGACCAGCACCAGGAAGGCCGCCTGGACGGCGTCCTCCGCTGCCGGGGTGTCGCCCAGCACGCGCCGGCAGGTCGCGTGGACCATGCCGGCGTGCCGCCCGACGAGCTCGGCGAAGGCCCTCTCGGACCCGCTTCGCGCGTACTCGGCCAGCAGCTGCCTGTCGGTCATGCCCGGAAGGCCTCCAGAACCACCATGCTACGGACACCGAAGGGGCGTCTATCGGCGAATTCTCCGCAAAATGGGCGGGGGCGCAACGGCCTTGCGCCGGCCAAGTCGTGACCTTTGTGGTGGAGTTACGCGGGAACTACGCCGGCAGCTACGAGTTCGACGTGGACCTGACCAAGAAGCGCTGTCGCGTAAAGCTCTGATGCCGACCGGCCTTCGTCGCAGCCCGACGTGAGCCGGCCCCGCCTGTCCGGGCCCTACCGGTAGATCCGGTAGTCGATCTCCTGGAAGATCGTGTCCTTGCCCTCGACGTCGGCGAGCCAGCCCTGGTCGATCCGCCCGGCCTTGATCTCCTCGTAGATCCGGGTGAAGCGGGCCACGTGCTCGCGGGTGCGCCGCTCGGCGTAGGCGGCCATCGTGCCGGTGGTCATGATGAAGGCCCAGTCGGAGCTCTGGGCCAAGAGCAGCTCGCGCGCGGCCTGCTTGAGGGCCCGCTCCTCCCAGCCGGAGCTCACCGGGTGGCTCCGGGCCAGCTCCACCATGCGCTCCTCGGCCTTGTGCAGGTGCCGGTAGATCCAGTCGTTGGTGCCGTTCAACCACACCTCGAAGTAGCCCTTGTCGCCCCAGGTCGAGGCGGCCGGCTGCAGCGTCTGGTGGGTCTGGTGGCGGTCGAGGAACTCGACCGGCGTGATCGATTCGACGTCGCTCTGGTCGAAGTGCATCTTGCGGTAGAGGAACTCCAGGAACTGCGGGCCCTCGTACCACCAGTGGCCGAAGAGCTCGGCGTCGTAGGGGCTGGTGATCACCGGCTCGGTGCCCAGCAGGTCGCGCAGGTAATTGAGCTGGTGCTGCCGGTTGAACATGAAGTTGCCGGCGTGGGCGGCGGCCTTCTCGCGCGCGGCGCGCGGGTCGTAGAAGGCCTTCTGGTGGAGCTCGACCTGGCCGGTGATCCGGTGGTACTTGATCCCGAGGTTCGTGCGGATGCCCGAGGGGAGATAGGGCCCGACGTAGGTCTGCTCGCCGTCGTGGCCCAGGTCGCGGTAGAACTCCCGGTAGTCGTAGTCGCCGGGGTAGCCTTCCTCGCGGCTCCAGACCTGCTTGGCGCTCTCGAGGTCGCGGGCGAAGGCGGCCACCCCGCCCGGCGCGTAGGCCGGACGGAAGACGCCGTACTTGGGCCGGGGCGTGGCGAAGAGCAGCCCGTGGGCGTCCATGATGAAGAAGCGGATGCCGGCGGCCTTGAGGTGGCCCTCGATGCCCGGGCGGTAGGCGCACTCGGGCAGCCAGATGCCCCGCGGGTCGCGGCCGAAGTGCTTGCGGTAGTTCGTCTTCGCGACCTCGATCTGCGCGCGGATGGCCTCCTCGGTGCGCATCAGCGGAAGCATCCCGTGGGTCGCGCCGCAGGTGATGATCTCGAGGAAACCGGCGTCCTGGAGCGCGCGGAAGCCGCCGATGACATTCCGGCCGGCGGACTCGAAGCGCGCGCGGCAGGCCCGGAAGTTGTCGCGGTACATCCGGGCCATGATGCCGATGGGCGTCTCCGCCTTCCAGGCGGCGCACTCGCGCTCGGCCAGGTGCTCGAGCTTGTCGAGGTTCTGGATGTAGCGACCCTGGAGCAGCGGGTCGGCCATCATCTCGCACAGCGGCGGCGTCAGGCTCATGGTGATGCGGAACCTGACCCCGTCGTTGGCCATGCGCTCGTAGGCGAGCAGCAGCGGCAGGTAGGTCTCGGTCAGCGCCTCGTAGAACCAGCCCTCCTCCAGGAACTCCTGGTGCTCGGGGTGGCGCACGAAGGGCAGGTGGGCGTGGAGGACGAGCGCGAAGTATCCGGCCGGCACGGTCAGGGCGTCCCGGGCTAGCGCCTGCGGCTCGAAGGCGCGGGGGCGATGCGGCTGGCGCCGCCGCGCGGCGAGGTCATCCAGCTCGAGACCCCCGGCGAGCTTATCCGGCTGGAGATGTTCCAGGGGAACTCGACCACCTTGCGGCGCAGGGCCTCGCGGCGGCGGCGGAGCTGGCCCATCTGGGCCGAGCCCGGCTGCCGGCCGTGCTGTTGCACGGTGTAGTCGACCAGCCGGTCGAACTCCTCGCTGACCAGCATCCACTGCTCGTCGACGCGCTCGCTGACCGAATCGGGCGGAGTGCTCACCACCCGGCTGGAGGCCAGCTCGACGAAGGAACCGGAGGCCAGCACCAGTCCGATCTTTATCTGATAGGCGGAGGCCGGGTCGACGTGCAGGTACCAGTTGCCGACGCCCGGGTCCACCGGGATGTCGAAGAACTGGCCGCCGTCGATCCGGCTGACGCGCAGCACCCAGACTGCGCCGGCGAGCTCCGCGTCGCTCTTGCCCGCGCAGGCCCGCTGGTAGGCGCCGCCGGCGAGCTCCCAGTAGACGAAGAGCGCCCGGGGGTCGCGCACCAGCGCCTCGAGGACGTCGTCGCCGTAGTTGGCCGGCAGATCCGGGCCGCGGTCGACGTAGGGACCGGTCCGGGCGGCCGGCGCCGCGAAGGGCGACGGCAGGGGAATGCTCGAAGTCGAGGATGTGGCCGTCGGCACCGGGGCCCCGGGCATGCCCAGGGGCGCGCGCTCTTCGGTCGCGTCCTCGCCGCCGGCGGCCGCGCGCCTGGCCGGCATCGAGGCGGCGATCTTGCGGCGGCCCGACTTGCGGGCCCCGGCCTTCTTCTCGCCCAGGCCCAGCTCCTCGTAGAGCTGCTCCTTGCTCTTGCGGCTGCGGTACTTGAGGTTCACGCGCTCCGCCATGATGAGCAGTTCTTCGCGGGTGTAGTCCTCAGGCCCCCTGGGCTTTCTGGCCATTTCAGAGCCCCCCCTCCGGCCGCTGGGCCGGTGTTTCGAATCGCATCTCCTTGGGCACGGCGACGACACCTCCGGCGGTGACGGTGAACCTGGCCCTGTCGCCCTGAGGATCATACCCGATTTTCTCTCCCGGCGGGACTTTAACGCCCTTGTCAATAATCGTATTCCGTATTCTGCAGCCGCGGCCGATGTCCACGCCGTCGAAGATTATCGAGTTCTCGATTTCGGAGTAGCTGTGCACGTGCACGCCGGGACCGAGGACCGAGCGCTTCACGGTCGCGCCCGAAATGATGCATCCGGAGGATATCATCGAGCTCACCGCCGTGCCGCGCCGGCCGTCGGGCTCGTCGAGTACGAACTTGGCCGGGGACATCTGCGGCTGGCCGGTGCGCACCGGCCACTCCCGGTCGTAGAGGTTGAAGGGCGGCTCGACGCCGACCAGGTCCATGTTGGCCTGCCAGTAGGCGTCGAGGATCCCGATGTCCCGCCAGTACCTGCCCCACTTGCTCGCCGCGAAGTTGTAGGCGAAGACCCGGTGGGTCTTGATCATCTCCGGGATGATGTTCTTGCCGAAGTCGTGCGAGCTGTGGCGCTTGGCGTCGCGAACCACCTCGCGCACCAGGGTTTCGGTGCCGAAGGCGTAGACGCCCATGCTGGCGAAGCACCATCCGGGCTTGCCGGGGATCTCCGGCGGATCCTGGGACTTCTCGTGGAAGCCCACGATGCGCAGGTCGGAGTCCACCTCGGCCACGCCCAGCTCGTGGGCGAACTTCTTCTCCACTTCCAGGCACGAGACGGTCAGGTCGGCCTTCTTATCCGCGTGGGTGTTGAGGAAGGCCCGGTAGTCCATCTTGTAGATGTGGTCGCCGGAGAGGATGAGCACGAGCTTCGGCCGCTCGCGGTCGAGAGCGTAGATGTTCTGGTAGATGGCGTCGGCCGTGCCCTTGTACCACTCGGCCGCGCCGGTGCGCTGCTGCGGCGGGGTGGTGCGGATGTACTCGCCGAGTTCGGCGTTGAACAAACTCCAGCCGCGGGCGATGTGCTCGTTGAGCGAAGCGCTCTTGTACTGCACCAGCACGTTGATCCGGCGCAGGCCGGAGTTCAGACAGTTCGAAAGCGTGAAGTCGATGATGCGGTAGGGGCCGCCGAAGGGCACCGCGGGCTTGGCGCGGTCACGGGTCAGGGGATAAAGACGCTCCCCCTGGCCGCCGGCCAGCAGCATCACTATGGTGTTCGACACAGGGTCGGATGTTTGCCCCGAGGTCATGACCCTCCCCCCGCGCCTGGGAAGTATAGTGAATCACCGGGCAAACGCAACTATAATCCCAATTTTGCGGCCAGTGCACAGGTGCAAACTATTCTCCCGAATCTATGCCCGGCAATATCCATATTTTCAGAATCATGGCGATGATGATGGCCCACATGATCAGCCCCGCTATGCCAACCAAGCGCTTGCAGCTAAGGCTATAGGGATTGAGGAGTCCATCGATCCACTTCAAGGCTCTCGTAACCGAGTTCCACAAGGCGGTTACGATCGCGGCCAGAATGTTCGCCAGGCTCCTGCGTTTCTTATGCGACTCTGCTCCATCATCGATCGTGCTGACTGTGACGGTATCCATCTGGTCTTCGATATATCTTTCCATATCGGCCAGTTGGTGTATGGAAAGGTCTGCGGCGTTCTCTGCCGCAACGGGCACCGGCGGATGCTGAGGCGCCGCCGAATCCGGAGGGGTCGGACCCTGGACGGGGAGCGCGACCTCGGCGGGCGCTGGCGCGGACTCGGGCTCGGGTGTCGCCGCAGGCGCCGGCCCGGCCCCGGCCGGCGAAGAGCGCGGGTCGCTGCGCTCGCCGCTCGTCGAGCTATCCGTGGCCCGCTCGAGGGCCTTGAGCGATCCGGAGCCCAGCTGCGGAGCAGGGGGCGGGACGGGGGGCTCGGCCGGAGGAGCCTCGGGGAGCTCCGGCAGTCCCTCCTCCCCGAGGCGGTCGTCCTCGATCCTGTCGGAGCGCGGACCGCCGTCGGAGAAGTCCGAGGCGTCACCGCCTCCCGACGCGGGAAGGGCCGCGGGGAGGTCGTCCATGGAATAGCGCCTCTCCGAGGTCTTCTTGCCCGGGGCCGATGCCGATGGAGCATCCATCTCCTGCCCCCCCTGCACCGGTGCCTGGGCCTGGCCCGCCGGCGCGCGTCTGCGCGAGGCCGCCTCGGCGGCGGCCAGGGCATCGCGCAGGTCGGCGTCGTCGAGACCCTCCTCCGCCATGGCCGGCTCGATGTCTCCCGGCCGCTCCCCCGCTTCGGCCCGCTCCTGACCGGCGCTGCCCGACCAGGAGGGCAGATCGTCGAGCGAGTAGCTCCGCGGCGGAGCCGGAGCGGAGGCTTCTGCCGGAGCGGGGACTCCGACTGCAGCGGACACCTGCGGCTCGACCGTCGTCGGCGCGTCGTCGTCATCCGCGCCGGAGGACTGCCGGACTGGCGGCGCGGCCTCCGCCGCGCGCATCTTGATGGTGGGGTCGCCGGGCAGGGGCGGCGCCGGGGACGAGCCGCCCAGGTCGGTGTCGGACGAGGACTGCTCCCGGTTCGTCCGCACCGAGGCGTGCAGAAGCTTGGTGAGTTCCGCCGATTGGGGCAATGGCCCGGGGGACGGCCCCTCGGGCTCGAAGGTCAGCCGCGGGCGGCGCCTCCGCCGCGAACCCAGGCCGGCCGCCATGCGGTCGAAGGTGCCGGCCGCCTCGGGCTCGAACTCGGGGTGCCGGGCGCCCTCTCCGGAACGCCCCAGCGACATCACGGCGGCCCAGGTCTCGGCCAGCGGCACCGAAAGAGTGCGGCGGTTCATGAGCGAAGTCAGGGACCGGGCGTCGTACCGCCTGGGGCCCGACTGCAGGCGCGCCTGGTCCACGGGCGCCGCAGGCTCCGTCTGGCGCCCGGACACCGGTTCGGAGCCCTCGAAGGCCAGAGGGGCCGAAATCGCACCGACCGCCGAATCCGCCGGCTCGGAGGGCCCGACCGGGGCTCCCAGGGCTCCCGGGACGTCC
Organism: uncultured bacterium; assembly: GCA_937935355.1. Classification (GTDB taxonomy): domain Bacteria; phylum Planctomycetota; class SZUA-567; order JAKLDR01; family JAKLDR01; genus JAKLDR01. Next base: position 36,126 of record CALGYR010000137.1, on the reverse strand, counting down.
GGGGACCCGGGGGACTGGAGCGCCTTCGGAGCCTCCGGAACCGGCGGCATCTCCGCCCGCCCTGCTTCCTGGCGCCCGACCTCCTGTTCGCCGGAACCCGGGGGGAGGACAACGCCCACGTCCGGACCGGACGCGTCCACCGGACCCGGCACGGCGTCCGCCTCCGGTTCGGGTTGGGCCGTGCCCAGAATGCCGTCAAGGAAGTCCGAGACCTCCAGCGTCTGCTCCCGGCGCTCGGATTCCCGCTTGGCCGCGGCGGCCCTGGCCTTCTCGGCCAGCAGGCGCTCCTCGGGAGTGAGCTCCGGCTCCTGATGCGGCTCCGGCTCCTTCCTTCTTCCCGATCCGAAGAGCGCGTTCATCGGCTGCTAGCCCTTGAGCTCCGGCTGGCCGGCGGCCGCGCCCGCCGCGGCCATGTCCACCACCTCGGGGCCCACGACCTTGAGCCCCAGGCCGAATGCGGCCGCCAGCGACAGGTCGGCCAGGTGGTTGATGCGCGAGGGCAGCCCCCCGGAGAGGCGGACGATGGCCTCCGCCGCCCGGGCGGTGAAGATGCCGCTCTCGGACTCGGCGCAGGAGAGCCGGTGCAGGATGTAGTCGAGGCCCTCCTCCGCGGCGAGGGGCGCGAGCGTCGTGCAGACCCCCACCCGTTCCTTGAAGCCCGGAGCGGCCGCGACGCGCTCGAGCAGCACCGGGCTGCCGGACAGGAGCAGCGTCAGCGCCCCGGCCTCCCCGGCAGCGATGCCCAGCACCTGGCGCAGCGCCTCCCAGACGGCCGGAGACTCGATGGCGTGGGCGTCGTCGATGGCCAGGACCACGCGCAGTCCCTCCGCGGCCAGCGAGCGGAGCAGCTGCTCCAGCCGGCCGACGGCGTAGGCCTCGGAGATCTGGGCGGGGTCCCGGGGCAGGTCTCCGGCGCCCAGCGCGTGGGCCGCGGCCAGCACCGCGTCGGCCGGGCCCAGCAGCGAGCTCGGCAACAGGGCGACGCGGTAGCCCCCGGCTCCGGAGAGTCCTCCCAGCAGGGCGCGGAGCACCAGCGACTTGCCGCTGCCGAACGGACCGACCAACAGCGCCGCGGCCTGCGACTCGTCGACGGCGTAGAGCATCTCGGCCAGTGCCGCGTCGTGCGTCGCCGAGTGGAAGAAGAAGCGCGTGTCGGGCGCGTCCCGGAAGGGTCGGCGCTTCAGGCCCCAATGGCTCAGGTACACGGCTACTTCCCTGGCGCGGGCGGCGCGCAGTTGAGGATCGCCCCGGCCACGCGGGCGCCGCTGCGCCGCAGGGCGTTGCGCGCGACCCGGGCCTGGCGCGCGTCGGTGGTTCCGGCCCGGACCACCAGCACGGCGGTCCCGGCCTCGCCGGCCAGCTCGGCAGCGCGGTTGCGCCCAACCACCGGGCCGGCATCGAAGATCGCCGCGTCGAAGAGCCCGCGGCACTGGTCGAGCATCCGGCCCAGCGCCGCCGCGTCGAGCGGTCGGGAGGCGCCGGCCTTCTCCGGCTTGCCTCCGGCCGGCAGCACGGCGAGGCTCTCGGCCTCGGAGCAGACCAGCGCCGCATCGAGGGACGACCCGCCGGCCAGGACCTCAGCCAGGCCGGGTGCACCGGCCCCGCCGATCAGGCCGCCGAGGCCGGGCGAGTTGAGGTCGGCGTCGACCAGCAGCACCCGCAGGCCGCTCTGGGCGGCGAGCTCCAGCGCCACGGCCGCGGCCACCGTGGTGGTTCCCGAGTCCGGGGTCGCGCCGCAGAAGGCCAGGACCGCCGGTCTGCCGAGCTTCCCGGAGGCTATCAGCCTGACCGCGCCGTCGACGCCCCTGAGCAGCTGCGGATCGCGATAGGGCTCGGTGCCGGCGAGCTTCGGAACGCGCCGGGACTGCGCCAGCTCCTCGAGGAGCGGGCGCCTGGCTTTGCCGCTCTCGTTCCCGCCTTCGCCTTCGCCCCCGTCCGGCAAGGCGTCGGGCTTGGCGCCTCCGGCCGGGGCGCGGAGCTGGCGCCGGATCACTCCGGAAGGCGCGAACGGCGCGATCGATCCCACGGCGGTGGTGATGGGCGGCGGCGGGGCCGCCTCCGGAAGCTGGTCCGCCCCGGGCGGCGCGGGCGCATCCCCGGGAACCGCGTCGCCGCCGGCGTCATCGGCCGGGCCGGGAATCACCTGGGTCTTGCCGGCGCCAGATTCGCCCGGCGGGGGGGGCGGTGGCGGGGCCGCTCCGTCGGAGTCCAGGGCCACGACCAGGAAGTCCTTCTCCTCCGGGCTCACCGGCGCGGAGCCGGCGGCGGATTCCGCCTCGGGCTCCACGGACGTCTTGTCCCCGTCCGCCTGCGGCGCCACGATGCGGGTGACCTCCGTCTGCGAGAGGTCCGATTCGCCCTCGGCGGCCCGGCGGACCAGATCGTCCAGCCCCCGCCGGGAGTCCTCCATCGCCTTGCTCAGGGCATCTCCTAGACCGGGCATGGCGATACGCGCCTCCTATTCCTTCCGTCCCTGGGGTTCCTGCCGCAAGGGCAGGCCGGCCAGCGCCGGCACGACGCCCAGCACCGGCACGCGCAGGCATTCGGCCAGGGCCGAGGGGTCCGTCACCTTGAGAAGACACGCCTGCGCGTAGCGCCGGATGAGCGCCGCCAGGATCGCGCCGACGAACAGGCCCGCGGCCAGGCACGGCCAGACCAGCCAGTCGCGGGCGAGGCCGGCGGCCACCCGGCCGTCCTCGGCGACCTGCACGGGGAGGGCCGGAGCGGCGTCGAGCTGGGCGATGTCCTTCTTGGTTAGCTCCTTCTGGAGCGTGTGCCGGCCCCTTTGATCCGAGATCTTCTTCAGATCCGCCAGGATCTGCCGGCCGTTGGCGAGCCTCTTGTCGGCCGTCTCCACGCTGATGGATTTGCCCAGCAGCTCGGACTTGATTGCGCCGACTCTCTTTCGCTTCCTGTCGTTATCGGCGAGCTTACCGGCCAGGTCGGCGGCCGCCAGGCGGAGCTTGATCTCGCCGATGCGCCGGATCACGGGATGCCGGTCGGTGCTGTCTTGCCGGGCCTCTTCGCTGAGCAGTTCCTCGAGCCGCGCCAGCTCCTCGCGGAGCACGGAGCGGCCGGCCTCGTCGATGGCCTGGGGCTCGCCGCCGGCCGGCATGAGCCGGGCCTTCTCCTCGAACAGGCTCCTGCGGTCGGCCTCGATGCCTTCGGGGTCCGCGGCATCCAACTGCTTCTTCAGGGATGCGATCTCGGCTTTGATCCTGTCCAGGTCCGCCTGCACGGCGGCGAGGTCCTTGTCGCCTTCGATCGCAGCGCGCAGACCCTTCTCCTTCCTTATGGCCTCCTGGATGGCCTCCTCCTGAGCCACGAGCTGCCTGGCAAGATCGGCCCTCTTCGCGGCGTAGTCCGGCGACCGGAGCGGTTCGATGCCCGCCTCCCGCCCCGAGGTCAGCGTGTCCCGGACCGCGATCAGCGCGTCGATCGCCGCGCGCCTGGGCCGGCCGAGGCAAACCAACTGCACCTCGCCGTCCTCGGCGGAGACGGTCTCCACGGCCAGCCGGGCGCTGCCCGAAAGGGCGAATCGCCCGATGACGGTCTCGCGCCAGACCTTCTGGAAGTCCTCGCCGGCCACCCGGCGGCCCAGCGATTCGACGGCGTCGGCGGCCCGCGCCTCCGGCCCGACTTTGAGCCCCACCTCAGCGCGGTAGTCGAGCCCCCAGGCCTTGAGGACCTGCCAGGCCAGGGCACCGGCCAGCACGCCGACGGCAAGGCCGGCCAGCGGCAGCAGCACCCGGGCGGCAAGGCTGCGGGACCTGCGGGCCAGACGCGCGAGGATGCCGGAGGGATCCTGCGGGGCCATGCCCTCAGCCCTCCCGCTTGTCCAGGACGGATACGGTCACGACCGGGACGGCCCTGACGTAATCCGTGAGCGCCCTGGCGATAAGTTCGCCGGTCTGCTCGGGGGACCGCTCGGTCACTCGTCCGACGCTCCGGGAGAATTCCTCGGGATCGAGCAGCCCGCGCGGAGCGAGGCCCGCCTCTCCGGGGACGCCCAGAAAGCCGTCCGGCCGCACGGTCCACCGGCCGCTGAACTCGGCATGGCGCTCGACCCGGACCTCGACGATGTCGCCGGGGGTCAGCCGCCGGGCAGCCGGAGGCTGGACGGGCTGGCCGTTGTCATGCGGCGGCGGGACCCGGTCGGGAGGGGCGACCGGCTTCTCGGGTTTCTCGGGTTTCTCGGGCTTGACCGGCTTCTGCGGGTGCTCCGGCTTCAGCGGCAGCTCGGGATGTTCCGGAGCGACGGGACGCGGCTCTGCGACTTGCACCGGCTCCTCCGGGCGCGAGGTCTCCGGCAGGGGATCCGGGACCAGGTTGCGGGGCGCGCCGGTCCAGGGGCTGTCGGGCTCGCCGGGCAGCAGGAGGTCCGCCTGCCGGCGGGGAACGGGCAGGCTGCTGACCGTCCCGGCGGGGGCCGGCGGAGGCACAGCCCCATCCGCGTAGCCGTAGAGCACCGCGGCGCTCCGCGCCGATGGCACGGCGTCGGGCTGGAGCGCGACCTCCCTCTGGCGCGGCTCGCAGCCCGCGATGGCCAGGGCGGCCGCCAGGGCCGCGGACGCGAAAACCCCTCGCCGGCTCATACGGCCACCTGCGGGCTGGAGGCCTGCGCGGCCGGTGCGGGCGGAGGCGACTGCCGCTCGACGTAGGCCCGGATGCGGCCGATGTCCTCCGGCGTGAAGAAGCGCCAGCCGTTGCGGTCGCGGCGCACGTCGGCGACGCGCCCCTCCCGGAACCAGCGCAGCAGGGTGTTGCGGGATACCCCGACGCGCTCGGCCGCCTCGCGGGTGCTCAGTCTCATTGCCTGTGGCCTCCCCTGATGGGATCCTCACCGGCCTGAGTGTATCCAAGTATACTCAGGTGTGTTTAAATATCGTCGGAAAGCGGCCGTGCCTTCAAGCCTTCTGGCCGCTCAAGCCACCCGTGGATGCCCTCCGGCGGCGCTCCGCTGCCAGACGAAGTCGTATACACGCCCTGCCACCACCTCGGTCTCCTCTTCGGTGAATGGCGGCCTCGGCAGCGCCCTCCACAGGCTGTCGAGAATGAACACCTTGATCTCGGCCTGAGTGGCGGCATTCTTCGCTGCTGATGTCAGTCAGGGCCCTTGGGCTTCCGCCATTGGACAGATTCTATCAGCCAGCTGGCGGATTGCCGATGGTACAAACGGCAGATTTGCGGTGGCTTGCGGCGTCTATAGGCCGCCGATTTGTCAATCGTATAGCTCATTTGGAGCGTTTGGAGCCTCATGGAGCAAAGAGTTCCTGCTGACCTTCGTGCGGGATCGGGAACACTCCGATGATGACCCAGGGGTTTGGCGCCACAAAGTGGAACTGTTGGGTGGTGCCCAGGAAGAAGTGCAGGTCCTTCTTCAGGAACTCTTCGAAGTACTTCATACGCACCTTGCCGAGAGCCTGCTGCTCGTCACCATTGCACGACCGCAGACAGTTCCAGTAGAGAGCCCCGATCTCCCAATCGAGGATCTGCTGCTCGCTCGTCCGGCCCGCGGCGTCCTCGAACTTGTAGGAGAAGCTGTATGGAAGTTTGCGGATGATCTCGAAGGTCTCCCGCCACGTGTTGTCCTGGAAGAGTTCGAGCTGGCTGTGTTGCTGCCGCATCTGGCGAACCTTGTCCGGGTCCCAGTCGCGCTCTTCCTCTTCCCAGGTGAAGTCGAGCACCCGGGCGGGCTTGAACACCACCAACGACAACTGGTTGGCCTTGGCCCCTTCGATCACTTCGTCCAGCCGGTTGTAGACCCGAGCCGTCTCGCGCACTAGGCGTCGTCGCTCCCGCCAGTTGTTTGACGTGCCCATATGACCGACTGGCCGCAGTTCCTCTGTGTTCAGCGGACGGAAAGACTCCGGCCGCGGATCCGGCTTGTGGCGTCGCAGCTGGCATTCGAGCCAGTCGAACTTCTTGTATTGCTCAGGTTCTTCGAGTCGCCGGAAGGGCACGGGGTAGAGCCGCACCCAGGAACCGTCCTCACGCACCCCCGCCGTGCAAACGGTCTCGCCGTACTTCCGAGACAGCGTTGGGTAGGTCTTCACTGTAATCAGGATGCGTTCTTTCGGCATATAAGCCCTCTCTCAAAGGTGGGTGGCTGCAAAGGCGGTGCCAAACTGCTCTTCCAGGGATTCGGCTACGCAGTGTCGATGACACTGGGCCGGCAAGCGTTCATAGCAGGTGAGCGCCACTCGCTTTTCCTGCGAGACCCAATCGCGGATCCGTTGGAGCGCCGGCAGCTGGTTGGGCAGAGTCTCGCGTTCGTACTCCCGAAACAGGCGGTCGTAGTCGGCCTGCGTCTCCAAGTTCCGCCGCTGCTCGGAGGCAATCCCGAGCTCCGGCAGGTGCTCGTAGGTGATGCCGATGCCCTCGCATCCCTTGGACAAGGTGCCCTTGGAGAATCCGTATTTCCGGCTCAGCGGGTTACGGCGGACATCGCAGAGCAGCGTGACCCCCGCGGCAAGCAGCTCGTTCAGGTAGCCCTCCAGGGACCGCCCCTCGTAGCCGATGGTCGCAATGCCAGGAGTTCCTCGCGCCGGACGCGCCGATTCGATCCGGCGCAGTGCAGCAGGGTCGTCACGGAGAACCTCGTCGGCAATTTCGCTCCGGGTCCCGTAGTACGGAAAGCGGCGGTAGGTCTCGGCCACCAGTGCATTGCCGCGCTGCCCCTGACACTTCCGGGCGAAGTCCTGGAGCGTAATGACCAGTTCCCGGTGGCCCTCGACGGCCTGGCGGCCGGCGGAGGTCAGCCTCCAGGCCTGTTCGTCGGCCTCGATCAGCCCGCGCTGCACCAATCGGCGGCGGTCCGCGTAGGAAGTGAACGAGAAGGCGCCGAACCGGTACGGCACGAACTCGTAGCCAGCCGAGGGGCCCGCCTCCTGGCAGTACAGGAAGAGCAGCTTCTGGAAATCGAGGTTGCCGGCGGCGCCGCCAAGGGCTTCGAGCAGGGCGAGGAGACGCCGCTGGCGGGCGAAGAGCATGGGGCCGGGCTGATGGGTCATGAAGCAGCCTCCACGATCACTGGCGGCCATTTACCGCTCGCCGGCTCAAGCACAACCGCCCCATTACCGCGGGTTGCGATCCTGCCGTCCCACCTTGTGCCACGAAGATTGTACCAGACACTCCGGATTCGGATAGGGCTGGAACACAACCCTGAGCGTTCGTCTCCGCAGAGCATGAGCTACTCGGCCCAACGTCCCCTCGCCCGTTGAGTTCACTAGGACATCCCCGCGCCGCACCTGTGGATCCCGCTACCTGACGTCGCGCAGCGGCTCGATGGCCTCGATGTCCTGCTTCTTCCACCCGCACATGACCAGCTTCTCGCGGACGAAGTAGCGGTAGGTGTCGTAGCCCACGTCGGCCTGCACGCGGTGGTCGACGTGCGGGATGAAGCCGCCGTCGGCCACGACCGGCTCCAGGCGCTTGAGCTCGGCGAGGATGGCCGCCCGGCCTTTCAAGAGGGCCATCTTATCGAAGCCGCCGATGAGCACCACGTCGTGGCCGTACTCCTTTCGGAGCCTGACCGGGTCGGTGCCGCCGCGGACCTCGATGGGGAACATGCCGTTCTGTCCCGCGCCGATCCACAAGGGCACGAGCTTGGTGATGTCGCCGTCGCAGTCGGTGTAGATCACGTCCACGCCGTGAGTGCGGAGCAGCTTCAGCACCGGCCGCAGGTGGGGCATGACGATGGCGTCGAACATCTCCGGCGAGCAGATCGGCCCGCTGTTGTAGCAGATGTCCTCCCAGCCGGCGGCGAAGTCGGCCGAGACGTGCGGCAGGGTGCGCTCGAGCACGGTCCTGGCGATGCCGGCGACGTGCGCGACCATCTCCTCGATCAGCTCCGGGTCGTCGTAGAACATCAGGGCGATGTTCTCGAAGCCCACCCAGTTGCGGATCCAGCCGAGGTACGAGCCGATGGAGACGCCCACCGGCACCTCCGAGCGCAGGAGTCTCGCACCGATGGCCGCGAGGCCCGAGCCGACCGCGCCGGCGCCGCCCGCATCCGCCGCGGACTTCTGGGCCTCGGCGGTGGTCAGCGAGCGCGAGGCGTCCTTCGCCGCCGGGGCGTCCGCGGCCGGCAGCCGCTTGTCCAGGTCCAGGGGCAGGAACTCGTCGCGGAAGGCCCGCCAGGTCTCCCGGTTCCTGACCGGGAACTCCAGGTAGTGCGGGATGGTCCCGGCGCCCTGCCTGATGACCTCCTGGAGCGTGCCCAGCCCGTCGCGGACGATCTTCGTATTGCCGCGCTCCTCGACCACCACCTGCTTGCGGGCGTTGATGGTCCCGAGCTTGAGCGGCACGTAGGTGGGGTGCTCGCAGCCGAAGTACTCCTCGACCGACCAGTTGTCGGCGTACTTCGCGGGCAGGCCCTCGGCGTGGAAGCGCCGGATGGTCTCGTCCCAGTAGCCGAACTCCCAGTGGGGCACGCGGTCGACCGACTGGAAGTGCATGCAGCGCCGGAAGCGCTCGCGCGGGGTCATGCTCCCCGACGCCCGGGCGCCGCCACCGGCGGAGGCCTGGGCCGAGGCCTGGATCAGGGCTTCGAATTCCTTCTCGAGCACGATGCGCATCTCCTTCCTTCGCGGGCCGGGGCCCGCGGCCGCTCTACACGGCCGATAAGTCTAGGAGACCCTATGGCGAGCGCAAGGGCAGGGGACGCGGGACCAAGCGGGCTTGGCAGCGGGCCAATGCTGACTACCATATGGCCACAGACGCCGAGGAAGCGCAAAAATGCCGGAGTCCCATCCCGATATTTCCGCCGCCCCCGCAACCCGCCGCAGCGGCATCGTCCCGATGGCACTCTGGACGCTGGCGATACTGGCCATCCTGGCCGTCGCCTGGGCCATCGCTGCGATAGCCGCGCCCGCCTGGCAAGTCCATCGCGCGCTGTCGGAGAGCCCTTCGGAGGCGCTCGACCTTCTCGGCGGCCAGGAGGCGGCCGCGCGCAAGCTCGCCATCTATTTGCGCCTGCCCCGGCGCCTCGCTTCAGAGCAGTTGTGGGCCGTTGGAGTTCTCGGGCAGTGCGGTCCGATCGCCGTGCCGGAGCTCGTCCGCCTGCTGCGACACGAGGACGGTGGGATGCGCGCGGAGGCCGCGGAGGCGCTGGTCGAGATCCGGGACCCCAGGGCCTTCGATCCTTTGGTGAAAGCGCTCCGTGACGCGGACGGAAGGGTCCGCCGCAACGCGGTTCTGGCCTTGCGGTCCATGGGGGATGTCCGAAGCGTGGAGCCGCTGATCGCCGCGCTTGGCGATGAAGATACGGCTGTGCGCGTTCAGGCCTTGCTCGCGCTTGGAGAACTGGGCGAGGCGTCGGTCACGCGGCTCCTGGCCGCTCTCGAAAATCCGAAGATCCGCGCGGAGGCGGCTCACGCTCTGGCGCTGACGCGGGATCGACGGGCGGTCGAGCCCTTGCTCAGGCTGCTCGACGACGAGGACGAGACCGAGGACGTGCGGACCACTGCCGCGGAAATGCTCGGACACGTCGGAGACCCGCGTGCGATCGGTCCCCTCGTGGAGAGGCTGAGTGACAAGGGCTGGGTCGGCGCGGGGGCGGCCGCCGGCCTGGGCCGCATGGGCGAGCAGGCCGTCGGGCCGCTGATCGCCGCGCTCGACGACGAAGCCACCCGCAACGGCGCCCTTCTCGCCCTGGGCCAGACCCGCAGCGCGCGAGCTGTGGCTCCATTGGTCGCGGCGCTCCGTGATCCCGAGCCGATCAATCGGAAGACGGCAGCCTGGGCGTTGGGGTTCATCGGCCAGGCGGCCGCCGGGAGCCTCCCGGAGCTCGAGAGCCTTCTCGAGGACGAGGAGGACGAGCGCGTTCGGAAATTTGCCGTCGATTCGATGGAGCGAATTCGCAAGGCCATAGGCCCAGAGCAATGAGACCACCGACAAGGCTACCTTCAGCGCCCATCTTGTCGTATCAGCTTCCCGCCTAGTGACTTGCAAAACAGAAGTTCGTTTCTATAATGCAAGTCATGATTGAGCGCCGCATCAAGCCGCTCCTGTTGGAGCGTCTGGTTTCCTCGCCCGCCGTAGCCCTGATCGGCCCGCGTCAATGTGGCAAGACCACGTTGGCCAAGTCTCTGGGTGGCGTCTACTTCGATCTCGAGCAGGAGCCGGAGCGCCTTCGCCTCGACCTGGAGTGGGACGAGCTGGCATCAGGCTCGAAGCTCGTCGTGCTCGACGAGGCCCAGTCCTGGCCCGAGGTCTTCCCCCGACTGCGGGGCGCGATCGACGCGGACCGCGACCGCACGGGACGCTTCCTGCTCCTCGGCTCGGTCTCGCCGGCGCTCATGACCCAGGTCTCCGAGTCGCTGGCCGGCCGGCTGGCGCTGCTTGAGCTCACGCCGTTCCTGCTGTCGGAGCTGCCGACCGGAGCCGCCGCCGAACGGCTGTGGCTGTGCGGCGGATATCCCGAGGGCGGAGTGCTGGCGCCCGACGCGTTCCCGCGCTGGCAAAAGGACTACCTCGCCCTGCTGGCCCAGCGCGACCTGCCCAACTGGGGGCTGCCGTCGACCCCGCAGAACACGGAGCGCCTATTGCGCATGCTCGCAGCGGTCCACGGCCAGACTTGGAACGCCTCGCAACTGGGCCAGAGCCTGGACCTCAGCTATAAGACGGTCAACAGCTACCTGGACTACCTGGCCGGGGCCTTCCTCGTCCGCCGTTTGCCCTCCTACCACGCCAACATCGGCAAGCGTCTGACCAAGAGCCCGAAGGTCTACTGGCGCGACACGGGCCTGCTCCACGCCCTGCTGAACGTGCCCGATGGGGACACGCTCCTGGCCCAACCGTGGGTGGGCGCGAGCTGGGAGGGCTTCGTCATCGAGCAGACCCTCGGCACGCTCGCCGCCGCCGGCCGACAGTTCGAGGCTCACCACTTCCGGACCAGCGACCGGCTTGAGATCGACCTGGTCCTCGACTTCGGCCGGGAGCTCTGGGCGGTGGAGGTGAAGCTCACCGCCTCGCCCTCGACCTCCGACATGGACCGGCTGGACATGACCGCGGACCTGATCGGCGCAGCCCGGCGCGTCCTCGTCTCCCGGACCAGCCGCACGGCCGGTACGGACAGACGCGTTTCCTGCAACCTGGCCGCACTGCTCGAAATGCTCGAAGCTTGAGCGCGGCGAACCCCGGAGAGTGCCCATGAAGATCCCCTTCGACGACCCGCGCCTGGCCTGGCAGGGCGCCATCTCGGTAGAGCGCGGCGACGGCTGGGCCATGCCCTGGCGCATCCCCGAGGCCGAGCGGGCGCTCTTCCATGAGGGCCTGCGCGCCAGCGCCGCGACGGCCTCGGGCGTGCGCCTGAGCTTCCGTTCCGACACCCGCCGCGTGGCCGGCGGGATCGTCGCGCCGGCGAACCCCAAGAAGCTCGACCTGCTCTGCGACGGGCGGCTCCACGGCACGGCCGAGCTCGCCCCGGGGGCGGAGCGTTTCGAGTTCGCGGGTCTGCCCGCGGGCTCGAAGCTTCTCGAGCTCTGGCTGCCGCCCAATTTCGAGTTCCGTCTCAAAGGGCTCGAGCTCGACGAGGGCGCCTCGCTCGAGCGCTTCGAGGACGCCCGGCCGCGCTGGACCACCTACGGCAGCTCCATCACCCAGGCGAGCGACGCGGGCTCGCCGAGCCGCACCTGGCCGGCCATCGTCGCCCGGGGGATGGGGCTCGACCTCACCTCGCTCGGCTTCGGCGGCCAGTGCCACCTGGACCCGGAGATCGCCCGGGTGATGCGCGACCGGCCGGCGGAATTCCTCTCGATGTGCGTGGGCATCAACGTCTACGGCTCGGCGAGCCTCTCGCCGCGGACCTTCCGCACGGGCATCGTCGGCTTCGTGCGCATCGTCCGCGAGAAGCACCCGCGCACGCCCTTCGCGGTGATGAGCCCGGTCTTCGGTTTCGATCGGGAGAAGACCCCCAACGCCGTGGGCTTCACCCTCGCGGCCATGCGCTCGGAGCTCTGCGCGGCGGTCGAGGCCCTGCGCGCTGCCGGCGACGCGAATCTCCATTACGTCAACGGCCTGGACATCCTCGGGCCGGAGGACTGGCGGCTCCTGCCCGACAACCTCCACCCCAACGCCGAGGGCTACGAGCTCATGGGCCGGAACTTCCTCGAGAAGGTGGCCCGGCGGTTCTTTCGCTGATATTGCCGGCGAACCAACCACAAAGACACGAAGACACAAAGAAGACACTAAGAGTGCGCGGCGATGACCTTCTGTGCGCTCGAGCGCTCAGGCCGCGAATTCAGACCGCGACGTTGTTCTTCGTGTCTCTTCGTGCCTTCGTGACTTTGTGGTTGGGAGCCACCGGCGAATTGGATGCGAGGTAGCCGGCGCGGCTTGACCGCCGCTCCGGCCGGGCCATAATCCATCCTGCGCGGCCGCCGCTTGGCGCGGCCGGACGAGAGGACCCGCCAGCGATGTCCGAACCCGTCGACAACGTCAACCTCAACGTCGCCCCCACCCGGACCATGGCCGGCTACCGCGGCCCGGAGGGCGTGGTCGTCGAGAACCTCACCGTGAAATACGGCGCGGCCGTCGCCGTCGACGGCGTGTCGCTGGCCGTGCGCCGCGGGGAGCTCTTTTTCCTGCTGGGGCCCTCCGGCTGCGGCAAGACCTCGCTGCTCCGGGCCATCGGCGGCCTGGAGCCGGCCTTCGAGGGCACGGTCACCATCGGCGGCCGCGACGTGACCGCTCTGCCGGCCTACCGGCGCGGGGCGCCCATGGTTTTCCAGGGCTACGCGCTCTGGCCGCATCTGACCATCCTCGAGAACGCGGCCTACGGCCTCGAGGCGCGCGGCCTGGGGGCGGACGAGTGCCGGGCGAAGGCCCGCGAAGCGCTCCGCATGGTCGGACTCGCCGAGCGCGCCGAGGCCCGGCCGGCCCAGCTCTCCGGCGGACAGCAGCAGCGCGTGGCCCTGGCCCGGGCGCTGGCCTGCGAGCCGGAGGTGGTGCTCCTCGACGAGCCGCTCTCCAACCTCGACGCCAAGCTCCGCCGCGAGATGCGCGGCGAGCTCGTGCGGCTCCACGCCGACGCGCGCTTCACCGCCATCTACGTGACCCACGACCAGGAGGAGGCCCTGTCCATGGCCGAGCGCGTGGCGGTCATGCGCTCCGGTCGGATCGTGGAGCTCGGCGAGCCCCGCGGCCTCTACGAGCGGCCGGCCGAACGCTTCACCGCAGAGTTCCTGGGCGAGGTCAACTGGCTGCCGGCCGAACTGCTCGGCGAGGCGCCGGGCGGGAAGGTGCGCGTCCGGACGGCGCTGGGCGAGGCGGTGGTTACGGTGGGCAGTGCGCAGCGGGCAGTGGGCAGCCAGCCGCCTACCGCCAACTGCCAACTGCCAACTGCCAGCTGGCTTCTCGGCTTCAGGCCCGAATCAGCGCGCCTCGGACCCGCGCCGGAGGGTGCCCTCGCCTGGAAGGGGCGCGTGGACTCGGCGAGCTTCCTGGGCTCGGAGGAGCGGGTGGAGCTCGCGGCGAGAGAACCCGGAGAGATAAAGGGTCCTGACCCCTTTATCGATAAGTCGTTGGTTTCCCTGGTGTTACGTCTTCCCGCCTCCGGCGTGCGCGCTGGGCAGGACTTGGCCGGACACGTCGAGTCCGCCCGGCTCTGGCTCTTCCCGGCGTAAGGCGTGAGGCGCGAGCCTGACAGCTTGAGCGGCGGCGAAACTCCCGGTCCCGGTCCCGGGGTCGGGCCTCAGTCGCCGGAGGCCGCCCCGCGCATCCAGACCGGCTTCCCGCCGATCGATCCGGGCGCGTCGCCGCCCGAGCCGCCATTCGACTGCGACTGCCACATCCACACCATCTACAGCGGCCACTCCGGAGCGGAGATGTTCGTCCCCGCGGTCATGCATCACGCGGCGGCGATGAAGCTCCGCCTGGCGGTGATCCTCGAGCACACCCCGATAATCGACAGCGAGGCCTACCTGAAGCCCGGCCGGTGGCTCGCCGGCCGCGGCGACCGCTCGGCGGTCGAGGCCATCGCCGCCGAGCTCGGGCCGCGCCGGACCATCTTCCCGGAGACGCGCTTCCTGCTCGGCGCCGAGGTCGACGCCGACCCGGTGGCGCTCGACGGCTCGCTCACCCTCGAGGACCTCTCGGGCGTGGACTACGTCCTGGCCGCCACCCACGTCCTGCCCGGCGGCGGCGAGTTCTGGTTCGACCGCCCGACGATCCCCGAGGAGGAGCTCCCCGCCGCGCAGGCGCGCTGGCTCGACTGGCTCGGCCGCGTGGCGCGCCACCCGGCAGTCGACGCCCTGGCCCACCCGGCCTGCGAGATGGCCGCCTGCCGGCTGGCCGAGGGCTTCGGCCCCGGCTTCCGGCGGAAGTTCGCGCCGGTGGCCGAGGCCATGGCGGAGAACTCCGTGGCCTTCGAGCTCAACGAGGCGGCCATCGGCCGGTTGCCGCCGAAGGAGGCCATGGGCTACGCGGAGCTCGTGCGCACGGTCCGGGAGTGCGGCGTGCGTTTCACGCCGGGCTCGGACGCGCACCGGGGGCCGCAGCTCGGCCGCTTCAGGGTCGTGCGGGCGGTGGTCGACGCCGCCGGGCTCGAGCCGGAGGACTTCTGGCGGCCGACCGGGTAGGGTGGGGCAGGTAACGCGCGGCGGCCGGGGAGGGCATTTCGGTTCTCCGGGACCTGACAACGGAAAGGCACGGACCATGTCCAAGCGCACCAACATCGTCTTCATTCTCATCGACGACATGGGCTGGCGGGACCTGGGCTGCACCGGCAGCACCTTCTACGAGACGCCCAACCTCGACCGCCTGGCCGGCCAGGGCATGCGCTTCACCAACGCCTACGCGGCCTGCCCGGTCTGCTCGCCGTCGCGTGCCAGCATCCTGACCGGCAAGTACCCCGCGACCCTGGGCCTGACCGACTTCATCGGCGGCAAGTCGCGCGGGCGGGTGATCTCACCGCCCTACGTCGACCACCTGGCGCTCGAGGAGTACAATCTGGCCCGGGCGCTACGCGACTCGGGCTACCAGACCTGGCACGTGGGCAAGTGGCACCTGGGCGGCGCGCCCTACCACCCGGACGAGCAGGGCTTCGACGTCAACGTCGCCGGCTGCCACTGGGGCCATCCCAAGCAGGGCTACTTCAGCCCCTGGGGCATCGAGACCCTCGCCGACGGCCCGGCCGGCGAGTTCCTCACCGACCGGCTGACCGACGAGGCCATCCAGCTGCTGCGTTCGAGCGACGGCCGGCCCTTCTTCCTGAACCTCTGGTACTACGCGGTGCACACGCCCATCCAGGCCAAAGCCGAGCGCGTGGCCTACTTCGAGGCCAAGGCCCGAAAACTCGGGCTCGACAAGCTACCGACATTCGAGGAGGGCGAGCCCTTCCCCTGCGAGCACAAGCACGACCAGCGGGTGGTCCGGCGGCTCCTGCAATCCGACCCGACCTACGCGGCGCTGATCAGCATCCTCGACGAGAACGTCGGGCGACTGCTCGCGGCCCTCGAGGAGCTGGGGCTGGCCGACGACACCGCGGTCGTCTTCACCTCGGACAACGGGGGCCTGGCCACCGCCGAGGGCTCGCCGACCTGCAACGCGCCGCTGGCCGAGGGCAAGGGCTGGATGTACGAAGGCGGCACGCGCGAGCCGCTCATCGTCCGCTGGCCGGGCGCGGCGCGCCCGGGGAGCCTCTGCGAAGAGCCGGTGACCAGCCCCGACTTCTACCCGACGGTGCTCGAGATGGCCGGCGTCGCGCCGCGCTCGGGGCTCGGCCTCGAGGGCCTGAGCCTGGTGCCGCTGCTCCGCGGCGGCGGGCGGAAGCTCGACCGCGAGGCCATCTTCTGGCACTACCCGCACTACGGCAACCAGGGCGGCACGCCCGGCTCGTCGCTGCGCTCCGGCGACTGGAAGCTCATCGAGTTCCTGGAGGACGGGCGGCTCGAGCTCTACAACCTCCGCGAGGACCCGGGCGAGGACCGGGACCTGGCCGCCGACCGGCCGGAGCTCGCCGCGCGGCTGCGGCAACTGCTCGCCGACTGGCGCGAACGGGTCGGCGCGCGGCTGCCCGAGCCCAACCCCGATTGGCAACCGTCACCGAACCATTAGCCATGGATGGACACAGATGAACACAGATGGCGGGTGAGGGCGAAGATGGTGCTGTGCGTGTCCTGAGCGCTTTCGCGCTGCATGAGCCGGCAGGCATTCCCACAGTCCCATCTTCATCCGGTATCTGTGTGCATCCGTGTTCATCTGTGGCTAAAGCGCATCGCGTTGCCGCGCGGCTTGACCCGGCCAGCTCGAAACCTACAATCCTCCCGGCGCCGGAGAGGAGATCGAAAATGGCCGACTTCATGAAGCTGCTCGCCGAGAGGCGCGTCCTGGTCGCCGACGGCGCCTGGGGCACGGAGCTTGCCAAGCGGGGCATGGGCCCGGGCACGGTCCCGGAGCTCTGGAACGCCGAGCGCCAGGGCGAGGTCCAGGCGGTGGCCGCCTCCTACGTCGCGGCCGGCAGCGACGTGATCCTGACCAACACCTTCGGCGGCACGGCCATCAAGCTCGCGCGCTCGGGGCTGGCCAGCCGCGTGGGCGAGCTCAACCTCGCCGGCGCGGAGCTCTCGGTCAAGGCGGCCGCCGGCAAGGCGCTCGTCTTCGGATCGGTCGGCCCGTGCGGCGAGCTCTTGGAGCCCTACGGCGAGCTCGAGCCGGCGAAGGCCAAGGGGGCCTTCGCCGAGCAGGTTCGCTGGCTCGCCGAGGGCGGGGCCGACGGCATCGTCATCGAGACCGTGGCCGACCTCAAGGAGGCCGAGACCGCCCTGGCCGCGGCTAAGGAATCGTGCCGGTTGCCCGTCGTGGTCTGTATGACCTTCGAGAAGGGCCCGGGGGGGCTGGCCACCATGATGGGCGTTCGCCCGGAGCACGCCGCCAGGGCCCTGACCGCGGCCGGCGCGGACCTCGTCGGCGCCAACTGCGGCGCGGGCATCGAGCAGATGGTCGAGGTGGCCCGCGAGCTGCGCTCGGCGACCGAGCTGCCGCTCTGGATCAAGCCCAACGCCGGCCGGCCCGAGCTCGCCGGCGGGAAGACCGTCTACAAGGAGACGCCCGCCGAGTTCGCCGCGCGGACCGCGGAGCTCGTCGCCGCCGCCGGCGGCACCGCTGTGGTCGGCGGCTGCTGCGGCACCACGCCGGAGCACATCCGGCTGATGGCCGCGGCGGTCGCCGGGCTCGGCTCCGGCGGGAAGAAATGAGCCGGAAGAAGAAACGGCGCGAGGGCAGGCCGGAGGCCTCCGGGCGGGAGCCGGCGCCGGCGGCCGCGTCCCCGCGGCGCATCTCCCGCCGGGCATGGATCGTCATCGCCGCCAACGCTGCGCTGCTGCTCGCCGGCCTGGCGGTCCTGGTGCAGCGCGACTGCCGCCGGACCGGCGACGTGGCGCTGGCCTTCGCGTCCGACTACCCGCCCGTTCCGGTCCGCGAGTGCCTGGAGCAGCTGGGCGGAGCGGAGCCGGCCCTGCGCCACCTGCGGCTGTACCTGGCCATGCCCCGCTGGATCGCGCCGCATCGGGCGGAGGCCGTCGGTTTGCTGGGCAGCTGCGGGCCGGGCGCCAGGGGGCGACTCCTGGCCGCCCTGGCCGAGCCGGACGGACGCGTGAGGGCCGCGGCCGCCTCCGCCCTCGGCCTTCTGGGACAGGACGCCGCCTCCGCGCAGGGCGAGCTGCTCAAGCTGCTCGCCGACGAGGACCCGGAGGTCCGGGCCGCGGCCGCCTCTTCGCTGGGGCTGGCCGGACCGCCCTTCGGTCCGGCGGTCGAGCCCCTCGCGGGGCTGCTCGGCTCCGATCGCGAGTGGAAGGTACGGGCCCGCGCGGCCGAATCGCTCGACCGGATAGGGCCGATCGAGCCCGGCTCGGCGGCGGCGGTCAAGTCGCTGGCCCGGGGGCTCGGCGACCGCGAGGGCCTGGTCCGAGAAGCGGCTGCCAAGGCCCTGGGCCGTTACGGACCGGCCGCGCGCGCGGCCGTGCCGGAGCTCGTCGAGGCCCTGGCGCCCGGACGCGGCGACCGCTCCGAGCACCTCGACGCCATCGCCCGAATGTCCGCCGCCGAAGCACTGGGCCGGATCGGCCCGGGGGCGGCCGAGGCGGTGCCGGCGCTCGTCCGGCTGCTCGCCGACCCCAAGGCGTCCATTCGCCTGTCCGCAGCCGAGGCCCTGGGCCGGATCGGGCCGGCGGCCGCCGGCGCCCGCACGGCGCTGGAGCGGGCCGGCAAGGACGAGTCCGAGGACGTCCGCCAGGCCGCGTCCGCGGCCCTCGCCCGGCTCCGCGGCCGCTACTGAACCACAAAGACACCAAGTCACGAAGAGACACGAAGAACAACGGCCCAGCCATGGTTCGCGGTCGTAACGCCTGCACTGACGAT
Source organism: uncultured bacterium (assembly GCA_937935355.1). Classification (GTDB taxonomy): domain Bacteria; phylum Planctomycetota; class SZUA-567; order JAKLDR01; family JAKLDR01; genus JAKLDR01. Next base: position 17,766 of record CALGYR010000137.1, on the reverse strand, counting down.
CGAGGCTTTCGCCGCGCACAATGGTCCCGGCCGTTCTTTGTGCCTCCTTCGTGTCCTTGTGCCTTCGTGGTTGGAAGCGCTTTGGGTCTGCATTGGATCGGGACCGAAGAGACCCGCCGGACGGCCGCGGGCTTTTGACAGGGTCTCCCGGCCGGCCTATAATCGGTCCACCTTTGGGGGAGGCGCAACCGGGCTCATGAGCTGTCTCGTGGTCATCTCCGGGCGGGCCAAGGGCCGCACCTTCAAGATCACCCCCGACCGCGAAGCGGTGATCGGGCGGGTGAGCGAGTGCGACGTGTGCATCGTCGACCCGCACATGAGCCGCCGGCACTGCGTCATTTCCGCCGGGCAGACCGGCTACTTCATCAAGGACCTGGGCAGCGCCAACGGCGTGACGCTCAACGGCGCCCGGGTCACCGAGGCCGCGCTCAAGGACGGCGACAAGCTGCTCTTCGGCAAGGTGGAGCTCGAGTTCCACCAGGAGGAGCGCTTCGAGGACGCCGAGACCAAGAAGCTGGCCGGCGCCGGCGCCGCCGCCGCCGCCGCCGCCGAGGCGGCCGTTCAGGTCCCGCCCAGGAAGCGTTCGGCGCGCATCGAGACCCAGGCGGTGGTCGAGTTCTGCTCGCGCTGCTCCGGCAGCGTGCCGCCGGGCGACGTCAAGTCCGGACGGGCGAAGCGCGGCCCGGGCGGGCTGCTCTGCGCCGAGTGCCTGGCCGCCGACGCGGCCGGCAACGACGCCGCGGCGATCTCCAAGCTCGCGGCCGAGGTGGTCTCCGCTTCCCCGGCCTTGCGCGCGGCCCCCGGCCCGGGGCTGCCCGACGACGTCATCAACCTGGACGACGAGGAGGACCTGCCCCAGGTGCCCGACGAGCGCCCGGCCCCGCCGCCGGCCTCTCCGGGCGACGCCACCACGCCGCTGCCCCGGAAAGGGCTGCTCTGATGGACGCCATCCTCAGCGACATCCACGGCAACCTGGCGGCCTTCGAGGCGGTCCTGGAGGACATCGGCCGCCGCAAGGTCGACCGGATCATCAGCCTCGGCGACGTGGTCGGCTACGGCCCCCGGCCGGTGGAGTGCCTGAAGCTGGTCATGGAGCGCTGCGCCTTCAGCCTGCTCGGCAACCACGAGTACGCGGTGCTGCGCGGCCCCGACGGCTTCAACCCCATCGCCGTCGAGGCCATCAACTGGACCAAGAAACAGATCACCGACACGGACCTGATCTTTTACCTGACCAGCCTCAAGGCCGCGCGGCTCGAGGGCAACGTCCTCTACGTGCACGGCTCGGCCGAAGACCCGCTCATGGAGTACGTTCGCGAGGCCGAGGACCACGCCCAGTTCGTCAAGTTCGTCGAGGACCTGCAGCGCGACTTCCAGCGCTTCGACCTGTGCTTCACCGGGCACAACCACCGCGCCTTCCTGGGCACGCCCGACGCCTTCATCTTCCCGCACGAGGTGGTATCCAAGTTCCACGTCAAGGGGCGCAAGCTCTATATCTGCGTGGGCTCGACCGGCCAGCCCCGCGACGACGACCCGCGGGCCAGCTACGCCACCTTCGACGGCGACGTGGTCGAGTACCACCGGGTGCGCTACGACATCGACCGCACCGCCCGGGAGATCAAGGCGGTCGGCCTGCACCCCTTCCTGGCCGAGCGACTCTACCTCGGACAGTAGCCCCGGACGCGAGCCGCTTCACCCCTGCAAGTCGGGACGCCCCGGAGCCTGCGCGGGAGTCGCCATGGGTGTCGGCGTAGGCGTCGGTGCCGGTGCCGCCGCGGCCGGCCTGGCGCTCCCGGCGGGTCCCGGCGGACGGCGACCTCCGAAGTCCAGCCCGTGGATCTGGGTCAGCGCCGCCCAGCGCGCCGCGCGGTCGAGCAGCGTGGCCCCGTCGGTCGAGCGGGCCAGCCAGAACTCGGGGTGGCCCGGGTCGCGCGGGCAGACGAAGTTGTCGTAGTGGGGCACGGCGAAGCGCCGGTACATGGTCCGCCCGCACTTCTCGCACAGCGGCGCCGGCACGCGGATGTCCTGCTCGGTGACCAGCGCGGGCGGGCTGCCGTCGACCAGGCGCAGCTCCACGCAAAACTGCTTGCCCATGAACCGGAACGGGTTCTCCAGGGGCACCCAGCTCTCCCGGCGGGCCGGGCCGTTCGCGACGGCCGGCTCGACGCCCTCGGGGGCGACGGACGGGTTCTTCATCATTGGCGGGACCTTTCCATGCAGGAGCGCAAGCTCTGACATCCGGCGGGTGAAATCGGAGGGCGGCGGCACCGGGACCGGGACCGGCACCGGCTCGCGTGGCGCGGCCGGGTCCGGATCCGGGCAGCGGGGTCAGTCGGCTAGCAACACGGTCGTCGAGACGAGGGACGACCCGCGACCGGCGGCAGGCGCCGCGGCACGCGGGCGGTCGAACGACAAGGACGATTCGAACGCGGGCTCGGCATACAGAGACCGCGGGCGGTTCGCGTCGAGTGCATGTGCGCTGGACATCGCTCCCAACCCCCTGGATCCGTTCGACAAGAGTCGCGAATAGAACGACACGGCCGCAAGGGCTATTCCGGAAAGGAACGGGGATTCGGGGAATCCCGACGGCGCGGGGCGCTCCGGCGTGCGGGCCGGGATCTTCGCCGGCAGGTTGACCTCTTAACAGCGGCAAGGCAAGGCGAAGGGTTGAAAAGAGAGCGAGACGGAGATAACATCCCCCCATGGGGATGAAACGCCTGCTTTCGCGGATGTCGGTCCTGTCGATGGCCGCAGGCATGTGCGTGTCTGCTCTGAATCTCGACACCGTCATCTCTCTCGCCTGCTTTGCGAATTCCTCCATTGAGCTTCACCCGCGAGCATCGGACCTCGTCGCGTCATCCGTCAGACATCTGGGCGATAGGCGTTCTGCCGGTAACATGGCAGGCGACGACAATGCCTGCAGCCCATGCGCGGATATCTCTCCCGACCTCGCCAATGCGCACCTGAAGAGAAGACCTCGTGACCTGCGATCTTCAGTGCGACTGCTTCGCACTTCCGATAGTCTTGTGCGCGCAGTCGAGGTCGCCAGGCCACACGACCCACCGGCCACAGCCAGCCCCCTCCTCCTGTCTTTGCGAACGGTTGTTCTGGTCATCTGATTCTCCGTCCTTCGCTATCAGGCTCTGCGCTCTTAGTCACACCCTGTCGTGGGAAGGAGATAGTCCATGGGTTTCGGCCCAGTTGATTGGCATGCCACAGCAGTTGCGCTCATATACCGTTGGAGCCATGAATGCAACAGAGCCGCGCCAAGGGGCGGACGCTGCATCCTGCACGACACCGGAGCGGGCTTGTTTAGACAGTCCGCTCCGCCCCTTTTCCTTGAATGAACGTTGGGCTGGAAGTGGACAGGAGATTACCGCGGCAATGACCGGGACAAGCCTACGGATGGCGCTTTGTCTTGCGGGGAACACACATGTCCGATGAACACTGGCACTCTCTAACTTGCGGCGAGACACTTGCCCGGCTTGACAGCAACGCGGCCATGGGCTTGGCTGACGCCGAGGCCGCCGATCGACTGGCCAGGAATGGCCCCAACGAACTTGTCGAGCGTGGTCGCAAGGGCCCCTGGCGAATATTCTTCGCGCAATTCACCTCCACAATGGTGGTGGTGCTCATAGTGGCAGGGGTGGTTTCGGCCTTACTCGGCGACTTCAAGGACGCCGCGGCCATCCTGGCCATCGTGATCCTTAACGCAGTACTAGGCTTCCGGCAGGAGTACAAGGCCGAGCAGGCCATGGCCGCCCTCAAGCGCCTGGCCGTGCCCCGGGTACGTGTGCGCCGGGGTGGACGCCTGACCGAGATATCCTCGCGTGACTTGGTGGCCGGCGACGTGGTTCTGCTCGAGGCTGGCACGATGGTGCCCGCCGACTGCCGGCTGCTCGAATCGGCCAGCTTGAAGGCCCAGGAATCGTCGCTCACCGGCGAGTCCCAGCCGGTCGACAAGCGTGCGGCGGCGGTTCTGGCGGAGGGCGCGGCGTTGGGCGACCGCGTCAACATGGCCTACATGGGCACGGCAGTAACCAACGGCCGCGGCGCCGCCGTAGTGACCGCCACTGGCATGGCTACCGAACTCGGCCACATCGCCGCGATGATCCAGGGCATTGACGAGACCCAGACGCCGCTGCAGAAGCGGCTGCACGGGTTGGGCAAAGTGTTGGTGGTCCTGGCCCTGGCGCTGGTCGCGATCATCTTCGCGATGGGCCTGTGGCGCGAGGGCACGGGGAAGATCCGCGAGCTCTTTTTGCTGGCCGTGAGCATGGCCGTGGCCGCGGTGCCCGAGGGGCTGCCCGCGGTCGTGACCATCGCCCTGGCCCTGGGAGCGCAGCGCATGCTCAAGCGCCGGGCGCTCATCCGCAAGCTCCCGGCAGTCGAGACCCTGGGCTCGGTCACGGTGATCTGTTCGGACAAGACCGGCACGCTCACCGAGAACCGCATGACCGTGACATCGGTCGAAGCCGGCGGTATGTGCCGCGAGATCGGCCGTTCCCCAAAGGACGCGACGCAGCCCGGGGCCGACAACCCGGCGCTCGTCCTGTGTCTGACTGCCTCTGCGGCCTGCAACGACGCGACCGTCTCCGTGGGGCCGGCCGGTGGCAGCGACCCGCAGGCCCAGACCTCCTTCGGCGACCCCACGGAGGTCGCCTTGGTCGTTGCCGCCGCGCGTTTCGGTCTGGAGAAATCCGCGATCGACGCGCTCCTGCCGCGACGGGCCGAGGTGCCCTTTGACTCAGACCGCAAGCGGATGACTACGATCCACAAGCTTCCGAGCACGGAGCTTCTGAACGGATCTGGCGGACTGCTGGCTGCCCTGACCGCCTGGCGCGAGTCGTTGGGGAGCGCCACTCACGTGGCCTTCGTCAAGGGCGCGGTCGATGGGATGCTTGGCGCCTCCCGGCAGGAGCTCTCCGCCGCCGGGACCTCCATGCCGCTCGGCGACGGACGGCGCCGCGCCATCCTCGATGCCAACAACCGCCTTGCAGCCAGGGGCACGCGAGTCCTGGGCGTGGCCTATAGGGTGCTGTCGGACTTGTCGGCCGACCCCGGACCGGACGTGGAGCGCGAATTGGTCTTCGTCGGGCTGCTCGGCATGATCGACCCACCCCGGCAGGAGGCCGCCGAGGCGGTGCGCGTCTGCCGCGAGGCCGGCATCCGCCCGATCATGATTACTGGCGACCATCCGCTGACCGCTGCGAGCATCGCCCGGGAACTGGGCATTGCGGGCGATGGCGCGCGAGTGGTCACCGGCGCGGAACTGGCCGCCAGGCCAGTCGATGAGATCGAGAAGACCGCTGCGGAGGTCTCGGTCTATGCCCGAGTATCTCCAGAACACAAGCTCAAGATCGTCCAGGCGCTCCAGAACCGCGGCCAGGTGGTGGCCATGACCGGCGACGGCGTCAACGACGCCCCGGCCCTCAAGAAGGCGGATATCGGCGTGGCCATGGGGATCACTGGCACGGATGTCTCCAAGGAGGCGTCGGACATGGTCCTCACCGACGACAACTTCGCGACCATCGTCGCGGCCGTCGAGGAGGGGCGGGCGATCTACTCCAACGTCCGCAAGTTCATCAAGTATCTCCTCGCCACCAACGCCGGCGAGATCCTGGTGATGCTTTGCGCGCCGCTCCTGCGGCTGCCACTGCCGCTCCTGCCCCTTCAGATTCTCTGGATCAACCTGGTCACGGACGGCCTGCCGGCCCTGGCCCTGGGCGTTGAGCCGGCCGAGAAGGATGCCATGAAGCGCCCGCCTTACCCACCGAGCGAGAGCATCTTCGCCCGGGGGATGGGAGTGCACATCCTATGGGTTTCGGTGTTGATGGCCACGGTTACGCTGGGCGTGGGCTGGTGGGCCTATCACGCTGAGCTGCCCGGCTGGCACTGGCAGACCATGGTCTTCATGACCCTGACGCTCTCGCAGCTCGGCCACGTGATGGCCATCCGCTCGTCGCGCCAGTCGCTCTTCCGGATGGGGCTCTTCTCCAACCCGCTCATGGTCGGGGCGGTGGGAGTCACCTTCCTGCTCCAGTTGGCCATCACCTATGCGCCCTTCGTCCAACGCATCTTCGGGACACAGCCGCTCTCGTCCGGAGCACTGGCTGTCAGCTTGGTGGGGAGCGCGGTGGTCTTCACCGCGGTGGAGATGGAAAAGCTGATCAGAAGACGGACCGAGACGACACGGTGACTTGGCGATCACCTCTGGATTGGGACAACGAGCCTATCGAGGTCTCGATCAGCGCCTAGCCCGTGAACCTTCGGGGTCATGAACCTTCGGGGTCAGGTCTCGAATAGCGAATACGACAAATCTATTGCATCGCACAGACAACGAGCTCCTTCAGTTCCTTCCGGGCCGCGGCCGAGCGCGCCGCTTGGCCGACCAACCGACAGGCCGCTCCCACCGAGCTCGCGCTCCGGTAGCCCAGCACGGCCGCCAACTCGCGGTCGCGCGCCCCCGTCGCCGCCCGCAGCGCATATGCGCACTTCGCCCGCGACAGGTCGCCGTCCCTCCTCCCGGGCTGCCATCCCGAGCGATCCGCCCCCAGCCGCCCGGCCAGGCGCTCCGCCAGGGCCTCCAGGTCCGCCCCCCGCCGCATCCGCCCCAGCGCGGGGACATCCCCATGCGCTGCCCGCCCGGAGAGCATCTTCCGCACCTTCGCCACGAACTCGTCCGAGCCCAGCACCAGCCCGTGCGCCGCGCGAGAGACCGGGTTGTCGAGCTTCCGGCCCAGGCCCTCCGCCATGAACTTCCGATAGGCCCGCCGGGCCGTCTTGTCGTCCTTGCCGAACTCCCCGAGCACCGTGCCGCAGTCGAGCCACTCCGGCCGAAGCGCCGGCCGGTGATACGCGCGATAGCTCGACCAGAACCAGTTCTCCGGGCGCTCGACGAGCCCGGCCCGCACCGGGTTCAGGTGGATGTAGCGGCTCATCTCGCCCCAGTGCCCGGCGTTCTCGACGAGCACCGACTTGTAGCGCCCCTGCATCAGCGGCCCGAGCCGCCCGTGGCACCGGTTGAAGTACCCGGCGTAGTCTCCGTTCAACTGCCGCATGCCAGGGGCGAGCCCGGCTTCGGGCGTCCTCAGAAACAGATGGAAGTGGTTGTCGAGCAGGCACCAGGCGAACACCCGCCAGCCGAAGCGCTCCGCCGCGCGGGCCAGAATGTCCGCCCACAGGTTCCGGTCGGCGTCGTCCAGGCAGATCTTGCGCCCCTCGATGCCTCGCGACATGACGTGGTGCACCGCACCGTCGAACTCGAGCCTCAGTGGTCTGGCCATGGCCAAGAAGCCTACCGGCACATCGCCTCCTGTCAAGTCGAGTATTCGTTATTCGAGACCTGACCCCGTCGGCTTGTGACCCCGGAGTCTCTGACCCCGGAGTCTCTGTGACCCCGATAGGCTTGACCCCGATAGGCTGCTCAGTCCCCTTGAGCCCTCTTCACTCTTCAGCCCCCACACCTTTCGCTTTCAAGCGGCGAATCCAGGCTGAGTCATCTCGCGTTGAAGAACCGGCTGGAGCAATCTGCGCCGAGGGATCGATTTGGCGCAATGCATTCTCAACTGCGTAGCGCACACCACCATTCGCATCCTTCAATCCCTTCTTCAATTCCGGCACGGCTTCTCTAGCATTCGGGCCTATCCGGCCGAGCGCCTCTGCAACATCCCGTCGGGTATTGAAATCATCATCCTTCAACAACCTCATCAGTTGCGGAACGCTTTCGCCTGCAGCTGGCCCTATAGCCCCCAGGGCCTTAATGGCATGATACCTAACCAACCCGCTCGAATCATCCAGCAACCGAGACAGTCGTGATACGGCAGATGACGCTGCAATGGGCATTCTTCCCAGGGCCTTCACCGCTCTATATCTGATATGTTCATAAGGGCTATCCAGCATTGCGATTAAGGCGGGACCTGCAGACTCTCCTCTTGGACCGATGAACCATAGCGCGTCTGAAGCGCAGATTTGTTCGGCCTCCTTATTGCTGCGCAGCATTGCGATCAACTCGGGGACCACCCCGTCATCACAGCAGTCGAGCAGAAAATACGCTTGCGCCGAGTCGGTTACCTGCGGAGCGCTCTCCTGCACATAGCTCCGCAAGAGTTTGCCTGCTCGCTCACGCCCTCCCAAACGCTTGATGCCAACATCGGGATCCTCCATCGGACCATCCATATGATATAAGGCCAACACATCTGGAATCCTATGAAAGAAGACCCATCTGTGATGCAGCCACAGCCCGACCGCAAAGATCGCCCCTAATGCAAGAACAACCCCCGCACACCACATTGGCACTGAACACCAACGCCCGCCAATTGAGTTGTCTCGCACCTCGCTCATGCCTCCCCGCTCCGCACCTTGCCACTCTTGAACCTATAGCAGCGCCCACTGCCATCGTTTGTCCTGCAAAAGCCCAGGGGATCAAGGCCCACGGGGTCCGTTCTCGATCAGCGCCCAGCGCATCCGGCGGTCATCACTGCAGCTTCTCGAGCTTGGGCACTTCCTTGGGCTCGGGCTCCGCGGCGGGCTCGGCCGCCGGCGCGGGCTTGGCCTCTTCCTTCTTTTCCGGGGCCGGCTGCTCCCCGGCCTTGGGCTCGGGCTTCGCCTCCGGCGGGCCGTACTCCTTGACTAGCTTCGCGGCCTCCGGGTCGTCGCGGGAGATGGCCGCGGCCTCGGCGGCGGCCTGGCGGGCTTCGTTCTTCTTCCCCGCGGCCCAGAGGACGCGGGCCAGGCCCAGCTTGGGCTCGATCTTCGCCGCCTCGACCTTCCCGGCCAGCGTGTACTCGCGCTCGGCCGTGGCCAGGTCCCCGGCCTTCTCGGCGGCCTCGCCCCAGACCAGGTGCGGCTCGGCGGCGAAGCTGTCGACCTTCACCGCCTGGTAGCAGGCCCACTGGGCAAGGTCGTACTTGCCGGCGCCGACGGCCCGCTTGGCCAGGAGCACCGCCGGGTCGAAGGCGAACTTGTCGAGCCGGACCTGCTCGCGCAGGACCTCCAGGGCCTTGTCCTTCTCGCCCAGGCCCTCGTAGGCCTTGTAGAGCTGCTCGAAGGGGCTGAGCTCGCCCTTGCCCACCCAGCGCGGGTAGAGCGCGCGGGCCTTCTCGAACTGCTCGATGGCGCCCTTCCAGTCGCCCTCCTTGACGGCGACGCGCCCGAGATAGATCCGGGCGCTGAAGCTGTCCGGGTCGGCGGCCACGGCCTTCTCGAATAGTTCCTTGCTCCGGCGGTAGTTCTTGTCCTTCTCGAAGGCCAGCACGCCGAGCACGGCGCTGGCCCGACCGGCCACCGGGCCGTCCTTGGCCTTCTCCAGGGCCTTCTCGGCGTACTTGACCGCCGCGTCGTAGCGGCGCTGCTCGGGCGAGGCGTAGGCCGCGGCCAGCGCCACCAGCTTCTCGGGGTCGTCGGGGCTCTCCTTGGCCTCGACCATCAGCCTGGCCATCTGCACCCGGTCGTACTGCGGGGTCATCCGGATGTTGGCGGCGGCGAAGCTCTTCTGGTGCTCGAGGACCGCGGCCTCGAAGGCCTTCATGTCCATGCCCAGGACCGACTCGATGGCCGGCTCGGCCTTCCGGCCGGCGGCGAGCTCGGCCAGGAGCTTGTGCATGCCCCCGGCCCCGGCCTTGGTATACATGTAGTCCACGATCCGGCTGGCCTGGTAGTAGGACAGGATGGCGTTGACCGGGATGCTCGGCCGGCTCATCTGCCGGTTCATGTCCTCGACCTTGACCAGCTGGCCGTTGTTGACCGCGGTCAGGAAGAGCCGGTCGAGGTCGATGCGCGGGGCCGACTCCTCGTAGACGCTCAGGCCCTCGGTCAGCCAGCGCGGGATGCGGTAACCGCTGGCCTGCAGGCTGAAGACGTGCATGAGCTCGTGCTCGGCGACGATCGCCCAATTGAACTGGGGCACGGACTTGGCCTGCCAGACCCTGGCGTCGACCAGGGTGATGAACTGGCCGAAGCAGGCCCCGTCGGCGCCGATGCCGGGCAGCCCCGCGGTGCGCGCCGAGAAGTCGCCGTGCTTGTTGAAGACCTCGACGACCAGCGGCCCCTGCGGCGTGAACTGGTAGCGCTCCTTCAGGCGCGCGTAGACCTCCTCCAGCCACCGGCCGTAGTAGGGCAGGGTGAAGGGCGCGTCCTCCTTCGGCGCCAGGACCACGAAGTGCTCGGTCTCGAGCCGGTCGAACTTCGGCTCCTGGCCCTCGCCCGGGACGAGCTTGTCGAGCACCACCAGGACGTTGCGGCAGAAGATGTTGAACTTGTTGAGCTCGAAGGCCTTCTCGAGGAGCTTCTTGCCCTCGGCGTCCTGGCCGCGCCGGACCAGGGACATGCCCGCGCCGTAGTAGCCCTGCCAGTCGCGGGGGTCGAGCTCCATGGCCTTGCGGTGGAACTTCTCGGCCGCCGGGAACTGGCGCTTGCGTTCGCAGCAGCCGGCCACGGTGGTGTAGAGCCCGGCGTAGCCGGGGTTGATCTCGAGGACGCGTTTGCAGACCGCCTCGAATTCCTTCTCCTGGCCCTGGTCGAAGTGCCAGGCAGCCAGGACCGCGAGGGCCTCGAGGTCGCTGGGGTTCACGGCCAGCGCGGCGTCGAGCTCGGTCCGGGCCTTGTCGTACTCGTCGTCGAAGAGCGAGAGGCTGGCCCGCAACGTCCTGGCCCCGGTCAGGCTGGGGTTGACCGCCAGGGCCTCGTCGATGAACTTCTCGGCGGCGGCGGCGTCCTCCTTGCGGCTCCAGGCCTGCCAGGCGGCGGCCAGCAGCGCCGAGGGGTGGTGCTTGTTGACCTGCAACGCGCGGGCCAGCTCCTTGTCGGCCTCGGCCCAGGCGAAGCGCTCGGCGAAGAGCCCGTAGGACAGGATGTAGGGCTCGACCTCGCGCTTGTCGGCCTTCTCCGCGGAGGTGAGCGCGTTGATAGCGCCCTGCGGGTCGCGCCGGGCCATGGCCCGGCCCAGGCACAGCAGCTCGGCCGCGTCGGTCACGTCCTTGCCGTCGCGGGTGTAGCCGATCTTGCCGGACTTCTGGTAGTTCTTGAAGAACCAGTCGCGGGCGAGCTCGGCCAGGTCCCGCTGGCCGGTGAGCTCGTAGAGCTCGATCTGGTTGACGCGCGCGGAGACCGACTTGCCTTCGCTCGCGTCGAAGGCCTTCTGGAAGAGCTCGCCGGCCTCCTTGTACTTCCCGCGGGCAACGAGCGCCTCGCCCATCAGGACCAGCGCCTCCGGACCGGGCTCCTTCTCGCCGGCGAAGATCCCGGCGACCTCGTCGGCCTTGCCGGTGAGCAGGTCGACCCGCGCCAGGAAGAGCCGGGCGGCGGCCGCCTCGGCCGCGTCGGCGCCCTCGATGGCCTTCTTCAGCCGGGCGGCGGCGTCGGCGTAGCGGCCGGCGTAGTAGTTCTCCCTGGCCCAGTCCATGTCCTCCGAGGCCCGGACGGGCGCGGAGGCCGGGGCCGCCAGGAACAGGGCCAGGACCAGGGCGGAGGCGGACACGAAGATGGGTCGCGGGATGCGCATGACTTCAAGTCTCCTGAGGGGGGTGCACCTGTGCACCTCCCAGCTTGAACCGCCAAGACGCCCAAAGGTTCGCGAAAAAGGGCGCCACTCCGCAACATCTTCCGCCCGGGGCGGCCGGAGGCAAGTACCGGCCGGCGACCAGCCACAGATGAACACAGATGAACACAGATGGACACGGATGCGATAGATGCGTGTTGGCCGGCAGCATCTCAGACCTCATCGGTGTTCATCTGTGTTCATCGGTGGCTAGCTGTCGGGACTGCGCCACCGTTGACAAAGCCCGCCGGCGCGCTTAGCCTCACCGCCCGTCGCGCAGCACCCGGCCGGATCGCCGGACCCGCGGGGCGCGAACACAGCCGATGGGGCGCAGGCCCCGGGAGACCCGTCACGTGAACCCGTCCGAGCGCATCGTCCACGTCATCGAGGCCACCCACTGGGACCGCGAATGGCGCTTCCCGTTCGAGGCCACCCGCATCCGCCTCGTCCGGCTGATGGACAACCTCCTCGAGATCCTCGAGAAGGACGAGTCCGGCCGGCGGCGCTACCACCTCGACGGCCAGTCCATCGCCATCGAGGATTACCTCGAGATGCGCCCGGAGAACGCCCGGCGGCTGAAGGCCGTCTGCAAGGCGGGCAAGCTCCTGGTCGGCCCCTGGTACACGCTGCCCGAGGAGAACCTGGTCCTGGGCGAGAGCCTGGTGCGGAACTTCCTCGTCGGGCGCGCGGCCAGCCGCGAGTTCGGCGGGGCCATGCCCGTGGGCTACAGCCCGACCAGCTACGGCCAGGTTTCGCAGATGCCCCAGATCATGGCCGGCTTCGGGGTGACGAGCACCCTCTTCTACCGCGGGGTGAACCGCCAGGCCGCGCCGCAGAGCGAGTTCTGGTGGCAGTCGCCCGACGGCTCGCGGATCCTCGCCTTCCGCTTCTGCGGCTATGGCCGCGCCAACTTCTTCCATCTGGTCTACCGCCCGGCGGTCCACGGTCGCGACCGCTCGAAGCAGGAGCATCTCTGGAGCGAAGGCGGCGCGCCCTTCCGGCTCTCCGGCTCGTCGTCCATCGCGCCCTACGAGCTCATCGAGCCGCCCATGGGCTGGCACCCCGAGCAGCTCGACGCGGCCATCGCCAACCTCGACGCCGACATCAAGGACAACGCCACCCGGCACCTCCTGGGCATGCAGACCCAGGACTCGCTCGAGGCCTACCCGGAGCTCGGGAAGCTCGTCGACGCCTTGAACGAGCGCGCCGGGCGCGAGGCCTTCGTGATCTCGAGCCTGCCGGACTACGTCGCCAAGGTGCTGGCCGAGAACCCGGAGCTCCGGACGCTCGCCGGCGAGATGCGCCACACCCAGAAGGAGCAGTCCATCACCGACCTCTACCCGCACATATTCCCGGCGCGGGCCTACATCAAGACCGCCAACCGCGCCGCCGAGCTCGAGCTCTCCCGCTGGGCCGAGCCCGCCGCGACGCTCGGCTGGATGCTCGGCGACGGCTACCCGGCGCCCTTCCTGACCCGCGCGTGGAAGCTGTTGCTCGCCAACCACGCCCACGACTCGATCTCGGGCTGCTCCATGGACGCGGTCCACGAGGACACCATGGACCGCAACCGCCAGGTGCGGATCATCGCCGGCGAGCTCGCGGTGAAGGGCCTGGGCCGGGTGGCCGCCTCCATTGATGGGAAGGCGCTCGCCGCCGAAGACGTGCTCCTGGTGGTCTTCAATCCCGAGCTGCGCGCGAGGAGCGAGGTCGTGCCCGCCGAGCTCGAGACCCACGTCGACGACAAGTTCGACGCGTTCGAGGTGGTCGACGAGGCCGGCCGGGCCGCGCCGGTGCAGATGGCCGGCGGAGAGGAGGCGAAGCTCGCCATCTTCCAGAGCCCGCTCGAGCTGCCGCTGCGCATGCGCGCACGGAACCGCCGGCTCTACTTCCGCGCCGATGACGTGCCGGCCCTGGGCTACAAGAGCTACCTGCTCAGGCGCAACGGGACCGGCTCGATCGAGGCCGGCTCGCTCCTGGCCGGCTCTCGCGCCATGGAGAACGAGCACCTCAAGGTCGAGGTGGCGGCGGACGGCACCTTCAGCCTCACGAACCGCGACACCGGCCGGGTCTACTCCGGGCTCGGGCTCTTCGAGGATGACGGCGAGGTCGGCGACCCCTGGGTGCGCTACGCGCCCAAGGAGGACAAGCTCGTCACCTCGGCCGGCGCGCGCGCCGGGGTCACGGTCGTCGAGGACGGACCGCTCTCGGCGACCCTCTCGGTGAAGCTCGAGATGCGCGTGCCGGCCTGCGCGCTGGGCTTCGACCAGCGGCGCAGCCCCGAGGAGGTCTCGCTCGCCATCGAGAACCTGCTCACCCTGCGCGCCGGCGCGCGCCGGCTCGAGGTCGTGACCCGCTTCGTCAATACGGCGAAGGACCACCGCCTGCGGATCGCGCTGCCCACCGGCCTCGCCGGCGCGACCAAGTCCGCGGCCGAGAGCGCCTTCGACGTGGTCGAGCGGCCGGTGGCCGTGCCCGACGGCGAGGGCTGGCGCGAGCCGCCCTCCGGCTGCCAACCGCACCTCGGCTTCGTGGACGTCTCCGACGGCGCCGAGGGGCTGGCGCTCCTCGACATGGGCGTGCCGCAGTACGAGGTCCGCGAGGACGCGGCACGGACGCTGATGCTGACCCTGATGCGCTGCTTCGCGCAGAAGAACACCGTCCGCCGCGCCGAGTACCCGGATCAGCCCGGCTCGCAGTGCCTCGGGCCGCAGGAGTTCCGTTGGGCGCTAATGCCCCACCGCGGCGACTGGCAGTCGGCCGGGGTGATGGCCGAGGCCTACGCCTACCTGCTGCCGCTGCGCGCCGCGCAGGCCGGCCGCTCGACCAGGGGCTCTCTCCCGAGGAGCGCGAGCTTCTTCGCGCTGCGCCCGGCGGCCTTAGAGCTCGCCGCGGTCAAGCGCGCCGAGGGCCGCGACCGCGTCGTCCTGCGGCTCTGGAACCCGTCGGACCGCGAGGTCGAGTGCGAGCTCGAGTGCCTCAGGAAGCCGAGGATCGCACGCGAGCTCACCCTCGCCGAGGAGCCGCTGGGGCGGCTGAAGGTGCGGAAGAACGCGGTGAAGCTCAAGGCCGGGGCGAAGAAGATCCTCACCGTGGAGGTGGGGTTCTGAGGGGGCCGCGGGCGGGCATAGCCGGGTAATCGCCGACCCAGCCGATCCACCAGGTCAGGGTTGCCACTGTGTCCGCTGGGGATACCCCTCACCCTTGCCCTCTCCCTCAAGGAGAGAGGGAATGGCCGCGACGCGCCTTCCCTCCCTCTCCCCCTGAGGGAGAGGGCCGGGGTGAGGGGTGTCGCCCCGCAGGTCCTCAGGAATCGGACTTGTCGGCAGCGGCCGACGGGCTCCCGCTCCCGCCCCCGCCAGCCGCGCGCCTTCCGGCGCGACGCGCCCGGAGCACCCGGTAGCCAATCCAGAAGGCAACCAGCGCCGCTATGGCGATGTGGCCGCGCTTGTCGATCCACCAGGGATAGCGGTAGTCCCGGGCGCGGGCGGTCTCCAGCACGCGATGCAGCCGGGCGTAGCCAGCCGACTCGAGCTCGGGCACTTCGACGACCGCGTCGAATTCGCGGCCGGCCGCGATGAGCTCCTCCATTTGCTCGGCGGCAGCGCGCAGGACGCCGTAATAGGCGACGCCATCTGCCGTCCGGCCTTCGCGCAGACTGAAGACCTCGCGGTGCCAGAGATCGGCGACCTTGGTCCCGTCCCAGTCGGAGACCGGAAAGGTAAAACCGTAGGGCAGGACGATCGCGTCGGTGGCCCCGCGCACCAGCGCCCGGCGCTCGCCGCGGGGGTGGGTGCGGGCGTGGGCCGAGAGCCCGCGGGCCAACGCCAGCTGCTCTTCGAAGGGCAGATGATGATCGCGATCGCTCGACCAGAACCACAGGTAGCGCGCCCCGCGGTCGTAGGCCATGGTCAGGGCCTGGAGCGAAATCTCCGGGTCGGCCTGGCCGTAAATGGCCGTGCCCCAGTCGGTGTCGAAGACCCGGGCGGCGCCGCGCAGGAAGGCGTAGTGGAACCGGAGGACGGTCTCCGGCCTGCGCGGCAACGAAGTGCGGAAGGTCCGGTTGAGCAGGTCGACGGTCCGGGGGTGCCGATAGCGGCCCTCGTGGATGAACCCGGCGTTGGGGACGCGCAGCTGGTAGCAGCCGGTGTCGTAGAACTCCTCCCAGATGGGCAGGGGCGGCTCGGCGAGCTCGACGCCATCGAGGACGATGCCCACCCGTGCCAGCCGCGCGGTCAGGCCCTCGGCCCGGCCCTCGCGCCGGCGTTCGAAGACCTCGCGGGTCACCTGCTCCTGCCTGCGGCCCATGGACTCGAGGTCGTCGGCCACTCGGAGGCAGTCCGAGTTCGACCAGAAGAGCCAGGCCGGTTCGTCGATGAAGCCCTCGACTCCCTGGAAGCCGGGATGGAAGAAGACCTCCGGGAAGACGGGCCGCCCGCTGCCGGCGGCGAAGCCTTCCAGGTCGAAGAAGGCCGGTCGGTCGTAGAGCACCTCGAGCTGCGCCGGCAGCACCGCGGGGAAGTAGTTGAAGCCGGCCTCGAGCATGCGCCCGAGGTCGGCCGCGTCGAACGGCCGGTAGCGGTAGTCGAGCTTGCCCTCCCGGTCGTCGCGGAAGCGCGACTGCGGAATGCGCCCGCCGTCGACATCGCGGAAGTTCCGCGACGCGCCCACCAGGAGGTCATCGCGAAGCTCGAGCGTCCGGACCGGAGGTGCCGGAGCCGGATCCGGAGCGCCCCCGGGCGGCGACTCCTCTCGGACGAACCTCTCGCCGAGGAATCGCGTCGAGTCGCGGAATGCGCCGCGCTCGTCGAGACAGTCCGGCAGCAGCGCCCCGGGTTGCAGCGCGAAGGAGTAGGGCGCCAGCGCCCCGCCGCCGGACGAGCTCCGGAACTCGAGCGCCTCGCCCCGACCGGTGATCAGCACGTAGCGGTCGAGGCGCTCCGGCGGCCGGCCGGAGATCACGGCGCGCACTCCGGCCCCCTCGGCGATGAAGCCGAAGACCCGCGGACCCTGATGGTAGCGGACCTCGACCCGCTCGGCGCCGCGCTCCGTGCTCGAGAGGCGCAGGTCGATCCGCGTCACCGGCTGCGGGAAGCTGTTGCGCTCCTCGCCGCGCCGATAGCTCGCCATGGTCTCCGCGCCGCGAGTCGTCGGAGCAACCGCGGTCGAGACAGCGAGCCATCCGAGCGCGAGGGCCATGGTCCGCCATGCCGGCATGGATAGTTCCTCAAGAACCTGGACGCCGCGCTGCTGCGCCCGCTTCGCTCAGGGCAATTCCCCCGCGAACCGCTCCGGCCCCAGCCCCAGCTTCCGGGCGAGCTCCACCAGCGGCACGATGCAGGACATGTGCCAGAACTGGTGGCAGTCGGTCTCGAAGACCAGGCGCGCCCCGACCCGGGCGGCCAGGGCGTAGAGCGCCGCGGCGTCCTTCTGCCTGGCCAGGTGCTGGGCGGTGAGCAGCTGCCGGGAGAAGCCGAGCAGCACGCCGCGGTCGCGCATCTCTTCGAAGAGCCCCTCGGCGCCGAGCGCGGGCAGGAGCGCGTAGGCCTCGGCCGCCCGCGCGCGGCCCAGCGGAATGAGCGGATGGGCGATCGAGGTCGCCAGGCCCGAGCGCACCGCCGAGAGGGTCTTCTCGAGGATGTGCCGGGCGACGGCCCCGGGCTCGTCCGACTCCGGCGCGGGCATGCTCGCGAGCTGCGGGTGGTTGGCGGACAAGGCCGCAAAGTCGAGCTCCCGGCGCCCGGCGGCCGGGACCGCGAAGAGTCCCGGGCGGAAGACGTCGACCTCCGCGCCGATCCGGAAGGGCGGCAGGCCCGGCGAGTCCAGGCCGGCGAGGATGCCGCGAAGCTTCCGGGTGCGCTCGAACCCCGGGCGGCCGCCGATCTCCTCGACTAGCGAGGCCGGCAGCTCCGGCTGGGGCTCGAGGACGTGGTCGGCGAAGCCCACCCCGTCGATGCCCAGCCGCGCGGCGTGGCGGAGCACCAGCTCCGCGGTGTAGCCCGGCGCCTTGTCGGCGCAGCCGGAGAGCTCGCTGTGGACGTGGAGGTCGATCACCCGGTAGCCGTCGATCATGGCCGGGATTATAACCGCGCGCGCCCCCCGCGCCACCCGCCCGACCCAAAGCGCATAAAGCCACGGATGAACACAGATAAACACAGATGATGACAGGAACGAGCTTTCGCTTACAGATCGTCGCATAAATAGCGTCAACTGTGTCGGATGGTCAATCCCGCTTG
>CALGYR010000136.1 GCA_937935355.1 uncultured bacterium | reverse complement strand
TCGCCCGTCTTGCGCCCGGCGGCGTAGTGCCACTTCACAGTCCCACCGCCCCGGCACGGGCGAGTTCTCGGCCCTCGTCGATGGCGGCACCGAATCCTTCGTGCAGGCTGTTCACCCACAACGAGACTGAGCCGAGCACCATGTGGTACTCGCGCTCCTTGCTGTCCCGCTCGGCCACGAGCGCCCGCACGCACTCGATGTGATTCAACGTGCCGACAGACTCCATGCCGTCGCCGCAGTAAGGACAAGTCGGCTCGCTCACGGTCCTCCCTCCTCGCTGACGGCCACGAGCAAGAGGCCGACAAACAGGCAGACGCTCGGGATGGTGACGAGCAGCGTCCACGGATGGGCCAGCGCCATGTACACGCAGGCTCCGACTATGACCGCCGCGATGAGAGCGAAGAACACGCCGACGAGCGCCATTCCGATGCGGTACATCACAGTCCCACCGCCCCGGCCAGATACGAGAACAGGGCCATGCCGAACCAGATACCGGCGAGCAGGAGCCAGGAGCCGATGAGGGTGAGGACGATGAGGGCGGCCCAGTGCCAGGGGGTCATGGGTGCCGGCTTTGGAATCGCGAGCAGAAGTCAATACTCGACGTCTCGGACGGAGAGGAGGCGTCGGACGTAAGCAACTGGTCGCAGACTGCGCTGAACTGACACTCCTCACAGGAGACGGTCGGGGCGGCGTCTAGCAGTTTCCCGATGCGGCGTATCACTTCGTCCACGTCGTCGCGGGCATCGGGCCGGAGGTGGTACTGGTCGACCGCGTAGGCATCCCACTCGTCCTGTAGCCTGTCCAAGTCCACGGGCCTCATCGCGCCGACCTCGCGTCGAAGAACGGGCCGGAGGTGCCGTAGACCACGTAGTCGGCCAGCTCTTGGAACATCTCGTCGTCGCGCTTGTTCGCGTCCCATGCGTACATGGCCGAGTCGTAGTCCTGATGGCCCTCAGCCAGCCGCTCGACGCCGAGCCGGATGATGGCCGTGCGGAACCACTCGTCTTCGAGGTTGGTGTGGAGCGCGTCGAGGACTTCCTCGCAGCGGTCGCCGTACTGCGCGATCTGCTCGGCGAGGGGGACGGAATCGACTTCGTACTCGCGGATGACCTCGTCGATGCGCGCCCTTACCTCGGCATCGTGCGGCACGGGCCGGTAGTCGTCGGAGTCCACGGCGGCGGCGGCACCGAAGTAGTCGCGGATGACTTCGGAGCAGTTCGTCAATGTCACGTTTTCCGGCTCGGAAACTTGACATTCTTGACTCACGCTTGACTTAGGTTCGGGCGTCTTCAACGTTCCCGATTCGGGAACGTTGCCTGATCGGGAAACGTGGCCCGCGCAGGACTCGCAGTACGGCCGGTGCTCGATGATGGTCGGCTTGGCGACGAAGCGGTCGCAGGCGTAGCAGTAGGTCACTGGACCCCCTCTATCTCCACGCCCTTCATCGTCGGCGTCAGGTGGAAGCGCACGGTGCCCAGCGAGGTCGGCGGGTATCCGGCCCGCTCGGCGTACGACACGGCGTCCTTCTGGTACGTCTTCAGGAACGAGCCGGTGTGGGCGACGTAGGTGCGGTCGGCCTTGACGGCGGTGAAGTCGTGGTTGGTGCGGAGCCGGTCGACGGGAACGATGAAGCGGCTGTGCGAGTGGCCGTGCAGGTAGATGTCGGCGTCTATCCACGCCAGGAGCCGCTGCATCTGGTTGACCTTGGCGCCGTCCATGCGCCCGCCTTGCCAGCCGTGGCTCGAGTAGATACGGACGGCAGAGCGGTGCCGGTTCGCGTCCTCGAAGCAGACGCGGGTGAGCGCCGCCCAGCCCGAGTACAGGGGCGAGTCCCAATCGTCGCCAACGACCTCGCCCGGTGCGCCCGCCTCCTTGAGGATGCGCGTGCAGAGGTCGGTGCCGTTCTCGTCGCAGAACTTGGACTCGTGGTTGCCGTCACCGAAGCCCCAGCACTTGTCGATGATGGGAGCGAAGAAGCGGCCCATCAGCCCGACGTAGTGGTCGCCCAGCCGTCCGACGTTCTCGAGCGTCACGTAGCGGGTGTCGATGCCGCCGGCGTGCCAGCGCTTGTCCTTGACGGTGATCCACTCGCAGTAATCCCCGACGCCTATCCAGCGCGCGTCGGGGTCGTCCTTGATGGCCTGGATGGTGTCGAGGAACAGGCCGACGTCGCAGTTGGCCGAGCCGAAGTGGACGTCGCCAAGCGGGTAGAGTGTGAGCGTCTGCCCCAGTTGGCACCGCTCACGTACGGTGTGCAGTCTCACGCATGACCTCCCCGGTTCATGCGCTCAACCTAGCCACGTTGCCGGTCCGGCTCTATCGGTACTTTCGGGAACTTGTGCGCCTCGGCGATGAAGTGCCGGGTGCAGTCCACGACGATGTCCGGCACCGCGTCCTTGTCGAGTCCGGTCCCGGCCACGGCGAGGCGCAGGGCGCGGAGCAGGCGCTCGCACTGGCGACGGCGCAGGCACTTGGCGCATGGGTAGGTGGTGCGGATCAACGCCCCGTGCTCACGGTTTGTAGCGCAGCCACCAGAACGGCGGGCGCTTGCGGGTCACGGACGTCGGCTTGAGCGCCGCCTTCTCGGCCTTGAGCTCAGCGGCGGCTTCCTCGGCCTCTTCCCACCACCAGCCCTTGACGACGGGCTCGGGCAGCGTCACCTCGTCGGGCGTGATCTTCCAGCGCTTGCCGTCGCCCTGACGCTTGCAGCGCTCGTAGAACGGCACGACGCCGAGCGAGTACCAGCCGGGGCGGTGAGGCTTGAATCGGCGGCGCACGGTGACGGAGCGGTTCGTGAGCTTGACCTTGGCGGCCTCGGGCTCGTCCTTGGTCACGCCCGCCATCACGGCCTTGAACGGATAGAAGGCTCCAGGACAGGCCGTCGAGTTGCCCGGCATCGCGCCGTGCTTGCGGTGCGTGGTCAGGCCGTGCTTGTCCTCAAGCCAGTCGTGGAGTTCTTGCAGGGCGCGGAGCTGCTTCGGCGGCATCGACTTCTCGACGTGATACGCGCCCTCGGCACAGACGCCGACCCAGTCGTTGTGTCCGAGGCAGTGCCCGCCCATGAACTGGAGCGGGCGCCCGCGATGGACCCGGCCGTCCTTGGTGACGTAGAAGTGGTAGCCGATGCCCGCCCAGCCGTTCCTGAGATGGAGCCGGTGCAGGGCGGCCGGGGTCAGGGACTTGGCCGCCGCGTGGTGCCAGACGACGCCGGGCGCGCGGCCGGAGCGCGGGACGAGCGGATGCGCCCAGTTCCAAGAATGAGTGACGAACTTCACGATGCCTCCCCCGTTCGTGAACATGGGAACGGATTGACGACGAAGATGGTGAGTGTCTGGGGCCGGTTCGGGCTCAGTGCGAGCGACGGCGACCCGCACCGCGCGGTGCCCTCGCCGCCGAGCCGCCACGCGCCCGGGCGGGCACGATGCGGTTCGCGCCCGGCCCGCCGCGGCCACGCCCGCCGTGCGTGCCGGGAACGTTCTTCTGCGGGCCGGGGATGATGCCGTGCGTCATCGTCGCCGTCGCCGCGCAGGTGACGACGCCGGTGAGCGTGGCCGTGACAGTGGCGGTCATGCCACCCGACCCGGCCGTGTTCGTGACCGTGGCCGAGGCCGAGACCTTGCCGGTGAGCGACGAGGACACGGCGGCGGTCATCGTGCCCGCTGCTGTGTTCGTCGCCGTCGCCGCGCCGCTGACCTTGCCGGTGAGTGTCGCGTCCACCGTCGCCGTGCAGGTCGGCGCGGGCGTGTTCGTGCAGGTGGCCGACGCCGTGACCGTGCCGGTGAGTGACGATGCGGCGGATGCCGACATGGACCCGGCGGGCGCATTCGTGGCGGTGGCCGCGCCCGTGACCCTGCCGGTGAGGGAAGAGGCGACCGCTCCAGTGTGGCCGGCCTGTGGCGTGTTCGTCGCGGTGGCGCTGCCCGTGACCTTGCCGGTGAGGGCCACCGAGACGGCGGCGCTCATCGAGCCGGCGGCGGTGTTCGTCACCGTAGCCGCACCGCTGACCTTGCCGGTCAGCGCCGAGGCGACGGTGGCCGACATCGAGCCCGCCGCCGTGTTGGCCGCGGTCGCGGCCCCGGTCACCTTGCCGGTCAGCGCCGACGCCACCGCCGCCGACATGGACCCAGCGGGTGCGTTCGTGGCCGTCGCCGCGCACGTCACCTTGCCGGTCAGCGCCGAGGCGACGGCGGCGGTCATCTCGTCGGACGCTGCCGTGTTCGTGGCCGTCGCCGATCCGGTGACCTTGCCGGTCAGGGTCGCGGCGACGGCGGCCGACACGGAGCCGGGCGGCGTGCTCGTGGCGGTGGCCGACCCGGTGACCTTGCCGGTCAGGGTCGACGCCGCCGAGGCGGTCATCTCGTCGCCCGCCTCGTCGTACGTGATGAGCAGCGACATCGTGTCGAGCCCGCCGTCGACCTGCCCGCCCGAGCCGCTGTTGCAGTCGGCCTCGACCTTGAGCTTGAGGGCGATGGAGGAGTCCGACGCCTGCGCGTTCGCGGGCACTTCGACGGACTGCATCGTCGCACCGTTCTTCGACGCCTGCGTGTGGGTGAGCCACGAGCCGTCGTCGGCGACCGAGCGGTAGAAGAGGTCGTACCACGACGAGTCGAGGCTTATCTCAAGGTCGAAGCGGAAGTAGTTGGCGCGGTTCCAGCCCGCGAGCCCGCCCTGCGTCTTGACGGTTGAGACCTCGACGGCGGTGACGGTCGCGCCGGCCGGTACGCCGAGCGACTCCCACGTGATGCTGGTCAGGTCGAAGGAGCCCGCCGAGGCCGAGGTGTTGTTCGTGTAGCCGTAGAGGCAGGCACCCGAAGCGCCGTCGTAATAGGAGGTCGACCGGGCGACCGTGTCCATCGTGCCCTGGGTGGCGGTCCACGACTCAGCGTCGGCGTTCCAGGTCCAGCTTTTGGTGGTGGTCGCCACGGTCTACCTGCGGTTATTCGCGCGCGAGTGTCAGGGTCAGCGCCGAGCAGGCCACGGTCGCGTGCAGCGTGATGTCCTTGTCGTCGAGCGTCATGTCGGTCGTGTCGGCTGCCTCGCCCGCCGTGCCCTGGAAGTAGCAGGTGGTCCCGGCCGCGTCCCAGATACGGAAGTAGTCGGCGGTCCCGGCGGCGTTCGCGTCCGAGTCCGAGGTGATGGCGGCGGCGGTGATGACGCCGTTCGTGACCGAGGTCTCCATCGTGGCGTTGAGGGTCAACTCGGCGAGCAGGGTGCCCGCGATGGCGTCGTCGGCGTTCGTGGGCGGGGCGCTGCCCGACTCGTAGATGCGGAGCTTGCCGGCGTCGAGCGCGTCAGCGAGGGCCTGCATCATCACGTCGGTGGCGTCGTAACTGATCTTCGGGTCGGCTGCCATCTAGTCAGCCCTCCTTCTTCTCTTCCGGCTTGGGCGCTGGCGTGTTCGTCGCCGTCGCCTTGACTACTACCTTGATTGGAATCTTCACGTCGGGCATCGGTCCCCCTAGCGTCAGGTATTGAACGAGCGGACGGAGCGGCACTAGTGCAGTAGAAAGCCGATGACGGTGCCGATGATGCCGCCGACCACGGCGAGTCCGCCGGCGACGTACTTGACGTTGGAGAGCGAGTCGCGGATGGTGCAGATCGCGCCGTCGAAGTCCTTGCGGAGCGTGTCCAGTTCCTCGCGCATCTCGGAGCGGCACTGGTCCTCGCGGGCGCGTTGCTGGTCGGCCCCAGTCCACAGCCGCTCGGTCGCGTTCTTCAGGTTGTTCGTCGCCTCGGCCAGCGTCGCGATGTTCACCGAGTTGTGACTGACCTGCGCGGCCAGCACCATCATCTGCTTGGTCAGTTCCTCGAATAGCGCCGACTGCGACGTGGTCATAAGTGAGGCTCCGTGGTAGGGTCGGCCGGGGGAGTCGTCCCGGCCTTTGGCGGGTTCGGTCATGGCTCCCCCTCTTGCGTGGGTGGGGACGGCCCCGTTGCCGGAGCCGCCCCCGGACGGCAGGGGGAGGTGCCGTCGTCCTCGCGGGCCTAGGCCCGTCGGTGAGAGGTCAGCGGTAGACCCATGTCCCGGCAAGCGGGCCGCGCTTGACGAGCGTCCGCGTCTTGCTCGGGGCGGTGTAGGCGAACTCCTTGCGCGGGTCACCGATGGTCAGGGTCGCCGTGTCGGTGTCGCGGGTGTAGTCGACGTAGGAGACGAAGACGGGTTCGTGGCTGGGCTGGTCAAGGCACTCGACCCACATGCCTGCGCGGATGTCCGAGGCGAGCACGGGCACGCCGTCGACGCGCTTGCAGGAGCCGACGACGGTTACGGTGCCCTCGTACTGCACGGCGCCCAAGTAGTCGAGGTACTGGTCGCCGACGCCCGCGGCCTCGGTCGCGGTCATGTTCGCCTGCGTGTAGTCGAGGACGTGGACGCGGGCATCTGCCCCGGCCGGTTCGGAGGCGCGGTAGACGGTGCGTACCGTGCCGTCCGGGTAGGTGGCGTCGTCCTTGATGCCATACATCACGCAGACGGCCTCGGCGGCGTCCTCGGCCACGCGCTCGACCTGCCAGTCCACGCCCGCGTCCGAGGCGTCCACGATGAGGTGGTCACGGACGGCGGGCGTCGTGGCGCGGGCGGCGACGGTGAAGGTGTCGTCGGCCCAGAAGCCCCAGTCGACTGGGGCCGTGTAGAGCGAGGCGAAGTAGTCGATGGCCTCGGCGCGGGTCGTGAACGGGCGCGCGACGACGGTGGACGTGTAGGCGAGCGAGCCGCCGCCGGTCGTCGTCGAGACGATGTCGCCGGCCGCGTCGATCATGTAGTCGTCGAGGTAGAGCGTCGAGTAGGACGCTCCGAAGACGCGCATTTTCTCGAACTCGATGAAGCGGTCGGCGCTCGCCTGCCCAGTGATGGTGCAGTAGAAGGAGACGCGCACGGCCTTGGTCCCGGCCGCGAACGAGCCGGCCGCAGGACAGCGGAAGTCGGACACGGGGCTGGCCTCGGCAGAGGCGAGGAAGTTGGAGTCGGACCACGAGTCGTACGGGTGCGTCGCGTAGGTGACCTTGGCGTCCCAGTTCGAGCCGATGCTCCAGTTGGCGTCGAAGTAGATGCACTGGATGTCGTCGCCGCCGAGGCCCGAGTCGATCCAGTACCAGTAGCGGACGCCGGACCCGGCTGCCGCGTAACTGTCGTCGGAGATGCTGAGGTAGATGTGGCCTTCGAGGTCACTCTCGAAGGACGAGGACGAGTTTGACTGCTGGACCCAGACGTCGTAGTCCTGGTCGCGCCACGTCTTGCAGTAGCCCTTGTTCCGCTTCGCCACCTCAAGGTTCCCGGAGCACTCCACGGCCACGTCCTCGGAGTCACCGAACCTGACCGCCTCGGGGTCGTTGACGATGAAGCCTTCCCACAACGTCTTCGCCCCGCGCTTGACCCAGACACGCGCGTCGGTGCGGAGTTGGTTCACGTAGCGGTAGAGGGCGCGGCCGGGGACGGTGAAGTTGCAGGACGCGAAGCCGCCGGGATTGGCCGAGGAGTAGGCGAGGCCGTCGATGACCTCAGTGATGTCTCTCTCGGGGACGGTGGCGCCGACGAGGACGTGCAGGTCGCTCATCGCCACAGTTCGTATCTAGGAGTGTACGAGACGGTGATGATGCCCGCCCACGTCGCGGCATCGTTGTCGACCTCTTCGGCTACGACGACGAGGGTGCCGAGGCCGTGCGCCTTGATGCCGTGGCCCGAGGCGTTCGCGTATGTGACCACTGAGGCGTCGTAGAGCTTGCCGAGTTCGGACCTGATGCTGGCCGAGGCGGTGGTCGCCGTCGACGGGTGGTAGCAGACGAGGCCGTGGTCGAGCGGGATGAAGGCCACGTAGTCCATCGCGATGAAGTGCGCGGCCGAGCAGGCCATGTGGACGCGCAGGGTCGCGGCCGTGCCCGACACCGTCTCCTGCACGGGCAGGTGGACGACGCCGAGTTCGATGAGTTCCCAGTGCGTGCCGTCGGGGTCGAAGGTCACCGTGTCGCTGATCGTGCCGAGCGAGGTGGCGAGATAGAGCGAGCCGGTGTCGTCGGCACTCTCCAGCGCGACCCGGGCGAGGACGAGGTAGGAGCCGTCCGCATACCCGGCGGTGTCGATGGGGAAGTAGGCCGTGTCGGTGCCCGTGTTCTTGACCGATGCCGTGGCGTGCTCGTTCGACAGCGCGGCGTCGGCGCAGGTGCCGCCCACCCACGTGCCCGCCACGTCCGTCTCGACGAGGTAGCCGGTCCAGTCGGCGGCCGGGTACCAGCCCATGTACAGCGCGTGCAGGTTGTCCTCGGCCGGGTCGTCCTCGGGGATGACCGTGATGGTCAGCGGCGTGTCGGCGTCGCCGAGGATGGTGGTCGCGTCGCCGCCCGATGCCTTGAAACTGAGGCCGTCGGGGAAGGTCTGGGCCGAGGCGTTCAGGGCGGTGGTCGCGGCGGCGGCGTAGGCCCACGGTTCGCAGACGAGGTGCAGGTCGAAGAGGGCGACTTTGCCGACGTCGTAGGTGTTGTCCCACGGCACGGACGAGAGGCGCGGCGACTCCAGCACGTTGAAGACGACGGAGTTGGTCGCGCCCGTCGGCTTCACGGTTAGCGTATTTGTGGACTTCTTCGCCTCGGTGCGGACGTTGGCGACGGCGGTGATGAGGAGGTCGGCCGTGGCGGCGGTCAGTTTCAGCGGCAGGATGATGTCGATGAGGCCCGAGGTGCGGACGTTGGACTGGCGGGCGATGTCGGCATGGGAGCCGCCGACCTCGTCCCAGGCCTTGGCCGCGCCGCCTATCTTGATGCCGTCGCGGAGATAGGAGGAGAGGTCGAGGCTCCCCAATGTGCATGTGACACTCACGCGTAAGCCCTTTCAAGTCGCCGGAGCCGTTCGGACTGGCGCTTCGTCACTTGCTTCTCAATCAGCTTGCCGTCGAGGAAGACGTTCACGATGGTGGAGCCGGTGAGGCCCGCGGCGTCCAGAATCTCGGCAGCGCGGGCCGGGTTCGTGAGAGGCACGATGGCTTCGGGTCCAGCCTCTCCAGTGATGGAGAGTCGCGGGCTGGTGACGATGCCGCCCTCGGCGTCTTTTGGGATTGGGATGTCGCCACCGATGAGGAACTTCTTGAGCGTCGCGTGCGAGTCGATGAAGGAGACGATCTCCTGCAACTTCACTAGGATGAGGGCGAGCGACTTGTAGTAGCTGGAGAAGTCGAACATCATGCGGATGCCCGCCGTCACTGGCCCCTTGTGGTCGGACACCCACTTGGCGAACTCGCCCAGAGAGACGAGCAGTTTGCCGACCTGGACGACCGTCTTCTGAATCGCCGACCTATTGTTGTCCCACCAGCGCTTGGCATCGCCGAGGATGGCGACGACCTTCTTGCCACCGGGGACCATCTCCTCGAAGGCTTGGCCCCAACCCTTCTTCTCCACGAGCTTGCGGAACCGACCCATCCACCCGGCCGCGCCCCAGATGAGCTTGATGACCTTCGGCATGAGGTCGTTGATGAGCGGGACGAGGGCGGCGTAGGCGTTGATCTTGATGGCTTCCCAGCCGACTTCGAGTTTGTGCTGGTTCTGCTTGTACTTCTGGAACGCGCCCATCGCCTGCTCGCTCATCTTCAGGCCGAGCTGGTCGGTCCACTTGATGTAGCGCTCGATGGCCTTGTTCGACTTGTCGAACCAGTCGGTCAGCCCGGCCCAGCCACGGCCGAATATCTGCGCCGCGAGGGTGCCGCGACGGGCGGCGTCCGGTATCTCGTGCAGGCGCTCGCGGACCTCGAAGAGAATCTGCTCGGCCGACCGGGCATTGCCGTTCGCGTCCTGAAGGTCGATGCCGAGTTCGGTGAACGCGCCGCCCGCGTCGTAGATGCGGTCGTTGATGCGCTCGAGCTGGTCGGCGTACGAAGCCGAGCCCTTGTCGAGATACTTCATCTCGCGCTGGGCCTGCGCGATGGTGATGCGGGCGCGGCCCAGGTTCTTCGTGAACAGGCCCATCGCCTTGGCGGCGGTGCCCGCGTCGACGTCGGACATGCGGAGTTGGAAGGCGAGTTCGCTGGTCGCGCCCGCGCTCATGCGGGTGACGTCCTGCAAGTCGTCGAGACTCTGCATGTACGTCTCGTACGAGCGCTTAGCGGACATGAGCGCCTTGACGACGCCGGCGATGGCGACACCGATGGCGGCGAAGGCGATGGCGCCCATGACGCCGACCTTCTTCAGCGCCGCGCCGAACTTCGCCAGTTTGGGATGCGCCGCCGCGAAGTCGCCCATCGCCTTCTTGATGTTGGAAGAGACGATGATCTTGACGTAGGCGTTGGCGGTCTTACCTGCCATCAGCGGCTACCTTCTCCAGAGTCTTCGCGAGGAGTTCGATGTCGTACGGGCTCAGGTCGAGGACTTGCGCGGGCGTGTAGTGGAAGTGGTAGCAGAGGGGGCCGCAGACTTCCTCGTAGAGCGCCGCTGCTCCCGGTTCGCTAAAGGGGCAGGCTCCTCGTCGGCGGGGATGGCGGCAAAGAAGTCCTCCCCGGTGAAGCGGCCGGCAGCCTCGTCGAAGGTGAGGCCGGGCTCCTGCTTGCGTGCGGCGATCCAGATGAAGGCGGTGGGGACGACGGCGGGGATGTCGAGTGCGGGCCCGGTCATGTCGGCATCCCCTGACGCCGCCGCGAGCTTCATGGCGGCACGCTCGACGGTCATGCCCGCGGCCTTCTCGAAGTCGATGCGGTCACGGAGCGGCCACTTGTAGATGTCCATGTCGATGACGAGTTCCAACGTTCCCCCTTACTTGAAGTGCTTGTTGAAGATGTCGGCGACGGCCTCGGCGAACTGCTCGGCCACCTCATCGGCCTTGCCCTCGACGGTGGGGCCGAGGTAGCGGCCTTCCTTGACGCGGTCGCGGTGAATCTTCTTCACCGAGCGGAAGCCGACGCCGGGGATGTTGATGACCTCGACGCCCTTGCGCGGGCCGGGCTTGAACCCGATGCTGCCGCCGAACTCCAGCCAGGGCAGGAACGGCCGGTCATCGCCCTTGCGCGCGTGACCGGCCCATATCTCGCCCTGTGCCTTGCGCCGTACCTTGACCGTGCGCGACAGGCGCGAGGACGGGATGCGCCGCGCCCAGTCCGACCGCATCGGTTCGAGGATGCGCGCCCACATGTCCTTGACATCGGAGGCGTCCCCGGCGGCGGCCTTGAGCTGGCGGTTGAACTCGCGCCACCAGCGGCCGTCTATCTCGAAGAGGGCGGGCACGGGGAAGGCTTATGCCGCGACGTCGTACGTGATGGTGCCGCTCGGCGTGAAGGTCGCCGTGTAGGTGTGCGAGCCTTCCGTCGAGATGCCGATCTCAGCGTCGGACACGATGAAAGTGCCGGAGACGGTCTGGCCGGTGGCGAGGGTCAGGGTCAGGGTCGAGGACGTGCCGACAGCCGCGGCCGTGGGCGGGGTCGCCGCGCCGCCGCCGTCGTAAACAAATTCCACGACAATGGGGTCGTGGCTGCGAAGCCCGGTGTCAACGGGCGTCGGCCACGCCGCACCCATCGGGTGAAAGTCGTCGAGAGTCGCCTGATACTTGACCCCCGACACGCTCTTCACGTAGGTCGTGAGCGTCTGCGAATTGTATACCAGAGTGCAATCGTCCCAATTGTAGTAGGCCACGTTAACCGCCCTCCTTTAAGCGGGCAACTAAAAACCCGCCATAGGGCGGGTCGCTGGTAGGTCGCTTGTCCGGGCGGCTCAGCAGAGGCGGCCCGCGAAGTCCATCGGGTGCTTGGCGTGCTTGACTTGGTTGCAGCGTGGGCACGCGACGACGATGTTCTCTGGTGCGTTGCTGCCGCCGAGCTTCAGCGGGATGACGTGGTCGACGTGGTAGGTCTGGCCGACGCGCTCGCCGCACCAGTAGCAGCGGCCTCTCTGGCGTGCGTACTGTGCGTCGACGTCAGCCGCTGTGTGATTGCCCGGTGCCCTTCTCCGGCGAGCTGCCGACGCGCGGGCGTGAGCGCGTGCCCGCTCCGGGTTGCGCTCGTGCCACTCTCGCGCCATGCGCTTCTTCTCTTCGGCGTTCGCGGCGTAGAAGCTGCGGTTGTACTCGGAGTACCGCTCGGCGTGGTCGGCGTAGTGCTGGTTGCGCCGCGCCCGGTTGCACTCCTTGCACCAGGAGTACAGTCCACTCGGCCGGTTCTTGTCCCGGTGGAAGAACTCCGTGGTCGCCGGTAGCGTCCGGCCGCATTGTCCGCACGTCTTCGTCATACGCTCATCCTAGGAACCACGCGCCCCCGGTGCTAGGGAAGGATTCGGCAAGGCCCCGAGTCGGGGCCGGTTACGGGTCGGGTGTCGGGGCGGGTCAGACCGGGGCGACGCCGACGAAGAAGGTGGCGCTCTGGCCGGTGCCCGCGCCGGTCCACGCCCAAGAGATGGAGACGTAGCGGTTGATGGTCGTGGCAAGGGCGAGTGTCGAGTGCGTCGCCGTCGTAACGGCCGGGAAGCTGGTGTGGTCCTCGTACGTGCCGTCGGACGTGTCGCAGTGGCGCACGGTCACGATGATGTTGTCGTAGCCGCCCAGCGTGGGCGTCCCGATTCGCATGTAGGCCCGGCCACTGGCCGCGCTCGCGCCGAGGTCGACATAGGTCGCGTCCGTGTTCCCCGCAGTCGTGCGGTCGGCGTACGTGGCGACGAGATAGCCGAAGTCGACCGCGCCGCGCACGTTGATGCCCGGTGCTGATGTATGGACGGAGTCGGAGGAGAGGCCGATCTCGGCGCTGGACACCGTCGCGGCCCGCCACCCGTAGAAGCGCTTGCCCGCCGTGTTGCCCTCAAGGAAGAGACTGACGACGGAGTCGCTATCGCTCACGGTGTTCAGGTACGCGCCGTGTGAAGTGCCGTCGTAGAAGCCGGAAAACTCCAGCTCTCCAGTCCGCAGGCCGGTGTCCGACATCTCGCGCCACGTATCGCCGAGGCCGGTCGTGTCGGTGAGCGTGGCGCTGGTCTTGAGGCGAACCGTGTTCAGGTACGGCGCGACCGAGCCAAGGCCGAGGAAGCAGTGCGAAACGTCCTTAGAGCTATACCAAGTCAAGTCGGCCCTCCCGTCACGCGGGCGTGAATCGTGCTTTGCAGCGGATCGTGAAGCGGACGTAGCAGTGGCGCTCGCCCGGTTCGGCGAACTGCTCCATCGTCCAGCCGGTCACACTGGCGTCGTCGACCTTGATGGCCGTCTGCGTGGCGGCGGTCGTGGTCAGGCTGGCGAGGTAGTCGGCCACTTCCTCGAAGATGTCGAAGGCGGCGTCGCGTGCGAGGCCGATGGCGGTCTCCCCCGCGCCGTCGACCTTGGCCCAGATAAATCCCCCGATGTCGTACTCCTCGAAGACTTCGGCGCGGCCCATGAGCGGCTGGTCCAAGTCGGCGGTCGTGGCCTCAGTGGCGAGGACGATGCACTTCGTCCCGACCTCTTCCATCGGCATCGGGCCGGTGAAGACGGTGACGCCGGCGAGACCCGCGCGGGCGACGAGGGCGGTGCGGATGGCGTCGAGGAAGTCGGGGGCGGTAGTGATAGCGCCCATCAGGCGATACCAGGCATCTTGTACGTGTACAGGCGCAGCGCCTTGACCACTTCGGGCATCGACCACCAGTTGCCGTTGAAGCCGTCGCCGCGGGCGAAGCTGACCGACATCCCGCCCGCGTCGTAGTCATCGGCGCTGTAGGGCACGTTCGAGGCCGGTATCTCAGTCGTGGCGATGATGAGGGCGGCGCGCTTGAGCAAGTCGGGCACGAACTCCCAGCCCGCGACGTAGGTGACGCTGACGTTCGACCAGCCCGCATCGAAGACGCCTGAGCGGCGGGCGAGGATGCCGTGCTCGGAGTCGATGGCGAGGCCGTCGCTGTAGTCGGTCGTGGACAGGTCGGTGGCGGTGAAGGCGGTGCCGTCCACGCTGATTGCCGTGACGCTCGACACCATCGGCCACTTGAGGATGAGGTAGTCCGAGCCGTCGCCGTCGTGGCGCTCGTTTGCATGCGTGGTGCGGACGCAGTTGCAGCCGAGGATGCGGTCGAAGGCTTCGCGAATCTCGACCTCCTTGGCGGTGATCGTCGCGGTGAGATACGTCGTCTCGTTGCTCAGCTTCGACCCGTTGAAGGCGCGGGCCTCGGCGGTGGAGAACAGCTCAACGTCGGCCATCAGCCCTTCCTCAGTAGCGGGTTAGTGTCTGGGTAGATGGAGGCGGCCGTCAACGGCTTCCACCACTGCGAGCCGGGGACAATGAGGCGCATGTTCTCGAACCACTCCGGCAGGGTCATGACCGGGACGCCCGATGCGGCGACGTAGGCGACCAGCGACTCGAAGTCGGCGATGGCCCACTCGGTGCTCGTTGACGGCGTGTCGACGAGGTCGTGGAAGACAAGGATGCAGGTGGTCCCGTTGTCGGCGGCTTCATCGACCCAGCCCTCGACGGTGGCGAGGGCGTCGGTGTTGAACACCTGCCGCGACGGCAGGAGCAGCACGTCGTCGACCGGCGTCGAGCAGTTGCGGTCACAGTCGACCCAGACGCAGGCCCGCATGAGCAGCGCCTCAATGCCGGATGTGACCGTCGAGTTGACGCCGCCGGCCGGGTAACAGAGGTAGCGAGCGCCGTCGCCCCAGCCCGCACCCTCCATGTACTCAATCATGTTCTGGACTTCTGACACGACATCGGCCACCGTCGAGAGCGTCGTCAGGTCGGGATGCGTGTACGTGTGGTTGCAGATGGCCCACCCCGCCGCGTCGAGGGCGCGGAGTTGGGTGAGCGTCACCTTGTTCGTCGTGCCGATCTCGTCGTACGCGAGCATGACGGTGCCCTTGAAGCCTTGCGCCTGCATCGGCGTGAGCGCGTGCGAGTAGACCGCGTCGAAGCAGTCGTCTAACTGGAAGATGACGGCGGGCTGTCCGACGACCTGGTGCTTGAGCCACGCCCACGTGACCGATGGCGTCTGCGCCGCGACGGCCTTGACGCGCAGTCGGACGAGGACGATGCCGGACTCCCACGACGGCGCACCGTCCGAGATGGTCATGTCGTCCTGGTGGATGGAGAGGTGGTTCCACCCCGCCTTGATCTCGTTCGGCCACCAGTCCTTGGCCCAACGGTTCGCACCGTTGGAGCTGTTGCAGAGGTGCAGGCTGATGCGGTCGATGGTCGTGGTCGGGTCGGTGTGGACGTAGGCCCAGAGCCGTATCGACCCGGCCTCCGACATGTCCCACGCGACCGTCTTCGCGACGTAGCAGTCGGCACCCGCTGTAGCCGTGGCCTTGACGCCCTGCGTACCGGTCTTGAAGTAGGCGGTGTCAGCGGCGGCGGTGCCGTTGGTGGCCGTCCAGTCGGTCACATCGTCGAAGGATTCAAGGACTTCGCCTTCGTCGATGATGAAGTCCTTCGGGTAGGTCACGGGTCAGACCACGCGCAGGTACGCGGTCGAGTTGTCGACGAGCGGCAGGAGCAAGTCGCCGACCGCGACGAAGTCACGCACCAGCCGGGGAATGGACTGGTAGGCCGCGCCCGAACTGGCTTGTATCGCTGCCACCCAGGCGTCTGATTTGCGCGTCGGCGAGACGATGACGGGGCCGACGAACGTCGGCGCGGGCGTGGTGGCGTGGCCGACATAGATGCTGTCGCATGTCTGCGCTGCCACCGCACTGGCGTCGCCCTGCGTCGCGTTGGTGCCGTCGAGGTTGACGTCGGCGGTCGCGGCCCACGTCCAGCGGCCGACGACGTAGTGGACCGTGCCCGACGCCCACGACTGCGCGGCGCTCAATGACGATGCGGTGTCCGTGCCATCCGTAATGGCGCATTGAATCTTGTTCGCCGTGTCCTTGAAGAAGCGGACACGGTCGTTGGCGGCAACGTAGCCGTAGAAGAGCCGCTGCGTGGCGTTGTCGTTGCCGGCGAACTGGGGCACGAAGCGGAAGGCGATGGTGCCCGCCGTGGAGCCGAGGCCGTACATCACGCGCAGCAGACTCGCCGCCTCGGCTCCGGTCGGGCGCAACTCCCGTCCCGTACCGTATGCCGTGTAGCCGCTCGCCGAGACGGGCTGCACCGGCCTGAGCACGCCCGCCCGGACGAAGTCCTGCACCGTGCGCGGCTGTCTGTTGTGGCGGCGGCGGTTCATCTAGATCAGCGTGCAGCCGACGACGTACGTGCCCGCGTCGCCCTCAGTATTCGTGACAGCACAGAACAGGTGCGGGAAGCCGTCCGCGTAGACCTCGTACAGCGTCCCGGCCGTGGTCGAGTTCGCGGCGAGGCCGGTGCGGGACGAGCCTTCGTCGAGGATGAGGTTGGCGAGGGTGCCGTTCGCGACGGCGCAGTGGGCGCCCGCCGTGCCGGTGATGGCGTAGATGACCGAGGCGTAGTCGCCGCCTGCGCCCGCCGGGGTGCCGGGGACGATGGTGACGACGCCGAGGGCCGAGGTGGCGAGGATGCCGGGCGTGTCGATGTCGGTGACGGTGAGCTGATCGCCGGACTCGGTGACGGTGAGGGTCTTCGTCCAGGTCGGCGTGATGGAGAGTTCAGCGGTCGCGCCGGTGGCCTCGGCGATGACGCCGGGGATGCCGCCGGTCGTGTTCACGCACGCGGCGAGCGTGGCGCTCGAGGACGTGAGGTTCGGCTCGGGGACGGCCTGCGCGTTGCGGCCGACGTAGACCACGTTGCTTGAGGCCGTGGCCTCGTAGCCGTGCGTCGCGGTGTCGGCGTTGATGCAGGCGGCAAGCTCGGTCGCGTCGGCGGCGTCGTTCCCCGAGATGGAGAACTGGCGCGAGGCCGTGGTCGTGGTCGTGGCGTGGGCGGTGTAGGTGTAGGTCGGGCCGCCGGAGCCGCGCTCGATGGTGACGGTGTTGCCCGCCGTGCAGGACGCCAGCGTCACGTTCCGCTTGTGATTGATGGCGAGCACGATGGACGCCATCTCCGTCGCGGCCGTGGCGTTGAGCGCGTACTTGGAGCCGGGATAGTCGGCAGCAGCGGCGGCGGTGATCGACTTGGTGCCCTCGTCGGTGACGAACGTGAGCTTGTCGGTGGCCGCGACGGAGGTGCCCGCCGTGGCGACCGCGTAGTCGGCGTTGATGAGGTCGCGGAGCTCGACGGCGTCGGCAGTGGCGTCGGCGCCGCCCGTGTAGAACTTGCGCGAGGCCCAGGCGGCGTCGGCGGCGGTATCTTCAGCCGTGTAGGTGAGGCCGTTGACGATGAGGGTCTCACCGTCGGCCAGCGAGTCGAGGGTGAGGGTCTGGGAGTCGACGCGGGTGCGGGAGCGGTAGAAGGCGACCGCGTGGCCGTTGTTACTCTGGACGCGCCAGAGCGCCCGCCTGACGTTGGCGTTGCCGGTGTCGGCGCGGACGTACATGACGCCCGACGTTGCGGCCAGCGTGCCGATCTTCCCGAGGCCGCCGGTAGAGCCGGAGGCGGCAGCGAGGACTTTCTCGACGGGGACTGCCATTACGCCTCCTCTCCGAAGTCAGCCTTGGTGATGGTGCGCTTGGCCACGGTCTGGGCCTTGCGCTTCTTCTCAGTCGTCTCACGCTTCTGCTCGCGGACGGCCTCCGCGTAGCCGAGGTTCATCAGCTTCACGGCGACGTGGTCGGGCAGTTCGCAGGTGTCGCCTTCGCGGTGGTCGTGGCCGAGGCGGCAGCGGTATTTGGGGATGATGAATCGCACCTTCATGCCGCTCACCAGCCCGTGGACTCGGCGTGCGCGGAGCCGACCGTGTAGTGGATGCAGACGTCGAGGTGGGTGGCGGTGTCCATGTCCGTTCCGACGTTGGCCACCTTGATGCCCTCGCCCTGGGTGAAGGCGGTGTTCAGGCCGGTGGCGGCCGTGTTCGCGGCCCCGGCCCGGACGACGGTGTTCTGCGTCAGGGCGGCGTCCTCGAACGAGGCGGCGATGGAGCCGGTCACGGTGTCGGTGACGTCGACGGACGTGTTGCTGCCCGCCGCGCCTCCGATGGCCCGCATCCAGACGTCGACCACGGTGTAGACGCGGCCGGGCGAGGGCGGGACCACTATTTCGCCCGCGTTCACCTCGGCCGTAGTCAACTGGCCGTAGTAGGTTCGGAGTTGAGGGGAAGTCAGACCCATGTCAGCCCCCTCAGTCGGCCATGATGTAGAAGACGCAGTAGTCCACGCTCGTCGCGGTCGCGAGGGTGCCGGTCGCTGAGATTTGGATGCCAGCGCCCTTGGGGAGCGCGGTGCCGATGCCGGTGTTGGTCGAGTGCGTGGCGAGGCCGACGCGTGCGACGGCGTTCTCGGTCAGGCCGCCGACGGCGATCTTGAACGCGGCGGTCGTGGCGGTCGTGTCCTCGATGTCGACGGACGTGGCCGTGGCCGCGTTCCCGCCGAGGGCACGGAGCCAGCCGTCGACCACCTTGATGGTCTTGCCGGCCTTGGCCTTGACGATGGTCTTGGTGGCGTTGACCTGCGCCGTGGTCGCGTTGCCCATCGCGCAACGGACCTTCGGGTAGTAGGTGGAGTTGGTGGCTGCCATGTCTCTCCTTGTTCAGCCGCCGCCCTTGCGGCGGCGTGGAGGTAGAACGCAGAAGGCACCCCGGTGGGTGCCTCCTGGTCGTGCTGTATGTCGGGTGGGGCTAGGCGGTGACTGCGAGCAGCATCGCTTTCAGGATTTCGTTCTCGCGCCTGTAGTCGGCCAGTGTCCGCACAACGTCACAGTGCTCACGGTGGTGCTCGCCCTTCATCCGCAACTCCAAGTTCTGCGGACGATTGTCTGACTTGATGCCGTTGATGTGGTGCGCGACTTCACCCTTGCGCAACGGCCTGCCAATCTTCATCGCCAGAACGAGGCGGTGCTCAGCAACGCCGTGCCGAGCGTCGCCCAAGAGTCGCGCCATTGCCAACTGATCGCCGGACAATGCGTGCAGACTCAGGTATCGATACCCTGAGCCGTTGACCCACCCGCCCTTGAAGTTGGCGTGGTTGGCGCCGCGCTTGGCTGAAGCCCGCTGGGCCTCCGTGTTGCGTTGACTCTGCTCGGCGGTCATAGTCCACCCGGCATTCAGCCCCGGCTTGCCGCGCCGGTGAGCCTTGGCGTGGGCCATACAGCAGAATAGCGGCCTGCCGCTCTTGGCTTGGTACGGCCACGCCAAGAAGAACACGCCGCAGTGGGTACACACGACTTCAACCCGCTTCCCACCGTGGTCGCAATCGATACATCGCCCACGCAGGGTGCCGATGCTCTTGTTGCGATACCGGAAGTACTCTCGCGTCGCGGGCTTGGTGAGTCCGCACTGGCTACAGGTCTTCGTCTTCAATGTGACCTCCCACAGTCACTCCCAAGTTAGTCGGGTGCGGGGAAAGCGCCTGGGATAGCGCCTTGTCGGGTGTACATCCCTATCCCCGCACCCCATCATACTACCCCGTCAGGACGGGGTCATCCATCGTCAGCGGCTAGGCCAGGGCCATATGCTTAATGGCCAGAGTTTGCAGGGTCGCCGCATCGTGCCAAATCGCAGCACGGAGCGTAGTTTCAAAGCTGGTGAACGCGAAGTCACGCGAAAGCCCGACCTCGATGCCGCGGGCGAAGCGGACGATGTAGCCCTGCTCGAAGTCGCCGAACAGGATGACGCCGACGTTGCCGGTCGCCGAAGCGTCCGCGTAGGCGTCCTCGTACCACGACTTGCCGAAAAGCTTGTCGGGCTCGCCTGCCGTGTTCGACGGCTGCCACAGGTAGTTTCCTGTGTCGTCCTTCATCAGGGCGATCTCGAGCGTCAGGTCGGAGTTGCCCACGAAAGCGCCGTTGACGCGATACGCGGGAAGGACGCTATAGAACAACTCCTTGACCTCGTCGAGGGTCACGGTGTCGACGCCAGCCGCGGTCTTACCGAGGGTGCTACCGATGGCGACAGCCGCAGGCAGGGACGAACCGGTGCCGATGTCGGTGTCGTTGTAGTACCCGGCGCACTTGATTGCGATGGCGCGCATCGCGATGTCGGACAGCTCGGCCTCGAGGTCGATGGCCGAGTCCTGAAGCAGTTCGTCCGAGACGGCCATGTAGACGTCGACGCGGTAGGCGTTCAGCGGGACGGTCCCGAACACGGGATTGGTCACGGTCGCGGCCGTGCCCTCAGTCCCGGCGTTTGCCGTGGCGTCGGTCGCCAGGGTCGGCCAGTTGATCTGATTGCCGGTCGCCGTGCGGAGAATCTTCGGGCCAGCGGCGAGTACGCCCGAGTGCGCGATCTGGAACTTGCTGAGCTTGTCCATCCACATCTGCGAGGGCAGGTAGGAGCCGTACGCGCCAGACGCGGCCGACGTGATGTCGGTACGGGTCTCAAACGGGATATCGAAGTTGACGGTGTTGGTGCGCTTGGCCATGAAGTCGGCGATGCTATCGCGCGAGATGATGGGCTTCGGCGCGGGCTGGACCTCGGACACGAGCTTGGCGGCACGCTCGCGAGCCTCGACGGCCGCGCGGCGCTCGTCGTCCTCGGTGTCCTGCTTGGCCTCAATCAGGGCCGCGTCGAGCTTGTGGCGCAGGTCAATCTGATCCTGCGCGGCCTTCTTGCGCGTCTCCTCGGGGAGCGATTCGTCGCGGGCGGCCTCGATGGCCCGACGATAGTCCTCGTGGATGCGACTGAGTTCCTCAGCGGTCATGCTGGGAGCCTCCTCTAGATTCCGAAGCTGTGCGGGATGAACGCAGGCTCCGAGTCCTGAGTGGATTCCGAGACGGGGTCGGGTTCCGGGTCAGGAGTGGTGGCGGTGCGGACTTGCTCTATCGAATCGGCGTCAGCATCGACGCCGCGATATTCGGCATACGAGGCGACGGCGCGCTTGACGTCGACCTCGGTGGCGGGATTTGCGCCCCAGAGGACGGGGCTGGCTTCCCACAGGCGGACTTCCTTCAGAGTGCGGTGCGGCGGGCCGTCCTCGCGCTCCTCCCATGAGTCCTTCACGACCTCGAAGCTGAACGAGGACTCGCGGACGCGGCCGGTCTTCACCTTGCGGTACATGGACTTGCCGTCGGGGTCTTCGAGGTCGAGGTCGGCCTCGTAGCGCAGGCCGCGCTCATCGACATCGAAGCGGGCCGTGTCGGAGGCGACCGTGCCGAGAACGCGGTTGGCGTCATGGAAGCCGACGACGGCGAGCGACTTGCGATTGTTCTTCAGCGTCCGATTGAACGCCTTGGGATCGACCGACTCCGTGAACTGGCTGCCGATGGTGTACTCATCACCGAACGTGGCGGCGTACCCGGCGATGGTCGCCGTGCCGTCCTCGGCCTCGCGCACCTCGACGGGCGCGGCGAAGATGCGCGTCTCTTTCACTGGCCTTCCTCCTGAACGACAGAACCCGCCGGAGCGGGTTCAGGGTTGTTCTCTTGCCACTGCACCGAGTGCAAGGGCTCATCACCCTCCGGCATCGGGTCCATGTCCTCGAGCGCGCGTATCTCGTTCCGCGTCATCCACTCGCCGAGCTGTGCCGCCTGGTAGAAGGCCGTGCGCTCGGCCGGGTCCATGCGGAGCAGGGCGTTGGTGTTGAACTTGACATACGCTGGTCTGACCATGAGGTCGGATAGCGCCGTCTCGATGCGGGTCAGGCGCGGCAGCAGGCCGGTCAGGTACCAGAGCCGGAGCCGCGCGTGCAGGGCGGTCACGTAGCCCTTCGCTCCGTCGACGTCTGAGACGAGTTCGGGCGGGACGCCGTACAGGTTCGCGATCTCTGTCGCGGTGTAGCGCCGACTCTGGAGGAACTGTGCCTCTTCGGGATTGACCGAGATAGGCTTCCACGACGCGCCGCCGGTCATGATGCCGATGGCGTGGCTGCGCGAGATGCCGCCGTGGCGCTTGGTGAAGGCTTCCTTCAGGCGGTCGACCTGCTCCTGCGTCAACTGGCCCGGCGTCTCGATGACACCGGACAGGTTCGCGCCGTTGCCGAAGAACTGGGCGCCGAACTGTTCCGCTGCGAAGCCGATGCCGATGGTCTGCTTGGCACAGGCGATGGGCGAGAGGCCGACGATGGTGCCGGGCAGGGTCAGGCCGCGGAGGTGGACGATGGCGCTCGCGGGCAAGAGGTCGGCGCCGTTCGCCATCTCGACGCGGTAGTAGACACGGCCCTCGCGCAGTTCCGGCTGCACCGCGGACGGGGCGAGCACGGACAAGCCGACGAGCTGGTCGCCGGCCGATGCCTTGAGCAGGTACGCATTCCCGGCGAGGTCGAGGCTCACCTGGATCATGGCGATGAGCTCGGCGGTGGTCTGGAACGGGTTCGGGTCGCGGAGCCACGCCGGTGTGTCGCGGGTGATGCGCTCGTCGCCGCGCTTCGTGTAGACGTCGATGGGCAGCGAGCTGATCGTCTCTGCGTTCAACGACACGCACTTGTAGACGGCCGGCAGGTTGACGGCGTTGTCCTGGGTGACGGAGACACCGGCGTAGACCGGGCTCGTCAAGTCCTTGAACGCGGTCCAGCCGTTGTCGCGGGCCTCGACCTCGGCGCGGACGAAGGTGTCGCGCATCAAGCTAGAGAAGGGCCACATACGCTATGTCCTGTCGCGGTTCGTAGTGGCCTCCTGGTTAGGACTCGAAGCTAATGAAGGTGACTTCCGGCTCGGCCTCTTCGGCGCTTGCCCGCTCGAGCGCGGTGACCAGCGCGGCGATGCCGTCGATGCGCTCGGTCGACTTCTTCTTGGACGGCTTGATGGCCTCGTAGGGGTCGACCTCGACCGTGACGTTGCCCGCCATCCATCTGAGCACCGGGTGCCCGCCGTGGTTCAGCTTGCGGTTCGCGACCAGCGTCTCGAGGAGCTTGGATGGGGCCGACATGGTGCGGAAGCCCTGGCGGACCGGGACCATCGTCGCGCCGTCCTCTTGCAACTCGATACACAACTGAGTCGCGTGCCACGGGTCGTAGCCGATCTGCTGCACGTCGAACAGGGCGGCGTCCTCGAGGATGCGCGCCTTGATGAACGCATAATCGATGACGTCGCCCGGCGTGACTTCGAGGTAGCCTGCACGCGCCCACGCCTGCAACTGGTCGGTCATGTCGTGGCGCTTGCCCTCGACCGTCGCCTCGGGGAGCCAGAAGCGGCAGAGCACGTCGTACGCGCCTTCCTCGTCGGGGAACACCCAGACGCAGGCGCTGAAGTCGGACGTCGAGGACAGGTCGAGGCCGCCGTAGCACTTGCGGCCCTTGAACTCCTCGAACGTGTGACCGACGCCGCCGCAGGCTTCCCACGCACCGTGCTTGAACCAGCGCACGTCGGCTTGGGTCCACTGCGACAGGTACAGGCGCCGCACGGTGTTCTCCATCGCCGGCCGCTCCTGGGCCTGTGCGACGGCCGTCCTCAGCTCATCCATCGAGCGGAAGTCGCCACCGCCAGCGCCCTCCAGCGCCGGGTTCGCCTGCACCCACGTACTCTCGTCGGTCCAGTCGGCGTCCTCGGGAAGGGCGCGGATGTAGGCGTAGAAGGTCGGGTCGCTCACCGTGCCGCGCAGGACTCGCTCGGCGTAGGTGTGGAGCTCCCAGCAGATGCTCGTGCGGTCGTAGCCCGCCGTCGTGATGGCGAAGACGAGCGGCTGGTCGCGCGCCGCCGTCGCCGTGGTCAGGACGTCCCACAGTTCCCGGTTCGGCTGGGCATGGACCTCGTCAAAGATGACTGCGCTTGCGTTGTAACCGTGCGCGCCGGCGGCGTCGGCCGGGATGGCGCGGTAGAAGCTCCCGGTGCTCGGCACAATGATGCGCTTCTGCGAGTCGATGATCTTGCAGATGCCGGAGAGGTACTTGCTCCGGCGCACCATGTCGGCGGCGACGTGGAAGACGATGCTGGCCTGATCGCGGTCACAGGCCGCGCCGTAGACCTCGGCTCCCTCTTCGCCGTCGGCGATGAGGCAGTAGAGGGCGATGGCGGCGGCGAGTTCCGACTTGCCGTTCTTGCGCCCGACCTCGACGTATGAGGTCCGGTACTGGCGCGTGCCGTCCTCGCGCAAGGTGCCGAACAGCGGCCGGATGATGTCGTCGCGCTGCCAGTCGGCGAGCTTGAACGGGACACCGGCCCAACGGCCCTTGGTGTGAACGAGGCACGCCTCGATGAACTTGACGGCGCGGTCAGCCCTTGCGTCGTCGAGATGCGGCTTCCTTCTTCGCTTCGGCGAGGATGTCCGCGAGCGGGTTGTCGTCGCCATCAGCCTTCTTCACCTCGATACGGCTGCGGTGCGCGGCACCGATGCCGAGTTGCGCGCCGAACTTGTCCGTGCGGTCCCACGCCTTGTTGCGGATGCCGACCTCGGGACGCTGCTGCCAGTAGCCCGTGCCGGTCTGGAACGTGAGCCCGTGCTCGCGCAGGTACAACTCGCACTCTTGCGCCTCGGCGTAGGCCTGCGCGTAGCCTGCGAGGGCGCTTTCATCGACCGCGGTGAGGACTCCGACCGCTTCTAGCTCGTCAACGAGCGCGAACCAGACGGACTTGGCTCGATCTCCGAGGAATGCCGGGCAATCGGGGCGAACTGGGCGCGGGCGCGGTTCGCTCTTCGGTAGGGCACGTTTGCCGGGATTGCCCTCCAGCACGCGAAGCGCACTCGGCTTTGGCTTGCGTCCGGCGGCCATGCTGCTCCTAGATAACTAGCGGATAAGTCGTTCGCACGTAATCGAGCAGGGAGTCGAAGTCGTCGGCGGGGTGCCCGCTGCGCATGGCGAGGTGGACTAGATAGTGGTGCGTGTGGCACAGGGGAACACACTTCGCCAACTCTGCCGCCAACTCGTCTACGCGGTAGATGGAGCCAATCTCCCGCGCCTTGTCGGGCGGGTGCATGTGGTGAGCCGATATGGCGCGGGGATTGTTGACGCCGCAGATAACGCAGCCCGCAGACTTGAACTCGTCCTTGATGCGCTCTACGTCCGGTCGCACGTCTACCGCGCGATGAACGATGCCCGATGCGCGCTCCTTCTTGCGCCTAGCGTGGCGGTCAGCCGCGCACGGCCGGCAGCGTACGGGCATCGGCCCTCGGCTGGGACCATGGAAGTCCGCTCCGCAGTCAAGACAAACGCCGCGCCGTCTGGTACCATGATGCACGCTCAAGGACTAGCCTCCTTGGGCCACGGCCGAGGCAGTTTCCGCTGCGCTCGGCCTCTTTCTGCCTCGATCTCGCCGAATCTCAGTGAACTTGACCCCCCTGCGCCCATTTCGCGGACGAAAAAAAAGAGCGGACCCCCGGCGAAGCGGCGTGGAAACGGCTAACTTTCTGATACCGCCCTATCCTTGTCCTATTGGCG
>CALGYR010000135.1 GCA_937935355.1 uncultured bacterium | reverse complement strand
CTCCATCGTCGGAACGGCCTCTTCTTTTTAGCCCCTCAAAAGTGCTCATGTCCACGCTACTCAAGAGGCCCCGCGGGGCCATCCGTCGGCCACAACTGCCTAGACCCACTACTGGCCAATCGGTGGCCTGTGTTGCCTCGCCGCTTCACTGCGGCCTCTCCCTGCCGCCACGAAAACCTTCTCCGCCAGGAACTGGATGTGGAGTCCCGCCTGCCGGAGCTCCTTCATGGCCTCCCTCTTCCGCCCATAGCGGGAGAGTTGGAGGCCTCTTTGCCACATTGCTTCTCACGCCCCCGCCTCGGCCGCCGCAGCCGCCGGAGCGCTCCCGGCTTCCTCCGTCGTCACCGCAGCGGGCTCCGAGACTTCCGCCGCCTGCAGGCGCACTGAATCCAGCCGGATCTCGCGGTCGGCCAGGGCCTCCTGGCGCTTGAGCCACTTGTCCAACTTCTCAGGGTCGCTCTCGATGTCGCGGCTCTCACGGTACTGGGTCGCCGCGGCCAGTTCGGTCCAGTGGATGACAGTGAACCGCTCGTCCGTGCCGAGCCGGTCCACCTCCTCGCGGATGTCCTTCAGGGTCACCCGGAAGAACTCCTTGCGTGAGTTGACCTTGTTGACCTGCATCCGGAGGAAGGCTTTCTGAAGCCTGTGCTCGAGCGCTGGGGCGTTGTCGCTTTCGATCCATCCGTGGACGTCGAAGTCGAAGGGGACGCTGGCGTCGCCCAGCTCGTCGATGCGCTCCTGCCTGTTCAGGCGGCGCGTCAGGCCGATCTTGTAGATCCCCTCGCCGAAGGCGCCGACGTTGGAGATGATGTAGACGTGCCCCTTCTTGGTCTGCTGCGCTATCGTGAGCTTCTTCTCGGTGGCCGCCGCCAGGTCCTGCTGGATGCCCTGGTACGCCTGCTGCATTTCCGCGAGCCGCTGCTCCAGCTGGGCCTTCTGCTCGGCAGCCGCCGTGCGTTCGGAGGACAGCTGGGCCGCGGCGAGCTCCCGCTCCTTCTCCTCGACGGCCTTCCTGGCGGCGGCGATCTCCCGTTCCTTCTCCTCGGCGGCCCGCTTCTTGAGCTCCTCCTCCCTGGCCGCCTGGCGCATCTGCGCCTCGTGCTCCTTGCGGGCCTTCTCCTCGTCGCGAAGCCGCGCCTTGAGCTCGCGCTGCTCCTCGACCTGTCTGCGGGCCAGCTCCTGAACCACCACGGCCCATTTCAGCTCTTCCAGCCTCGTGTCGAGGTATGCGGGAAGTATGCGTGCGTTCCGGAAGGCCTTGCCGTGCAGGTTCACCAGGCTGAAAGCGTCCCGGATCTCCTGTTCCAGCGTGCCGTAGTTGTCGTGCTTGACCCTGGACAGGATGGCGTCGACCCGGCCGTTGAAGGCGTCGATCACGAACCTTACGGCGGTCTCCTTGCGGTTGGTCTCGGCGTAGTCGCAGCCTGCGGCCTCGCCCTGCTCGACCATCCGCCGGGACTGGGCGCGCACCGACTTGAGCGACTCCCCCGCCGACGTGTACCCGAACTCGGCTGCCAGGTCGTCCAGCAGGCTGTGGGTC
This sequence comes from uncultured bacterium, assembly GCA_937935355.1. GTDB lineage: Bacteria > Planctomycetota > SZUA-567 > JAKLDR01 > JAKLDR01 > JAKLDR01. Next base: position 6,282 of record CALGYR010000135.1, on the reverse strand, counting down.
GGGCGCAGGTAACGGTCGCCGTAGCCCTCGATGATGTTGCGCATCGCTGACGCAGCCTGCTCCAGCAGCTGCTTGTCACGGAGGGCGTCGTAGGCCTCGCCGGCGATCTGCTTTGCCTTGGCCTCAGCCTCGGCAATCAGTCGCCCGGCGTCTCGGGTGGCCTGATTGAGCCGCGCGTCCGCCTCTTCATAGGCCACCTTGGCCTTTTCCGTTGCCCGCACTCGCTCCCCCTCGGATGCCGTGCGGGCCTGCTCCAGGAGGGCCTGGGCCTGATCGCGCAGCTTGGTGGCTTCGGAGAGGGCCTCCGCCAGCCGGTGGCGAACCTCGGTCTCGGCGTCGCGCAGAGGAGCGTACTTGCGGAACTCGTCAGCCTCCCTGCGGGCTTTGGCCAGTTCCTCCCTGGTTGCATCCGTCGCCTTGCGGGCCTCGGCCTCGTAGTGCTGGCGCACACGCTGCGTTTCGGCCCTGAGCTCAGCCACCTGCTGATCGACCAGCTTCCGGGCCGCAACCACCCCGTTCTTCGCCTCACCGCGGATGCGTTCCACCTCCTCGTCACACCGCTTGCGTACTTGATCCACCTGCTGGGTGGCATAGTCGCTTTCAGCCTTGCGTTGGGCGGCGTACCGCGTCAAGCGCATGTTCTTCAGCAAGAGAGCCACAAGCACCGCAAGCAGGGCGAGGTACAGGATGGTCAGAAAGACAGCCATCAGATTTCTCCGGCAACAGGCACCGCTGCCTCTGACTGCGGCAGCAAGGCAGCGCACTTCGCTGCCAACTCCGCGTGCAGCCTTCGCACGGAGGCCACGAGATCGTCGCTGCCGCTGTATTCCGTCGTCCCTTGCGGAACATCAGAGTCCGGGAACGGCACTATGGATTCGAATTCGCCGGTCTTCCGCGAGGCCTTGAGGTTGCCGCGATGCGTGAGGCTCAGAATGGTGTCGGACGGATCGAGCTTGTCGAAATCCAGCTTGCCAAGCAGGTCGCGCGTAATGATCACGGACAGGAACGGGCGCTCGACCTCTCCCCCGGTGGTTGTGTCGATCGATTCAGCAGACGCGTTGATCAGGAGAGTCTCAACCGGCAGGAGCGCGAACAGCTCGCGGGCGACCCGCAGGACGCAACCGCAGACATAGTCCTGGTAGATTTCAACGAAACGCGCCCTCGGCATGGGCTTGACGGAGGCCTTTCCCGAGGCGGTGAGCGACTTGCTCTCCGCGGGAATGGCCTGGCGACCTTTTGTGCTGAGGAAGCACTCTATCAGTCGCTTGTTGTGTATCTTTGCGGCAACCGTAGAGCCGAGGCGGGTCAGCTCCGCGAACGGATCGCGTTCCACAATGGCGTCGGCGTATGAGTCGCTCACACCCTCGAGCACCCGGGTGGCCAGCTTGGCGAGCCCTTCCTGCCTGGCGCGTTCGGCCGTATAGGCGTGCATGGCGGCCTGGTAGTCGCGTTCATCCTGCTGTTGCGCGCTCTGTAGGTCAGCCGTCTTCTGTTCGGATGGGGCCACCAACTGCATCTGGCGAGCCTTCTGCTCGTGGTACGTGAATCGGCGAGGGGGGACTGGCGGCAAGGCAGCAACCAGAGCCGCCCAGTCGCAAATCTGGGGCGGCTCCTTGTGAACCGAAAGCAGGACCTCGATCTCCGCTTCGTAGGCGGCGACTTCCAGACGGGCCTGCTCCAGGATGGACAGCTTTGCCCGTTCTTTGGCCTGACGCTCAAGATCGCGTTGCCGCTTCTTGGCCTCGCGCTGCTGACGCCTTTCGTTGGCTTCCGCCTTGTCCCATGCCGTCAGCCAGTCCGAGTTTTCAGTCATCTCGCAGCCTGTTCCCACAGGCGCGACACAGCACGCCATAGACCGCCTGGGCCACTGCGTGGCCGGCTGCCGGCGGGGATCCCGACGCCCTCGCCTGGCCGCTCGGAACTCGATGTCTCGGTCTCGGTGATCCCGGCGCTCGGCCGGCCGCTGCTTTCCATCGGCGCGCTTCCGCTGACTACCATCAGTCCGGGGCCAAAGTCCACAGCAGCTGTCAGTCAAGAGGTGTCGAGCATGTCGGCCGCAGCCCGGCGAATGCGGCCTACGGAATGAACATAGCCGGTATTGGCCGGGGCGTCAAGAGGGCAGGGCAGGGATTCTTGGGGCGTCAGCCACAGATGGACACAGATGCACACGGATGGGGGGGCGGGGGGACACGGCGCGAACCTGCCAGGCTGGCTGGCTGTCCGATCCGCCCGCTATGCTTGTCGTCCGGACGAGCCGGGCTAGAATGCCCCGGCATGGAGCCTATCGCCGGGAGCGACCAACTGGAGGCCGACGTTCGCTCGAGCACGGACGAGGCCACGCACGTGGTCTTCGACCCTGCGGCCATCATGCACGTGATCGGTCGTCCGGAGCTGCGTGACGCCCTGCAGGCGGAAGCCGACAGGGGAAACGCGTTCATCTATGCTCCCGGGACGGACGGCGGAGTGACATTCCGGCTGTTGTTCAACCGCGAGCCGTCGCCCGAGGTCGTTGCCGACGCGACGCCGCTCGCGGAGCGAAGGCGACTCCACGTGCCTTCCGGGCGCCTCTTCGTCGCCGGCGCCGAGCACATCTTCGCGGGCCCGGGCGCTCCCGCGGCCCCCGAGGACTTCGCGCTCCGATCGTCGCACGATGGAGGAAGCATGAGGATCCCTCCTGGCGACTACCGTCTAGCAGCCCGTTGAAAAAGTGCCGGGGTCGCGACGCTTGAGGTTGTGGTCTCAGACGAGGAACGACGACGAAGGCGTGTCTGAAAGACACGTCGAGGAGGAGTGACGAAGGATGAGGCCGCAAGATCAAGCGTCCCTTTGGGTTGCGACCGGACGGCCCGTCTGCGGCGTTGCTCGTCGTCGCCGTGTCACTGCGGACACGGCTTCCTCCTCGCGCCTTGCATCCAGGCCGTCCGGTCGCAACGCGATCCCCGGCACTTTTTCAACGGGCTGCTAGACGCCTACGAGATGTACCGCGACGACCCCGGCCCCATGAGCCGCTTCGCCAAGTGCATGCTTTGCGGGATCGGGGGCCTGTTTCTGGGGTTCGTCCTGACCGGCCTGCTCGGCTTCGTCAGCGTCTGGGTGCCGTTCTGGGAGGAGGGCCTCGTAGGCCTGGCGATAGCTTCCGGCGCGTTCGGCATCTTCATGACCGGGTGGGCATTGACGCCCTCGGAGCGGAAGAGGCGCAGGGAGAAGCGGGCCCGGGAGGCCCGGCTCGAGGAGCGCATGGAGAAGTACGGCTTCCAGGTGCTCATCGTGTTGCGGGCACCGGAGGATTCCTAGCTGGCGCTCTCACCGAGAGCGTGAGCGCACGATACGGCCCGGCTACTCGCCCTTCTCGTCTTTGCGGATCACTTCCAGGGCGTAGTCGGCGCACCGCCTGACGACCGGGGACTCGTCGCCGGCGGCCTTCTCGATGAGGGCGAGCTTCTCTTTGCCATGGGGAATGAAGCGGTGAGTTTGCATGATGGCGTTGGCCCGGACCTCCCAGTTATCGCTCTTCATTCTCTCGGCCAAGTAGCTCATACGCTGGTTCTGGTCTTTTCCCGTATCCAGCCACATCAGGTCACGTTGACAACGGTAAACGGCCTCTTTGGCCATCTCCGCGATCTGAGAGTCGGGAGCAGCGGTCAGTTCCTGGAGGGCCGGCACCGCGGCCGCGGCCCGTTCCTCCAGAGTGCAGAGCGCTGTCACGGCGTCGGCCCGGACGTTCGCGTCCGGGTCCCGGAGCCGATCGAGCAACAGGGTCAGCGGTTTCCGGCCATCGTCCGTGACCATCCAGAGGCTCATGGCCGCGATGCAGCCGACGGTCCGGTCCTCGTGGCCGAGGAGGGCTTCGAGCTCCGGTGCGGCGGCCTCGGCGGAGGCATGGCGTAACAGATCCTCGGCTTGCTCAGAGCGCCAGACGCATCTGACGCCCCAATTGAAGCCGGGCGCGGCCTTGCCCATCTTGCTGAGAGCCAGCGACGCACCGCGAATACCCGGCACGTCGCATCCGTGAAGGACCTCCCTCAAGGCCGGACCAACCTCCGGGAAGACGCCGCCAAGCATGGCGAGCCAGCTGACGGCCTCCTTTTGCACGGAATCATCCCGGTCCCCCAGCACTTTTACCAACTCGGACACGGCTCTCGAATCGCCGATCTCCATGGCATTGCAGGCCAGTCCCCTGACGACGAGCAGGCGGACCTTGGGGTCCGGATCGGCGAGCATCTGCAGCATAGGCTCGGTGGCGGCCGTTCCCCCAAAACGCATGAAATACGCCGCGATGTGCCGATGCACCGCCACGGACTTCGGCATCCGGAGGTACAGGCGCATCTTGCCGAGCATGGCCTCAGGCCCGCCCAACCTGGTCACCTGGTCGAGCTCATCATGCGTGCCGAGGGGATAGCCTTTCTGTTCGTAGAGAACGTAGCGCCGGTTCATTTCCGACACCATGGCCCTGACCTGCCACACGGGCACCACCACGGCGCCGACGAACCAAGCCAGGCCCAGGACCAGGAGGATGCCGGCGGTCCACAACGCCATCGGCCGCAGGGTGCGGGGGCGCCTGGAAGGAGCCGACTGGCCGGGAGAGGAGGAATTCATCTACTTGCCGGACGCGGGCTTCCCGGGCGCCCGGCCGACCTTCTCGTCGAGCTGCCTGGCCGCCTCGTCGACCAGCCTGGCGAGCTCCTGGTTGGCCTCCTTCGCGATGGCTTCGGCCTCGGCCGCGTTGCCGGCCATGGCGCTGCGAAACTCAGCGCCCGTTCGCAGCTTCCATGACTTCCGGCGCAGGTCGGCCGCTATCGCCGCCCCCGCCCGGAACTTCTCGCGAAGGCCGTCAGGCAGAAGCGCGCCGATCCTGAGGTCGCGCACGGCAAGCACCTTCTCGGTGTTAACGGGGATGCTGTCCGGGCTGAGCGCTCCTCCGCTCCTGGCGGCCAGCTCCTTGTTGGATCGCTCGGCCTTCCTGGCGTAGGCCAGCACGAGCGCGTCGACCTTGGAGGCGAGCTCCGGCGGAAGGTCGAGGCGGAGGAGAAGGGGGTCGGTCCGGCTCGGCGGCCCGGAGCCCTCGCGCGTCGGACCGCCCTGCGGGGAGCCCGGCTCGTCCGGGACCATGCCGACCTTCTCGTCGAGCGCGGCCTCGAGCTCGATCCCGAGGGCCTCGAACTTCGCCCCGAACTCCTCGTAGAACCTGGCCTGCGCGGCGTCGTCTCCGGCGGGCAGCTTCGCCAGCGCCCGGTCGCGCTCGCCGGCCAGGTCGGCCATCCTGCCCAGGGAGTCCGCCACGACCTTTCGGCCCTCGACGAACCTGGGCTTGTTCTCGGCGCCCAGCATGGCCTCGATGGCGTCGTAGGTCCTGTCCATCTGCTTCCGCGCTTCCAGCAGCATGGCCCGGCGGTTCTCCTCCGAGGGCGGCTGCCACTTGGGGTCGTTCATCAGGGCGTCGATCCGCTTGCGGAGGTCGGCGAACTCCCGGTCGATCTTCCCCGCAAGCTCCCCGCTCAGGACGAGGCGGCTGAGAACGGGATCGGTCTTGCACTTCAGCTCGCCGGCGGCGCCGGAGGGTTCCTCTTCTCCCAGCCCGGCGGAGGCGACGACCGCAACGGCGCCCAGCGCGAGGAACAAGGACATCGGTCGGGTTAGCATTCAAGGCCTCCTGATCGAGCGGCTATTGGCTTTCTGCTGACAATCATCCGCGCTGCCCCGCGGGGCCCGCGCGGGCGGCGATTATCCCCGTCCCGCGGCGCGCCGCAAGGCACCGAGAGCAGCGCAAGACGCGACGGACAACTGCCAACGGCGAACAACCAAAAGCCAACAGCCAACAACCAGCAACCAACAGCCAACAACCAGCAACCAACAGAATGGCGGATGCCGCGGCTCTTCGCGGCATGTTCATTGGGCCCGGGTCTTTTTGTTGCTCACACGGAGCCACGAAGCCGCAAAGAACGGCGGGCTACGGCTGGGGGGATGGAAGAATGGAAGGGTGGAAGAGTGGACGAGAGCCGGCCCGCCTCGGTCCCCCAATCCTCCAGCCTTCCATCCTTCCAACCTTCCAGCCCGGCCCCAGCCGTTGTTGTCCTCCGCGGCTTTGTGGCTCCGTGCGAGAAACCGCCGTTGTTGCTCACACAAAGCCACGAAGCCACAAAGAACGGCAGGCTACGGCCCGCGGATGGAACTATGGAAGAGTGGAAGAATGGGATGGAAAACGGCGCGCCTCCGATATCGGGGGACACAATGAGTAAGGCTTTTCAGCGTCGCGGAGCCGACGCTGAAAGCTTTATTGGACGG
>CALGYR010000134.1 GCA_937935355.1 uncultured bacterium | reverse complement strand
TGGACAAGGCGTTCCCCGAGAGGTGGCTGCACGCCGAGGACCTCCAGGGGAAGCCCTGGACCCTGACCATCAAGGACATCTACTCCGAAGAGGCGTTCAACATCCGCGCCAACAAGAAGGAGACGGTGATCGTCGTCGCCTTCGCCGAGACCCAGCGCGAGTACGTCTTGAACGTCACCAACAAGCGCGTTATCGTGAAGCTCTGGGGCAAGGACACGGCCGACATCATCGGCCACAAGATCACCCTGCGCCCCGTCCCCGACGACTCCGGCTTCAACGAGTCAGGCATCCGCATCGCCTTCGTCGGCTCACCCGACATCGACGAGCCGGTCAAGGTCAAGGTCGGCGGGCGTGAAGGGACGCGGCTCATCAAGCCGACCCCGGCGAAGGGCACGGAGGCGGCACAGGAGCCCGCCCAGGACGCGACGGGGGCCTCGGGAGCAGGACAGCCTGAGGCGTCTTCCGAGGCGGAAACGGCCGAATCCGACGACGACGTGCCGGGCCACGACGCCGAGTCCTACCGCGCCGCCGTCGCGCAGAAGGCCGAGGGCACGCCGACCGAGCAGATCGAGTTCTGATGGCCTGGAACCACGGCACGACGACCGGCTACTCGACACATCGCTGTCGCTGCCCCGAGTGCCACGCGGCGTGGAACGCCTACCAGCGTGAGTACATGCGTGAGCGCTACCACGGCCGGACCCGGACCATCGGGACGGGAGACGTCGTGCGGCACATCGAGTTCCTCATCGGGAACGGCTGGACGGTCCACGCCATCGCGGCAGCGGCGGCCGTCGACCACCAGCTCGTCTACAGGATCCGCCGTCGCGAGAACCGGCGTATCCGTCGCGTGACGGCCGACAAGCTGATGGGCGTTGCGCTGGACGACTGGCCTGCAGGTTCACAGGTGCCGTCACGCGAGGCCCTGCGCATCATCGACGCCCTCAACGAGGCCGGCGTCACCTCGCACGACATCGCGCACAAGCTGCGGGTCTCCTACCCGGCCCGCATCCGCCGTCAGACGCGCGTCCAGCCGGCGACGCGGCGCAAGCTCGTCATCGCCTACCGCTACCTCGCGAGCCAAGGCCTCGTGGCGGGTGAGCTGCTCGGGGAGGGAATCGCATGAGCCGCCCGCGCCTCACCTCCCCCACCCTCGTCGCCACCCGACTCGCGGAGGGCGGCATCGAACGCATCACGGCGCTCGGACCGGGGAGGTATCTGCGCGAGGTCCTGACGGACGACGAGCACGTGGTGGAGTCGCGGCCCGTCACGAGGGCCGAGGCCGAAGAGGCGGCCGGGCACCCGCTCGCGACCGTCCCGGCCCGCGAGCCGCGCCCCACCGTCGAGCGCGCGCTCCTGCGGCTCCTGTGGGAGAACGCGGGCGAGGTCGTGGGCTGGCGCGACGTCGAGGCCGAGCTCGACCGCACCGTCACGCGACAGAGCGTCTGGCGGGCCGCACAGCGGTTGTCGCGGGCGCTGCCGATCGAGGCGGTCGCGGGGCCGGGGGGCGGCTACAGGTTGCCGGAGAGGGGGCGGGATGGGTGACCAGCTCATGCTCCGCGTCGATCCCCTCGCCGACGTCCTCGCGTGGAAGCGCGCCAACCCCGACGCCTGGCGCTTCGTCGTCGACCTCGCGCACCAAGACCGCGCCCGCGGCATCACGCCGTCGACCCGCTACTACTGCTGTGTCCTCAGAAGGCCCGAGCACGCGCATCGGCTCGGGCTCGAGCGCGGCGACAAGCCGGTCCTGGTGAACGATCACCTCAGCAGCGGCCTCGCCCGGCTTCTGAACCGCCTGTACCCCGATCTTCGCTGCCCGACGAGGGCGGCGCGGGTGGACTCGTGGGGCGGTGCTTCATGAGCGGCGGCATCACCAGCGTCGCGTCCGTCCTCGCCAACCCCCGTCCCATCATGGAGCAGTACCCGCGCCCGACCTCGCCGCGGGGCCGGGTCTGTGCCCACGATGGCTGCACGACCATCTTGAGCGTCTACAACCACTCGGCCTTCTGCTGCCTGCACGGGCCCGAGGACGCCGAGGTGCCGGAGGGCTGCAAGCAGTGCAGTCTCTGCCGCCGGGTCCTGCCGCTCGACGCCTTCGCCCTGAAGGTGAAGCACCGCGGCGACACCGTGCAGACCTGGCGGCTGGGCTACTGCAGGAGCTGCGACGCCAAGCGGAAGCGGCTGCGGAGCGAGACGCCGACGACCAAGCGTACGAACTACGCCGCATACCTCGAGAAGAAGCGCAACGACTACTACCAGCGCCGCTACGGCTACCCCTCGAAGGAAGCCTACCTGGCGGCGAAGGAGGCAGGCCTCGCATGAACACTGAACTCTTCCCTCCGACCCCCGAGGAACGCCTCGCCGCCGTGCGCACCCACCTGGCCGAAGAGGTGGACAAGCGGCAGAAGGCGGACGATTCGGCCATGTCCAAGTTGTACGAAGCCCAGGAGCTGCTGGAAACGTTCGACGAGGCGATGAAGGGGCGGGCGGGCACCGGGCGCAGCGTGCTCGAGGTGGCGGCCGACATGGTCAACTCGGGTGCGCTGGACGGCGACGGGCTGACCGTCACGGCCAGCGTCAGCCCGGGGCGGCAGAACGTGCCTGACGTCGACCCCGTCGTGGTCGTGCTCTGGCCTGACGACGACGAGCCGCACGTCACCGAGGTCGGCGATCACACGGCCTACGTCGAGCTCGTAGCCGACTACTTCACTGCGGCCGGCATCGACGGCGACCTCGAGGACTGGGCGGTGCTCGCTGAGGACGAGCTGTCTACGAACGGCGGCGGAGGCCGCAACCCGAAGGCGTACATCCAGGAGCGCGACTACGGCAAACGGCTTCTGATTCGGAAGTCATTGTCCAAAATGTCCAACGCCGACCTCATCACGAGCTACCGGCGCCTGCTCGACCTCACCACCAACCGCGAGACCTGTGACGAGGCGTCGCTCAAGGCGTTCGACGCCCACTGCGAGGAGATGGAGCGCCGCGGCATGGACCTCGACCCGGCCTCGCTCGACAAGAGGCTGCGCGAGGCGAAGGCGGCGACGGCATGACGCTGCAACCCCACGTCCACTGCGGCGAATGCGGCCGCGAGATCGCCGCGACGGTGCCGACACGCGGCGGCAAGTCCGAGCCCGCGCAGATCCGCGCCGGCCAGCAGCTCATGCCGGTCATGACGTCGGACGGCCCGGCCTTCATGCCGCGCCAGGTACCGCTCTGCAACGAGTGCGCCGAACGGATCGACGCGCAGCAGAAGGTAAGCCGGCTCGTGGTCCCCGGAGGCCGCTATGAGCGCCGTTGAGGAGTACCTGCGCTACCGGAACATGGGCAGCGCGTACAACGAAGAGAAGCTGGCTCTCGCCGACGCCGCCCTCGCCGCAGAGACCGCCCGCGCCGACCGGGCCGAGGCGGCGCTGGCTCGCAAGACGCAAGAGTGGGAGAGCCGACTGCACGACTACCGGCGCGAGTATGACGCCCGCAAGCGGGCCGAGGCGGCGTTGGAGGCAATCAGGGCACGGACGCGCCTCTGTCATCCATTCCCGAACATCTATGCCCTGGACATCGGCAAGATCCTCGCCCGTCACGACGCGGGGGTGAAGCCGTGAGCGACCTCAGGTGGGGACTCTTCAACGACGCCGACTACCCCGTAGCTATCCACCGGCGGCGCTCCGACTGCATCGAAGCCGCTCGCGACTTGTGGGGACCGGGCTGGTCATGGCAGCGCATCAAGCGCCGGTACGGCTGGTACGTCGCCCGTGTTGTCGTCACGCGGGAGGTGAAGGACGGATGAGTCGTCGCCGCAAGATCTCGACGTCGATCTCGACCGACAAGCTCGTCAACCAGCTGGCGCGCGACGCCGGCGACTTCGCCGCGCTCCTGTACACGTGGATGATCCCGCACGCGGAGGACTCGGCCTCCATCACGGGCGACGTCGAGGAGCTCATGATGATGGTCGTCCCGGGCTTTCGTCACAGGAACGAGGACGACGTCGCGACCGCGCTCGAGACCATGGACGGTATCGAGCTCGTCGCCTGGGACCGCGAGGCGGCCGTCGTCTACTTCGACTCCGAGTCCTTCTACCGCCATCAGTCCTACATCCCCGAGGCGAAGCGCGTCGACAACAGCGAGCATTTCCGTCGCCGCCGCGAATCAGCGCAGACCAGCGCAGACCAGCGCGAATCAGCGCGGAACAGCGCGGAGGGGCGAGAATCAGCGGAAAACGCCTCTTCTCTTTCCCCTTCCCCTTCACCTTCACCTGAAGACCTTAACCCTCTGGCGGACGCTGTCGCGCCCGCCGGCCTCGAGGTGGTCCCCGACTACGCCACAGTCGACGCGGCCTTCGAGCGATGGTGGTCGACGTACGGCCGGGTCGGCTCGAAGGCCGACGCTCGCGAGCTCTATCGGCACTGGCGCCGCCAGGGCGCGACCGCCGAGGAGCTCCTGAGAGCGGCGATTGCCTATCGCGAGCACTGCTCCTCACCTTCCGGCCCGAAGATGGCCCACGCTCGCACGTTCCTGGCGAAGAAGCCGTGCCGCTGGCGTGAGTGGGCCGACGGCGAGCTTCACGGCTCCATGGACGCTCATGACGAGGAGCACCTCTCCGACGTTCTCACAGCCGGCGCGAAGGCGTTCGGCTTCACCGAAGGAGCTGACGATGCCCACAGTCTCAACGGCGGACCTGCACGAGATCAGGCAGGCGGTCCGCCTACTCGGCGCGGCCTTCCCGCGGGCGGCCTGGCGCGATGAATCGGAGGCGGCCTACACGCTGCCGCTCGCCGAGGCCGGCTTCGGCGCCGCACGGGTGCGCGCCGCGATCGCCTCGCTCATTCGCGAAGAGCACGAGCTCCCGCCGGTCGCTCGCGTGCTCGAGCGGTGCCGCGCCATGGCTGCCGGCGACCTCGAGGACGTGGCGTGCCCGGAGTGCGGCTCGCACCTCATCGCCGTCGATGGCGGCCTCTTCGTCTGCTTCGACTGCGACTGTGAGGGGGTGATGAGTTGAGCGCACGACTGGTCTATCGGGTGCGACTCGAGTGGAGCGGCTCTACTGAGCACGTCGTCACGGCCATGGACGAGGACGAGGCCGTCGAGATCGCGGTCGACGAAGCGATGGCGGAGGGCTCGATCGAGCCGTGGAGCGACAAGGTCGAGCTCCTCGAGATCGAGGACGCCGACGACGACGAGACCGCGGTCGCGCTCGTCGAGATCATCAACACGACCGAGCGGCAGTTCGCGGAGCTCTGTCGGATCGGCATCACTCGCACGCGCTTCCGTGTGCCCGAGGACGTCGAGTACCCGGAGGTCGTTGAGACGACGCTGCGCAAGCGTCTCCGCGGCGCTCGCATCGCGGACGGCTACATCGAGGCGGTGTCGGCATGAGAGCGCCGGTGTACGTCGACGAGTTCGAAGCTCGCGACCAGAAGACCGGCTCCGACCACGACCGCGCCGAGGCGTGGCGGGTGCTTGCGCTGAGTGAGCGGAAGCAGCGTTGCGCGGATGGCTTGAGCTTGTCTGAGCAACTTCACACAGAGACGCTGCGGAGGTTCAGCGCCGAGGCAGAAGTCGCGCAGGAGCGGTACGAGCGGGCCGAGGCCCTTCTCCGCTACGTGCTCCTCGAGGACATGGAGCACGGCGACCGTGGCCGGGAGCCGTTGGACGGTCTGATAGAGCGGCTGGGGGCGTTGATGGACGCTGAGGTGCAGCCATGAGGATCATCGACGCCGACGCGCTGCGGGAACAAGCGGTGTCCTACGTCGGCCTTGGAGACATCATCCTGGTTGGGCAACTCGACGCCGCCCCGACCATCTCGTGCGAGGCGTGCAAGCACCACGACGCAGAGGCAGGCACCCATCGCTGGCAACGCTGTGCCGGGTGCTACTGCGCGTCCAACTTCCAGAGGCGGCAGCCGTGAGCGAGCTGGAGGAGTACCGGCGCTGGTGCGAGTACACGCAACCGCTCTCTCTCGTGGAGCGCGGCAAGGCCAAGGCCGCCATCGCCGAGCTTGAAGCGAAACTAGACACCGCTCTTGCTCTGGCCGCGTTGCGGGAGGGTTGGGCGAAGAAGCCCGAGGACGTGCTGTCGGAGGTCGAGGATCTGACGGCCCCACTTCTATCCCGTGCCGAGCAAGCCGAGGCCGAGAACGAGCGGCTGCGGAAGTTCAACGAATCGTGCCTCGCCATCAACGAGGCAAAGACGGCCGAGAACGAGCGGCTGAGGGTGTGCGGGACGTGCGGGCACATCAAGGTGTGGAATAGGTGCCACGGGTGCCTAGTCCTGAACGAGAAGGGCATCCACCCAGTGACTTCCGTGGCACTCACGGACCCCTGCCACTTCACCCCCTCCCGCTGGACACCGTACTGGGAGGAGCCATGCTGACCGTCTCCATCCTCGTCGCCGTGCTCGCCGCCGCCGGGCTCCTCTTCGTCGGCGCGGCCATAGGCATGCTGGTTATGGCACTCTGTGTCGCCTCGGCCAACGCCGAACGGAGTCGGGAGCGTCGCCGATGACCGAACGCCTGACCCCCGCTCAGGTCCGTAAGCTCACACACCGCGCCAAGGCGTCGGCTCTGGAGGACCGGCTCGCGGCGCGGATCCGCGCCGAAGGGCTCCCGGCCCCGCTGCGTGAACACCGCTTCTGCCGCCGCCGCTGGCGCTTCGACTTCGCGTGGCCGGAGCGCCGCCTCGCGCTGGAGGTGGAGGGCGGCACCTACTCCCGCGGACGCCACACGCGCCCGGAGGGCTTCGAACGCGACTGCGAGAAGTACAACGCCGCGGCGCTGGACGGCTGGCGCGTCCTGCGCGTCACCGGCCGCATGGTCCGCGACGGTCGCGCGCTCGTGCTTCTGCGCAAGGCTCTGGAGGTGACATGACCGCCACCCTCGCCCCCGTCCACCCCCGCCACGACAAGCGGTTCAAGGCCCGCGTGCTGGCCGAGCTCTACGCCCACCCCGGCGAGTACCGACAGCTCGGCCGCCTCCTGGCCCCCGACTGCCCGTCGTGGGACCGCTGCTGTGCCGTCCGGGACGCGGTCGTCTACTGGCGGCGGCGCGGCTACACGATCGAGGGCGACCGTGCCCGCGGGTACCGGCTCGTGGCGGGCCAACTGTCGCTCGTCGGGGAGCTGGCGTAAGATGCCGGACCAGGGAGGATCCGTGGACACGTTCACTCTTGAGGAGATCGCGGCCGTCTTCGAGGTCGACCCCGAAGAGCTGCGGGAGTACGCCGAGGACTACCGGCGGGCGAAAGAGGAGGCCGAGGCCCAGCGGCAAGCGTTCATCACGAGGCTCCGGGAGTTGATTCCTCGTGGATGAGCAGATGGCGCAGCGCGTGGTGGACAGGCTCCGCGCCGACTACCCGCACGACCGTGAGGAGATACTGCGAGCGACAGCGACAGAGACGATGTACGGTGCCTGCATCGCCTTCCGCCTGGCCATCGAAGACGTCGTCAGCGCGGCGCCTAAGCATATCGAGCCGCTGATTCGACGGCTCGTCCGCCGCTGACCGATGCCCTCTGAGAAGAAGCTCCCGGACGGCCGCTGGAGGGTCTTCGTAAGCCACGAGACCCCCGGCGGCCGTCTGCAGGCCAACGCCACCCGCGTGACGCTCCGAGAGGCCCGTGAGGCGGCGAAGACGGCCCTCGAGCGCAAGGTCAGGGAGCAGGACCTCGCGCTGCACCCGGGCGAGCTGATGCGCGACCTCACCCGCGACTTCATGGAGCTGCACCCGTCGCTCTCGCCGACCACGCGCCGCGGCTATGAGGGCATCCGCCGCAAGCACACGGATCCAGATCGGAAGAGCGTCGTGTAGGGAAAGAGTGTAGATCTCGGTGGTC
>CALGYR010000133.1 GCA_937935355.1 uncultured bacterium | reverse complement strand
ATAGCACCGCCGGCCCCAATTGTAGGCCCGCCGACGAGAACTGAAAAGCCCTGTTGACTCAGTCCGCGTCTTTCAATTCGGTTGACTCGGCATCTCCATTTCATAGAATGCCCTAACTCCCAGGAGGACGGCCGCTTGCCAGAGAAACTGACCGTGCTGGTGCCCACGCGCAACGAGGAGGCCAATCTCCGCGACTGCCTGGAGTCCGTGAAGTGGGCCGACGAGCTCTTCGTCGTGGACACCTTCTCGACCGACGGCACCCTGGAGATCGCCAGGGAATTCGGCGCCAGGGTCGTCCAGCACGAGTATGTCAATAGCGCCGCCCAGAAGAACTGGGCCATCCCGCAGGCGGCAAACGACTGGGTGATGGTCGTGGACGCCGACGAGCGCGTCACGCCGGAACTGGCCGCTGAGGTTCGCGCCCTGCTCTCCGCTCCCGGGGGGCCGGCAGCGGCCGGCTACCGGATGCACCGGCGCACTTTCTTCTTCGGTCGGGAGATCCGCCACTGCGGATGGGACACCGACGCGGTCACCCGTCTCTTCCGGAGGGATAAGGCCCGCTATCCCGAACAGTGGGTCCACGCCGACATGGCCGTCGACGGCCCCGTGGTCACGCTCAAGGGCAGGTTCGATCACTACACCTACCGTTCGCTCGAGCAGTACTTCGAGAAGTTCGGGCGCTATACCACTTGGTCGGCGAAGGACCTGGCTGCGCGCGGCAGGCGGGCCTCTGCCTGGAACCTGGTGACCAGACCGGCAGCGCGGTTTCTGAAGATGTACTTCCTTCGCCTGGGGTTCCTCGACGGTGCGGCCGGGGCCGTGCTCTGCGGGTTGGCCGCCTGCTCGGTCTTCACCAAGTACGCCAAGCTCTGGGAGATGCAGCGCGGCGGCGGGCCACAGGCTTCCCCCAAGCCCTGACCCTTGCTGGAAGGAACCGCATGCTCATGATCTTCTCCGCCGAGATGTCCGTGGCCACCGGGGCCATCCTGACCGCCGCCCGACTGGCCGAGAACGTTTCCCACTCGCAGAACGAAATCCGCGCGGCAGCCAAGGGCGACCGCAGCCCGGTGACCGTGGCCGACTACGGAGTGCAGGCAGTGATCTGTGCCCTCCTCTCCCGCCGCTTCCCGGAAGACCGGGTGATCGCGGAGGAGCGCTCCGCGGAGTTGCTCGGGTCCGGCGGGCCGGCCATGGCCGAGGCGGTTCTGGCTGCCGTCCGGCGGCACTTCGAGCCGGCCGCGGAGTTCGCCGACATCTGCCGCTGGCTGGAGCACGGCCGTTCGGAACATCCGGGATGCCGTACCTGGGTGCTCGACCCCGTCGACGGCACCAAGGGTTTCCTGCGGGGCGGCCACTACGCTCTGGCGCTGGCCCTGCTAGAGGACGGCCGGCCGCGCCTGGGCGTCCTGGGCTGTCCACGGACTCCGATCGGCGCCGGGACCGGCACGCTCTTCGGCGCCGAGGCCGGCAGTGGGGCGTGGCAGGCGCCGCTGGCCAAGCCGGACAAGCGACAGGCCATCAGCGTGAACGCCCAGGCGGCCGGCGCCGACATGGTGATCGCCGAGAGCCTGGAGTCGGGACACAGCGACCACTCCGGTCAGGACCGCCTGCGCGCGATCCTGGGCTGTCGCGTTCCGCCCCTCCGGCTGGACAGCCAGGCCAAGTACGGCATGGTGGCCAGGGGCGAGGCGGCGGCCTACATCCGACTGCCCAATCCGAGAACACCGGACTACCGCGAGAAGGTCTGGGACCACGCGGCGGGGGCTCTCATCGTGGAGGAGGCTGGCGGGCGGGTTACCGATGCTCGGGGTTTGGAACTCGACTTCGGCCGGGGACCCACTCTGGCCGCCAACCTCGGCGTCGTGGCCACCAATGGCCGGGACCACGCGGCAGTCCTGGACGCGGCCCTTTCTCCCCGCTGAGACCACAGGCCGGTCAGAAGAACCGAAACGCGGAGCAAGCATCCCATTCGCCCCGAGTTTCGTGCGATGACCTACATGTACCCCAGCTTGCGCAGCCGCTCCATGGTCGCCTCTTTGTCCTGGCGGCGGCCGGCGCGCTCCGGCGTGGCGGCCAGGTTCTGCTCCCATGCCGGGACGTCGGAGAGCCTGCCGCTGGTGGTCTTGGCGCCCAGCGACCGGTAGCCCTGTGCGTAGAGCGGGCAGAACGGGATGCCGAAATGCAGCGTGGCGTCCCAGACATCGCGCTCGCTGAAGTGCAGGATCGGCCGAATCCGGGTGTGGGCCGGTGTCAGTTCTCCGGCCGGCACGTCGTCGAAGTACTCGTCGTCCGTGCGGGCCGCCTGCTCGTCCCAGCGCAGCCCCTGGAACACCGCCCGGACACCCTTCTCTTCCACGTAAGCGTTGAAGACCACGGTCTTCATCAGATGGTTGCCGATGTAGCTCTCGGCCTCGAAGGGGAACCTGGTCAGGTCACCCATGCCGATGCGGCGGATCTCCGCCTGGTTGCGTTCCGAGAGAGAGGACACCTCGACGTCGGCCATCAGCGTGTGACCGGCCGCACGGAGGACGTCGTCGTTGCGGCCCCAGTCGAGTTGGAGGCCCCACTCCCTGGCGTAGTCCCGCAGGAGCCGGTCGATCTCCTCGAAGCAGTCGCCCTCGTCGATGGTGAAGGATGTCGGCATGGACAGCTTCCGCTCGCGGCAGAACGCCCGGCAGATCCAGAGCGCCAGGGTGCTGTCCTTGCCGCCGGACCAGATCATGCGCAGATCTCCGACCGGGAATCGATCATAGGCCTGGCCGAAGATCTCCTTGGACTTCGCCACCTTGGCTTCGAGCTCGCTTATGCGCTCGGGACTTAGTCTTACGGCGGGCTTCTCGGGCATGCTCATCACTCTCCGCAGGTCAGGTTCGCTTCCGGTCGATCCGGGGAGCCAGCCCGGCCTTCATCTCGCCGGCGCGCGGCGAGCAGTCCATCAAGTTGCGCTTCTCCGCCGGGTCGGCGGCCAGATCGAACAGCTCCCACCGGTCCTCCTCGGCGAGGTAGCTTACGCGCAGGTCTTCCTCGCGATAGCAGTAGACCGGCCGGTCGGTATCCTTCTGCCGGCCGCGCTTGCCCATGGCTTCGGAGAAGACGCCCCGCGCCGCTTCGTCGTCCGGCGACAACAGCGAGCGTCCCTGGAACCGCGATTCCGCCGGCAGGCCGAACAGTTCCAGGATCGTCGGCGGAATGTCCGCGCCGCCCGCCAGTCGGTCGCAGACGCCCTTCGGCGAACCGGGGGCGTTCAGCACCAGCAGAGGCACATGCAGCAGTTCCGAGCGCATGCACCCGTCATGGGAAAGGCCGCCGTGCTCGCCGAATTCGTCGCCGTGGTCGGACGTGACGATGATCGTCGAGTCCTCGAGCGCGCCGTGTCGTTCGAGAATGTCAAAGAACTCCTTCACGCAATCGTCGATCTTGCGCAGGTTGGCGAGGTAGAGCTTCCTGAGCGTCTCGACCTTGCCCGGGTCCGAGACGTCCCGCGGCAGCAGCGTGTTCTTGAAGAGCCCGAGCATCTCCTGCGACGAAAGCCTGAGGCCCGGGTCGACGGCATCCACGTGCTTCTGCTCCGGCACGTAGGGTTCGTGCATGTCCATGTAGTGGGTCCAGAGGAAGAACGGCTTGCGGCCCGCGGCCGCGTGCGCGCCGAGCCACCTGTCGACCCTGGCATTGATGGCCGGCGCCTGGATGAACGGCACCTCGTCCGAGACCTGGTCCTGCATCGAGTCGTAGAACACGTCCCAGCCGCGATTCCAGCCGAAGAAGGCGCTGAGGTACGGATTGGAGTGGAAGGCGGCGGTGGCGACCCCCGCCTTCCGGAGCGGCTCAGAGATCACCACCCGCTCTCTGGAAAGCGTCCGGCCCTTGCCGTGGTCCTGGTGGTCCAGGTAGTAGGACGAGGTCAGAATGCCCGGAAAAGAGGCCTGCGTGTACGGCCCGGCCGCCTGCGCGCGGCTGTAGCGCATGCCGGAGGCGGCCAGCGAGTCGATAAAGGGCGAGAGCCCGAGATGACCGCCGCAACAGCCCAGGACGTCGGCCCGCAGGGTGTCGATGGTCAGAAGGATGACGTTTTGGCTGGCGTTCATGGGGGCGAGTCTAGCGGGGCACATGGCGTTCTCAAGTCGATTTCGCGGTCCCGGCCGCACCGGACCGAAGCATCCTATGTCGACAGGCTTGACATCCTTGACTCGCAAGGCGCTTCGGCTAGACTCTGCCTGCGCACAGTCGAGATGCGACCGTTGCGCTTCCGGGAACAGAGATCGCAGACATGCACGAAACCTACAGCCTGACCAATCTTCAGCAGCTCGAGGCCGAGAGTATCGCCATCATCCGCGAGGTGGCGGCCGAGTTCGAGAACCCGGTGATGCTCTACTCGGTGGGCAAGGACTCCTCGGTGATGGTCCACCTGGCCCGCAAGGCCTTCCGGCCCGGGAAGATCCCCTTCCCCCTCCTGCACGTCGACACCAGCCTCAAGTTCCCGGAGATGTACGAGTTCCGGGACTCGTTCTGCAGAGAGATCGGCGCGGACCTGCGCATCCACAGCAACCGGGCGTCGCTCGAGGCCGGGACCAACCCGTACGATCTCGGCACGCAGAAGTGCTGCGCCCAACTGAAGACCCAGGCGCTGCTAGACGCACTGCGCGAGGGCGGCTACGATGCGGCCTTCGGCGGCGCCCGGCGCGAGGAGGAGAAGAGCCGTGCCAAGGAGCGGATCCTCTCCTTCCGGGACCGCCACGGACAGTGGGACCCCAAGAACCAGCGCCCGGAGATATGGGAGGTTTACAACACCCGGATCAACAAGGGCGAGAGCATCCGCGCCTTCCCGCTCTCCAACTGGACGGAACTGGACATCTGGCAGTACGTCGCCCAGGAAAAGATCCCGGTCGTGCCGCTCTACTTCGCCGCGGAGCGCGAGGTGGTCGAGCGCGACAGACTGCTCATCCCCGTCTATCCCGGAGCCCGCTTCCTGCCCGGAGAGAAACCCTCCCGGGTCATGTGCCGCTTCCGCACGCTGGGGTGCCATCCCTGCACCGGCGCGATCCATTCGTCGGCCCGGACCATCGAGGAGATCATCGCCGAGATGATGATCACCCGCCAGTCGGAGCGCATCACCCGGGTCATCGACCACGACGCCGAGGGCTCCATGGAACAGAAGAAGCGCGAGGGGTACTTCTGATGGACGTTGCCGAACTTCTCCGGCGCAACCGCGAATCCGGCCTGCTCCGCTTCGTCACCATCGGCAGCGTCGACGACGGCAAGAGCACGCTGATCGGCCGGTTGCTCTACGACTCCAAGAGCATCTACGAGGACCAGCTCAGCTCCGTCGAAAAGGCCTCCCTGCGCATGGGCCGGGAGGAGGTGGACCTGGCCCTTCTGACGGACGGCCTGCGCGCCGAGCGCGAGCAGGGCATCACCATCGACGTGGCCTACCGGCACTTCGCCACGCCCCGCCGGCGATTCATTATCGCCGACTGCCCGGGCCACGAGCAGTATACCCGCAACATGGTCACGGGTGCCTCCACCGCCGACCTCGCACTGTTGCTCATCGACGCCAAGCTGGGGATACTCACCCAGTCCAAGCGCCACGCCTTCATCGCCTCGCTCCTGGGCATCCCCCACGTCGTGGTCTGCGTCAACAAGATGGACACGGTGGGCTGGTCGCAGGAGGTCTTCGAGCGTCTCCGCAGGGAGTACCAGGACTTCGCCGCACGGCTCCACATCCAGGACCTGACCTTCATTCCGGTCAGCGCCCTGAAGGGCGACAACATAGTGGTCCGCAGCCAGCGCATGGCCTGGTACCACGGCATGGCCTTGCTCGAACATCTGGAGACGGTCTTCACCGGCAGCGATCGCAACCTGGTGGACATGCGCCTGCCGGTTCAGTACGTCCTGCGCCAGAGCGCCGATTTCCGGGGCTACTGCGGCCGGCTGGCCTCCGGCGTCATCCGCCGCGGCGAGGAGATCCGCGCCCTGCCCTCGGGCCGGACCAGTCGGGTGAAGTCCATCGTCGGACCGGACGGCGAACTGGAGTACGCCTTCGCACCCCAGTCGATAACCGTCTGTCTGGAGGACGAACTGGACATCAGCCGCGGGGACATCGTCGTCCGCCCCCTCAACCAACCCCGGGTCGGCCGGGAGCTCGAGGCCATGCTGGTGTGGCTCGGCGAGGAGGACTTCCGCCCGGACAAACCCTATCTGATCAAGCACACGGCCCGGACGGTTCGCGGTCGCTTCACCAGGCTCCACTACCGGATCGAGCCGGAGGAACTCCACCGCGAACCGGCCGAGGGACTGAAGCTCAACGAGATCGGCCGCGTCGACCTGGAGCTGTTCGGGCCGCTGGTCTTCGACGCCTACAGCGCCAATCGCACCATGGGCAGCTTCATCGTGGTCGACCCGGTCAGCAACGCCACCGCCGGCGCCGGCATGATCATCGAGCGCGCCAAGGGGCATGGCGCGCCGGAGCGGGTCGGGGCCGACGCTGCCCCGGTCAGCCACAACATCACTCCCCACCAGGGGCTGGTCACTGCCGAGGCCCGCGGCAGAATCCTGGGCCACCGCCCGGCCATCCTGTGGTTCACCGGTCTGAGCGCCTCCGGCAAGAGCACCGTGGCCCGCAGCGTCGAGAAGCGGCTGGTCGACTCCGGCCACCTGGCCTTCTTCCTGGACGGCGACAACCTCCGGAGCGGCTTGAACCGCGACTTGGGCTTCTCGGCGGCCGACCGCGCCGAGAACGTCCGCCGCACCGCCGAGGTGGCGAGGCTTTTCAGCGAGGCCGGCGCCATCGTGATCGCCGCGCTGATCTCCCCGTTGCGCCAGGATCGGGCCAACGCCCGGGCGATCGTCGATACCCAGCGCTTCATCGAGGTATTCGTGGACACCCCGCTGGAGGTTTGCGAGCAGCGCGATCCCCGGGGGCTCTACAAGCGGGCGCGGGCCGGAGAGATCCCGGAGTTCACCGGGATCTCGGCCCCCTACGAGCCCCCCGAGTCCCCCGAGTTGCACCTGGCCGCCGACCGTCTGAGCGTCGAGGAGTGCGTCGACCGGGTAATGGCCTATCTGAAGAACGAGGGCTGCCTGGGCGGACCGGGCGGGGCGCCATCCGGGGGAGGGGCGGGCCGGCGTGCGTAACCTCTTCCGCGCGCTGAAGTACCTGCTGCCGCTCAAATGGCACCTGGCAGCGATGATAACGGCGTCGATCCTCTTCTCCGCGGTGCAGGCCGGCGGCATTCTGCTGATCAAGGACGGCGTCGAGGCCACCCTGCAGAGCGCAGCCCGCAAAGGAGGCCGCACCTCCCATGCCAGACAGGTCCGCGTAAGAATTGTCGGCAGGGGCGAAGGCGGCCTCATGCAGTACGTGGTCAACGACAAGCTGACTTGCGACGGCAACGATGCCCTCAAGGGGGCCATAGAGTCCGCCGGCGGCGACGAAGGTACGGCCGAATCGGGACCGGAGGAGGTGTTGGTCAAGGTCACCGGCCCGGATCCGAACGGCCGCGTGCAGTACAAGGCCAACGGCAAAACCTATAAGGACTGCGACAAGCTGGTGGCCGCCCTGGAGAAAGCCGGCGATTCGGGGCGTTCCGCGGGCGATCCGGTCCGGCAACTGCTGTTCATCGGCGCCCTGCTCCTCCTGGTCGCGTTCGGCCGGGGGGTGTTCTCGTACATCCAGTCCTACCTTTCGAGCTACGTGTCCAACCGGGTGACCCGGTCGGCCCAGAACCAGGTGATCGGACACCTGGTGACCCTGCCGCTCTCCTACTTTCACGGTCAGAGGACGGGCGAACTCATCAGCAGGATGAAGCTGGATGCCCAGGCCCTCCGCAAGACCGTCAAGCTCGCCGCCGACATGATCAAGGAGCCGATCACGCTGATCGGGGCCGTGGCGGTGGTCTTCTGGCTCAACTGGAAGCTCGCACTGATCGGCTTCGTGGGTTTTCCGCTGGCCATCTGGCCTCTGATAGTGCTCAGCCGCAAGATGCGCAAGGCCAGCCGCAGGAGCCGCGAGAAGGTCGCCGACCTGGCCAGCCTGCTGGTCCAGGTGTTCGGGGGCATGCGGCTGGTGCGCGCCTACGGACAGGAGGAGACCGAGCATCGGCGATACGTGAAGACCAATTGGGGAATCTTCAGACATCAGATGAGGGCCGCCCGCGCCCGCGCGCTCAGCCGGCCGGTGGTGGAGATCCTCTCCAGCCTGGGGCTGGCCGCAGTGGTGGTGGCCGGAGGCATAATGGTCATCCAGGACGACGCGACGACGCCCGCCCACATCATGGCCTTCCTGGCCGCCCTCATATCCATGTACAACCCGGCCAAGAGCCTGGCCAAGGACAACGAGGATATCCAGGACGTCATCCCCGGGGCCGAGCGATTCTTCCAACTGGCCGACGCCCCCAACACCATGCCCGACGCCGCCGACGCAGTGGAAGCTCCGGAGCGGTTCGAGACCATCGAAATCCGGGACATGACCTTCAGCTACATACCCGGCACGCCGGTGCTCCGGAACGTCGATCTAAAGATCGAGGCCGGCCAGACCGTGGCCCTGGTGGGCCACACCGGCGCGGGCAAGAGCACCCTGGCCGACCTGGTATGCCGCTTCTACGACCCCCAGGAGGGGGCCGTAACCATCGACGGGATCGACCTGCGCAAAGTCAGGGCCAAGTCGTGGCTCTCGCGGATCGCCATCGTCCCGCAGGAGCCTTTCCTCTTCAACGACACCGTCCGGGCCAATATCCTTTATGGCCGCCCGGAGGCCAGCCCCGAGGAGGTCGAGGCCGCCGCCCGGGCCGCGGCCATCCACGACGAAATCATGGCGCTCCCGGCCGGCTACGACACCGTGGTCGGCGAGCGCGGCACCAAGCTCTCCGGCGGGCAGCGCCAGCGGGTCTCCATCGCCCGGGCGCTCCTGCGCAATGCGCCCATCCTGATCCTCGACGAGGCCACCAGCTCGCTGGACAGTGAGTCCGAGCATCTGGTGCAGCAGGCGGTGGATCGTTTGCTGGTCGGCCGGACCACCCTGATCATCGCCCACCGGCTGTCAACCGTGCGCCACGCCGACAAGATCGCGGTCATGGCCGACGGCCGCATCTCGGACTCCGGCACCCACGAGGAGTTGCTCGCACGCTCGGCGATCTATCGCCGGCTGTGGGAGATGCAGGCCGCCGGAGCGGGCGCTCCGTTCGCGTGATCGACGTCGCCGGCTGGCGACAATCCCGATCGTCGCGTCCCCGGCATTTCTTCTGCTATAGGTCCGGTGCGTCCAGGCTGGCCGCAGTCCGGACGGAGGGTTTCGTCCAGAGGCGCAGATTTTGTCCGGCCAGAAGGAGGTAGTGTCCCCCGGCCGCCAGCGCGGCGGCGAGCGTCTTCAGCGGGTGCCGCTGCCGCCACCGAATGATGGCCCGGAGCTTGGCGGCCTTGGCCAGGGCGTGCCTGCGCCCCTCCCCGGTCCGGGCGCGGTTGGCGGCCTCCTTCGTGGCCGACAGGGCCATGTCGAGATAGCCCGCGCGAATCAGGTGCCTGGCCATGGCGAGCCCGCGGATGACCACCGCCGCGTTCAATTGGTCCGGGTGGATTCCCAGGTCGAGCAGGATCTGAGGAGTGAGCTCTCCCACCCCGTCAAGGGGATCTCTCCCCGTATCCCGCCGCATCCGGGCTGCCGCCCGGGCCGACAGTGAACATGTGACCTGGGTGACCATCTTCGTGAAACCCACCTGGGTCGGGTGGTAGCGGCGATACAGGACCGGCTGGCCCAGACCGGCCAGTTGGAATCGCTCGGAAATGCGCAGCCACAGATCGTAGTCCTGGGATGTGGCAAAGCAGGGACGGAACCATCCGACCGCCTCCATGGCCTCCCGGCGAACCATGGTCGTGGGATGCACGAAGCAGTTGCACCGGAGCAGTTTGGCCTGGAGCCGGTCGTTGTCCGTGGGGCTGCCCATCATGCCGAAATGGCGTCCTTGATCGTCGATCAGGATCGCATTGCCGCCCAGGACGGCGATCTCCGGGCGATTCTCCATCTCCCTGACCTGCCGCTCCAGCCGGTCGGGGAACGAAACGTCATCGGCGTCCATCCTGGCGATGTAGCGGCCCCGGCCGGCCTGGCAGCAGGCGTTCATGGCCCCGAGGTAGTTCGCGGCCTTGTGGCGCAGCAACCTGACTCGGGAGTCCGCGGCGGCGTACTTCTCCAGAATGCCCCAGGTGCCGTCAGTGGAGGCGTCGTCGACGATGATGAACTCGAAGTCCCGGAAGGACTGGCCCAGGATGCTCTCCACCGCCTCGGCGAGATGGCGCTCGCCGTTTCGCACCGGCATGGCCACGCTGACCAGCGGTGGAATGGACATCGGGTCCTACTTCTGGCTTTCCTGCAGGGGGAGCTCGGCGACCCAGGTCACCGGTTCCAGCCGGGGCGTGAGTCCCACGGCGCTGGCCAGCCGCCAGCGCCAGCGGCGCAGCCGCTCCGTCCGGCCCTGCACCTTGAGGGCGAGCCGCTGGCCGCCCAGCCTGTGGGCCACCTTCCTCAGCAGCTTCCGGGAAGGTGCGAAATCGGGATCGTGTTCGGCCGCGCGGGTGGCGCAGTAGAGCCCCAGGTCATCCGCCCCATCCCGGTAGGCGCCTGTCGCGTATCGCCGGTACCGGCCGGCCAGTTCTCCGCGATAGCCCGCCAGCCTGCCACTCCCCTCCAGGTTGCGCTCGAGAAGCGTCAGCCA
Organism: uncultured bacterium; assembly: GCA_937935355.1. Taxonomy (GTDB): domain Bacteria; phylum Planctomycetota; class SZUA-567; order JAKLDR01; family JAKLDR01; genus JAKLDR01. Next base: position 3,773 of record CALGYR010000133.1, on the reverse strand, counting down.
GTAGATGGCGTTGGCGTAGGCCTGCGGCTTCAGATTGAAGGTCACCGAAGCCCGGTGCCTCCGGTAGAAGATGGGGGGCGCCTGGCAGCACGCCATCCGCGGCTGCTGGAGGACCAGGCGCAGGATGTGTTCGGACCCGACGTTTCCGCCCACCAGGCGGTCGTCGAACGGGCCGACGCTGCTTGCGAAACGGCGGGTCAGCAGACATGACCAGATGATCAGCGAGCCGGCGGTCAGCCAGGAGTGCAGCAGGTCGGGCCCCAGGTCGAAGAAAGTCTGCCCGGTGACGTAGTGCCCACCCCGGTCGGGGTAGAACCGCACCCAGGGGCCATGGACCACGTCCAGACCTCCGGAGCGCAGGGCTTCGACCATGGTTGTCAGCCGACCGGCGGACATGAGGTCGTCGCTGTCGAAGAAGTTCAGGTACTCGCCGCGACTGGCCCGGGCGCCCAGGTTGCGGGCGGAGTTCTGGCCGTGGTTCGGCTGGCTGAGCACCTTGAACTCCCAGCCCCGCTCGACCCGGAATCGTTCGCGCCACCTCTCGAGAACCTCGCGGGTGCCGTCCGTCGAGCCGTCGTCGGCCACGATGACTTCGAGCTTGTCATAGGTCTGGGCCAGAATGGAACCCAGCGTTTCGCCGATGAGCGTTTCGCTGTTGTAGGTGGTGATGATCACGCTGACCAACCCGGGGTCGTACTCCGGATCGAGCCAGCCGCCGGCCGGCGGCTCCCGCTCGAGGAGTCGGGCCACTGCCGGAGGAAGATCGGTCGCGCTCAAGATCGGCTGCCCTGCTTAACGGTCATGGCCACATCATCCTCGGGTCGACGGATGGTGTCAAGGCCGGGGTGGTCGGGGGCAGGGTTTTCAATTCTGTCCAACGGGCCTACCTGAAAGCCAAGTCCTGCAGTCGGGACTTGGCTTTCAGTCACCCACTCTCAAGCGAGGATCGGCCACTGAACGAACTTGGGGCCGGCGGCGATAGCACCGCCGGCCCCAAGTTGTAGGCCCGTTGGGCAGAATTGAAAGACCCTGTGGTCGGGGGCCCCCCAAACCGGCTTGACGCGTGAAGGCTTTTGCTGATACTGGGGCACTCTCAACATGACAGGCGAGCCGGATTGCGACATGAAGAGCGCAAGAACTCTCCAGCAATAACGAGGAGGTCCGAAGTGACGGGCGAGCCGGATCGGGACGTGAAGAACGCGGAGCCTTCCAGCGCAGTACCGCCCATCGATGGGGGTGCGGCGGGCGCCTTTCGGCTGGGACCGCGCAAGCGCCTGATACTGCTGGCCTTGCCGACGCTTCTCTTCGTCGTCGCCGGCCTTTATCGGATCAACGACCCCTGGCTTGCGGGGTACGAGGCCTTTCACGGCCAGATGTATCAGACCATGGCGCGGAACTACGGTCGTTTTGGAGTGATGCGATTGCGCGGGGCGCAGGTCAGGACTCACGGCGCGGTGGATCCCGACAATCTGCAGAGGTCGGAGGTCTGGTGGAGCCGTCTTCCTTTCACAACCCTCATGTACACTGCCATGATTTCCGCGTGCGGCGAGAGCGGGTGGGTCATGCGCCTGCCCTCTCTGCTGGCCTGCCTGGCGCTCGGCATCCTGATGTGGCGCGAGGCGGTTCGAGTCCGAGGGGATCGTTGCGGACTGGCGGCGCTGGCTTTCACCCTTCCGGTCCCGTGCAGCCTCATCTGGGCGCGGATGCCGGGCTACGAGATGTTCTGCCTGCTGCTCTCGACAGCCTGCCTCATCGAGTACTGCAAATGGAGGGAAGGAGGACAGCGCACCTGGCTGGTCGTGCTTCTCATGGTCGGCGCGGCGTGGTCCGGCCTGTTCGGCCTGACGGTCGTGGTCATAGCCGGCTTGGACGCGGCAATGACACGCGTCCTCGAGACCCGGAAGCGCATTGGGATGGCGGTCGCGTCGACGCTTGTCCTCCTCTCCGTGGCGGCTTTGTACGTGGCGTACTTTCAATGGGCGGGCGGCGTCTTTGAGGAGCGCGTGTCGCACCTGTTCATGAGAATGGGATTGAGGGGCAACATCCCTTCGTTCGGCGGGTACCTGCATAAGGTGCAGAGTCGCCTTGTGACCTATCTTACTTCTGTGGCTCTGATTGCCGCCCTCTGCTGGTGGATCTGGGCGACAAGAGCGCTTCTTCAGCGCGTCCGCGTGCCGGGAGGGCGGCTGACCGCCTACCTGTGCGTCTACGCCCTGGTGCCCTTCGTTTTCGCATCCGGGTCGGTCTACGTGCACAGGTACTGCATCATGTTTGCGATGCCTGCCGTGGCCTGGTCCGGCGCCTTGGGACTGGAGCTACTGGTGCGCAGACTGAGCGCGCGCGCGGCCTGGAGCGCGATCGCTGCCGCGGCCTTCCTGGTTGGGGGAATAGGCATCTACCGACTGGCCGGCCATCATTCGGACGCCGACCAGGTCAGGCCGGCCTACGAACTGGCCCTGAAGGCGCGACCGTTGCTGAGCAGGCACGGTGAGGTTCTGATCGTCAATTCTCCTACCCCGGCGGAGATTTTGGGATTCCATATGGATGTGGAAGTCCAGGATGCCGGTGGGAAGAAGTCCATCGACAGGGCGCTTCGCAGCGCCAACGATCGCTTCGAGGCAGTGCTGATCTTCGGCAAGCAGGCTCCAATGGACGAGAGCAGTTGGCGGGAGGTGTTGCGCGACGACGTCGGCGTGCTCTACACCAGGCGCAAGGCTGGAGATTGACGCCGCTCCATGACGATGATGGCCCCGGCAACTCGGACATGACAACTGTGAAAACACCACGATGAGAGCCATCTACGGTTTCTGCGCGCGCTCGACGGATGTGCCCGGGGAGGTCGCAGGTTTCTTCCAGCTGCCATCTCCCCTCGCTGCCCACCCGGACGCCCCGATGGGGACGTTCGCGAAAGGCAGGATCGCCATGGCTGTCGGCCGCGAAGGCCCCGTGGGACGGACCCCGGACGGCCGGTTCGCCTGCGTTGTGGACGGCGAGATCCTGAACCCCGGGCACGTGGCCCGGCGCCTTGAGGAACTGGGCTGTCCCGCGCCCTCGCAGGCGGCCCCCGATATCATCCTTGCATGCCGGCTGGCGGGCAAGGAGGAGCTCTTCAGAGAAATCCGCGGCTCGTATGTGTTCGCCATAGCGGATACCGTGGAGGAGCGCGTGACGTTGGGCCGCGACATGTACGGCACCAATACGCTGTACTATGCCGACACGCCTCGCGGCCTGGCCTTCTCGAGCAGCCTTGCGGCCCTGGCACGCTGCGCCTGGGTGGCGAAAGAGATATCGCCGGACGGCCTGTTGAGCTACCTTGCCGGCGGCTACGTGATCACGCCGCATACCCTCTACCGGGACATATCGGCCCTGGAGCCGGGGCACATCACGACCCTGGGCGGAGGCGAGAGGCGGGACCGGTGCTTCTTCGAGTTCGAGCCGCAGTCCTGGCAGTTCATGGATACGAACGGCATGACCGAGGACGCGCTCGTGGACCGCCTGGAGGAGCTCCTGGCCGACTCCCTCAAGCACCGCGTTCCCAGCAAGGGCAGGACGGCCGTCTACCTCAGCGGCGGGCGCGACACCACGATGTTGTGCGGCGCACTGAGGAAGCACACGGACCGCGATATCGCGGCCTTCACTCTGGGACTCAAGGGCTCGCACAACGACGAGTCCCACTACGCGGACCAGGTGGCCGAACACCTTCGGCTCGAGCATCATCTTTACACAAGTTGCCGGGAAATCTGAATGAGTAGTAAAGACGAACGCCTCTGGAG
>CALGYR010000132.1 GCA_937935355.1 uncultured bacterium | reverse complement strand
TGCCGCTACTCCCGTTCCGCCGCTGCTTGACCTCGCAGTAGCGTGGATGCACCCGGGCGTGTGGGATTCGAAACAGCATCCCAACGTGGCAGAACATCATGCATGCAGATCCAACGCATGTGACGCACTCCCGCAACTTACATCGCGCTGAGGCCTGTCGTCTTGGTGTCTTGATGCCTTGGTGGTGAGCGTTTCCGCCGTTTTTTGCTGGATTCCGGCCGAGGCCGCCTTAGCATTTCGGCCGAGGAGGAGGGATTCGAAGACATGTCGGAAGGCCTATCGCAAGAGCGCGCCTGGCGCATACAGCGCACCCAGTCGAGACGGTGGATCGTCGAACGCGTGGCCGTGAGCAAGCTCGGCGGCGAGGTGCGCGAGCTTTCGGCTGTCTATCCGTCGCGCGAACAGGCCGAGCAGGCCATCACCCGGGCGATGCGCCAGGAGTCCCAGCGCTGGCGCCCGCTGCACAACAACTGACAGAACATCAGGACGGATCCAGGGGTTCCCGCGGACGCGGAGGGCGGCGAAAGCCGCCGCGCGGTGCTATATATATTTCGGAAGCGATGACCTTCCCCGCCTTGACCGGTTAGAAAGTCGGAACGTCCGCGCCGGGGGCGGCTGCCTGCTGGAGGTCCACCTGGGATGACCCGTCTGCTGCTGATGATTCCGTTGGCCGCCTCGCTCGCCATCCTGGGGTGGTCGGGCGTCAACTACCATTCGAAGAGCCGGAGCGCCAGCACTCCGCCGGACTGGCCGGCCCGGAGCGCCGACCCGTCGGCGTGGTCCGCCGCTGACTTCTCGGTCCGCGCCGACACCTCCGGCGACCACTTCAACTTCTCGACTGGTCTGGCCCTGGCCCCCGGGGCAACGGGCACGGCCCGGCTGGCCATCCACTACAGCTCGCCGGAGGATTGCCTCTACGCCGAGCTGGGCGGCGGCCAACTGTCGCTGGTGGCCGTGCGCGGCGGACTGGCCCGGAGCCTGTCCTCGGCCGCGCTGCCGGCGCCGCTCGTGCCCGGCGAGCACGCCTTCGAGCTCCGCCGGCGCGGCGCGATGGTCGCGGCGGCCCTCGACGGCCGGATCGTGGCCGTGGGCTTCGCCGAGGGCTTCTCCGGCGCCAAGGCCGCGGTCGGCTCGCGCGGCGACGGGGTCAGCTTCGTCGGGCCCCGGGTGGTCGACCTCGAGCCGGTGCTCTTCGTCGACGACTTCATGCGCATCGAGGGCGCCTACAGCCAGTGGAAGAAGGTTCAGGGCAAGTGGGAGAACAAGGGGCCGTCGAAGGACCCCAACGACCACCGCACCGACATCTTCCGGCCCTCGATGTCGGCCAACGCCTTCCGCTACAGCGCGACCGGCGCCCCGGCCCTGGCCGTGACCGGCCAGCACTTCTGGGACCTGTACTCCTTCGCCGCGAGCCTCCGCGGCGCCCCCGGCGGCCAAATGGGCCTGGTCTTCGGCTACCGCGACGAGAACAACTACGGGCTCTTCCGCTGGTCGGCGCGCGCCAACCCGCTGGAGAGCGCCGCCGGGGCCGCCGAGCTCGTCGCCGTGGTCGACGGCCGGGAGGTGGTCCTGCAGCGCGCGCTGATCGGCTTCATCCCGGAGCAGTGGTACCGCGCGGAGGTCACGCTCGGCTGGGGCTGGGCCGAGGTGGCCGTCGACGGGCAGCGGCTGCTGGCCGCGGCCGACCCGCGCCTGTCCGGCGGGGCGGTGGGACTGTGGGCCTCCTCCGAGGCCGAGACGCTCTTCGACGACGTGCTGGTGGCCGAGAGCCAGTCGTTCCAGGAGCGCTTCCGCGGCCCGACCAGCACCTGGAGCTCGTGGGACTTCCTCAACGTCTTCCCCAAGCCGGCCGACGGCACGCAGGCCGAGGGACTTGAACTGGAGGAGCCCTCCGGCCGCGGCGGCCACGCCATTTTCGGCTCCTCGCGCTGGACCAACTGCTCGATCCGGGCCGAGCTGCTGCCGCGCTCCGGGGCCTGCGGGTTGCTCTACCACTTCCGCGACGCCGCCAACTACTCCTGCCTGAGCTACGATTCGCAGGCGGGCAAGCTCAGGCTCTTCTCGGTGCGCAACGGTCAGGAGAAGGACCTGGCCGCTCCAGTCGATCTGAGGCTGGGCCCGGCCATGCACATCTTCGAGCTGCGCCTGGACCGCGGACTGGTGCGGGCCTCCGTGGACGGGGGGGCGGAGCTCTTCGCGTGGCAGACCGACGGGGAGACGGAAGGCGACAGCCTGATCCGGAGCGGCCGCGCCGGGCTGACCGTGCGGGGCGGCTCCGTGCTGGCGCGCAGCGTCGACGTGCGGCTGCTGGCCGAGATCGAGCCGCTGCCGGTGGTGAATCCGATATTCGCCACCGACGCGGAGATGGGCACCTGGTCGAGCTGGCACGGCGACTGGGCCAGCGAGACCTCCGGCTCCGGCGACAACGCGGCGGCGATCCGCTGGCACCGCGCGCGATTCTCCGGCGACGTGCAGCTCCTCGTCGAGGTGGCCGCCCTGCCCAAGAACGCGCAGAGCGGCTACGAGCTGGCCCTCTCGGTGGCCAAGAGCGGCGACAAGCCCGGCAACGGCTACACATTCAGCCTGGTCCGCCAGGCGGCGGCCGGAGCCAAGGGCGGCGCCGCCGCCGGGCCGCAGGCGGCGACCCTGACCCTCGTGCGCGAGGGCCAGCAGGTGGCCGAGGCGCCCGCCCCCGAGGGGCGGATCTGGACGCTGGCCCTGCGCAAGGCCGGGCCCTTCCTGATCGGCACGGTCAACAGCCGCGAGATGATCGTCTGGCGCGACCCCGCGCCGCTCGACGGCCAGAAGGTGGCCTGGAAGTCGCGGGGCGTGGAGGTCGAGGAGGACGGCTTCCGGGTCTACTGCCCGGCCGTCCAGAACGAGACCTTCGACCGCGCCCCGTCGGACTGGCGCGTGGCCGAGGGCATCTGGGAGGTCACCAACCGCTGGCAGTGCGACCCGCGCTGGAGCTTCTTCTCGGGCCGGCCGGCGATCAGCGAGAAGAAGAAGCTGGCCGCGCTCTGGAACAAGCGCGAGCTCGGCGACGACGCCGTGCTGGAGTTCTTCGCGGGCATCAAGATGGACTCGGCCCGCGGCGGCCAGTACCAGTACGCCCGGGACATCAACTGCACGCTCTCGGCCGACGGCAGGGACCTGGCCAGCGGCTACAGCTTCCTGTTCGGCGGCTTCGACGACAACCGCTCCTCGATCCTGCGCAAGGGGGTGGAGGTGGCCAAGACGCCCGCCGGCGGCAACTCGGTCATCCCCCGGACCGGCGGGATCCACCACCGCTGGTTCTACGTGCGCGTCGAGCGCAAGGGAGCCGAGCTGCGCTTCACGGTCGACGGCGGCAAGCTGGTGGACCTGACCTTCACCGACCCCGACCCGCTGCCCGGCAGGCGCATGGCCATCTGGAGCTGGGACTGCGGCATCATGATCAGCCGGGTGCGCGCTTCGGGTCCCGAGGACTTCCGCCTCGAGCCCCTGGACTTCGTGCCCGGCGCGGGCCTGCTCGCCCCCGTCAAGGACAAGGCCTATGAGCTCCCGAACTGAAGGCCTCTCCCGGCGTGGCGGCGCCCTGGGCTGGACCGTGCTGGCGCTGTGCCTGGTCTCCCTGGCTCTGGCGGCGGCCCTGGCCGAGCGCGCCCGGCGGCTGTCCCGCGAGGCCCAGTCGCGCCTGGCGGTCCTCGAGATCGTCACCGACCCGCCCGCCGCCGAGGTCCGCCTCGACGGCCAGTTCGCCGGGCTCTCGCCGGTGATCCGCGAGAAGGTCGAGGCCGGCGAGCACCTCATCGAGGTCCGCCACGGCGGATACCTGCCGCAGGCCGAACGCCACCCGATCGGCGCCGGGCGCGCGCGCGTGGATATCCGCCTCAGGAAGCAGCCGACCGGGAGCCTGGACATCCGCAGCATCCCGGAGGGAGCCGAGGTGCTGCTCGACGGCCAGAGCCGCGGCAACACGCCCCTGGAGATCGGCGAGCTCTCGCCCGGAACCTACCGGCTGGTGCTCCACAAGGCCGGACGGGACTACTGGAGCCAGCCGGTCGGCGTGCAGGCGGAGAAGACCACCAAGGTCTCCGCCGAACTGCAGGACCACGTGCTGACCTTCCTGCTCGCGGCGGTCGAGGCCGACCCCAAGAAGATCTCCAACTGGACGGAGCTCGGCCACTTCTACGGGGTCCGCGGCCGCGAGGACGAGTCGGCCGAGGCCTTCAAGAAGGGCCTGGCCCTGTGCATGATCGCCGGGGCCAACGGCGACGAGATCAACCGCCACTTCCAGATGCTCAACCGCCAGATGCACTGGCCCGGCCGGGACCGCACCGAGTTCCGCAAGAAGATCACCGACGGCTTCCTGGAGATCGCCCGGGAGAACGCCGACAACCCCGCGGGCATCACCAAGCTGGCGTCCATCCTGGCGGGACAGCGGCGCTTCCCCGAGGCCATGGACCTGTACGTGGCCGCCTGCCAGAAGACCGGCGGCACCAACGCCGAATTGGTGGGCAACGGCTTCGCGCTGGGCGTCAAGCTCGTCCAGATCGACAAGGCCAGGGAACTCGCCGACCTCGGGCGCAAGGGCCGGCCGCAGGACGGGTCGCTCCGCATGGTGCTGGGCAGCCACTGCCTCGGCGGCTACGCGCGCCTGGAGGGCAAGGCCCGGACGGACACGCTCGCCCTGGCCGAGGAGCTCTACGCCGAGGCCGCCGGGCTCCTCCCGGACCACGCCGCCAAGGCCAAGGCGCTCTACGACCAGGCGCGCGCCCAGGGCTTCCAGGACAAGTCCGCCGAGGCCTCCGCCACCTACGCCCGCGCCGCCGAGGAGCTCGCCGCCGCCAAGGGCGACCGCAACAAGTGGGCGGAGTGGCTCTTCGAGAGCGCCTCGCTCCAGATCAAGCTGGGCAAGACCGACGACGCGCGCGCCACGCTCGGCCGGATAGTCAAGGACGGTCCGGAGGGCAAGGTCCGCAGCCGCGCCCAGCAGGAGCTGGCCCGGCTGGCGCCGCCTCCTCCGCCGCCGCCCCCGCCGCCTCCGGCCCCGCCGAAGGTGCCCGCGCAGCCGGCGCCGGCGGTCGCGCCATCGCCGGCTCCTCCGGCTTCCTGACGCCGGCCGTCAGTAGTTGGTGCGGCGGTCACTCCGCGCACCAACTCCATCCCGACGGTTCCGCTCAGTGCTGTTGGCTGTTGGCTGTTGGCTGTTGGCTGTTGGCTGTTGGCTGTTGGCTGTTGGCCGTCGGCCGTCCGTCTACCCGGCGTGCAGAAGCATCACTCTTCCGGACCAACCTGGCCCGTCTCGCCGAGCCCCGCCCTCCGGCGCGCATCGAGGCATTGGGCGCTTCCCGACGCGAACTCCCGGCAGACCTGGGGGCGCGTGACGTAGATCGCGCAGCGCGCCTCTTCGTCCAGAAAGCAGCAGCGCTCGTGGAATGGCAGGGGATGGAGCTGCCAGGCCCAGCGCCCGCTCTTCAGCCAGGGCTTGAGCTCCAGGGCCTCGGAGCGGATCCGCTCCTCGCGCCGGGCGTCGTCGTCGGAGGCGAAGATGGGGAAGGTGCGGCAGCAGGCGCCGCACTTCCGGCAGCGGCCGGACGTTTTCGGGAGGGCGTCGTCCATGGGTGGCGGGGCTGGGAAGGCGACCGGCGCCGCAGTCCTGCCGGGCTCAGTGCCCGGCGGGCTGCTGGCGGCCGCTCTTGCCGGGGCTGCGCCGCGCCCGGACGGCCGCCTCGTCGACGGTGGGGCTGATGGACAGGACCCGGTCGAGGTTGGCGGCGGCAAGCATCTTGCTGACGGCCGCCCCGGGCGCGGCCAGGACCAGCCGCCCGCCGGCGTCCTCCAGAATCTGCTTGAAGTAGAGGAAGACACCCAGGCCGGTGCTGCTCACGAAGTGGGCGGCGGAGAGGTCGACGATCATGCGCCGGTGCCCGTCGGCGAAGGCCTCGTGGAGCTTCTCCTCAAGGACCACGTGGCCGTCGGCAGCGACCCAGCCCACGGGGCGAAAGACCAGCACGTCGTTCTGCTGGGTCATCTCGATACGCAGGGCCGGAAGGCTCATGGCGCTCCTCTCCGAAACTGCCGGCGCGACGTGGACATCCCCGACGCCCGGAGTATAGCACGGCCGGAGGCGGGGAACAAGGCCGGTTGCGGGAGGACATTTGCGGAACCGCCAAGACGCCAGGGCCGCCAAGAACAACGACATTAGGGCTCATTCAATATTCCTGATGCAGTGCATGATGCGCGGCGGGAACTCCCTGCTGGGATGCAGACTGAATCCGCGTATCCGCGTCTGCGCCGTTCTTGGCGTCCTTGGCGTCGTTGGCGTCTTGGCGGTTCGATTCGTCCTTTCTCTTCTCTCTGGACGACTCGAGGGATTGACCGCCCCCCGCCGGCGGTTATACTGGTTGTCGGAAGGCCAACGGCGTTCGAGTCTGGGGGCGAAATGGTTTCGACCGGGCTGCGGAGGTCGGAGTGGCGCGCCGAGGTTGCCGGGAGGCCTCGTTAAACACCTGGCGCATCAAGACACTGCCAACACCGAGTTGGCCCTGGCTGCCTAACTAGGCGCCCGTCTTGCCGGTCCACGCTCACGGGATCGGGTCAAGGCGTAACCAAGTGAGCTGGCGGCGAGAAGGCCCCGCCCGGGGCGTTCCGCGGCGAGATCAAACCGGGCTGGTCCGGACGCCTCCCGTCGGTCGGAGGCGAACGGACGAGACCTGAAGGCCGGACACGCGCGTAGATGCTCCGGGTGAAGCGCTCTGGGACGGGGGTTCGATTCCCCCCGCCTCCACCAAACTTCCCTATCGGCGGGGGGAATCGAACCCCCGTCCCACCGGAATGGGGTGAAGGTGCCCGCAGGGCGCCGAGGGGAAGCGAGGCCGCTTCCCCTGAGCCAGGGAAGGCTCGCGGGGTAACAGCGAGCGAAAGCGAGCGCCATAGGGGCGGCAGCCCCTTGGGGAGGCGACTTCGGCACGAGGCCGAAGTCGCCGACGGGACGGCGGGTTCGCGAGGGAGAATAGTCGCCGGGGGAGCGCGTGCTCCCGGCCGGTGCCCGAAGGAACTGGGAGGCCGGGTTATCCATGTGCTCCGAGAACGCTAATCGCTATTCCAGACCTGACCCCGATAACATTGTGGCTGCCCGACCGGTGGCTGGGAGGGCGTCGTCTGACGATTGCAGCAGTGGGCGCCGTCTAGCCATCCGCACCTACCAGCAAAGCTACTTTCACTTTGCTCCTGTGCCACTTGCGCCCGCTGGGGCTGATGGCATAGGCTGTAACTTCAGCACCTTCAGGTGGAAGGTCCGTAATCATGACCTTGCCGGGGGCTCCGACATCCAGAGACAACGTACCGGCGCTGGTATCCAGCCTTACCCAGTAACCCTTTAACTTGTCCCCAACCACCCAACTCACGACTGCGGCCTTCCCGGTTTGCTTCTCAATCTTAAGGACAACGCCTTCCTTCTTAAGGACACCGCCTTCCTTCGGATCATCACTCACTTCCGCCTTAGCCGCCTCCGGAGTGCCAAGCAACTCACTGAAGCGCTTCCCTATCCTGGCGAGTTCATCGTCAGAGGCGAACTTCCCATCCTGCCCCTTACGCGCGACCAGCACAACCTCAGCGTTTGCCCAGCAGGCGAAAACCTTGTTCGGAGCCCCTTTGGATGGCTCGTAATACGCCGCAAAGGCAGCTCCGGGAAGATCCAACTTGTCCTTGACGTCACCGCTCCAAGTAGACGGCCGAGCACTTGAGACAAAAAGCCCAAATGACTCTTCTTTCGTCTTCTGAGTCTGCAACACAGCGTTGGCGCCAGCGCTCATCCGCACATGTACAACGTTCCCATCCTTCTGGATGGCCACGACGGAAGACATTGCCTTTTCATCGCGTTCCGGAACCTTCACTTCTGCCGCCTGCCAGCCGAGGTCCAAAAACAGTTCCTGAGGTGCATCGGCGATCTGTGCCAACACTTTTCCACTGTCCACCGCAGCAAGAGGGATGGGGTACTTTTCAAGACGCGCCTTCATTTCCGCATCCTCGCCGCACCAAGAGGCAGAGCACCCCACAACCAACACGGAACCGAGTAGCAGTGCACTCGTCATCGTTCTCATGATCTTACTCCACGCTAAAGGTGTAGCTCTTCAGGGTCTTGGCGGCAGATCTTCTCCGCGACTGCACCGCACGACAAGCTGCTTGCCGCAGCGGCACCGGATTGTGTCCCCAGCCGAAGGGGTGAAGCAGCCGTGCCGAAGTTCATTCGCTGAAGGGGGGCCGCCCGGCAGCCCCCCGCATGCGCGATGCCGCAATAGGGGCACCGAAGGTCACCCAGTTCGCCAAAGTGGTGAGCCAGCTTCCAGTGGACCTCCGTTGGAGTCGTGGCCTCACAGGCTGCCAGCCTGCGGTCGATTTCCGTCCTCACGTTGTCCCAGGAGTACTGGGTTTTGATGAACTGTCCGGGACCGGCGAAGCGGCCGTTTCCTCTCTGCGCCATTGCCTCGGGCGTAGCCACCGAAAGCGAGTAGATGCGCTTGGGTTCGTGCCATCCGGGCACGTCGATATCCAGGGTGACCCAGAAGAAGACCTCCGCAGGAGTGGCAGGAGCCCATGTCTCCAGATTGCTGATCTTGTCGGATGTGCAGCCAATCAGCACGGGGCGTATGAGCCCTCGGGCCGGTGAAACGGGGGCCGCGTTGCTCATCTAGACCACCCTCGGTCTGTCCTTCTGTATGAGCTCAGTCGCGGCAGCCTCATCCAACTTCTCAAACAGGGCATCGGAACCGTGCTCCCGGGCGTAGAGGAGTTCTGATTCGTAGATCGGGACATACGAGAAGAAGTTGACTGTCTTGTCATCGCGGATCTTCACCGACAAAGCATCGCTAGGAACCAGCACCGGCATGGAGATGATGCTGGCGCTGAATCCGACATCGTCGGCGAAGGGCTTGGCAGGACCTTCATCGGCCAGGGTGTGCGCATACCACAGCCAGGTGCTGTAGATGTGTGGAAAGCGAGCGGCCATCTTCAAGCGTCGGAGCGGCCACCACACCTTCTCGTCTGAAAAGGCTTCCTGCTTGGTGGGCCATTCCGGAGGCAGCGCCAAGACCAGCTCACAATAGCTGTGTCCCGGGCCTGGGTTGGGCGGATTCATGGGCCGATCACTCATGCCTGTGGTTATCACCGAGTGATACGGGCGTTCGGGCGTCGCCGGGACGATGGTCAGGTCAATGTGGACGTATTCCGACACGATCTCGTGGAACACCTCGGGCGCCTTGCCCCACCATTTCTCGATGTGGTCATCGAGCGCACCCAAGTCTCGGGCGGATTCGCGCCCAAGATTGGGATCGCCCGATGGGCTGCCATACTTGCGGGTAGTGCTCATTCTCTACTGCTCCATTTTCTCAGTGAACTCGCTCCAGGATCCTGCAACCGGCTGTGCCTCCTCCGGGCACATGCCTACAAACGGGATCATCACTACCCGGCCTTCGGAATCGAAGGCGAGCATTTCCCCGCCCCCGTTGGACCCGAAGCCCAGAAAGCCAGGGGCGAACTCACCGACCTGATAGCCGTGATTCCTCTCCTCGATCTCGTCCGGAGACCACAGCTGAAACCAGCCAGGCTCGGCAGTCAGTCCGCCCTCCCTGGGGCCGTTGCCGGCGAAGTAGCGGACGTATTCCTCGGGCAGCTTCATGCGACGCCCCAATCCTCAGTGCTTCTTGAGCAGTTCAACAACGGCACGCTCTCCCCGCTGCTCGGCCAGCGACAAGGGCGTATGTCCTTGGGCTTCAACCTTGGATGACGCGCCCCGGGCAAGGAGCAGTTCGACTAACGGCAGCTTACCCATTTCGGCCGCTCGGTGCAGCGCGGTGAAGCCTCGCAGGTCGGCTGCGTTGGGGTCCGCGCCGTGGTCGAGCAGGAAGGTGGTCTGCTCGACATTGCCGGCCTGGACGGCATTCATGAGCGACGTTGCCCCCTCGGCCGAGCGCGAGTCCACCGCTGCGCCCCGTTCCAACAGGGTCTTGAGAATGTCCGAGGCCAGCGCCCAATGCATGGGAGCCAAGCCATCAGCGGCCAGCAGGTCTATGGGTATCCCAGCCTGGAGCTGCTTGTCGATGGCCTGCACGTCTCCTCTGGCCACAGCGATGTGGAGCAGCGAGTGCGTGCGGATGGGCTTATCGGGCAGTGCCAGCTTGGCCTCGTATGGCGTAGCGTAGTGTGCCAGCTTGCCGAAGGCATTCATGCACCAGAGAGCGGCCGTGTAGGGCGCCTTCTCCGCCACCTCCTTCTCTGGCAGGGGCACGGGGCTGACTGTGCCCAGGGCGTGGCTGCGCAATAGGAAGTCCAGGGTCTTAATGGTGAGTTCTGGAGGCTCCTCGGGATTGACGAAGTGGCCTCGGAGCGCGGTAACACACACTGTGTCCCCGGCTTGGTCAACATCAGCGTCCACCAAGACTTGGCGCAGCCAACTGCAAACGCAGATGATCCGATTGTCGCGATGGAATAGCGCCCACTTCTCCTCCATCACCGTCGGCGTGAAGAGGACGCCATCCGCAAGGAGCCGGTCCTTCTTGAACCTGATCTGAGCCGGGATCGTCTTGGCACCTGCCGGCTTCTCGGCGATGAAGCTCCCTCCGTCCTCCTGCCCATAAGACACGGCATTCGTGGCCATCCTTGGGTCTTTTGATGTCGATAGGTACGTGAGCGTTACCGGGCGAACGTCCAGCACCGGGACTCCCCATGGGTTCTTGTCTGCGGGAACCCAAGGGATTTCAGGCTGCTCCGTTTTTGAGCTGCCAGCCGTGTTGGGCCGGAACAGGCGCTTAATCCTATCCCACGTCATCTAACCGCAACTCGTTCGGTCAAAGGTCCGACCAGTTTGATGGGGTGGGGCGTGCCCTGCATGTTGGCAGTCACCTGCACCTGGCCGTCAGGGGCCACGAGGAACGTGACGCTGATCTCTGGTTGGCCCCGCGGCAGGGGTGGGATGCCGGCGATTTGGTACTTCCCGACGGTTTGGTTCTCACTCGCCCTGACGGCGCAGCCATGGACCAGGTGAATGTCAATAAAGGCTTGGCTATCGTGCACTGTCGAAAAGCTTTCCGTCCTTGAGGCAGGAAGCGCCGTCCCAGTCGTAAGCAACGGCGTAGCAGTGTCCCCGAGAGTCTCGATGGATAGATTCTCGGCAAGGCATTTCCTGCCTGTATGCAGGCACACTGCCAACCCCACCATCAACACCCCTATGCCCAATACGGCGCAGAACCGGAGCAATCTCCTGTCGCGCTTCGGCGGCTCGTAGGGCTTGGCGTCCAAGGTCTCGTCGAGCTTGACCGGCTCTTCCGGCATAGGCGCGGTCCTCCTGCCGCAGTCAGCTTACTCTGCGGAGCAGGGCGGCGCAACCCCCTAGGGCCCCGTTGGGGCGGACTCGTGACCGGGCTACGCCCTCTCCAGTCCTGGCCTGACCGGCTTTTGCAGGGCATATCGTCTGAGCATCGACCCTATATATCGAGTTGTGGCCGAGATAGACCGACTTTCTACCGCCTCAAGAGCCCATCGGGGTCAGGTCGCGATTAGCGTTTAGCCCATTCCACCGGCCGGGGCAATCGGCTCCTCATATTGCCCGCCTGCCCTCTTCGGGGCGCCGTGTCCCGAGCCCGACGATCCGCGGCACGCCACCGCCACCGGGTTCGCGAACCGGCAACTCCTTCGCCGCCCTCTACCCCTCGGCGACCACCTCCAGCTCGAACTCGCCGTCGTGCCACGCGCGGCGCTCGAGCCAGTAGATGGAGAAGTGCAGCCCGGCCCCCGCCGGCAGCTTTTCGGTGGGCAGTTCGGCAAGGAAGAGCCCCAGGCCCGAGTCGCGGGTCTCGACCTCGCCGCCCTCCTCCCCGCCGCCGCGGCCCGAGCGGGTCCAGCGCACCCTGGCCGGCTCGAGGAGCTCGACCCGCAGGCGCCGGCCGGCCGGCATCTTCCGGAGCTTGTTGTTCATGCGCCAGGACTCGAAGGGAGAACCGGTCCGCCTCTCGATGTAGCGCTCGACGGTCCGGGGCGGCAGATCGAAGACCCGGCCCTCGGCGAGCGACCGCCGGAGCTTCAGGTACTCGGCGTGGGCCCAGACCAGCGGCGCGGCCGAGCCGGTCGGCCGGCCCAGGAAGAGGTTCTTCTCCGGGATGTCCGGCGCGTCCCAGACCTGCTCGGAGATGAGCCCGCCCGGCCCGGCGAAGGACTCCATGGTCCGGCACAGCGCCTCGGCGGACTCGCGCCGGCCGGCGGCCAGCTCGTAGTGGGCGCGCTCGCCGGTCAGGAGCGGCCAGGCCCGTCCGACGCCCGAGCCGGTGAAGGGACTGCCGTCGGCCTCCTCGCCGTAGCGGTCCCCGGCGTAGCGGCGCCAGCACGGTCCGGCGGGCGTCTCCACCTTCAGGAAGGCGTCGATGACCTTCAGGGTGTCGAGTATCCGCGGATCGTCGGGGGCGCGCAGCCCGAAGCGCACCAGGGACAGCGCGTCGCTGCCCACGCTGAAGGCCTCGGCCTGGGCCGGGTCCTCCGGGGTGCGGCCCTTCATCACCGGCGGGTCCTCCCAGGGCGGCTGGGGCTCGTCGCGGTGGGCGGAGATGCGCACGTAATGTCCGGCGACGCCGGCCTTGCGGTCGAACTCCGTGCCGGTCACGTAGGTCCAGCGCTCGAGGCACGCGTTCCAGACGTCGGCGGTCTCGCGCAGCACGCCGGCCGGGTCCGGCTCGCCGGCGAGCTCGGCCATGTCCGCGGCGGCCAGCAGCGCGGCGATCTCCACCGACAACGTGGAGGCGGCGTACCCCGAGGCGTTCTCCCAGCGGTCCTGCCTGGTGACCGGACCGTGGCGCAGCAGGAAGCCGGCCGCGCGCCGGACCATCGGCCAGAGCCAGGACGTTCCGCGCCCGTCGAGGGCCCCGCGGCGCCGGAGCGTGTCGACCAGCAGGATGGGCAGGGCCATCTCGTCCATCTGCAGGCCGGTCCAGTAGGCCTCGCCGTTGTGCCACATGTTCTGGGGCCAGTGGCCGTCGGCCTCCTGGATGGCGTAGAGGTAGCGGGCCGCGCGCAGGGCGTAGTCGCTCTCGCCGGCGGCGAGCAGGCCGCCGGCCGCCTGGGTCAGGTCGCGAGACCAGACCAGGTGATAGCCGCCCATGTCGTCGTCGCCGCGGACCTCGCCCCAGGGCACGGAGAGCGACGCGATGATCGCGCCGTGGTAGCCCTTGGACTCGTGGGCGCGCAGCACGGCGGCACTGAGCCGGTACAGGTCCGGCCCGGAGTCGCGACCGGCCAGGGGCGCGACCGGGGCCAGGCGCTCCACCCAGTCCCGCCAGCCCCGCACGTAGGCTTCACGGGCCTGCTCGAAGTCGCCCAGCAGCGCGGCCAGGGCGTGATGCGCCGCCTCGAGAGGTTCGTGGCCGAAGCCCAGGGAGAGGGTGAAGCGGCCGCCGCCGGCCGCCAGGTCCACCTCGCCGGCCAGGGCGACGTTCCCGTTCTCGGCGCGCGCGTAGGTCGAGACCAGCCGGCCGTGCTCGCGAAGCTCCCCGCGCCCGTCGGACCTGCCCACGAACCCCGCCGAGCGCGCCAGCCAGGGCGCCGAGCAGGCGATGGCCAGCGAGTGCCCGTCGTGCTCGGCCTGGAGCAGGGGCGCGCCCTTGTATTCGCCGGTCCAGGCGTTGTTGCCCATCCCGCGGTTGACCATGTGGGGGTTGGCCAGGACGAACAGGCGATAGTCCGCGGCCCGTCCGGCCAGCGGCTCGAAGGCCACCTGCATGAGCACGGCGTCGCGGTGGGGGTCGCAGATCACCTCCTTGGTCAGGCGGTAGCGGCCCTGCCGGCAGGTGTTGACCACCCGATAGGCGGGGACGCTCTCGACCGGGGCGGTGATCTCGTGCCGCGTGCCTTCCCCCTCCTCGGAGAAGAAGCCGTCGGGGCCGGTGACCGCCAGGGTCAGGTCGCGCAGGCAGGCCTGGTCCAGGTTGGGGAAGTAGGCTTCGGTGAGCACCCCGTCGCAGATCGTGAACCAGACGCGGCTGTCGCAGCCGATGGCCGTGCCCACCCCGGACTTGGAGCTCGGCGCCCAGTGCGGTGCGGTCCCCGGCCGGCCCGGGGCGTGCTTCTCGGACTGTTCCATGGCAGACCTCCTCGGCAATCCATATAGGCCGTCTGGATATTAATGGCTCCCCGGAGTCGCGTATTCCTTCCCGGAGCTCCGGGCATTGGCTGCCGGGCCGGCGGCGTCGGCGTCGGGCGCCGTCCTCCGCCGGCCCGGCGGCATGCGGCCTTCAGCCGCGGCCGGGAGGACCGCCGGGTTCCCGGGTAGCCGCCTCGCGAAACGCCGTGTATCGCTCTTCCACCGCGGCGCGGTCCATCTCGGCCCGGGCCTCGGCGCGGGCCTGTTCGTAGACCGCCCGGGCCTGGCGGTCCAGACAGTCCCGGTCCTCCTGCCGGAGCGCGTGGCCGGCTACCCGGGCCAGGGCCTCCAGCAGGCGGAGCATGACCGCCAGCGATCGCACGCTGTTTTGCCTCACCTGATTGAAGGCCTGGTCGGCGGCCTTGCAGAAACCCGGAGGGTAGCCGATCACCCGGAGCCGGCCCCGGTCGTCGACCAGGAATGGCGAGGGCATGCGCCGTCCGGCCCAGAAGGAGAGGGCCTCGCCGATACGGTCGACGCAGTGCATGGCCGTGAAGGGGTCGTTGAGGCTCGGCGAAAGGGCCCGCAGGGCGATCTCCACCAGTTGGTCGAGGGCATACTCCGGGTCCTGCGCCAGGGAGCGCTGGACGCCGACGGTGAAGGTCTGGCTGAAGTCCTTCCGCAGGCGGGCATCGACGGCTTCGGCCGGCCAGACCCGCAGGACCGCGTCGGCGGCGTCGACGTACTGGCCGGGACGGCGCTCGAGCTTCACGACCAGACCCCGTTTGGCGGCGTTCTCCATGATCTGGTCGAGCTCGATGCGCTGCAAATAGCCGGCGGTCCCGGCGCGGACCTCGGCGGACTTGAGGGGGTCCAGGTCCCGGGCCTGCCCTTCCAGCGCATCCCGCGAGTCCGATCCGGCCTCATGGCTGTCCCTGCCGGGCCGCCCTTCGAGGGGCTCCGGATAGCTCTCCTCGATGGCGCCGCGCAGGTCGCGGCTCACGGCCGCGATCACGTTGGGAGCCTGGATCATCTGCGCGGAGTGATTGATGAAGTAGATGAGCACGCCCAGGCCGCACAGCGTGAAGATCATGGCTGCGAGCATGCTCAGTTGCGGCACGAACATCTTCTGGTCCGGATCGTCGCCCCCGCGCACCTGCTGAAGGGTCATCAGGCAGTAGAGCGCCACGGCCACGAAAGACCCGAGCACCACCTGGTTGCCCTTGTTGCGCATGAAGGTGCGGAGCAGCCGGGGCCCCAGCTGGTTGGAGGCCAGGCTCATGGTGACTATGGTCACGGAGAAGACCACGCCGGCTATGCTGGCCATGGCCGTGGCGCTGGCGGTGAGCAGGGCGCGGGCCCCCTGGGCGCTGGTGACGCGGGGCCAGCCCACGAGCCCGACGTCGCGCCTGGCCAGGGCCAGGTCCAGGCGGGTCAGCAGCAGGCTCAGGCCCAGGGCGCCGAGGGCCATGAGTCCGGGCAGGAACCAGTAGCTGCTCCAGACGCCCTCCCAGAGGGCCTCGGCGCGGGCCTTAAGGCGCATGCCGCCGCCGGTCCCGATCCATTCCCGGTCGCGGGCTGCGGCTCATCCGTAGGAGTGCAGCCCGCTGCGGAGGTAGCTGACCCCGAAGTAGGTCAGCACCGCGCACCAGAAGCCGGCCACGACCAGCCAGGCGGAGGCGGCGCGGCGGGGTCCGTCACCGGCGCGCGCGGCGTGCAGGTAGGCCACGAAGACCAGCCAGGTCACGAGCGAGGCGGTCTCCTTGTCGTCCCAGCCCCAGTACCGGCCCCAGGCGATGCTGGCCCAGTAGGAGCCGGTGGCGATGCCCGCGGTCAGCAGGGGCAGCCCGAGCTCCACGGAGCGGCGGGCCATGGCCTCGAGGCGCGCGGCCTCAGGCAGGAGACCGCCCAGCCCGGCGCGGCGCTCGAGCCATCCGGCCAGCGGCAGACCTCCGGCCAGCCCCACCACCGTGAGGCCCAGCGCCGCCTCGGGGAGCCTGGGCCGGACGAGAGCCCACGCCTCCGTCCGGGAAGCCGCGACCAGTCCCACGGCGGCCAGGACTCCCGCGGCGGTGAGGACCGCGGCGGCCCGTGCAGCGGCCGCGTGGCCGGGGGTCCCGGCCAGCAGCGCCAGGGCGGCGAGGTAGGCCAGCAGGAATGCCGCGTAGCTCAGCATGCACAGGGCCACGTGGACCGCGAGCCACAACCGGTGGCGCAGCGCGGGAGGGAGCGGCTCGATGCCCCGGTTCTCCATCAGGGCGGCCAGGACGGTGATGGCCAGGACAACCAGAGCCCCCGGCGGGGCGATGCTCCGCCATCCGCGAACCAGGGCGAGCCAGGCGGTCAGCGCCCCGGCCGAGAGCGCCAGGAAGACCAGGCTCTCGAAGGTGTTGGCCAGGGGCGGCCGGCCGCCGGCGGCCCAGCGCGCGACGGCGAAGGCGGCCTGAAAGGCGACGCCGAGGACCAGGAAGCCGGCCCCCAGCCGCCACAGCGCGAGTCCGCGACGGAAGAACCAGGCGCCGAGCGCGAAGGCCGCGGCCAGGTGCGCGCACAGGGACAGGCGCAGGAGGAGCTCAGCGGCGGAGATGGGACGCCTCCTCAAGCACACAACGTGCAACACCGAATGGCGCTTTCTTGAGCCATGCCAGCAGCCTGGAGAACCAACTGCGAACCGCAGAACCGCAGAATATCGAATGACGAATGTCGAAGTGGCAACTCCCGGCCACTCCACGTCCTTCGCTATTCTGATTTCGATATTCGATATTCTGCGGTTTGCCGTTGGTAGGGCTTAAGGAAGCGCCATTCCATGTTGCGTGTTGCATGTTCGTCTCCCGGCCCTCATCCGTCCGCCGGCCGTTCGGCGGCCGCAGGTAATACCGCCACGCCAGCCCCAGCGTGACCAGCGCCATTCCCAGGAGGGCCGGAAGCCTGCCCGGGTCGCGCGAGACGCCCAGTACCGAGCGGCGCGGATCGCGGGGATCGAAGCCGGACTGGGACAGCCGGAACCCGCGGCGGTCGAGCGGCCGGTTGACCGAGATCACGCGACGAGCGGCCGCCCGGCCCTCCTCGAGGATCTCGATCTCGCTCTCGTACTCCTTGACCCGCGCGGGCCCGTTGCCGCTCTCCGCCGGGCCGTAGGGCACGATCCGGAAATCCACCAGGCGCACGGCGAAGCCCAAGGGACGCTCCCGCCAGCCCGCGCCGTCGTCCGCCTCGACCAGGTAGCCCGCGGCTGCGTCGCCCTCCGTCAGGGGCAGGTATCCCCGGGACGCCCGGGTCGAGGTCAGCATCGCCCCGGCCAGCAGCACCAGGGCGCCGCCGTGGACCGCGAGGCTCCACGGCGGCATACGCCGCTTCGGGACGAGCCTTGCGACGAGCAGCAGCAGCAGGACGGAGGCCAGGACGGCGGCGAGGGCCTCGAACCAGGCCGCTCCGTACACGCTCCGGTGGCCCCGGCCGCCGGGCAGGAGGATCCCGGCCATCAGGCACGCCGTCACCGCCGCGAGGAGGACTACGGCCGCTTTTGCCGAGGTGAGCAGCCCGAGGCCCCGGGCGAGGCGGCGACCGCCGCTCATCGGCCGGGTCGCTCGCAGGGCAGGTCGAAGAGACGCCGCAGCGCCCGGGCCAGCTGCGCCCCGCCGGGACGCCCGGCATCCTCCTTGAGCGCCGCGATCGGCGGATGCAGGATCCGGCCGACGATGCGTCGGGCCATGGACGCCACCCGCTTGCGCTGGCGCGGCGTCAGGGCCGCCAGGCCCGCCATGGCCCGCCGGCACTCCTCGTCCCCGATGCGCCCGAGCCTGCAGGCCAGCTCGCGGATCTCGGGGGCGGCGACCCTGGACCGCAGGAATCGCAGGAACCGGGCGGCCTCCACGCCGACCAGGCGCCTGGCCTCCCCGGCCTGTTCCAGCCGATAGCTCCTGTTGCCTGCGATCACGGCCTGCAAGGCATCGACGTCGTGCAGCCTGGCGTTGGCGATTGCCGCCGCGCCCTCCTCGATGTTCCGGGGCACGCCCAGGTCCAGCAGCAATAGCGGCCTGCCCTCGCGGCGCCCCGCCGCCGCCCGGACCTGCGCGGCGGTCAGCACCGGCCGCCGGACGGCCGCGGAGGCCACGAGCACGTCCGTTTCGCAGAGCCGGAGGGCGAGTTCGGCCATGGGGACGGCGCGGCCGCGGCCCGATTCGGCCAGCCGCCGGGCGGAATCCAGGGATCGGCTGACCACGAACTCCAGCCGGGACCCCTCCGCCAGGAGCGCCCGCAGCGCCGACTCGGCCATGCGGCCGGCGCCGACGAGCGCGACCCGCAGGCCCCGCAGGTCGCCGAAGGTGTCCTGGGCGAGGTCCACCGCCACCGAGGCCAGCGACACCTTGCGCCGCGATATGCCCGTGCGCCCGCGCACGCCCTTGCTGATCCGGAGTGCCCTCTGGAAAAGCCGGGAGAGCCCTCCTCCGGCGGTTCCGGCTGCGAGGGCCGCGGCGTGGGCGGCCTTCACCTGGGCCACGACCTGGGTCTCGCCGGGCACCAGGGAGTCCAGGCCGCACACCACCTCGAAGAGGTGCCGGACGGCGTCGAAACCCGCGAGGCGATAGAAGCCCGGCGGCCCGGCCGACGTGCCATCGCAGACCGGCGCCCACAGGGCCCACGCCGCGCGCTCCAGCGTCCGATCGACCCGGCCGGCGTCCGCCGCGAGATAGAGCTCGGTCCGGTTGCAGGTGGAGACGAGCACGGCCCCGGCCACCCCCTCGACGGAGCCGGCCCGCCGGAGGGCGGCCGGCAGCTCGTCCGGCATCACGCTCAACCGCTCCCGGACGGCGACCGGCGTGCGCGCATGGCTGGCGCCGACCACCGCGAGCGCCACGGGCTCCTGGCCTTGAGCGGGCGTCGCGCCGATTGCAGGGTGCCGCTCCATTGCGGCGACGGGATGGCCCATAGCTACATAAGGACTCCCGAGCGCGATGCGCTATTCCATGCGCGTGCGCCGCACGTAGGCGTCGGCGGTGGCGGCGTCCCGGGGGTAGGTCCGCAGGGCGATCAGGGCGATGAGGCCGCTCGCGAAGACCGGGATGAGCATCAGCAGGAACGCCTTGCGCAGGGCCGGGACCCCGCCGCCGAAGGCTTCGGCGATGTAGCCGAAAAGCAGCGGCGCGACCGCGGTGCCGGCCTTGCGGAAGACCGTCCGGACCGACTCGGCCCGGCCCCAGAGGTGGCCGTGGATGATGTCCAGCCGCGCCGCGTCGAGAGGCGGAGAGGCGCTGAGCAGCGCGGCGGCGGCCAGCCAGAGGGCCGGCGCCGCCACCCACAGGTCGGTCCAGACCAGGCCCACCAGGAAGAAGACCGCGGAGGTCAGGTAGCCGCCGGCCGTCACGGCCACGCGCCCGGGCAGGTAGCCGCGCGCCAGCAGCCGGTCGCCGAGCCGCCCGCCGGACAGCACGCCCACGAGCGCGCCGGCGCCCAGGAGCATCAGCAGCCACACCGACATGGCATGGCCGAGCCGGTACTGGCCCTGGACGTACTCCAGCCCGAAGGTCTGGGCCCCGGCCAGGAAGTAATAGCCCAGGGCCGAGGCGGCGATCAGCACCAGGTTGGTGGGGATGCGCAGCACGTAGCCGACGGCCCACCACAGCGATTTCTCCGCCGGGTCCCGGTCGTAGACCAGGTGCCGGCGCGGCTCGATCCGCCTCTCCCGGGTCTTGCGATGGATGAGCTGGATCTCGGACCCCTCTTCGGCATTCCCGTCACCGTCACCGCTCCCGCCCCCGGGCTCCCGGCCGGAGCGCCGCTCTTCTTCCGGAGGGACGATGCGCTCCCGGCCCTCCGGAATCCGGGTGGAGCCGTCGCGGGCGGGCTCCGGCAGGCGCCCGACCAGCCAGGCCACCAGAAAGGCCGGAACGGCCAGGCTGACGAAGCCGAGACGCCACGAGGCGATGGCCAGTTCCCCCGCGACGATGAAGCCGAAGCCGATGCCGATCAGCTCCCCGGCCAGGATGAAGCCGTACATGCGGCCGCGCCGCTCCGGAGGAAAGAAGTCGCCCACCAGCGAGGCCGTGGCCGGGATGGAGACGGCCGTGAACGCGCCCAGGGCCAGGCGGGAGATCAGCAGGAAGCCGTAGGAGAACGCAGCGGCGCTCGCCAGCATGGCCAGCCCCCAGAGCGCGATCACGATGGCCAGCATCCGGGTCCGCTTCGAGCGGTCCACCAGCCACCCGAAGAAGAGGGTGGCCGCCGCCGCGACCCCCGAGGTCAGCGCGGCCAGCAGGCCCAACCCGGCCTTGTCGATGCGGAAGTCGCGCTGCAGATAGGTGGCCATGGCCCCGACCGCACCCAGGTCGGCGGCGTCGAGGGCCAGCACCAGCGCGAGCACCGCGGCCACGTGGGCGGAGGCCCGGCCGCCGACCCTGGAGGCGATCCAGCCCGACAGTCGTCGATATCCGGGAAAGGTCATGCTTCGTCGTATCGGGCGCCGCCGCGCCCCGTCCTCCCGGGACCTACATCTTTTCCTTGATCCCCTTGCGCAGCAGCCACCAGTTGACCGGATAGCTGGTGGCGAAGCCGCAGAGCATGGCGATCTGCATCATGAACCAGAACTCGGGCATGTCCGCCCGGAGTTCCACCCCCAGGAACAGGCCGAACCAGATGAAGTAGGAGACGCCCATCCATCCGTACATGCCCAACTGCCAGGCGGTCAGCGACAGCGTGTCGGCCTTGAGGGCCTGCTTGAGGCCCTCGAGCGGCGGCAGCTGCCGCATCGGCTGGATCGTGAAGTACTGAAAGGCGATGCCGAAGAGGAAGGCCAGGACGTAGTCGAAGATCCAGATCGCGAAGATCCTGTGGCCGAAGAGCCACTTCCAGCCGAACCCCACGGCGACCGCGGGTACCGCCGCGCCGAGCGTCTCGGCGACGATGTCCCCCAGCGCGCAGCCGCTGCCGCAGTGGGCGGCGCCCTTGGCGACCATCGCCGGGAACGGCGTCAGGCGCCTGGCGGGCGGCTCCTCGCCTCGCCGCTTCGCCGCCATGACCGCCCGCCGCGAGGAGAGCCGGCCCCACTTGAAGTAGGCGGCGACCGAGAGAAGCGTGCCGAAGAGCGCCGTCACCGGCCACACCACGTTCATGATCCACATGTGCTGCCGACGGCCCGGCGCCGACAGGTCGGCCAGGATGACCAGGCAGCACAGGCCGCCGAGCGCCAGGAAGACGATCGACAGGACGTGCAGCGCCGCCATGGTGCCCGCCCCCCTCGATGCGCTCCCCGTCCTCTTCCGCCGGCGGACCCTGGCACCTGCACGGAGGGCAAGGGGAAGTGCCAGCCGTGGCCCACGGCCGCGCCGGGATGGCGGAAGGCCAAGAACGCGCCTCGCCCCCGGTCTCAAGAGCCCGGCCGCCGGGGCGCTTTCCGGCGGCGCCTTTCCCCGGCTTCAGCCGTTGATCACGTACCCTCCATTGGGGTGCAACACCTGGCCGGTCATGTAGGAGGCGTCGTCGGAGGCCAGGAAGACGTAGCAGGTGGCCACCTCGTCGGGCTGGCCGGCGCGCTTCATGGGCGCGGCCTTGCCGAACTCCGAGACCTCCTCGGCCGGGTAGCTCGAAGGGATCAGCGGCGTCCAGATCGGCCCCGGCGCCACCGCATTGACGCGGATGCCCCGCTCCACCAGCGACCCGGCGAGCGAGCGGGTGAAGGCCACGATGGCCCCCTTGGTGGACGAGTAGTCGAGCAGCCGCGGGCTGCCCTGGTAGGCGGTGATCGAGGCGGTGTTGATGACCGCGCTGCCGGGCTTCAGGTGCTTGAGCGCGGCCTTGGTCAGGAAGAACATCGAGAAGATGTTCGTGCGGAAGGTGCGCTCGAGCTGTTCGCGGCTGATGCCCTCGATGCTGTCCTGGACGTGCTGCTCCGCGGAGTTGTTGACCAGGATGTCGAGGCCGCCGAGCTCCCGGACGGTGTCTTCCACGGCCCGCCGGCAGAACTCCTCGTCGCCCACGTCCCCGGCGATGGTCAGACAGCGGCGGTCGGCCTGCTCCACGCGGCGCTTGACGTCCTCGGCGTCCTTGTGTTCGCTGAGATAGACGATGGAGACGTGCGCCCCCTCCCTGGCGAAGAGCAGGGCGGTGGCCGCCCCGATGCCGCTGTCCCCGCCGGTTATCAGCGCCACCTTGCCGGCGAGCTTGCCGCAGGCCCGGTAGGCGGGCCGCTCCTCCGAAGGTCGGGGCTTCATCTCCGACGTCCTGCCCGGCTGCCGCTCCTGGTGCTGCGGGGGCCTCTCTCCCTTTTCCGACTTCTCCTGCCTGGCCATCGAGCCGTTCCTCGCATCTCATGGTCCCCGGCGCCCGAATTCGGGATGTCGCACGCAATTCGCGTACCAGCGCCCGCCGGGCGACGCCGGCCATGGCCGCAGCTGAACGCTGCGAAAGTCGCCCGCTCGCAGAAGCCCCCGGACACGCCCGGACCCTGCCGGCGGCCCTGCGCATGCGGCTGGCCGGCGAGACCGGCGCCTCCGCGCTGACCGCCCGGGCTCAACTGCTCTTGCGCTTGCCCCGGGACCCGCCCTTCTTCGACGGGACCTTGGCCCCTTCGCGCCGGGCCTGATCCAGTCCGATGGCCACGGCCTGCTTGCGGCTGGTGACCTTCTTCCCCGAGCGGCCGCTCCGGAGCGTCCCCTTCTTGCGCTCCTTCATGGCCTGCCGGACCTTCTTCTGGGCGCGCTTGCCGTACCGTGGCATCGGTTCTTCCTCCCACAAGTCCACGAGTCCCGGACTGGAAACGAGGCGACGGGGGAGGGCAATTCCCCGACGCGACGCTCGGGAGATGACCGCGCGCGGTCCGGGCGTTCCAAGGAGTGCGTTGGGACCGGGTGGGGGAGGGACGATTTGCCTGCTCTGGCGGCGGCCGTCTGCCTGACGGCCATCCACCTCTTCGCCGGCCGGCTGCGGCTCCTGCGCGCCGTGCCCAGGAGCCGGTGGCTGTCCCTGGCCGGCGGCGGTTCGCTGGCCTACACCTTCGTGCACCTGCTGCCGGAGCTGGCCAGGAGCGGGATCGTCCGACGGCAAGCGGCCTCCGTCGGCCCCTCCGACTTCGTACCCTACGCCGTCGCCCTGGCCGGGCTGGCCATCTTCTACGCTCTCGAGCAGCTCGCCGCCGGCGAACTGCGGAACCGGGGCGAAGACAGCCTGCGGCCCTCGACGCCGGTCTTCTGGATCCACCAGTCGTCCTTCCTGGGCTACAGCATGCTCATCGGCTATCTGCTCGTGCAGCGCGAGATCCAGGGGCCCTGGGCCTTCGGGACTTTCCTCGCGGCCATGTCGCTCCACCTCTTCGTGAACGACCACGGCCTGCAGGAGAAGTACGGGAGCCTCTACCGGCGCCTCAGCCGTTTCCTGCTGGCCGGCGCCGTGCTGGCCGGCTGGCTGCTGGGGGAACTCTTCCCGCTCGGCGAGCCGGACCTGGCTCTGCCCTTCTCGTTCCTGGCTGGCGGGGCCATCCTCAACGTCATCAAGGAGGAGCTGCCCGGAGAGCGGCGCAGCCGCATATTGCCGTTCCTGCTCGGGGCGGCGGTCTATGCGCTGGTGCTGATCGCGGGGAACCTCGCCGGGATGTGACCCGGCACGACCGCCGGACCGGACCGGACCGGGAATAGCGCTCCGCGCCCCGGGGGTTCCCTCCCTTGTTTATGGTCCGGAATCTGGAGGAGGAATCGCCATGGCGTTCGATCCATTCAAGGAGAAGGGCCGCCCGATCGAGAAACAGGTTCGCAACTGGGAGGAGCTCAACGTCCAGCCCTACGACCCGGAGAGCGTCCACCCCTACACCCGCACCCGCATCATCCTGATGAACGGGATCGAGACCGAGGCGGCGCTGTTCCTGCACCAGTTCGCGCGGCACGCGAGCGATTCGGAGCTCAAGCAGAAGATCGCCCTGGCCCGGCGGGTCGAGCAGCAGCAGCAGAAGCTCGTCAACTGGCTGGTCCCGGCGTCCGAGTCGGCCCTGGAGGTCACCCTCGGCTACGAGCAGGTCGCCGTGGACCTGACCGCCTGGCTGGCCCGCACCGAGCCCGACCCCTACGTCAAGGCCGCGCTCGACTACGCCCTGCTCGAGGACTTCGACCACCTCTACCGCTACTCGAACCACCTGGAGCTCGCCGAGGGCAAGGACCCGGCGAGGATCGTCGGCGACCTCACCGAGATCTTCCCGGGGCGGCCCACGGCCATCGAGCACCAGCACCCCTTCGACACCGTCCGCCGCCACTACGACGCCCGGCGCGCGGACGTCCTCACCAAGATGCACGTCGCGACCATCGTCGCCGGCGAGCAGCAGACCATGAACTTCTACATGAACGTCGGCAACCGCTCGACGGACATGCTCGGCCGGGGCCTCTATCTGGAAATCGCCCAGATCGAGGAGCAGCACGTCACCCACTACGAGTCGCTGGCCGACCCCTCGGCCTCGTGGCTGGAGATGCTCCTGATCCACGAGTACAACGAGTGCTACCTGTACTACTCCTGCCTCGAGTCGGAGACCGACGCGCGCGTCCGGAAGATCTGGCAGCAGTGCCTGGAGGACGAGCTCGAGCACCTGCGCGTGGCCGGCGAGTTGCTCATGCGCCACGAGGGCCGCGATCCCGCCGGGATATTCCCCGGGGAGTTCCCCGAGCTCACCGTCTTCAAGTCGAACAAGGACTACGTCCGCCAGGTCCTGGCCGAGCAGGAGGGACTGAGCGCGGATGGGCCGGACTTCGTGCCCCGGGGGAAGCTCGGCAGGGACTCGCGCTTCCGGCAGTTCCAGGACCAGGTCAACTCCGCGAGCGTCCCGAGCCGGGAGGTGGTGGCCCGGCACATCCGGAAGGACGGCAGGGATTACCGGCTGGAGACCGAAGGGCAGCACCCGGTGGAGCGCCTGCGCGCTCGGGACCGGGTGTCCGGGGACGACTGAGGGCGCCGCCGGCGGCCGGGCAGCAGCTCGCGAGCCGCAGGCCGGGAGCGGCCCGGCCCGTCGCAGCCCCCTCCGTCGGGAGAAAGGACTGGGCTCGCTTTCCGCAACGCCGTTGGAAGGTCCGCCATGAAACCGTCCCTCGGAACGCTGGTGCCGCTCCTGTGGGCCGGGATGATCCTGGGCGCTCTTGCCGCCCCCGGACGCGCGGAGGAGCCCGCCCCCGCCGGCGGCTCCGCGGGCGACCCCGCCGCCGACCCCGGGAGGGGCCCGGCCCTCTGGAAGCCGGCGCCGCCCCAGGAGGGCTGGAGCTTCGACGTCCGCGGCGCCTTCGCCAGCAAGTACGTCAACCGCGGGATCGACACGGTCGACGACCCGGTGTTCCAGCCGTCGGCCACGGTGGGCTTCAACGGCTTCAGGGCCGGCGTGTGGGCCAACGAGCGGCTCACCGACGACGGCGGCCGCGCCGGGGAGTTCGACGAGGTGGACCTGGCCGCGAGTTACGCCTGGTCCTGGAAGGCCGCCACCTTCGAGGCGGGGGCCGTCTACTACCTCTATCCCAACTCGCCCAGCCGGCCGACCACCGAGCTCTTCGCGTCGGCCGGCCTGGACGTGCCGCTCTCCCCGAGCCTGACGGTCTACCAGGACGTCGAGGAGGTCGGGGGCGCCTACGTGCCCCTGAGCCTGAGCCACACCTTCCGGGACGTCTGGCAGCCCGCCCGGGAGGTGCGCGTTTCGGTCGGCCTGCAGGCCGCGGCGGCCTACGGCAGCAGCGAGTACAACGAGTACTACTTCGGCGTCCCGCAAAGCGCGATCGACAACGCGCTCTTCGGCGCCAGCCTGCCGCTGGCCTTCGGGGACCGCCTGAAGGTGACGCCCTCGGCCAACTACAGCACGCTGCTCGACCGGGACATCCGGCGCGCCGCCCGCAGGGACGACAGCCTTTGGTTCGGGCTGGGGCTGACCTGGAAGTTCTAAGAGCGCCTCCGGCAACCCGGGGTGCGGCGCGTTGGGGACTTCCCCGCGGCTACTCCGCGCGATCCTGCGCCGTCGGTGCGGCCAGTCCGCGGACGTATCGCGCGATGTCCCGCCGCACCTCCGGCGGCACCACCCGCTCGAGCACCGGAGCGTGGCCGGTCCCGGTGACCATGGCCCGGGCGAGTTGCTCGTCGCTGAGCGACTGCACTCGCTCGGAACGCAGGTCCGCCGGCTTCGGGACGTAGCTCTGGCCGACGGGGCCGTCCCCGTCGCCCCTGTCTCCGTGGCAGAAGACGCAGTAGTAGCTGTAGCCCCGGAAACCGGCGGCCATGGCGCTCTCGCCGGGCGGGCTGCAGGGGCCCTCCGTCGGATAGACCCACCCCGTCTCCAGCGGGACGGAGCCCGCCGGCACGGCGAGGGGCGCGGCCCGGTAGCTGCGGACGTTGACCTGGTCGTCCATGCGCGGCCCGGCGAACATCAGGACCAGGGCCACGGTCGCCGCGGCCGCCGAGGCGAGGATGCCGAGCCCGAGCAGCCTGCGGATCACTTCTCAGCCTCCGCCGGCTCCGGTCCGCTTCCTGCGTCCACTTCGTCCACGCCGTCCACGCCGTCCACCGGCTCAGGCGCCCGGCACGGGCTGCGGTCGCCGATGCGCCCCGGCCAGGGCACAAGCGGCGGCCTCAGCTGCGGCGGAGCCGGCCAGATCCGCTCGGGGAGCTCGGTCGAGAAGATCGACTCGCCCGGGGTGTCGGGCATCGCGCCGAAGTCCCACTCGCGCCGGACGTTGGGTATGAAGTGCCAGGCGAGCAGCCCCCAGGCCAGGACGTACGCGGTCGCCGCGAGGATCAGCACCCAGCCCCAGAACCGGGGCAGCAGCTTGAAGTCTCCCTCGTACTTGAACATGTCGGCCTCACCAGTTGGGCGGATAGAGCGCCCGGAACACCGTCTCCACGGTCTCGAAGACGTAGTCGGCTCCGAAGACCATGATTATTGCCCATGGGACCATGTACAGGACCAGACGCCAGGCGGGAGTCTGGCGCGTCTCGTCGCTGAGCTCCTCGCTCCGCGGCCGCCAGAAGGTGACGTAGCCCAGCAGGAAGAGCATCATCAGCGCCAGGCCGAGGGCGACCGCCGTGAAGGCGTAGCGATAACGCTCGATGTTGTGAGGCAGGATCATTCCCACTGCCGCTCCTTGCCGGGCGTCTCCTCCGGGCCCGGCTTGCCCGGCACCACCGGCGGCTTGTACGGATTGGCCCAGACCGGCTCGTAGGCCGCGTCGATGCCGAAGGGCTCGGTGTCGGCGTCGGTGTAGCCGAGGAAGCGAAGGGCCACGTAATTGGACACGTCCCAGATCTTCTCCGAGGCCAGCTCGCGCTTGAAGTAGGGCATGGCCGTGCCGGTGACCCCGTTCATGATCTGGTAATAGAAGATCCCTCCGATGTACCGGCCCTCCACCAAGTGGCGGCGCAGGGTGGTGAAGTTGAGCGGCGGCGGGTCGAGGTACTGCGCGGCCGGCCCCGTGCCGTCGCCCATCGGCCCGTGGCAGCCCAGGCAGAAGTCCTGGTAGATCTTCTGCCCGCGCCCCAGCGCGGGGGGAGTGGCCGGGTAGGGGTTGGGCATCGGCCGCCAGACCGCCGGGATGTTGGCGTGCAGCCATTCGATGCTTCCGTCCTCCCCGCCCCGGCGATGGGCGGCGGCGGCCTGGATGTTCCAGAGCTGCTGGCGCGCCACGCGCTCGTCGGCCATGGTCCCGCCCTGGGCCTGGACGTAGGCCGTGAGGCGCTCGATGTTTCTGCGGCCCAGGAAGGCCCAGGCGGGCATCAGCGAGAGCGGCCGGGTGTAGCGCGGGTTCGTGAAGTGGGCCGTGTGCCAGCCGTCGGTGTGCTCGCCGCCCTCCTGGGAGAGGTCCGGCCCGGTGCGCTCGGTGCCGAGGATGGCCGGGACCTCCTGCGAGTAGTCCCCGGGTTCGGCGATGCGCTCGGCGCCCAGGCCCCAGTCGTTCACCCGGATGTAGCGCGAGTGGCAGTAGCTGCAGCCGTTCTCGACGTAGAGCTTGTGGCCGGCCCTCTCCTCCGGCGTCCAGGGCCGCCAGATCTTCGAGGGCCCGACGTCCATCGTCGCGATGGGGATGATCACCACGATCACCGTCGCCGCCCAGAAGACCAGCGGAGCGCCGATGAGCAGCACCGCGGGCGTCATCTTGATCATGGATCCGACCTCCGCTCCCCCCCGCCGCCGGCGCCGTCCGGTCCCGCGAGCGTCGCCCCCGACGCCATGACCAGGGCCTCGGGGCTGGCCCCCAGCGGCTCCCCGTTGAAGAGGGTCCGGAAGAGGATGTAGAGCCCCAGCCAGGCCCCGGCGTAGATGAAGAGCCCGGAGGCCAGGCGGATCACCATGTAGGGGATGATCTCCGGAATGATGCGGTAAATTGTGAAGCCGTTGTTCCAGGACTCGCCCTGGATCAGCCCGGCGATGGTCAGCACCACGAAGAAGCCGGTCAGGCCGAAGAGCACCAGGGCGAACTGGACGTTGACGAGCTTGCCGGACCAGAGCCGCCGCCCGCAGGCCAGCGGCAGCACGTGCCAGAGCGTGCCGAGCGCGATGAACCCCGCGAAGCCCAGCACCGCGATGTGCGAGTGGCCGATGGTCCAGTTGTTGAAGTGGGTCACCCGCTGGATGACCGGCAGGGACTGCAGCGGTCCTTGCACGCAGGTGATCAGGTACCACACGGTGCCGGCGAACACCAGCCGCCCGGCCGGGTCGGCGACCAGCCGCCCGATCCGGCCGCGGGCCGTCATCCAGACGTTCACCAGCACGGCGAAGACCGGCAGGGTCATGCCCACCGAGTGGATCATGGAGATAGTCTTGAGCCAGTTGGGGATGGGCGCCTGGAGGATGTGGTGGCCGCCGATGTGGGTGTAGAGGATCACCAGCGTCCAGAACCCGACGATCGAGAGCGCGTAGGAGTAGATCGGGGCATTGACCACCCGGGGGATCACGAAGTAGGCCGCCCCCACCGCCAGCGGCGTGAGCAGCAGCCCCACCAGGTTGTGGCCGTAGTACCAGAGGATCGGCGAGTCCACGATCCCGGGCAGCGCCCCGGCCGGCGGGCTCCAGATCACGTTGCCGATGGCGTAGAGGAAGAAGAACCACATGAACGCCCCGGTGAAGTACCAGACCGAGACGAAGAGCTCCTTCTCGCACCGCTTCAGAATGGTCATGACCAGGTTGACGATGGTGATGAACACGGCGGCCAGCAGGATGATGTCCAGCACCCAGGGGTACTCGGTGTACTCGCGCCCCTGGCTCACCCCGCTGGCGAAGCAGACCGGACCGGCGGCGACCACGCCGGTCAGCAGGACGAAGCTGATCCAGCCCAGCGGCTCGGACCACAGCCGGGTGCGCAGGGTCGCCGGCACGTAGTAGAGCCCGCACCCCGTCAGGGTCATGAAGCCGAAGCCGTAGATGACCGTGTTGACGTGCCCGGGGCGGATGCGCCCGAAGGTCGCCGGGGCGAAGTTCTGGAAGGTGTCCGGCGCCACCAGGTCGATGGCCGAGATCAGCCCGAAGGACGTGCCGAAGACGAACCAGATCGCCCCGGCGATCATGAAGGCCAGCGCCGAGCCGTTGGGACGGGTGAAGAAGGCCGCGAGCTTACGCACGCCGGGCGCTCCAGGCGGGGCGCCGGCCGGACAACGGCAACAGGCAACATTCAACAGCCAACGTCCGACAAACAACGCTTAACAACCAACAACCAACGCCCAACAGCCAACAACCAACAACAGGGACAAGAGCACGAACTCTTTTCAAATAGGATCGGCTTCCTCCGCCATTTGTTGGCTGTTGGTTGTTGATTGTCGGTTGTTGGTTGTTCGTCTCATCGATGGCATGTGAAGCAGTCATGCGTCGCTCCGTTATCCCTGTGGCACTCCATGCAGAACCCCATATCGAACTTCCGGGCCGGCACCACCCGGTCCATGCCCCGGACGTCGCCGTGGCACCGGCCGCAGTCGGTGCCGCGCTCCAGATGGATGCCGTGGACGAAGTAGACGAAGTCCGGCACGTCGTTGACCTGCTTCCAGACCACCGGCCGGCCCGAGAAGTAGTGCTCGCGCAGTTCGGCGATCGGCGGGTAGTGGATGGCCACGTGTTCGTGGCAGAGCATGCAGGTCTCCAGCGGCGGCACGCCGGCCTGGGCCGAGTCGAGCGCCCGGGGATGACACATGACGCAGCTGAGCTGTTTGGTGCCCACGTGGAAGCGGTGGCTGAAGGGAATGGGCTGCTCGATGCCGATCTGCGAGCGGTAGGAGACGTAGTAGAGTATGGCCCCGAGGGACACGAAGAGCGCCCCCAGGGCCGCCAGGAAGACCTCGACACGCCGCAGGCGGAGAGTCCGTCTCTCCGCGAGGCCGGGCCGGTCGGCAGGCTGGCCGCTCATCGACGGGCGGCTCCCCCGTCGGAGCCGGACCTCGCCCCGGCTCCCTCGGTCCCCTCGGCCCGATCCGGCCGGCGGCGCGGCCACGCGGCGGTCAGGCCGAAGACCCCCAGGACCGCGATGGCGCTCGAGATCTCCGGCAGGCCCAGGCTCGGGCCGGTCGCGAAGTTCGGCGCGATCAGCCACCAGCGCTCGACCCACAGGCCCAGGAGCAGCATCAGCGCGACTCCGCCCAGGATCGCCGGCGTGCGCTTGGCCTTGGCGGTCAGCAGGTAGACCAGCGGCCCGAGGTAGATGGAGAAGAGCAGCCCGAAGCTCACCCAGCCCCAGGGGTGGTAGTTGATCCGCTTGACCAGGAAGCTGGCCTCGTTGGGCAGGTTCTCGTACCAGATGGGCAACAGTTGGCAGTACATCATGTACGTGACCAGCAGGCTGAAGGCCAGGACCAGCCGCCCCAGGTCGTGGAGCACGTCCCGGTCGGCCCCGGGCCGGAGCGCGGTCATGAAGGCCAGGGCCACGACCGCCCCGTACATGCCCGAGCAGAAGAAGTACGCTCCCAGCAGCGAGCTGTACCAGTGCTCGGTCATGGCCATGACCAGGTCGACGGCGATCAGGGTGAAGGCCCCGGCGTAGGCGACGATGAGCAGCGGCCCGGCCACGCGGCCCTCGCCGCGCCATCGTCGGTACACGTACCAGGCGGCCAGAGCCCAGAGGACGATGAGCACGCCGAGGTCGCGTCCGAAGAGGAAACTGCCGTCCAGCCAGGCGCCGAGCTTGGGTCGCCAGGCGAAGCCGCTCTGCGCCCACGGCGCCCAGGCCGGACTGCTGATCCACAGCCCGACCAGCAGCGCCAGCGAGGGCAGCGCGAAGGCCGCCCCGCCCAGGGCGGTCCTCTCGACCGCCCCGAGCCATTTGGCCTTGGAGGTGAGCAGCACCGCCGACCAGGCCACCATGCCGGCGGCGATGGGGCTGAAGAAGAGGAAGTTGACGAGCACCGCCCGCCAGGCCCGCGCGGGCTCGACGGCGGCCGAGAAGATCCAGAGGGTCGTCCCGGCCGCGAAGGCCGCGGCCCAGAGGAGAAAGAGCCCGACGCGGCCGGCGCGGGTCATGCCGAAACCCTGTCGAATCCGACGGTTCTCATCTGCTCGGGCTTCGTCTCTTCCATCACCTGTCGGACGTAATCCATGCGCTCTTGCGGGCACTCCACGACCACGCCGTACTTGTCGCGGCTGAACTCCGGCGAGTAGGCCGGGTGAGTCTCCGGGAAGCCGAGCCGGGAGTGGAGGATCATGCCCGTCACGGAGAAGATCGCGCCGAGCAGCACGGTGGCTTCGAAGCCGACCACGCAGTAGGGGATGATCGCGATCGGGTGTTTGCCCCCGACGATCAGGTCGTTGGCCAGGGCCGAGCCGATGGCCAGGATGAAGGCCCCGCACAGCCCGGTCACGCCCCCGGCCAGGGTCCAGAGCCTCACCGGACCGCGCGAGAGCCCCAGGGCCTGGTTGGCCCCGTCGACGCGTTCCGGCGAGAACATCTCGAAGCGCCCGAAGGGCATCTCGCGCAACCGGCCGATGGCCTTCAGGGCGTCCTCGGCGCTGCCGTAGACCCCGACCACGGCCGGGAGCCCGCCGCGGGCGATCTTCGCGCGCCGGGCGCCGGGCGGCGCGTACTGGCCCTCCTTGTCCTTCTGGCCGGTGACCAGGCTCTTGACCTCGCTGATGGCCACGGTGGGCAGGACCTTGGCGAAGGCCATGAAGAGGAACAGCAGGAAGGCGAAGGAGCCGACGGTGATGAAGACCTCCACCCAGCTCGGCAGGTACGGCCCCCAGTTGTGGGGCATGAAGTCATGCGCGGTCGATGCGACGGTGAGCATGTAGCGCTCCAGCCACATCCCGACGTTGATGAAGAGGGAGATGACGAAGAGCGCCGGGATGTTGCGCCGCACCCGCTTGAAGGCGAAGAGCAGCGGGAAGATCACGTTGCAGGGGATGAGCAGCCAGAAGATCCCGGCGATCGGCCCGGTCGCGCGCCAGACGGTGAACTGCCACTCGAATATGTCCCCCGAGAACCAGGAGGTGAAGGGTTCCATCGCGTAGGAGTAGCCCATGATCGCCGCGGTGATGATGATCAGCTTGGCGATGGCCTCGAGGTGGTCGACGGTGACGATCTGCTCCAGGCCCATGATCTTGCGCATGGGGATCATCAGCGTCAGGGCCATGCCCAGCCCCGAGAGGATGGCCCCGGCCACGAAGTAGGGGGCGAAGATGGTGGTGTGCCAGCCGGGCAGCAGGGCCATGGCGAAGTCCCAGGACACCACCGAGTGCACGGACGCCACCAGCGGGATGGCCATGGCCGCGAGGAAGAGGTAGGTCCGGCCGTAATGCACCCATTGGCTCGCAGCCCCGGTCCAGCCCAGCGCCAGTCGCCGGTAGACCCTGGTGCGCAGGTGGTCGGGGCCGAGCTTCTGGCAGAAGTGATCGCGCGCGGCGGCCAGGTCCGGCAGCAGCCCCACGAAGAAGAAGAGGCTGCTCACCGTGAAGTAGGAGAGCACCGCCGCGAAGTCCCAGACCAGCGGACTGATGAAGTTGGGCCAGATCTCGCGCTGGGAGGGGTAGGGGATCAGGTAGTAGATGACCCAGAAGCGCCCCAGGTGGATCATCGGGAAGATCGCCGCGATGATCACCGTGGCGATGGTCACCGCCTCGGCCGAACGGGCGATGGCCGTGCGCCACCTGGAGCGCACCACGTAGAGGATCGCCGAGGTCACCGTGCCGGCCTGGGCCATCCCGATCCAGAAGACGTAGTTGGCGATGTACACGCCCCAGCCGACGGGGCTGTTCAATCCGGCCACGCCCATGCCGGTGCGGACCTGGTAGGCCCACAGGACGAAGGCGAAGGCCGAGAGCCCGCCCAGGATCGCCATGGCCCCGTAGTACGGCAGCCTCGGGGGCGTCAGGCCGGCGAGAACCCGGTCGTTGATCTGGCCCGGGGCGAGGTCGGGCTTGAAGGCCATCGACGGCTACGCCCCTTGCCATGCCAGCGGCCTGGAGAACCAACTGCGAACCGCAGAACCGCAGAATATCGAATGCCGAATGTCGAAGTGGCAGCTCCCGGCCACTCCACGTCCTTCGGAATTTCGACTTCGACATTCGATATTCTGCGGTTCGCCGTTGGCAGGTCTTAACGATGGCGATGCCGATGGCGACGATGACGGCGCGAGACTACCCCTCGTCATTGTGGATCCTCATCAGATAGAAGACCGCCGGCTTGGTATTGAGCTCCTGAAGCAGCTGGTAGCGGCGCGGGTCGGTGCGGATGATCCGGTTGACCTCCGATTCCGGATCGAGCAGGTCGCCGAAGACGAAGGCCCGCGTCGGGCAGCTCTGCACGCAGGCCGGCTGGATCTCGCCGTCGCGGAGCGGGCGCTTCTCGATGGCCGCCTGGTACTCGGCGCGATGGATGCGCTGGATGCAGAAGGTGCACTTCTCCATCACGCCGCGGCAGCGCACGGTAACCTCCGGGTTGAGCTGCATGTCCAGCGGCTTCACCCACTCCACGTTGAGCCACTCGAAGCGCCGGACCTTGTAGGGACAGTTGTTGTTGCAGTAGCGGGTGCCCACGCAGCGGTTGTAGATCTGGGCGTTCAGGCCCTCCTCGTTGTGCACCGAGGCGAAGACCGGGCAGACCGGCTCGCAGGGCGCGGCGTCGCAGTGCTGGCAGGGCAGCGGCAGCCACCCGATCCGCTCGCGGTCCTCCGACCAGTAGGGCGGCACCCGCAGCCAGGACATCTCCCGGCCGTTGCGGACCTGCTCCTCGCCCATCACCGGGATGTTGTTCTCGGCGTAGCAGGCCATCTGGCAGGCCCCGCAGCCGATGCACTTGTGGAGGTCGATGGCCATGGCCCAGCGGTGGCGCTTGTACTGGTGAGGCGGGTAGAGGTCGCGCTTGGGGTCGTAGCCCCCGGGCAGCGGCATGGTCAGGCTCACGCCCTCGCCCGGCCCCATGGTGCGGAGCACCGAGAGCCTGATCCAGCGGAGCAGGTCGCGGCCGTGCTGCATCCGCGTGGGCGCGGTGGTGGCGAAGGCCATGCTGCGGCCGGTCTTCGCCAGCGTAACGAGCGGCAGAGCGGCGTTCGTGCTCCGTCCGGCGTCGGGACTTGCGAGCAGCGCGAAAGCGTTGGCGCCGCGCCCGGCGGCGTTCCGGCCGAGCGCGGTATGCCCCTGGCCGAAGGCCATGGCCACCGTGCCCGGATCGATCTCTTCGTTCAGCCTCGCCGGGGCCTCGACTTCGCCGGAGGCGCTACGGGCCGAGACGATGTCCCCGTTGCGGAGCCCCAGGCGCCGGGCCAGCGTCGGGTGCACGTCGAACCAGTTGGTCCAGGTGATCTCGGCGAGGCGCTGGGAGTTCTCCTGGATCCACCCGCGGTTGGATAGCCGGCCGTCGAAGAGCAGGATGCCGGCCCAGGGCCAGAACTCCGCACGAACCGGGCCGCCTTCGGGCGACGCCGGAGACGCCGGCGCCGGCGCGGCAGGCTCGGAGGACGGGGCGGGCCGCAGCTCGGGGACCATGGGCTCGACCCGGGCCTCCCGCGGCGCGCTCTCGAAGAAGCCGCCGCGCACCAGGCTTTCATGCCAGAAGCTCTCGAACCCGCCCGGGCCGGGCCCTCCGGCCTCGCCGGCCAGGTGGCGCCAGCGCTCGAGGAGCAGTTCGTGGAAGCCTCCGGCGCCGGCGGGGATGAGGGGCCGCCCGGCGGCGGCGGCCAGGTCGAGCAGCAGATCGCCGGCCGACTTCGTGCCGTAGAGCGGCGCCATGGTCGGCTGCATCAGGCCGTGGATGCCGGCGTAGGGCTCGTAGTCCCCCCAGCTCTCAAGCGGGTAGTCGCAGGGCAGGACCAGGTCGGCCAACGCCGCGGTCTCATCGGGCATCGTCCCGATGCGGATGACGGTGCCGGCCCGCCGCAGCCCGTCGGCGAGGTGCGGCGCGGTGTAGGCGGGGTTGGCGCAGAGCACCACCACGGCGTCGCGGTCTCCGAGCCCGGAAAGCGCCCGCTCGAGATCCTCGTCCGTCGCCGCCGCGCTCAGGGCGTGCGGCCGGGAGAAGTCCACGGCCTCGCCCACGCTGCCGCAAGCGGCGTTCAGGAGCGCGGCCAGCGTCGCCGTCTCTCGCGCGGCGGGGCCGTCGACGCCCACCGGACAGGCCAGGGCCACGGGGCGCCGGGCCTTCGCGAACCGTTCGGCCAGGCGCCCGATCCGCTCGCGCGGAACGTGCTTCTCGGCCTGGTGCGCGGCGGTCGCGAGCTGCGGCAGCAGACCGTGGAGCCCGGCATGCTCAGCCCGCGCCCCCCCGCGCTCGATGACGGCCTTGAGCACGGCCGCAGCCACCAGGCGGTCGGCGCCGGGTGGCACGAGCAGGAAGTCGTCGGCGTTGCCCCCGGTCATGGACAGGCGCGGGCCGACGCAGGCCATGCGCCCGATCCCGCCGTCCCGGTAGGCGTGCATCCGGGCGAACTGCCAGGCGAACTCGACCGGCGAGACCCAGCACTCCAGGAAGTCAGCCGAGAGGCTCAGGATGAAGTCGCAGCGCTCGAGCCGGTAGCGCGGGATCTCCGCGCGGCCGAAGACCGCGCGATGCGCCTCGCGGAGCGGCCCGTAGCTGAAGGCCTCGTGGAAGAGGGGCGGCTCGTCCCCGAAGGCGCCGGAGAAGCGCCGGACGACCTCGGCGAGCGTGCCGGTCTGGAGGTCGGAGATCACCAGGACGCGGCCGCCGGCCTGTCCGAGCCGGAGCCCGGCGCGGGCGACCGCGTCGGCCAAGGGAACCGGCTCGAGGCAGCCGCCGGCCCCGCGCGCCAGCGCCGTCCTCAGCCGGTCGGGATCGTACTGCCCCTGGAGTGACGCCTGACCGCGGGGGCAGAGCCCGCCGCGGCTGACCGGGTGGTCGGGGTTGCCTTCGGCCTTGGTGATCCGGCCGTCGCGATGCATCAGATGCATGCCGCAGCCGGCGGGGCACTCGCGGCAGGTGGTGGCGAAGAGCCGCCATGTACCCGGCGGGGCGCGCTCGTCCTCGCGGACCTGGGAGACGAGCTCGTCGCCCAGCCGCCTCCAGGGCTGCAGGGCGATGACCGCCCCGACCCCGGCGCCCAGGAGCAGGAACTCCTTGCGGGTTATGCCGCGGCCGGCTTTCTTGCCGGTCGGACCGGCTCCGCCGTCCCCTCTTCCGGGAACGTCCCCGTCGGGATGCCGGTCGGCGGGCATGTCAGCGTCCTCCGGAGGTTGCCGGGACCGACGCGCTCAAGCCTTGGCGGCGTTCGGCCGCGGAGGCGAGCCGGATGCCCAGTTCGTAGAGCGCCAGCAGGCAGCCGGCCATGATCGCCTGGCTGGGTACATCCGGGGGCGTGAGCACCGCCCCGGCCACGAAGGCCGCGACGATCGCGTAGCGGCGCCTGGCGCGATAGAAGCCGCTCGGAACCAGGCCGAGGCGGGCCAGGAGCATCATCGCCGCCGGCAGCTCGAAGCCCAGGCCGAAGCCGGCCATCAGGGCAACCATCATGCCGATGTATTCGCCGAGCCCGACGGTCGGAGCGATGCCGAAGGACGCGTTGAGCGAAAAGAAGAAGGCCAGCGTGGCCCGGGAGACCAGGAAGTAGCCCGTGGCCGCGCCCGCCCAGAAGAGGACGCCCACCGCGGCCGCGAACCGCCCGACTCCGATCGGCGCGCGGCCGCCCAGCGCCGGCTTGACGAACCTCCAGAGCTCCCAGCCGATCCAGGGTGCGGCCAGACCGAGCGCCCCGAAGAGGCCCACCGAAAGGAGCGCGGAGAATCCGGCGGCGGGGTCCAGGGCGATCACCAGGACCGGCGCGTCGGGGTTGGCGCGGTTGTAGTCCTCGAGCGGCGCCCGCAGGAAGGCCACGATCCGGGGCGAGAACGCGGCGGCGACGACGAACCCGGCGGCCAGGACCAGCGCCGAACGGATGAGCCGGGCCCGAAGCTCCATGAGGTGCGCCCAAAGGCCCATGGCCCGGTCTCCCGGCGGCCCCCCGCCGGAGGCGACGGGAGAGGCCGCGCCCTCCGGGGGAAGCACTGTCGCCATGGTCCGAGCTTCCTGTCCCCGTGCGCAGCGCCGCGGCTACCTGGCGGGACCGCCGGGGCCGGTCTTGTCGGCGGGAGGCTGCGGCTTCAGCTCGATCTCCTCGGCCAGTTCCTCGGTGGCTTCGCGCATGCCTCGCTTGAACTCGTTGAGGCTGCGGCCCAGGTTGCGCATGGTCTCCGGCAGGCGGTGGCCGAAGACCACGAGCATCACGGCCAGGATCACCAGGATCTCCGGCCAGCCGATGGTCCATAGCGCCAGGGGTGCGGTGCTCATATCAGGACGCTCCTTTTCTGTCTTCCGGCGCCGCCCGGCGGGGCAGGGGCTCGCCGCAGAACAGCGCCCCGAGGAGCTTCGCCAGGCCGAGCTGGAAGCTGCCGGGGCTGGCCCGCGAGTCGAAAGCCCCGTGGGCGCCGGGGTCGCCGGGCACCGGCTGCCAGAGGTTGTCGGGACGCTTGGGGTCCTCTTTCTCGTCGGTCTGCTGGCTGCGGTAGCCGGTGCGGCCCAGGTAGAGGTCGAGCAGCCCGGGGAAGAGCTTGTTGCCGAGCATGGCCATCACGGTCGAGCCGCCCACGTACAGCTCGCGCTTGTAGTGGCGGCTGGCCCAGTGGATGGCGTCGGCGGCCACCTCCGGCTGGAAGATGGGCGGCACCGGCTGGGCCTTGTTGGACAGCCGCGACTTCACCCAGCCGAACTGCGGGGTGTTCAAGGCCGGCATCTGGATCATGGTGACGCGCACCCGGCTGCGGTCGTGGATCAGTTCGCAGCGCACCGAGTCGGTGAAGCCGCGGATGGCGTGCTTCGCGCCGCAATAGGCCGACTGCAGCGGGATGCTGCGCGAGGCCAGGGCCGAGCCCACCTGGATGACCAACCCACGGTCGCGCGGAATCATGCGGGCGAGCGCCGCCATGGTCCCGTGGACGGTGCCCAGGTAGGTCACCTCGGTGACCCGCCGGAACTCCTCGGGGGTCATCTTCTTGAACGGCGAGAAGACCGAGGCCATGGCGTTGTTGATCCACACGTCGATGGGCCCGAAGCGCTCCTCGACCGCGGCCGCGGCCTTCTCGACGGCGGCGGCGTCGGCCACGTCGGCGGGGATGGCCAGCCCCTCGCCGCCGAACTCGGCCGCCTCGCGCCGCGCGCCCTCCAGGCCCTCGGGCCCCCGGGCGAGCAGGCCGATCCGCGCGCCCTCGCGGGCGAAGGCCCGGACGGTGGCCCGGCCCACCCCGGCCGAGGCGCCGGTGATGACCACGACTCTGCGCGGAGGGCTGGTGTCAGGCACGACCGGCTCCGTCATCCGACCGGATGGGCCATGGTGGTCATGAGCGCGTTCTCCGCCTGGCGGGAGTCGAGCCGGGTGTGCTGCACCACGATGGGCACGTCGGACTCGATGAGCGTGGCGTAGTCGGTGTCCCGCGGGATGGGCTCGGGCTCGGCGAGTTCGTTGAAGCGCAGGTGGAGCGTGCGGCGCGCCGGCACGGTGGCACGGTAGGGGCCGGCCGGGTCGCGGTCCTTGAAGAAGACCGCGATCTCGACGTGCGCGTCCTGCGGACCGGCGTTGAGGATGCAGGCCGTCTCGTGGCTGGTCATCGCCGGCTCCGGGCCGTGGCTCGCGCCCGGGATGTAGCCCTCCGGGATGGCCCACACCCGGCAGCCGACGGCGAACCTCCTGGTGATGCGCCTGGGGTTTGTCAGGTCCATAGAGCTCCTCCTGCGACCCTCTGGAAACGACCGGCCACTGCGTTCTAGTCCCGAGGATTGAGGAACGCCGCCGTCCCAGTTATGTTCATCTTGACCCTGCGCTGACAGCGATGTATCATCCGTCGCGGTTTTGGAGATCTCCCGCGATGACCGCCAAGCTCCACGCCAAGCTTGAGTCGCTCATGCGCCTTCCGGCCGAGACCGAGTGGGTCGAATTCAAGGAGGCCAAGACCGCCTTCGACTTCGAGAAGCTCGGCGTTTACTTCTCGGCCCTGAGCAACGAGGCCAACCTCAAGGGCCAACCGGCCGGCTGGCTGGTCTTCGGCGTCACCGACACGCTGCCCCGCCAGGTGGTCGGCACTCAGTACAAGTCCGACCGCCCCTCGCTCGATGCCCTCAAGAAGGGCGTCGCCGACCAGACCAACTGCCGGCTGACCTTCGAGGAGATCCACGAGCTCCATCTGCCGGCCGGACGGGTGCTCATGTTCCAGATTCCGCCGGCCCTCCGGGGCATGCCCACCACCTGGAAGGGGCACGACTACGGGCGCGAGAGCGAGTCACTCGGGGCCCTGAACCCCCGGGAGTCTGAAATCATCCGTTCCCAGGCCGTCCGGGAGGACTGGTCCGCCGGGGTCGTCGAGGGTGCATCCCTCTCCGACCTCGACCCGCGGGCCATCGAGTTCTCCCGGGTCCAGTACCGCGAGAAACACCCCACCCGCGCCGCCGAGGCCGCCGGCTGGGACGACTCGACATTCCTCAACAAGGCCCGGGTCTGCATCGACGGCCGGATGACCCGCGCAGCGCTGCTCCTCCTGGGCCGGGAGGAGTCGGCCCACTTCCTCGCCCCGGCCGAGGCGCGGATCACCTGGGTGGTGCGCGACGCCGGCGGCGCCGACCGGGACTACCAGCATTTCGACCCGCCGCTGATTCTTGCGAGCGACCGGGTGCTGGCCAAGGTGCGCAACCTCACCGTCCGAAAGCTGCCCAGCGGCACGCTCTTCCCGGTCGAGGTGACCCAGTACGACACCTGGGTCATGCGCGAGAGCCTGCACAACTGCATTGCCCACCAGGACTACTCTCTGGGCGGCAAGATCACCCTGGTGGAGGCGCCGGACTCGCTGCTCTTCACGAACCTCGGCTCCTTCCTCCCCGGGG
Organism: uncultured bacterium; assembly: GCA_937935355.1. Taxonomy (GTDB): domain Bacteria; phylum Planctomycetota; class SZUA-567; order JAKLDR01; family JAKLDR01; genus JAKLDR01. The sequence continues at coordinate 1,562 of CALGYR010000132.1, read as the reverse complement.
CAGTCGAGGAGGTCATCCGCAGGGACGCACCACCGGAGGTCTACCGCAACGGCTTCCTCGCCAGGGCGATGGAGAGCCTCAATATGATCGACACCATCGGCAGCGGCATAAAGCGGATGTTCCTCCGCCAGCGCGAGCGCAGCTTCCCGATGCCCGACTACGACCTCTCCGACCCCAGCAAGGTCTCCGTGCGGCTGGCCGGCCGGGTGCTCGACGAGAACTACACCCGGCAGTTGCTCGCCCAGCCGGCGCTCGACCTGACGGACGCCATCGCCCTGGACCAAGTGCAAAAGAAGCGCCCGCTGGACGACGCAACCACCCGGCGGCTCAGGGCGCGCGGACTCGTCGAGGGGCGCCGCCCGAACCTGTTCGTCTCGGCCAAGGTCGCCGCGGCGACCGGCGACAAGGCGACCTACATCCGCAACCGGGCCTTCGACAGGGCGCACTACCGGGAGATGGTGGTGGCCTTCCTCCGAAAGTTCGGGGCCGCCACCCGCCAGGACATCGAGAAGCTTCTGCAGGACAAGCTCTCCGACACGCTGGATGCCAGACAGAAGCGGCATTTCGTCATGAACCTGCTGCAAGGCATGCGGCGGGAGGGGCTGATCAGGTCCGACGGCTCGACCCGAGGCGCCATGTGGGTATTGCATAAACCGCTCCCGAAGCGGGAGACTTAGACAATGTCTAGACATAGTTCTAGATAATCGCCGCCTGCTTCCCACGGAAATACGCGCACTTGCGCATTGCATGGCGGCCTCCCGAGTTTTACGCTTCATGCAATAGATCCGGCGAAAGGTGCCCATTTCTGAGAACCTCCGCGTCGAGAAGCCGTTCCTGACTCAGCCCGCGGCGCTGGCCGCCTACGGCCACCTGCCCTCCGCCGAGACCTTCCTGTATCTGGGCCGGTCTTACCGCCTGACGTCAGACCGACGTCAGCATCCCTACCCCCTGGGCGTTTCGGACTTGGTCTGTTCGCCCATTCCCACCGCGCTCACCCCCACGCCGTGGACGTAGACCATGCTCCCCCCGAGCCACGCGGACAGGCCCAGCGCCAGGATGGACCCCAACGAGATGAAGAACGGTCCCCAGAAGAGCTGCCGGTCGGAAATGCGCATGAAGAAGTCGACCGTGAAGGCCATGGAGATGAGCAGGTTGAGGGTCAGGTGCCGGAAGCCGGTGGTCCGGGCCCGGGATACCGGCAGCGAGAGCAGGTCGGCCAGACCCGGGAAGGCGGCCAAGAGCGCGCCGATGATCCCGCCGGCCATGCTGTAGAGCGCGGCCAGCCGCCAGCTCTCGGCCCGGCCGGCGTCGGAGGCGATGTCGCAGACGAAGGAGAAGACCCACAGCCCGACCGGAAAGACCACGAGCATCGGGTGGACCGGGTGCCGGAGGACGCGCGCGGGGGTCTTCACGAAGCCTGCTCCCCTGCCATCACGGACACATGCAGCCAGCCACAGACGAACACGGATGAACACAGATACGCGTATGAACGGAACAGGGATAACGGACACAAGTTGCCGGGAAGTTCGTCATGATGCGAGCAGGGCTCTTTCGAGCCTGTC
>CALGYR010000131.1 GCA_937935355.1 uncultured bacterium | reverse complement strand
TCGAGAGCCTCAGGGCCTTGGCCCCGAGCACAGTCGAGGGGCTCGTCGTCGCCGTATCGCTGCGGATACGGCTTCCTCCTCGCGCCTTGCATCCGGGCCGTCCGGACGCAACGCGACCCCGGGCTCATTATTTGTGAGGCTCTTAAGGAAGCGCCATTCCGTGTTGCATGTTGCGGTGTTCTGGGTTGTCAGCGAGTTGTCAGTGGCACTTGTCTTGTTCCCCCCGGGGGGTATGATATGGGCGTTCCCGACACCCATTGGAGGCGCGAAGGGTAGAAATGCCCGATCCTGGGCTTGGACCACGGCCGGCGCACAGGCTGATCCTGGGGTACCTGCTGGTCATCGCCGTCGGCACGGCGCTGCTCTATGCGCCGATCTCGGCTGCGCCGGGCGGCCGCGGCGTCGGCCTAGTCGACGCCATCTTCACGGCCACCAGCGCCACCTGCGTGACCGGCCTGGTGGTGCTGGACACCGCCAGGGACTTCTCCAAGTTCGGGCAGGGCGTGATCCTGGTCCTCTTCCAGCTCGGGGGCCTGGGGGTGATGACCTTCTCGACCATGCTGCTCCTGGGCGTGCGCGGACGAGCCAGCATGGCGGTGCGCGAGGCCACGGGCGACTCGCTGGGCGCCGGCTCCGGGCCGCGGCTGCTGCCCACGCTCCGCGGCGTCTTTCTGCTGACCGTGGCCTTCGAGGCCGTCGGGGCCGTGCTGCTCTTCCTGACCTGGACGTTCGGGGGCGGGTCCTCGACGGGCGGCGCTTGGACCCGGGCCTGGGACGCGGTCTTCCACTCGGTATCGGCCTTCTGCAACGCCGGCTTCTCCACCTTCGGCGACAAGAGCCTGACCGCCTTCCGGGGAAGCCTCGCGGTCAACGCGATCGTCTCCGTGCTGATCGTCGCCGGAGGGCTCGGCTTCGTGAGCCTGCTGGAACTCGGCAGACTGCTGCCGCTCAGGCGCTGGCGCGGAGGCCCGCGGAGGGTCTCGTCCCACACCTGGATGGCGGTGACGGTCAGCGCCGTGCTCATCCTGGTCGGCGCCGTGGCCATATACCTGCTGGAGTACGGGCGGACCCTTCAGGGCATGAGCGACGGCCAGAAGCTGCTGGCCAGTCTGTTCCAGTCCGTGACCGCGCGGACCGCCGGGTTCAACACGCTCGACGTCGGGGCCATGGCCGCGCCCACGCTCTTCCTGCTCATCGTGCTGATGTTCGTGGGGGCCAGTCCCTGCGGGACCGGCGGCGGCATCAAGACCACGACCATCGGCGTGCTCATGGCCACGGCCTGGGCCCGCCTCCGCGGCAAGGAGGAGGCCCAGTGCTTCGGCCGCAGCGTGCCCCGCGATACCGTGGTGCGCGCGGCCATGCTGACCATCCTCTCGGCGGCGATAGTCGGGCTGGTGCTGCTGATCTTCCTGAGCGTGGAACCGGGGGAGAAGCTCGGCACTTCGGGAGAGGAGGGCGGCTTCCTGCGCTCGGCCTTCGAGGTCGTTTCGGCCTTCGGCACGGTGGGCCTCTCCACGGGGATCACCGACAAGATGAACGTCCTCGGCAAGCTGCTCATCGCCGCTCTGATGCTGGTGGGCCGGGTGGGGCCGCTGTCCCTGGCGGTGGCCCTGAGCCGGCCCAGCCGCCAGCAACTGGTCAGGATGCCCGAGTCGGACGTGTTGGTCGGGTAGGAGGTCGCTAGTCATGCGCCAATTCGCAGTGATCGGCCTGGGCAGCTTCGGCCTGCAGGTGGCCAGGAGGCTCGCGGCCAATGGTGGAGAGGTCCTGGTCGTGGACGTCGATCGCAACCTGGTCGACGAGGCCAAGGACTTCGTCCAGCGCGCGGTCATCGCCGACGCCACCGACGACCGGGCCCTGGCCGAGCTGGGGCTCGACTCCATGGACGCGGTGCTGGTCTGCCTGGGCTCCATTCAGAGCTCGGTGCTGGCCGTGCTGCATCTGAGGGAGCTCAAGGTCAAGCGCATCATGGCCATGGCGGTGAGCACCGACCACGTCAAGATCCTCAACAGCCTCGGCGCCGACCGGGTGATCTATCCGGAGCAGGACGCCGCCGAGCGGCTGGCCAACTCGCTGTCCTGGGGCAACGTGCTCGACCACGTGCCGCTGGCGCCGGGTTACTCCATGCTCGAGGCCGCCGCGCCCGACGAGATCACCGGCAAGACCTTGAAGGAGGCCGGCCTCGGCGCCCGGTACGGCATCCAGGTGATCGCCGTCAAGGAGCTGGTCCCCGACCGCTTCAACCTCGCCCCCCGCGCCGAGTTCATCATCAAGGAGAGCGACATCCTCATTCTCCTGGGGCGGGACGAGGACCTGGAGAGGTTCAAGAGAGGAGAGTAGGAGAAGGCAGAAGGTAGAAGGCAGAAAGGTGAAGACGGAGGAGAGCGCCCGCCCCGGGTTTCTCCCTTCTGCCTTCTCCCTTCTGCCTTCCCATCTTCCGCCTTGTCCCGTCTGCCTCTCGCGGGCGGCGAAACCGTTCGCCACGGCCGGCGGCCGCGACTACCGGCGCTGCGCGGAGTGCGAGGCGACCTTCCTGGACGCCGCGCAGCTGCCGGACGCCGCGGCCGAGCGCGAGCGCTACCTGCTCCACAGGAACGATCCGGCCGACGCCGGCTACCGGGACTTCCTGGGGAGGCTGGCCGTGCCGCTGCTCGCGAAGCTCGCGGCGCGGGGCCGGTGCGAGGGGCTGGACTACGGCTGCGGTCCGGGGCCTGGCTCGGCCCTCGCCGGGATGCTCGAGTCGGGCGGGCATTCGGTGGCGCTCTACGACCCATTCTTCCGCGACGACCGCGCGGCGCTCGAGCGCAGCTATGACTTCATCGCCTGCTCGGAGACCGCCGAGCACTTCCACCGGCCGGCCGAGGAGTTCGCGCGGCTCGACGCGCTGCTCCGGCCCGGCGGGTGGCTCGGGGTCATGACCTGCCTGCTCGCCGACGACGTCGATTTCGAGCGCTGGCACTACCGGCAGGACCTGACCCACGTGGTTTTCTACCGCGAGGCGACCTTTCGCCGTATCGCGGCGCGGCACGGCTGGGCCTGCGAGTTTCCGGTGCGGGACGTGGTGCTGATGCGCAGGAGTGGCGGATTCTGACGAGGAGTGCCCTCAGAAGACCTCTTCCGGGGCTGCCGCGGCCTTTGCGGCTTTCTCCCTTTCCGTCCGCTCGCGTTCCGCACGGGCTTTCTGTTCGGCATAGCGCTTCATGGCTTCTGCTGCCGCGGCCCTCTCTCGAGCTTGCACATCCGTAGGAGCAGAAGGGCTGTTCGCGGCGTTGCCAGCTGTTCCTGCGTTCAGTTCTCCGAGGGGCACTTCAGAGATGGCGTTTTCGTCCTGCACCGCCACCGTCTTGGCCCCGGCACCCCGGGATCCATTCAAGCCCCTCTCCTCTGCTGCCTTGAATGGCACCCGGGCGACCTCCTTGCCGTTTACGCAAAAGACGACGGGCAGGTCGCGCCGGGGGCAGGCGACCAAGTCGAAGACCTCCGTCACCGTCTCGGACCGTTTGGTTGCCGCCACGTATGTGCACTCAACCCACATTGCGTCCTCTTGAACCCGGATTCGCTCGACCCTGACCGAGGGCTTGGGCTCGCCTGAGTGATTCCCCAGGTAGATGCCCACCACCTGTTCTTCGGCGAAGTCAACCTTGTTGGCTTTCTGGAATGCCGCAAGCCACTGCTCGTCCTGTTGGGCTGCGTATTGCCGGTGTTCCTCCGGCGACATGACAACAGCAGGTTCAATGGGATCCTTGGCTTGCGCAGCGAATCCCAGTGCTTCATCGCGCGTCCGCAGCACGAAGTGGTTTGGAGCCATGGCGTTCAGGCCTCCCGCGGAGAGCCGCCTGAATTCCAGCACGTCTCCCAGGTCCCGCTTGCCGGTCTGGGGTTGCACTGTTGCCGTAGCACCCGGACTCTTCGCCTCCTCCTCCCCGCGGACGGCCTGCACCGTCATCGGCACGGCCGTCGAGACCATCGCCGCCGCCACGACCACCGCCGCCACTAGCTTCACCTTCATCCAGAACATGGCCTTCAAAGCTCCTTTCGCCAAATGCACGACATGCAGGGGCACAGCATGCTGTGCCCCTACGGTCCCGACTACGGTCATCCCCGCTGCCCCGGAGCCGGCCAGAGCCAGCTTCCCCGTCGCGGCCAGCAGATAGGCGGGACATGCCGCCGCCCCGGCCCCGCCGACTCCGGCCGCGAGCAGTCCCGGCAGCGCCTCCGCCGACAGCGCGACGTCCCGCTTCCTGAAGAACTCCCGCATCCGCCCGACGGCCCGGTTGAGCCGCGAGGCCACCGTGCCCTCGGGCACGGCCAGGCGGCCGGCCACCTCGGCGTGCGTCCGGCTCTCGAGGTAGTGCAGCGTCACTGCGGCGCGTTCCCCGGCCGGGAGTCTGGCGATTGCCTCGTCCAGATGGGGACGGATGCGCTCCCAGTCCGCAGCAGATCCCCCTCCGGGCCGCTGCATAGATGCCATCGCCGCCTCCTTCTCCCTCGCCCGGCGGGCCAGCTCCGACTCGCGCGCCCGGAGCGCCACGTTGACCGCCACTCCTTGCAGGAACGCCGCCGCATCGCCGCGCACGCTCCCTGCCTTGCGGGCCAGGACCAGGAGGGCGGCCTGCGCCGCGTCCTCGGCGAGGTCCGCGCGCCCGAGGATGCGCAGGCATACGCCGTGGACCATGCCGCCGTGGGCGGCGACCAGCCGCTCGAAGGCCGCCGCCGCGCCGGCGCCTCCCGAGGCGTACTCGGCCAGAAGCCGGGCGTCGGTATTGGCTGGCTTGGTCATCGCGCGTTCTCCGTGCTCTTGTCCGGGCCGGGTGCGGTTTCTTCGCGGAATTCAGCGGGAAAATGAGCCGCGGCGCAGCTTGTGCCCATCGCGCACGAATTTAGATGCTTACGATGTCGGATGGTGGCGAGAATTTCGGTTCGCCAATCCGCGGTGGTGGGGTCGATCCGTCGGCTCAGACCCCGATCGCCGCAATGCTACCCCACGCTGTCCTGCGGCTCGAGGCGGCGGCTGGGGCCCTGGCCCTGGGTGTCCCAAGGCCCGGTGGGAAGCTCAGGGAGTTCGGGCTGCCTGGGCGGGGCGGGTGGCGTCGGCGGAAGCGGCGGTTTCATATCGGCCGGATCCACCGGCTTGGCCGGCTCCATGGGCACGATGGGTTTCTGCTCAGGCTTCTCAATCTTCTTGTCCCCGGAGGTCTTCGGCTTGTCCTCCTCGGGGGGCTTCTCCGGATTCGCGTTCGCGGGCGGGGCCTTGACGAAGGGCTCTCGCTTGATCGTCGGGTCCGGCTCGGGCTGCCCTCCGGCGGGCGCCTGGCCGGCCGGAACTGCCGGAGTATCAGTGGTCAGGGTGGACGTCTTCGGCTGTGACTCCTGAGTCCCGACGTTCGCTGTGTCAGGAGAGTCGGGAGGCGGCGAAGCCGGCTTCCGGGGCGCGCCGGCGGCGCCGGGCTCGGCCGGGGCGAGGATGCCGTCCTCGGCGGTGTCCCGGTCCGGCCGCAGGAAGCGCAGGATCTGCTTGAGCTGCGGCGAGAAGGTCAGGCCCAGGCCGGCCAGGAAAAGGGCCAGAAGCGCCAGCAGGAAAAGCTTGCGCCTGGCCCGGTGCCAGCTGAACTGGCGGTGGCGGTGCCCGTGTCCGTGCGCGGCTTCCTCGCAGGCTCCGCGCCGGGATGGGAAGACTCCCGGATCGCGCGGGGCCCGGCCGATCGGAGGGGGAGGGGCCTCGGACGGCTCGATCGGGCCGGAGGGTTCCCCGTCCTCCGACCCGGCGGCTGCCTTGATGCGGTCTATGACCTTGACGGCGGCCTCGGGGCCGGGCGCGGGCTGGGCCGCCTGGGCCTCGGCCTGCCTGTCGCGACGGACCTCGGCCAGGCGCTTCTCAACCAGAGAGTCCCAGTCGGTTCCGTCGTTCTTCATCATCCTGCGGGCGCCGGTTCGCGCCCCCGCCCCCCGAAAGCCTCGTCGTCGTCCGCCTCACTTCATCTTGAGCTTCTTCCGGCCGGTCTTCCCGCCGTTGAGCTTCGCCGCGCGCGCGGCCTCGGCGGCCAGCGGCAGGCACCAGAGTTTGATGAAGCCAGCCGCCGCGGTGTGGTCGAACTTGTCGGCCGCCGTGTAGGTGGCCATCTTTTCCTCGTAGAGGGCGCTTGGCGACTTGCGGCCCTCGACCACCGCGGAGCCCTTGTAGAGCCGCACGCGAACGGTGCCGGAGACCGGCCGGTTCATCTCGTTGAAGAAGCCGTCGAGCGCCTCGCGCTGCGGGCTGAACCACAGGCCGTAGTAGACGAGCCGGCCGTACTCGGCCGATAGCGGGATGGCCAGGTTGATGAGGTCGCGGCTGACGGTCAGCTCCACCAGCGACTTGTGGGCGGCGTGGACGATGGTGCCGGCCGGGGCCTCGTAGACCTCGCGGCTCTTGATACCCACCAACCGGTCCTCGACGACGTCGACGCGGCCGACGCCGTGGGCGCCGCCGAGCTCGTTGAGCCGGGCGACCAGCTCGACCGGGTCGAGCTTCTTACCGTCGAGGGCCACCGGGATGCCCTTGTCGAACTCGATCTCGACGCGCGTGGGTTTGTCGGGGGCCTTCTCGGGGCTGACCGAGAGCTGGTAGGCGTCCTCGGGCGGCGAGGTCCAGGGGTCTTCCAGTGAGCCACACTCGATGGACAGGCCCCACAGGTTCCGGTCGTAGCTGTAGGGGCTCTTCTTGCTGACCGGCACGGGGATGCCGCGCTCGGCCGCGTAGTCGATCTCCTCCTCGCGGCTCTTGAACCCCCAGTCGGGCTCGCGGACCGGGGCGACGACCTCGAGTTCGGGGGCCAGCGCGCGCACCGCGGCCTCGATGCGGACCTGGTCGTTGCCCTTGCCGGTGCAGCCGTGGGCGATGCCGGCGGCGCCGTTCTCGCGAGCCACGCGCACCAGTTCAGCGCCGATCAGCGGCCGGCCGAGCGCCGTCGCGAGCAAATATCCATTGGAGTAGGCCGCCCGGGCCATGAGCGCCGGAAAGACGAATTCGGTCAGGAACCGCTCGCGCAGGTCCTCGATGTAGACCTTGACCGCGCCGGACTTCTTCGCCTTGTCCCTGACGGGGTCGAGCTCCTCGCCCTGGCCGAGGTCGGCCGAGAAGGTTATGACCTCCATCCCCCGCTTCTCCTTGAGCCAGGGGATGATCACGGAAGTGTCGAGACCGCCGGAGTACGCCAGGACGACTTTCTTGGGCATTGGCTCGGGCTCCTTCTTGCCTTTCAGAGTTCGAACTCGCCGGCGAGGCATCGGCTCGCGCAACGGGGATTATAAGGAGCTACCGCCGGCGGCGTCAACCCCCAAGTGCCGCCGAAGAAGGCCGGGGGTGGGCCGACGCCGTTTCGGGCCGGTTCTCGATGCAGGCTGGCAACGGCTTTGGCAGCCCTCCGCCGGCGGCTATAAGGAGCGCGTCCCGCCCGGGGGAGATGCGCCATGGGGTTCTTCGACTTCCTTAAGCCGAAACGGTCCGGCGGCTCACCGGAGCCGGGGCCGCGCGCGAAACCGGACAGTGCCGGCGCGGTCGACTTCGACTTCCTGTCCCGGGAGGCCGAGTCCGGGCGCGACGTCGCGCTGCTGGCCGAGCTTTGGCGTGCGGCCTTCGCGCTCGAGAAGTGGTATGTGCTGGCCAGGGGCCACGGGGGCGATGCCGCCACCGGCACCGGCAGGCTGCCCAACGGACGGACCTATGTCTTCGCCTTCACCGACCCGGCCAAGGCCGCGGCCTTCATCGACGGGCCCGACTATCCCGCTTCGGACGGCCCGGCCAACGTCATGTCGATCCCCGTGGCTGCCTTCGTAGCCGGACTCCCCGAGTTGCGGCGGAATGGGGTCGAAGGCGTGTGCATCAACCGCGCCCCTGGCAGCCATGCCTTCGGCGGGCCGGTCGAGGACGTGATCGCAATGCACGAGGAGTGCCGCCGGCAGGTTCCGGACGAACCGGCCGCGGGACCCGTCCCTGACTGAGGCCCGGGCTGCCAGAGCCTGCCTTCGAGGTCTGTCGGAATCCGGAGCCAAGCCCGGCCGTTCATACCGCAGCTCGTCCGCACTGGAAGGGGGGATCGATGCGGCTCAACGTCTGGGCTTTCGCGCTGGCCTGCGCCTGTCTCTGGGGGATAGGGATCTTCTTCCTGACCTGGTGGGTCATGGCCTTCGAGGGCAGCGGCGCATCGTTGCCCTTTATCGGTCAGGTCTACCGTGGTTACCGGGTCACGCCGTTCGGCAGCTTCATCGGCCTGCTCTGGGGTTTCTTCGACGCGCTGATCGCCGGGGCGCTTCTGGCCTGGCTCTACAACATCTTCGCCGGACACTACCGTGGACCGGCGGGCCCGTCGGGCCCTACGGAGCCGCCGGTCTGATCGCCTGCTGACAACGTGAGCGAACGGGCCACAGATGCACACAGAGGGACACAGACAGTATCTGGACTCTGGAGGTGCCATCGTCCGGTGGTGATAGGTCTTGGGTCCAGGCCGCGCACCGCTGCGCGGAGTCTCATGCGATCCCGGAAGAACCGATCCAGGCTGCCATATCCTGTCCCTGTCCCGATCATATGTGTTTATCTGTGTTCATCTGTGGCTGAACCCGGGCCAGTTGAAGGGGACGGGGCTCAGGGCGTCTCGAAGCCCTCGAAGGTCCCGGACTTCTGCAACTCCTCGACTCGCGCGAGTTCCTCGGGGAAGAGCTCGCCCTCGACGGCATCTGCGTTCTCCTCGAGGTGGCGGATGCGCTGGGTGCCGGCGATGACCGTGCTGACGCCGGGCCTGGCGAGGCAATAGCGGATCGCCGCCTGGGGCAGGGTCTGGTCGCCCCGCTCGAGGAACTTGAGCCCGTCGACGGCCCGGCGGCTCTCGGCGAGGTCCTCGCCGGCGTGCTCGCGCTTGTAGCTCAAGAGTCCCTTGCCCAGCGGGGTCTTCACGATCACGCCCACCTTGGCCTTCTCGGCCAGGTCGATGGCCTCGCCGGCCTGGGGCATGCCCAGATTGTAGGTGGGCTGGACGGTGTCGTAGGCGCCGGACTCGACCGCCGCGCGCACCGCCGCCGGATCGTAGAAGGTCGCGCCGATGAAGCGGAGCTTGCCGGCGAGCCTGGCCTTCTCGAGCACCTCCCAGGCCTCGGCGTCCCGGATGTCCTCGAGCTTCGCGGAGTGGAGCTGGACGAGGTCGAGCGGCTCGCGCCCCAGGGCCTTCAGGGACGCCTCCAGATCGGAGCTCATCCCCCGGCGCATGGCAGCCAGGCCCTCCTTCTTGTTCATGGGCACCTTGGTGGCGACGTAGACGGCCGAGGCGTCGCGGCCCATGGAGGCGAGGAACCGCCCCAGGCGCTCTTCGCTCTTGCCGTAGTAGCGGGCGGTGTCGAGGAAGTTGACCCCGAGCGCGACGGCGCGGCGGAGCAGCGCCAGGGCGTCCTCCTCGCCCGGCAGGCCGTACTCGCCGGGCACCTCGATGCCCCAGTCGCGCCCGAGTTCGACGGTGCCGAGGCCCAGCGCGCTCACGGAGAGTCCGGTGCGGCCCAGTGTGCGGTATTTCATCTGTAGGTCTCCGGTGTCTTGGGCGTAGCTTAACCACAAGGGCGCGAAGGCGCAAAGGCCGGCAGCGTTGTCTTCAGCGCAGAGACGCAGAGGCCGCGGAGTGGGCGCAGAGAACAGCGGCAAAGACTCGGCCTCATGTGCCTATCAGCGTTTGTAACGCTGTTGTTGTCCTCTGCGATGGCTCTGCGTTCTCTGCGCCTCTGGAGCGCCAGGCGAAGCCTGGCCAGTCTAGCTGGATGAAAGGAGCCAGCCA
>CALGYR010000130.1 GCA_937935355.1 uncultured bacterium | reverse complement strand
ATTTATGGCTCCTCCTGCGACGCATCAGGCCTCCGAGCTTCGGAGGTCCCGGTCTTCGGTTCTTCGGGCGGGGGCACAGGATCAAGCATTGCGGCTGCAGGCCGGAAGGCTTGATCCCGGTTTCCGGCTCCCTCCCGAGCTATCCGCGCATGACGGGAGAATGAATCCGGGCGAAGAAACGATGCGCGTTTCTTCACCACGGAGTGCCCCCGCCCGAAGAACCGAAGACCGGGACCGGTCTCCACCCCGGATCGCCCGATGCCGGTTCTTCATCGATCCACTCGCACCGTGACCCCGCCGGCGGCCAGGAACTCCTTGGCCTCGCGGACGGTGTGCTGCCCGTAGTGGAAGATGCTGGCGGCCAGCGCCGCGTCGGCCCGGCCCTCGACGAGCGCCTCGCGGAGGTGCTCGAGGGAGCCGGCTCCGCCCGAGGCGATCACCGGCACGCCCACGGACTCCGAGACCGCCCGGAGCGCGGCCAGGTCGTAGCCGCCCTTGGTGCCGTCGCGGTCCATGCTCGTGAGCAGGATCTCGCCGGCCCCGCGGCGCACAACCTCGCCGCACCACTCGAGCATGTCCAGGCCCGTGGGCCGGGTGCCGGAGTGGGTGAAGACCTCCCAGCCGGCGCCGTCGCCGCCGGGGCGGCGCTTGACGTCCACGGCCACCACGATGCACTGGGCGCCGAAGCGGGCCGAGGCCCGGCTGACGAAGTCCGGGTCGAAGACCGCGGCGGTGTTGATGGAGACCTTGTCGGCCCCGGCGCGGAGCAGGTCCTTGACCTGTTCAAGGGTCTTGATGCCGCCGCCCACGGTCAGGGGGCAGAAGACCCGCGCGGCGGTGCGCTTGACGATGTCGATGATGGTCCGCCGGGCCTCGAGCGTGGCGGTGATGTCCAGGAAGGTGATCTCGTCGGCGCCCTCGGCGTCGTAGCGCGCGGCGCACTCGGCCGGGTCGCCGGCGTCGCGCAGCCCCAGGAAGTTCACGCCCTTGACCACCCGGCCGCCCTTGACGTCCAGGCAGGGGATTATCCGCTTGGCGAGCATGGAATGCATTCTAGCGGGGGCAGGGTGGGGCGCAAGAAGCAACGAGGGGCGGCGGTGAAGACCGTTTCCCGCCACGGCCGTGGGTTGCGCCCCCGAACCCGTCGGAATCCTCATGGCGCTTCCGGCCGACTTGGGCTAGAATAGCCGCAGGATTGGAGGGTGACGGAGATGCTTGCGCGCACCGCTTGCTGCCTGTTCGGTCTGATTCTGCCTTTGGCTTTGTGCGGAGTCGTCCTGGCGGGCGAGGGAGCGCCGCCGCCCAAGGTGGGCGACGTCATTCGGGCCTCCGATCAGAAGCCCCAGGGCAGCATCACCGGTTGGGTGCGCTGGGGCCGCGGTTCGATGCTTTGCCTGTGCGTCGAGCAGATTGCCGGAGAGAAGCGTCGCCCCGGCGACGACTTCGAGATTTGGGCGCGGTACAAGGCTGTCGAGGGCAAGGACCGGCCCCAGCCTGAGGAGAAGGACGTCGCCGCCATCAGGCTGTTCGGCGCCGGCGACCGGCTGGAGGTTGAGTGGGTCCAGGAGGACAAGCGCGCCCGCGTGGTGTCGATCAAGCTGCTGGCCAAACTGCCCCACAAGGGCGTCCTGGCCGGCAAGGTGACCGGGCTCGAGAACAAGGAAAAGTCCGAAGAGCGGGAGTGGTTCGACCTCCGGGTGTCCGCGGCTCCGCAAGGCTTCGAGTATCTCAAGGAACAGACGGTCCGGTTCTATGCCGACTGGATCAACACCGGAGACGAGAAGAAGGGGCGGCGCGGGTGGATTCCCAACCCCGAGCAGTGCAAGGCCATCGGCCTTCTGCAGGATGGCGATCTGCTGGAGGTCGGCTACAAAGCCGACGGGCGGCTGCGCCCGGAAAGCGTGAAGCAGACCGGCCGTGCCGAGCCCGAGAAGCGTCCGGAGCCCGAGCGCCAGCCCCGGTCGGATAAGCCTCACCGCGGCGGCGATCCGGAGCCGGACTGAGCCGGCCTTACCTTCAGAGCCCCACAAAGAACGATCTACGAGTCGCGCAGCCAGGGGTTTGGCTTCAGGTGGCACTTGCCCCTTCAGGCCAGAATGGTTTCGTAGGGGCGGGTTTGAAACCCGCCCCTACTACAGGGATTGCGACGGCGAACGACAAAGCGTAATGACAAGGGGCCGGCATGTGGAGTCAATGCTGGTGGGGGGCGTGCCGGCGCGGTCTGACCACTGGTGTCGTACAGGCAGCCGGTCGTTTCCCCCGTGCTCGCAGGCTGGTCGTGATGCGTCCGTCCGGCAACGGGCGGCTATAGTCGGCTCAGGGTGGTCTTCAGATCTTCGATCAAGCCATGAAATTCGGAGAGGAACCATCCTGACCGTTGTCGCCACTGCTGGGGAAGAAACCTAGGTCAGGATGGCCCCTTCTCCACTGATGACAACAAAGGCTTGTCCCGGCGCATTCCGAATCCCCGGATTTGCGGCCGAGCGCGCATCTGGCCTGGCAACGCCGGTTATGTCTGGGGATGGGGCGTGGGGATGCTTTCCTGAACTTTGACCTGGCGGTGATCAACCGTGGGCGCCGCAACATGCCCGACGATTCGGCTAGCCACGTGTCTTTGTGTCCCCCTGTCCCATTGTCGCCTTGTCGCCGCGTCGCCGCGTCGCCGCGTCCCCGCGTCCCCGCGTCCCCGCGTCCCCGCGTCGTTCCGGCCAACTACGGCAAAAACTTCTCCGGGTGCGCCAGCTTCTTGGGCAGGTAGTTGTTGATCACGTAGTTGAGGCCGTGCTTGGCGAAGGCCTGCTGCTCTACGCGCACGCCCATTTCGATCATCTGGTTAAGGGCCGCCTGCCATTGGGGATAGAGTTTGAAGAACGGGTCGTTCTTGAGGGCGTCCTTGGCGCGCTTGATGTCCACCTCCTCGAGCGGGTGGGTGGCGTCCTTGAGGTCGAAGTCGATGATGTCCTGGGGCGTGACGCCCAGGTAGTGGGCCTGGGGCACGCAGAAGTAGCGGTTGATGTGCGCGGCGTTGCCCGAGCCGACCTTCAAGGTGCGGTAGATGTTGCCGTAGCCGTAGGGGTCGCCGTCGGTGAAGACGTAGACCGGGATGCGCTTCTCGTCGGCCAGTCTTCGGATGAACCGCCGGCAGGCCCGCGTCGGAACGCCGCCCATCGAGATCACGATGCAGTTGGCCTTGTCCCAGTAGCCGTGGTAGACGAGTCGCTGGAAGAGGGCGCTGGTTTCGACCACCAGGATGAACCTGGCGTTGGTCTCGAAGCCCAGGTGCTCGACCTTCGAGGGGATGCTCCAGGCCCCCGAGCCCTGCTTGGTGCAGTCGATCTTCAGGGGCTTGCCGCTCTGGGCGTCGCGGTCGAGGATCACGAGCTTGCCGGCCACGTCGCCGCCCTTCTCGTCGGGCACGAAGCCGAGCTGCTCGCGGTTGACGCCGAAGAGCGCCTCGATGTCGTCCATGACCGTGTCGCTCTCGGGCTGCTCGGCGAAGCGGCACTCGCCCCAGGCCTTGGAGTTGTAGTACATCTCTCTCTTCGAGCAGATCTCCTCGTCCTCGATGTTGGTCTTGGCCGCGGCCATCATCCGCACCGACTGGGCGAAGGTCTTGACCGTCGAGTAGGCGAGCGTCCGCTCGGTCTTCTTGCCCAGGAGCTCGAAGTAGCCGACCTTGGGGTCGTACTCGACGTTCGAGAGCGAACGGATGGGGAATTTGAGCGCCGGCCGGTCGCCGCGGCCTATCTCGCCGACCATCCGGTCGGCGGCCTTGCGGATGTAGCCGACGGCCTCGGCGCGGGTGGCCGGGCTGCCGGCGTCCTTGAGCGCCGCGAGGGAGATCTTGGGGGCTTCGAAGGTCTTCTTGCGCTTGGCCATGTTACTCCACGCCTCCCCGCGATTTCTCGAGGATGTTGGTCAGTTGCTTGACGATCTTCTGCTCGTCCTTCTCCGGGAAGCCGAGGATCTCCCGCAGGCCGATGCCGATGTGCGGGATGTACTTGGTGATGTAGCTCTTCTTGCGCTCCTCCTCGAGGGCGCGGCGGCGCTTGGAGAGGAAGACCGACACGCGCCGGCCGCACTCCTGGAGGGCGAGCTTGGTCTCCTTGACCACCTCCGGGTAGCTGGCGATGGCCTCCTTGCTCTCGGAGGTGAAGGGCACCCACACCGAGGCGAAGTGCACGGTGATGACCAGCGGCCCGCTCGGCGGCGCGCCGCGGGACTGCTCGACGTGGTAGTTCTTCCAGTCGACCTCGAGCACGCTCTCCCAGATGGCGCAGGAGCCCTGCTGGTAGAGCAGCGGCACGCGGTTGGCGAAGCGCAGCACCCGGCCGAGCTCGTCGCCGGGGAGCTCTCCGCCCCAGGCCAGCGCCGCCTCGACCACGAAGGGGTTGCCGCGGTAGACGGCCGGCGAGCGGGTCACCGCCGTGTAGAAGTCGGCCTTGAACTCCTTCTGGAGGCCGGCGACCAGCGCCTCCTCGCCGATGGGCGCGAGGCAGTCGGTCGGCGGGCTCATCAGCTTGGTTTCCTGGACCGCCTTGTACAGGCGCTCGGCCTCCTGGGCGGCGATGCGGCTGGGCCGGCCCTTGGGCTCGATCCCCGCGCGCTGGCAGATGGCCCTGGCGTTCTGCGCCGAGACGCGCGAGAAGTCCTGCGCCAGGCACCCGGCCACGTTGCGGCTCTTGGTGGTGCGCAGCACGTGCATCAGCGCGCCGAGCTCGATGCCGTAGGGGTGGGGCTTGATCTCCCGTGGCTGGGGCGGCGGCTCCTTGGAGGCGCGGGGGAACTCCATGTCCTGGCCGTCGGGGGCCTTGTAGACGATCCGGGCGTGGGGGTTCGCCACCGCGGTCTGCTGGAGGTACTCGTCGATGGACTGCCGGCCGCGCTGGAACTTGGCCTCGAGCTCGAACTCGACGCGCGTGCCGCGCTCGACCTCCCACTCCTTCTCCTCGTCCTTGAGGATCTGGGGCTCGTTCTTGGCCGTGTCGATGTGGATCTCGAAATAGTGGGCGGGCTTGTCCTTGCCGGTGCGGCTCGTGATCTTCATGCCCTTGCCGGTGGTCAGCTGCCCGTACATGCCGGCCGCCGAGATGCCGATGCCCTGCTGGCCGCGGCTCTGGCGCAGGCGGTGGAACTTCGAACCGTAGAGCAGCTTGCCGAAGATCCGGGGGATCTGCTGGCGGACGATGCCCGGACCGTTGTCGGCGATGACCACCGTGAAGCGGTCCTCGTAACCCTCGACGGAGCGGATCTCGACGGTGATGTCCGGCAGGATGTGCGACTCGTCGCAGGCGTCGAGCGAGTTGTCGACGGCTTCCTTGACCGCGGTGAGCAGGGCCTTCCTGGGGTTGTCGAAGCCCAGGAGGTGACGGTTCTTGGTGAAGAACTCGCTGACCGAGATCTCGCGCTGGCGCGCGGCCATGGTCTGGGCGTTCTCGGCCGCGTGGCCCTTCCTGGCGCCGGCCTTGCCGTTCCCGCCGGCCTTGGCCGCAGCCTTGGCCGCGCGACGGGCGGCCTGCTCGGCCTTGGCCTGCTGGCGCTCCGCCTTGGTGGAGGAGAGCTTTACCACCGTGCGGTTCCTCTGGACCGGCTCGTCGGCCTCGGCCACGGCGGATTTGCCGCCCCGACCGGTGCCTCCAAAGAGCACCGCCTGTTCCGGATTAAGCTTGATGACCATGGAAAGAAGACTCTCCCAACTCCCCCCGGAGTTGATGCAAGTCGCGCAAAACCGAGGTTTCAGCGGACCGGCGACGAAGATTATAGGACGTTGAGGGGCGAAATCAAGAGAGAAAAACCATGCTGCGGACCGTGCTACTCCAGCTTCAGGGTCACCGAGCTGGCCAGGCCGGCCTTGCCGAATTCGTCGACGGGGGCGACCTCCAGCCGGTTCTCGCCGCGCTTGAGCTTCCAGACGAAGCTCGCGCCGGCCTCGCCCGGGGCCGCGACCTCGGCGCCGTCGACCTTGACGACGTACTTCTTGAAGAAGGGCATGGAGTTGCCGAGCTCGGCCGTGACCTCGGCTTCCCCGGTGCGGACCAGCCGGAGGCCGGCCTGGTCGAGCGTCCAGTAGAAGTCGCGCAGCCGGGTGTACCAGTTGTTGACGCCGCGCTTGGGCGGGGTCTTGTCGTCGACCCAGAAGGGGTAGTCGGAGTAGCCGGGATAGCTGCCGAAGCGCTTCGGGTTGGCCTCCGGGTGCGAGTGGAAGTCGTTGCGCGGGGTCATCTGGACGAAGCCGGAGCACATGTAGCCGTGCCGGTAGCCCCAGTCGTACTTGGGGTCCATGGGCTCGCCGTAGATCGACGGTCCCAGCCGGCAGTCGGCGCCCGACTTGCCGCCGAGCTTCTTGACGAGTTCCTTGGCCTCGGAGTTGTCGCGCTGCGCGAACCAGGCGGCGGTCTTGTCCTCGGGCACGAACCTGGCGAGGACGACGTTGTGCAGTTCGATCAGGTTGAGCTTCCGCTTGGTCTCCTTGTCGGTGTAGTAGGAGGTCAGCGACGGATCGAAGTAAACCCACTGGCCGAGCGAGTTCACCCAGATGTCGCAGACCTCGTGGCTGGCCTGGCGGAAGCCCTCCTTGGCCATGTGCCGCGAGCCGACGAAACCCATGGCGGTCGCGGCGGTGACCAGCACCTCCGAGTAGCTCATGCAGTGGCCGAAGATGGTCGGCTGGGGCGCCTTCTTGCCGTCCTTCTCGACCTCGCGGAGCTCGAAGACCTTCTCGATGTCCCACTGGTAGAAGCCGCCGGAGGTTTCGCGCTTCGTGCCGCGCTCGTTGTGGCAGGATCCGACCCAGTCCATGAGCCGGACCAGCTTCTCGAAGTCGTCCTTGGCACCGGCGACCACCTCGTCGAGCTTGTTGTCCTGGCGGAACTTGACGAGCTTGGCCTGGTCCGGACGCTCGTAGTTGAAGTCGATGGGAGAGCGCACGATCTCCTGGACGGCGCTGGCTGCGACCGTGAGCCGGGCCTTGAAGGCCGGCGGCGCGCCCGCGCCCTCGGGGACGATCGTCAGTCCGGCGAGGGCCGGCAACTTGTCGGCCGCCGCGGCCTTTAGCGCGATCCGCACCTGGAGGTAGCGGCCCTTGAGTCCGTCGACGGAGCCCTTGAGCCCGGCGAGCTTCTGCCACTCCGACCAGCCGGACTGGTCGAAGAAGCTCGCGCCGCTGCGGGTCTCGACCTCGACCGAGGCGCCCTCGGGTACCTCGGCGGAGAGCTCCAGCGCGACGGCCCTGGGCACCGCGGGCAGGCCGACGATGCCCTCGCGCGGGCCCAGGTCGATCGGGTCGGTGACCACCCGTCCGGCCTTCTCCTTGCCGGCCCCGAAGATTCGTTTGTCGAGGACCAGCTTGGCGCCGTCCTCCTCGAGGAGCACCTTGCGGGCCTCGAAGCCGTTGTAGAGGTCGGCGGGGCTCAGCGAGATCCTGCCGTCGGCGGCCGGAGCGGCCGGGGTTGCCGGGCCGGGCTCGCCGGCCGGGGAGGATGGCGCCGCAGCGCCCAGCCCGCACGCCGCGATTGTCAGGGAGAGCACGCCGGACGACAGGAGCCTGCGCATGGGGTCCTCCTCGCTTGTCGGGCCCGGGACGCCGTGATGTCTCGACGGCCCGCCATTGTAGCGGGGCGCGGCGTCAGGCAAAGGTCTTTTCCCGGACCACTGGAGCCCCGGTCCAACCGCCGAGGCACGGAGACGCAGAGGCAGTCTCTAACACATGGGGGTTGGGACGGTGCGAAGTCCGGAGCCAATTCGACTTCATGCCCGATGTTCTCTGCGTCTCCGCGCCTCGGCGGTGACGGTCCGTCTCATGCCCGCAGTTGCATTCCCTCGCTGTTTTCCTACCATGTGGTGGGAAAACCGCAGTCGGGCCACCGGGAGGTGGCAGGGGGAACCATGCCGTCGAGCAGTGCGCGGGCGCCGGTCCGGGGTGATTCGGACGAGCTGCGCCTCATCTTCGAGATCAGCCAGACGCTCGACGAGAGCATGGACCTGCGCGACGTGGTCGGGCAGATCCTTAAGGCCATGGCCCGGCTCACCGCCATGCGCCACGCGACGCTCACGTTGCTCAACCGCGACACCGGGGAGCTCGTGACCGACGCGTCGTACGGCCTGACCGCCGACCAGATCCACCAGAGCTCCCAGAAGGTGATCAGCCGGGTGATTACCAGCGGCCGGCCGGCGATCGTCGACCGCGGCTCGGCCGAGCCGGTCTTCCTGGCCCGCGGCGAGTCGCCCCGGAAGATCCGCAAGGACGACCTCCACTTCCTGTGCGTGCCCATCAAGCTGGGCAACCAGGCCATCGGGGCGCTCTCCGCCGACCGGGTCTTCCCGGCGCCGGCCTCCTGCGAGGAGGACGTGCGGCTGCTGGTGGTCATCGCCTCGATGATCGCCCAGGCGGTGCGTCTCAGACGGCGCGCGCAGGAGGAGCGCCAGCGGCTGCTCGACGAGAACCGGCGGCTGCAGGAGGAGCTCAAGGACCGCTTCCGGCCCTCGAACATCATCGGCAGCTCCGGGGCCATGCAGGCGGTCTACGACATGATCGCCCAGGTGTCGAAGTCCGACGCCACCGTGCTGATCCGCGGCGAGAGCGGGGTCGGCAAGGAGCTGGTGGCCAACGCCATCCACTACGACAGCCTGCGCGCCAAGAAGCCGTTCATCAAGGTGAACTGCGCGGCGCTGCCCGAGACGGTGATCGAGAGCGAGCTCTTCGGCCACGAGAAGGGCGCCTTCACCGGGGCGCTGGCCGAACGGAAGGGTCGCTTCGAGCTGGCCGAGGGCGGCACCATCTTCCTCGACGAGATCGGCGACTTCTCGCCGGCCACGCAGATCCGGCTCCTGCGCGTGCTCCAGGAGCGCGAGTTCGAGCGGGTCGGCGCGGCCACGCCCATCCGGGCGGACGTGCGCATCATCGCCGCGACCAACCGGGACCTCGACGCCATGATCGCCGAGGGCAGGTTCCGGCAGGACCTCTACTACCGCCTGAACGTCTTCCCGATCCACGTGCCGCCGCTCCGCGAGCGGCGCTCGGATGTGCTGCTGCTGGCCGACCACTTCGTCGAGAAGTACAGCCGAGCGAGCCACAAGTCGGTGCGGCGCATCTCCACGCCGGCCATCGACATGCTCACCGCCTACCATTGGCCGGGCAACGTCCGGGAGCTCGAGAACTGCATCGAGCGCGCCGTGCTCCTGACCACCGACGACGTCATCCACGGCCACCACCTGCCGCCCACGCTCCAGACCGCCGAGGCCAGCGGCACGGCCATGGGCGGCACTCTCCAGGCGACGCTCGAGAACGTCGAGCGCGAGATGATCGTCGAGGCCATCAAGTCGGCCCGCGGCAACATGGCCAAGGCCGCCCGGGGGCTGGGCATCTCCGAGCGGCTCATGGGGCTGCGGGTGGCCAAGTACGGGATCGACTTCCGGCGGTTCCGGACGTCGCGGCAGGGGCGGGAACGAACGACGTAGCGACGGAGCGCTCCAACGCAGAGGCCGCGGAGGGGCGCGAAGGACGCAGAGGGTAATATCCGGTGTTAGACGGCATCCGCGCGGACATGAAGACGCCCCTGGCCCGGCCGCCGGGGCGGCGGGGCGTCTGGGTGCGCTTCGCGCCGGAGATCTGTGCGGCGGGGGTGTATGGGGTGGGGCTGGCGGTGATGCTTTGCCTTTCCCATCGTTTCGATCAAGCATATGTGATCTACTTCGATCCGAGCGAGTCCGATCTTATGAATGGCATCGTAACAGCCTTCTGTCTGGCCTCGCTCGTGCTCACGGTGTTGCCGACGGTCGAGTCGCTCCAAGTCTGGTATCGGGATCATGCTTTGGGTACGGCTGACGCCCTGATGTTGACGCCCTCGCTTCACCACAGGATCGCTCGCGGTCGCTATTGGCACGTCGTGCTTCCATGGTTGCGGTTCATGGCATGGATTGCACCTCTCTATGCCGCTTTGGCGGTCAGCAGGTTCGTCAGCAAGATGGGCAGCGAGATTGGAGAATGCGATGGCGAATCGCTGTTGGCTGGTGGGTTGGTCGTGGGTGCGTCCAAGGGGGTCTTCGGCTTTCTGTGCGTCGTCCTGAACGGAGGAATTCGTCGCATCTCCGCCGGCAGTCTGTTCCTGGTGTTTCTCAGGTGGGTATGCGACGTGAAGTCGCTTCTGGTTGTCACGGCCGTTGGTTCGTTCTTGTCTGCGAGAGTGCGCAGTGCAGCTGGGATGGTGGGCGCATGCGTGTTGTTGCCTCTGGCCATGGCGACGGCGCTATCATTTCCCGATTGGGTCCTGGGGCTCCTGGCGCTCATCGATGGCCTGCCGAACGTTACCATGCGTGAGGAGGTCGTCGGCATCATCTACGCGCCGATCATCGTTCTGTTCGTGGTCGCCGAGATAGTCCTGGCCCTCTGGGCTTACCGCTCCATGGCCCGCAACTTCGACGCCTACATGACCGGCGAGAAGCCGGAGCGGGCGTAGGCCGGCCATCCCGGGAATCCCTGCCGTCCGCCGATCGGTTCTTGACGATGCCGGGCGGGCCGCTAGGCTTTGCGACCGCAATGGACGCGAACGAAGCAGCCGCCGCGCTGCGAATGGGCCGCTCTGAATGTTCATGACCTTCGAGAGCATCCGCGCCTACATGAGCGTCCCCCTGGCCCGGCCGCCGGGCCGGCGGGGCGCCTGGGCGCGCTTCGCGCCGGAGATCTGCGCCGCGGCCGTCTACGGGGTCGGGCTGGCGGCGCTGGTGTTCCGGGCGTACCGGCGCGGCAGCCTCTTCGATCTGGACGGGAACGATCTGATGTGCGGCGTCGTCGCCGCCTATTGGGCCGCGGCGATGCTCCTCGTGGTCCTGCCGCTCGGCGCGTCCCTCTCCGCCTGGCATCGGGAGCATGCCCTGGGGACGACCGAGGCGCTCCTGCTGACGCCCGGCTGGCACCTGCTGCTGGCCCGCGGGCGCTACTGGCATACGGCCTGGCCGTGGGTGCGGCTCATGCTCTGGCTGGCGCCGCTCTACCTTGTGCTCGCCGGGCATCCTTTGCTCAAGGAGGCGCACCACTGGAGCGGCACCGACGCGGCGCTGGCCTGCGTCTTCGCCGGAGGGTCCAAGGGGATCTTAAGCTGGGGGCTGTCGCTGGTCTGGTTCAGGAGCCGCCCGATGCTGGATCTCTCGGCCTTTCACCTCTTTCTGGTCGTGATCCGCTGGGCGTGCGACCTCGGAAGCGTCCTGGTGCTGGTGGCGATCGGATGCCATGCCTCGGCCCGTATCAGGAGCCCGGGCGGGTTCCTGACTGCCTGCATTCTGGTGCCGCTTTTCATGGCCACGGCCCTGTGTCCCCAGGACTGGTTGGCAGGGATCCTGATTTTCGCGCATGAGGCCCTGCACCTGCGCGTGTCGGAGGATGTGGTCGGCTGGATCTACGCGGCGGCCTCGGTCCTGGCCTGGGTCTGGACCGCGTACGTCGGCCGGCTGGCCTACCGGCGCATGGCCGGCAACATCGACGATTATCTCATGGGCGAGAAGCCGGGGAGCTGAGCAGGTCGGCAAGACAGAGGTGGAGCCTCGCCTGGAAGAATGCCGCCCCCCGGGGCGTTATCAGCCCTGATTCCAGACGTTGGACGGGCCTTCGCCGGTATGGGACGTTCTGCCTGTGAGACGCGGGGCATCGATCCTGGCGGTTACGATGGCGATGGCGACGGCGCTGGCCGCCGCCTCGGCTTCGGGCTGCCTCTTCAGTCGCTGTCCGGAAGGGGCCTCTTCCGGCAAGCCGTCCACCGGGGTGGCCAAGCCCGGCGGCAAAGGGGAGGGGAAGGGGGAGGGCAAGGGAGAGGGAGCCGGCACCGCTCCCGGCTCGAAGCCCGGCGGAAAGGGAGGCGCACAGAAGCCCCCGGCCGCCGCCTCCGGCCCGAGCGCCGTCGGCTGGGTGGCACTGTGGCTCTGGGTGGCCGCGGCCGTGGTCCTCATAGTCATCGGGCTGGTCTACGCGTTCAGGGTCCGCCCCCGGCGCCGGGCGCGCGACGCGGTCCGGCGCTGGGACGGCTCGGCGCGGTCCGCCCGGATGGAGATCAGCTTCCTGGGCGGGCCGGAGAAGGCGGCGCGCCGGCTGGACCGCTACACGCGCCTCCCGGAGCACAAGGCGCCCAACCGGCTCGGGGCCGTGCTGCTCATGGGCTTCTGCGGCCGGCCGGCGGTCGGGCCGCTGACCGACCACCTGCACGGCGACGCGGCCCTGGAGCGCGGGCACGCGGCCGTGGCCCTGGGCCTGGCCGGAGACCGGGGCGCGTTCGAGGCGCTCTATCCCGCGGTGGCCGACCCCGAGCCCGAGGTGCGGATGGGCGCGGCCCGGGCGCTCGGCCGGCTCGGCGACGAGCGCGCGCTCATGCCGTTGCTCGCCAGGCTCGGCGACCGCGACGCGGCGGTGAGGGCCGCGGCGGCCGAGGGCCTGGCGGAGTTGGGGGCCTCCGGCGCCGCGCCGCCGCTCGAGGCCGCCGCGGCCGGCGATCCGGACACGGGCGTCCGCGCCGCCGCCGCCGCCGCCCTGGCGCGCCTGCGTGCGGCCAGATAGGCCAAGGCTTCAGTCAGCCACAGATGCACACAGATGAACACAGATGGGGCTTGTGGCTGATGCTGTGCGTATCGGCCCAGTGCGCCAATGGGCATTGCCTTGTGCCTTTGCCACCATTGATGCACGGGATGGATCAGGCAGAGCCCTAACTCGCACATCCATCCGCGTATCTGTACTACTATCTCGCCACATCTCGAAATCTCTTCCAGAAGTTTTCGGGGCGGGGGCACGATTCAGCCCCGTCGGCCGCAGGCCGACGGGGTTGAATCGGCTTTCTCGTCGAAGGCCAGGCAAGGTGGCACGGAGGGGAACGGAACCCTGGCAAAGAAACGCTGGCGCGTTTCTTCACCAGGGGTGCCCCCGCCCCGAAAACTTCTTCGGTTCAGGCTTCGGCCTGAATATGTTTATCTGTGTGCATCTGTGGCTAAATGATTCCGCGGGGTTGCGCGGGGGGGGCTTGCGCATATAATCCCCCGCCGGGAGCTCGAAGAGACTTGGACGCAACGCTGACCATCCGCGCCGGCCGCAGCGCCGGCAAGAGCTTCACCCTCGCCGAGGGTGCGCGCGCCACGCTGGGGCGCAGCGAGGCCTGCGATTTCCAGGTCGTCGAAGAGGGCGTCAGCCGCACCCATTGCCTCATCGAGAACAAGGGCGACCGGCTGCTGCTCACCGACCTGGGCTCGTCCAACGGCACCCACGTCAACGATCAGCCGGTGGTCTCGAGCTACCTGCACGACCACGACCGGGTCCGGATCGGCACCGCCACCATCGAGGTGGCCATGGCCGGACGGGTGCCCCGCCGCGTGGGCCAGCGCACCACCATCAGCCTGGTGCGCGAGGAAGGGCCCGACTCGGCCATCCAGAAGCGCATCGTCGACGTCAACAACACCATGATGATGGCCGGCGCCCCGGCGGAGGGGGCGGCCGGCGTCTCCCCGGAACTGGCCGCGGCCCACGCCGCGCTCCAGACCCTCTGCCGGGTGGGCGCGACCATCAACGCCGAGCACGATCTCGGCCAGCTCTTCGAGACCGTCGCCGACCTGGTGCTCGAGACCTGCGGCGCCGAGCGCGTGGCGATACTGGTCCACGACCTGGCCAGCGGGGCCATCGAGCCGGTGGCCGCGCGCCACAAGGGCGGCGGGCAGGAGACGCGCCTGTCGGTCTCGCGCACGGTGGTCGACGAGGTGCTCAGGAAGGGCATCTCGGCGATCAGCACCGACGCCTCGGCTGACGAGCGCTTCCGCGAGGGCCAGAGCATCATCATGCAGCGCATCCGCTCGGTGATGTGCGTGCCGCTCTTGAGCAAGGAGGCGGTGCTCGGCGCGCTGTACGTCGACACCACCGACGCCAAGCGCAAGTTCGGCGACCGGGACCTGGAACTGCTCGCGGCCATCGGCGGCCAGGCCGGCGTGGCCATCGAGCGCGCCCAGCTCATCAAGAGCCTCGAGAAGCTCTTCCTCGACTCGGTCGGCGCGCTGGCCGCGGCCATCGAAGCGCGGGACCCGTACACCCGGGGTCACTCCGAGCGGGTCACGGCCTACGGCAAGGCCATGGCCGGGGTGATGGGGCTCGAGGGCCGCGACTGCGAGATCGTCGAGATCGCCGGCAAGCTCCACGACGTCGGCAAGATCGGCGTGCCCGAGGCGGTGCTCAACAAGCCCGGCAAGCTCACCGACGAGGAGTTCGAGGTCATCAAGCGCCACCCGGGGCAGGGCGACGACATCGTCAGGAACATCGGCCACCGCTGCATCGCCGAGGTGGCCGACGGCGTGCGCCACCACCACGAGCGCTGGGACGGCAAGGGCTACCCCGACGGCCAGGCCGGCGACGATATCTGCCTGACCAGCCGGATACTCTCGGTGGCCGACACCTACGACGCCATGACCTCCGACCGGCCCTACCGCAAGGGCTTCCCGGTCGAGAAGGCCCTGGGCATCCTCCGGGAGTGCGCCGGGACCCAGCTCGACCCGGTGATGATCGAGGCCTTCATGAGGGCCCACGAGAGCGGGGCCATCGCCGAGGCCGCCAGGGTCACCGATCCGGCCCGCAAGGGCACCACGGCGGTCTCCTCCGACGGCGGGGGCGAGAGCCGGAAGGGCACCGACGTCTCCGCGGGTTCCTGAGTTCGACAGCCGGTTCGTGCCGCCTGCCTGCGGCGGCAGCACGTCGCCCGAAAAGACGGACGGCGCGGGGAAGCTCCGTTCCCTCGCGCCGTCCGCGGGCCAAAGCGTCCGGACGTCCGGCTACTTCTTCTCTCCGTCGGCCAGCTTCGACAGGTAGTACCAGGCGTAGGCGCTATTGCGGTAGGACTGGCCGAAGCCCTTGGGCCGGCTCTCCGTCCCGGCCCATTTGAGGAGCCTCACGGTCGCGTCGCGGTACTTCTCGTCGCCGGTGTGGCGCCAGAGGAAGGCCATGGACATGGCGCTGTTGGGGGTGGCGTCCTTGAGCTTCTCGCTGCTGATCAGCCAGTCGTTCATGACCTTCAGGGTGTTGACGGCATCCTCGTCCTTGGTCAGCCACCAGTAGCGGACCAGGCCCTCCGCGGCGATGCCGTACATGAACTGTCCCTTGCTGTGCGCGAAGGCGCTGCCGCCCTTCTTGGCCTGGTTGGCGCCGCCGGCCACGGTCTTCTTGTACATGTCCATGACCGCCTTGTCGCCGGTCAGCTGCCAGCCCTCGTAGAGGGTGGCCATCTTGGCGCCCGGGCCGCGGCACTGCTTCCAACTGCCCTCCGGGTTGAGCGTCGCGTTGTTGAGCGCGGTCATGAAGTCGTCGCGGGCCCGGAAGTCGCCGAGCAGCAGATAGCGGGCCAGGATGCTCTGGGCCTTGTGGTGGTTGAACTCGACGGAGAAGTAGGGGAGGGGCTTCTCCGGGGTGGAGTCGTCCAGGCCCACGAAGTTGGCCGGCGGCGAGTAGCGGCAGGCGCCGCAGTATTTCTTCTCCGGCGCCCACTTGAGCATGAAGACGTCGGCCAGGTGCAGGCCGTTGCGGTCCAGGGTGTTCAGGTAGTCGAGTTCCCCGGTGCGGACGAACTGCAGCAGGCAGGCCCAGGGGAAGTCGTAGTAGTTCGACTCCCAGAGGATGTTCCAGGGGTTGGTGTTGCCGCTCTGGTTGGCCCAGTGGAAGAGGTCTCCCCAGGCCATGTAGCCGTAGCTGTCGAGGCGCACTCCCTTGCAATCCCAGCCGTCGATCTTGCCCTCGATGGTCTTGAGCGACTTGCGGAGGTTCTCGTCGTACTTCTTCTCGAGCTCGGCGAGGTCCGCCGGGTAGAGCGCCGGATCGGCCTCGGCCAGCGGCCCGAAGGCCTGGGTGTCCTGGCAGTAGTACTTGGGCGAGGCCAGCGCGCGCAACGGCATCTGCGTGCCGGCGAAGAAGTTCGAGAGCGCCGCGTCGTCGCCCGGGGCGTGGAAGAGGAAGGTCAGGTAGTGGGTGCGGCCCTGGCCCATGTATACGTCGAGCGGCTGACCGCCCTCCCTGGCCCAGAGCGCCGCGCGGAGCTTCCCGTCGGCGGCCGCCTCCATGGCCTTGGGGAACATCTGCCAGAACCAGCGGCAGCCCACGGCCAGCCCCGCCTGGCCGCCGGAGAGATCGGCCCAGCCGATGGTCATCGGCTTGGTGCTCTTGCCCTTGGCCGTGCCGGCGGCGGCGCCGTCGACGGCGATCTCGCTCAGGTCCGAGCTCTTGGCGAAGATCTTCGCGCTCTTGCCGGAGAAGTTCTTCCCCTCGCCTCCGACCGTGGCCTTGCCGCCGCCCAAGCCCGTGGGCAGCACCAGGGACAGGTCCTCCATAGCCACCTTGTCCGGGGCCTTGGTTCCGTGGCAGTCGGTGTAGCTGAAGGAGACCCGCACCACCGGCGAGCCGGCGAAGACCTGGATGTAGCAGGCGTACTCGAACGGGCCCTCGGCGCCGGCGCCGTCGGGGACGAGCCTGCCGCTCACCTTGAGCACCGCACACTCCGGGCACTTCTCCTCGACCTCGACCTTGGAGTCGGCGCCGGGCTTGTGGGGCTTGCCGTCGATCACCGCGACGAAGCCCTCGGAGTGGGGCTTGACGATCTCGGTGCCGCCGAAGCTGGCCGAGTCGAAGAGGTTGAAGCTGGGGCCCTTGACGGAGAGCTTGAGGACGCCGTTCGAGACGGTCACCGCCCCGCCGGCCTCGGCGACCTCCACCTTCTTGTCGCCGTGGGCTGCCGCGCCCTTGACGAGCTTTACCTTGGCCTCGCCCTTGGCCGGCACCGAGGCCTGGAAGACGGCGTGCACCCAGCGCAGCGACTTATCCTCCGGCCAGCGCATCACCTCGCGGAACTGGCAGGGGATGGGCTTGCCGCCGGCGTCGGTGAGGGCCAACTCGGAGATATCCTTGGCGACGCCCTTGCCGAGGGGGATGCCCATGCGCACGGGCTCGTTGACGCGCGCCGCGCCGGCCTGCTCGGGGAGGGTGAGTTCCACGATCTCTCCGGCGACCGCGCCGGTTGTCAGGGCCACGAGGGACAAGCATCCAAGTGCGGCCAGCAGTCTGCGAAGAAGAGATGACGGCATTCGAGGCTCCCTCCGAAAAGAAGGCCGCCGCAGGGCGGCGACGAGAAGACCCAGAGGTCTGGAAGACAGACCTTTGGGGAGTATACACCGCCGGCGGCGAAAATGTCGAACATCGGCTATCAGCCACGGATTAACACAGATGAACACGGATGACGGATGGGGCTATGTTGGGTGGGAACGGTCTGTTGCCAGCAGTCGATCGCCACATCGGCTGTCAGGGCATGCGACACTCTTCACAATGGAAAGCTTCGCATCTGTACTACTACCTCGCAACATCTCAAAATGTCTTTCAGAAGTTTTCGGGGCGGGGGCACGATTCAATCCCGGCGGCCGCAGGCCGGCGGGTTGAATCGGGCCTCTCTCGTCGATGATCGCGCAAGGTGGAGCGGAAGGAAACGACTCCCAGGCAAAGAAACGCTCTCCGCGTTTCTTCACCTGGGGTGCCCCCGCCCCGAAAACTTCTTCGGTTCAGGCTTCGCCTGGATGGGTTCATCCGTGTCCATCTGTGGCTGATGACGGGACGTCTTTGGGGCTTGCGGAGGGTCTCTGCCGTGGCGAGAATCTGGCGGCGATGTCGGGAATCGCTTGAAGGACTTTGCGGAAGGGCGGGGCTCTATGCTGCGACGCAACTCGGACGCTCGCGCTCCTGTCCGCACGGATTTGGCGCTGGCCCTGTCCATCGCGCTGGCGGTTCTCTCGGCCGGCTGCGGGCCAGGGACGGGTTCGGGGGCTTCGGCCCGGCCGCCGGCCGCCGACGGCTGGCGCCGGGACATCCTGGCCACCGTCTTCTGGGTCGGAGAGCCGGGCAACGAGGCCGGCGCCTGGGACCCGCGCTGGGTGCGGAGCTTCGGCGGCGTCGACGACCCGAAGCGGCGCAGGGGCTTCCTGCCCGCCGGCTTCATACCGAAGCAGACCCCGTTCTACTGCGCGCTGCCCTACAACGACGTCGCCGGCCGCCCCGGCGCGAAGTCGGGGCTGGCGGGCCGCTGGGTGGAGGTCCGGGCCGGGGGCAGAGAGGGGAGGGCGGCGAGAAGCTGCTTCTGCGTCCTGGCCGACGTCGGCCCCTGGCGCGTCGACGACCGGGAGTACGTGTTGGACGGCAAGCGCCCGAAGGCCGAGGCCGAGGGCAGGGCGGGGATCGACCTGTCCCCGGCAGTGCGCGACTGGCTGGGGCTCTCCGGGAAGGACCTGGTCGATTGGCGGTTCGCGGAGGAGGTTTCCGTAGTGGAAGGTCCCTGGAGAACCTGGGGGCGGTAGCCGATGGTGGCCGCGTGATAGTTCGTACGCATGGTCCGAGGCCGGTGCGAAAGGAATCGCCTTTCGCGCTGCTCAACGAGAGTCGGCGCCCGCTGGTCAGGGCGGAGTTCGTGCGGACCAGGGCGTCGAGGCGATGGTGGACCGTATTCTGCGTGGCGGTCCCGTTGGTGCTGTCTGGCGTGCTGGTGATGCGGATGCTGCCGTACGTGCCTGGCTGGCGATGGATTCCCGTCCCCGTTCGTCTGCTGTCCTTCTTCTCGCCGATGTGGTGGCCGGCGGCCATGATCGGGTGCGCGGCGATCAGGTCCTTCGTGGCCGCCCGCGAAGAGAGGAGCGGGGAGACCGCCTGCCAGTTGGTGCTGACGCCCATGCCTCGCAGGATCGTGGCCGCAGCCAAGGTGCTGCCCTATGTTTCTCCGCAGCTCCTGGGCATCCTGGCGTTGCTGCCGGTCTACGCCCTGAGCGGCGCCGGCGGGATGCTGTCCGTTAACGGCGTGCCCACGCCTTTCCTGGTGTGGCCGTTTCGTCTCTTCGGGGCGCTGGATAGCTGGCGGCTGCTTGCGGGGCCTTCGCCCTCCGGCATCCCGGCCGGGGTGCTGATGTGCCTGACCGACCTCGGCTGGGTCTGGGTGGCCGCGCACTGGGGCGCGGCGCTGCCCCTGCGCTATCCCAGCCTGTCCCAGGCCGCGGTGCAGTTCGCCGGCCGGGCCTTGTGGGCCTGCTGCATGTTCGCCGGGTACGTGGTCGGCGCTGGTCTTCTGATAGTGCTGCCTTGGGCCCTGCTGGCCGCGTGCGGTCTCCCGAAGACGGGAGCGGTCATGGCTGTTGCATCCTTTCTGCTCGCGCTGCCGGTCATCTGGTGGCACGTCTGGATGCGACGGGGCGTCAATGAAACCCTGGACGAGTACTCGACGTTCGACCGCCTGGCCATGGAGGAGATGGAGGACGGCCGGGGCGACAAGGTCGCCAGGATCTGGTGGCGGGTGGCCGACGGGCGGCGAGGGAGGGGCGGAGCGCCGAGGACCGGCGCACCGAAGGGCATGGTTGATAGAGAGGTGCGGACTTGAAGCGCACATCGTCGCCAATGATCCGGATCCTGACCGCGGGCCTCATCCTGTCCGCCGGTTGTGCGCCTCGGGACGAAGCCGCACGCCGGCACGCTCCGGACTTGCGCCCGCGGCTCTTCCGCGATCTGCCTCTCGACCTCTCGCGGGTCGAGAACCCGAAGGCGCTGGAGCCGCTGCCGGAGCGGGCCCGGGCGCTCCTGGCCGCCCACGCTTTCGTGGTGGTCGGGCCGACGCACGGCGACATGGCCGCGTGCTGCGCGGAGCCCGGAGGCGCGGCCAGGCCCTTCGTGACCGTCGACTCGGTGCTGGAGGTCTTCCTCAAGGACTTCGAGGAAGCCTGGGGCCGGGTGGAGGCGCTCCAGGGCGAGCGCTTCGCGGAGCTCCAGGCGCCGCTGTGGGCCGCGATCTGGTCCTGCTGCCCGACAGGTCGCTCAACATGGCCCGGGACTTCGGCCGGATCGCTGCCAGGCAGCTCCGTGGCGAGGCGCTCGGCGCCGACGAGGTTGACCGCCTCACCGATCACCGCATGGAGCTCGAGAACGCCCTCAACGACGGCCGGGCGCATGGAGCGAGCGGCGGCCTGCTGGGGCACGTGGATCGCCGGACCTGCGTGACCCTGGCCCGCTCCTTCAGTCCTGACGCGGTGCGCTGGGCCGGCCGGGGCGTCTGCCCCATCTACGCGGTGGTCGAATTCGACGGCAGGCTGCACGTCTGCCGGGGCGGGGTCTTCGACTACCGGGAGTTCGACCTGCCTCCCGGGCGGGCGCTCGACCGCGAAGCGTTCCGCCGGCTGATGGATTCCCCGGCCGCCCCGAAGGCGCCGGGGTGGACCGGGTCCTACCGGGTGGAGCCGGACGGACCAAGCGCCCTGCGCCGGACTGTCAAGGAAACCCGCGCCGCGGTGCTGGCGCCGGAGGACGGTGGGAATCGCTCGAAGTAGCCGGTCGGGTCGAGGACAACTGCGAACCGCAGAACCGCAGAATGTCGAATCATGAATGTCGAAGTGAGGCCGGCCCCTTCCGCGCCCTTCGAAATTCCACATTCGACATTCTGCGGTTCTGCAGTTCCGCGGTTCCGCCGGCATGATCTTGCCGTCCCGCTTGACCTTGCCATCTCCCTCAACCCGCGCTATCCTCATCGAGCGTCCGGAAGGGGGGAATCTCCGGAGGTCCCGCCGATGTTCCTGAGCCGTCCGCCGACGGTCTTCCCGTCGCTACTTTTCGCCCTGGCCGCGCTCCTGCCGGCGGCGTCCGCCGCGGCCGACGCGCCGCCGCCCAAGCCGCCTCGGCGGGCCGAGCCGGCCGTCGAGGCCGGGGGCGCCGCGGGCAAGCCGGAAGCCGCCCGCGCCGGGGCGCCGAGCCTCAAAGAGCTCCGGGCCATCGACCTCTCCGCGGCGCTGGCCGAGGCGCGCAGGGCCGCCGCCGCGCCGGGGGCCGCGGCCGCCGATAAGCAACTCCTCGCCGCGCTGCTCGTGCTCTCGGGAAAGGGCGACGAGGCCCGCGCGGCGCTCGCCGGGGTCGGCGTCGGCGACGGCGCGATCAGGGCCGGGACCGACCCGGCCGCGGCGCCGACTTCCCCGCCTGAAGCCCTGGATGTCTCCGAAGCGGAAGCGCGAAGGAGACTTGCGGCCGCGGCCGACGCTCTGGCCGCCGAGGTCTCGCGGCAACCGGCGCGCAAAGAAGGCGAGGAGCGTCCCGCGGCGGAGGTCGCGGCCCGGCTGCGTCTGGGCTTCGTGGCCCTGGCGGCGGGGCGGGCGAAGGCGGCCCACGAGGCGGTCGCGGCGCTCGGCCCCTGCAAGGGGCCCGACGAGAAGCTCCGGCTGGGGTTGTTGGGGCTGTCGGCCGGGGCGATCGGGCAGCGCGAGGAGGCCGCCCGGGCGCTCGACCGGCTCGGCCGCCTGACCACCGGCGAGAACCACCTGGGAGTGCGCTCGCTCGCCCTGGTCGACGACGTGCGCAGCTACGGCGTTTACACCGAGCGCGCGGCCAAGACCTGCCGGGCCGGCGAGAACCTCATGGCCTACTGCGAGGTGCTCAACTTCGAGTGCCGCCGCGCCGAGGGCGGCGGGCATCCCGAGGCGTCCGGCGATGCGGCGGCCCCGGAGGCGGGCTTCCTCAGCGCGCTCGACGTGGACCTCACCTTCCTGGAGCAGACCGGCCAGGCCGCCGCCGATCGGGACCGGCCGGCGCCCACCAAGGTGGTCCTGCACAGCCGCGGCTATGCCGAGGTCCGCCACCGCACCAAGTCGCCGATCAAGGACCTGCACCTGGTCATCCGCCTGCGCGTCCCGCCGCAGTGCGTGCCGGCCGAGGGTAAGTCCTACTGGTTGAAGGTCACGCTGCGGGACATGGCCACCGGCGAGGAGGCCGTCTCGACGACGATCCCGCTGAACGTGGAGTGAAATGGAGAGCCGCACGAGGAGGTCGCCCCATGTCCGCCAAGCCCTGCCCCAACACCGGCAAATGCACCTGCACCTACCCGGGTTGTCCGCGCCACGGCAAGTGCTGCGAGTGCCTGAGCTATCACCTGGCCAACCGCGAGCTGCCGGGCTGCTGCTTCCCGCCGGCGGTCGAGAAGACCTACGACCGCTCGTTCGATAAGTTCGTCCGCACCAACGGCGGGTGACAAGCGCAGTCGCCACAGGTCAGGTTCGCCACAGATGAACACAGATAAACACGGATGACAACATGGTCGTTGTTGTTTCTATCTGTGTTCATCCGTGTGCATCTGTGGCTCGGCTGGATCCTGGCTCAGCGGAAGGTGAAGTAGTATCCGAAGTAGATGGCCACCAGCAACGCCAGGGCGCCGATAAGGCTGCCGGCCGCGCCGCGGCTGGGGCGGATCATGCCGTGGGTCTTCTTGATGGTCTTCTGAAGGTAGGGCTGGAGCAGGTCCGAGGCCAGGGTGAAGGCGATTCCCGAGACCAGCATGAGCAGCAGCGCGCGCTGGGCGTGGCCGAGCCGGACCGAGCTGTTCTGCAGCCAGTTCTGGAGGTGCTCCGAGCCCAGGTCGAGAACCAGGAAGCCGCAGACTGTCAGCAGCCAGCACTGAAACGCGCGCATGATCGGGTCCTCTCATTAGCCACAGATCAACACAGATAAACACAGATGGGGGCCTGACCCTGATGGCTCCAATCTGTGTTCATCTGTGTGCATCTGTGGCTGCAAGGTGTTTGCCGATGCGGCTGAGGAGCGCCGTCGTGGCGCGGGCGTCCTCGTCGAGGAGCTCGATCCGGAAACACCCGACGCCGAGCGCCCGCCAGGCGGGAACGAGCTCGGGCGCCGACTGCGCCTTCCCCCCGTGGACCGTGTTCCGGCCGGCGGCGTCGACCGCCACCGGGTGGACGACGCCCTTGCGGTCGCGGAGCGCCAGCCGCGAGCGGGAGCACTGCTCCCCGCAGTCGGCGCAGGATCGCCCCCGCGACAGGCTCGCCGCGTAGAGGCAGTGCCTGGTGTGGAACATCGGCGGGTGCCAATGGACCACGGCCTCGATGTTCTGCGGGCCTGCCGCCGCCGCGAGGGACTCCGCGCGGTGGCGGTCGAGGTCCGGCGCGGGGGTGATCCGGGCGAGCCCGAGGTTGGCGAGCCAGGCCGCCGAGAGCCCGTTGGCGGCGTTGAGCGGGAAGTCGCCGACGAGCTCTATGGCCGGCGCGGCGCCGACGCGTCCGCGGAAGAACTCCAGGGTGGCGAGGTTCCGGACCAGCACCGCGTCGGGCCCCGCTTCGGCGAGCGCGGCGAGCAGCGCGTCCTCTCCCGGCTCGACCACCTGGAGTCCGGCCAGCCCCGCGCGCATCCCGGCCGAGCGCATGGCCTTGACCGCCGCGGCCAGGGCGTCGACCTCGGCCGGCTCGAAGTAGACGAGGCCGGGGCGGGGGAGACCCGCCGGAGGCTGCCAGGTCAGGACCGCCTCGAGCTGGACCCAGGTGCGGGCGAGGACGGCCAGAACGGGCGGCGGGGGGCGGGGGGCGGGGGACGAGGCGGAAGAGATAGGGCGCAGGGCGGCCAACGCCTGGGGCTCGGCGATGCGGTGGCGGGCCGACGCGGTGCGGAGCTCCACGAGCTTTGCCACCGCCTGGCGGCGCAGGTCGTTGAGGACGCTCTTGGGCACCATGGCCGGCTCGACCCCGGCGGCGTCGACCGCGGCGAGCTCGAAGGGCGTATCGCCGAGGCGGCCGAGCTGTTCGCCGAGCAGTTTCTCGTTGAGCGGGTGCTTCTCGGCGCGCGAGAGCGGCCCGGGCCAGACGATCTCGACCGCGTGGCCGCGCTCGTCGCGGAAGACGAGGCGCAGTTCCCCGCCGATCCGTGCGACGGCCTTCACGGCGAGCGGCGCGCGGCGCTCCACCGCGGCCGCGGCGTGCTCGCGGGCCTGGCGCTTCTCGAGCGCCGGGTCGTCGGTCTTCCAGACGGCGCTGCCGGGCTCGACTGCCGAGGGGTCCGCCTCGCGGCCGAAGGTGAGCTCGACGAGCGGCGGCTCGCCGCTCGGACGTGGCCGCGGCCGGACGCCGAATACCCGTCCGCCGAATTCGTTGCCGCCGGGATTCTCCGGCACGAAGACCAACCCGTCCCCGGGGCGGATTTCATCCTCCAGGGTGACGAGCACCCCGCCCTCCGTCCGTCCGGCGACGGTGCCGACGCGCACCCCGCGCGGCCGGGGCGAGAGGCCCTCGACCAGTTCGCGGTGGTCGGTCCCGCCGAGGTGGCCCCTGGTGAATCCGCGGGAGAAACCCTGGGCGAGCGCGGCCAGGTCGTCGGCGGAGGGCGCGAAGGCCCGGTCCTCGAGCGCCGCGTCGAGCGCCCGGCGATAGAAGGCCGTCGCCGTCCGCACGTACCCGGGGCCCTTGAGCCGGCCCTCGATCTTGAGGCCCCGCACGCCGAGTCCGACCAGTTCGGGAACGAGCTCCCAGGCGGAGAGGTCCTTGGGGCTAAGCGGATAGGGGCGAGGGGCGGGGGGCGAGGGGCGGGTGGAGGAAGCTTCGTCAGAGACGGTCGTACCAGCGCCCGCCCCCCGCCCCTCGCCCCTCGTCCCCAGCAGTTCGTACGGCAACCGGCACGGCTGCGCGCACTCGCCGCGGTTGCCGCTGCGGCCGCCCAGTGCCAGGCTGGCCAGGCACTGGCCGCTGTAGGAGATGCACAGCGCCCCGTGGACGAAGACCTCGAGCTCGACCGATGCCTCCGCCGCGACGGCGCGGATCTGCTCCAGGGAGAGCTCCCGGGGGAGGATGACCCGCGAGATGCCGAGCTCCCGGCGGGCCAGCTCGATTCCGCGCGGCTCGGCCAGGCTCATCTGGGTGGAGGCGTGGATGGCGAGCGTCGGGACCATCCGGCGCGCGAGCCGGGCCAGCCCCGGGTCCTGGACGATGAGCGCGTCGCAGCCGGCCCCGGCGGCGAGCTCGACCATCCCGGCGGCGGCCTCGAGCTCGTCGGGGAAGATCAGGGTGTTGAAGGCCAGATACCCGCGGGTGCCGCGGCGGCGGAGGAACTCCATGACGTCGGCCAGTTCCTCGGGGCGGAAGTTGGTCGCGCGCGCGCGGGCGCTGAAGCGCGGCAGGCCGAAGTAGACGGCGTCGGCCCCGGCGGCGACGGCCGCGCGCAGCGACTCCCAGTCGCCGGCGGGGGCGAGCAGTTCGGTCGTCGGTCGGGTTTGGGTCGTGGGCATGGAGGCCATTATACAGGGTGCGGAGTGTCCTGCCCGGAGCAAAGTGCCGCAGGGAGAGTCGCTGTGGCCGCTCTGCTTGATTCCGCAATGCATGTCCCGTAGAGTTCGCCCGGCAGGAGGACTCCGCGATGCGCTTTGCCTGGATCCCGGTTGTGGCGATTCTTCTGGCCTGCTCGGCGCGGGCCGGCGAGCCCGAGGAGGCCGAGGGCGCCAGCTACGGCGACCCGACGCGCTTCGAGAAGGATGTCAAGCGCTTCGAGGAGGCCGACGCCAAGGCGCGGCCGTCGGAGGGCGCCATCGTCTGCACCGGCAGCTCGAGCATGAAAGGCTGGCATGGGACCATCAAGGAGGATCTTGCCCCGCTGACCGTCATACCGCGCGGGTTCGGCGGGAGCAACATGAACGACCTGCTGCACTTCGCCGACCGCCTGGTCATCGCCTACAAGCCGCGCGCCGTGGTGGTCTACGAGGGCGACAACGACATCAAATCGGGCATCGCGCCCGAGAAGATCGCCGCTACCTTCAAGGCCTTCGTGGAGAAGGTCCACGCCGCGCTGCCCGGGACCAGGATCTACGTCCTGTCCATCAAGCCCAGCCCCAGCCGCTGGGCGCTCTGGAAGAACATGCAGGCGGCCAACGCCCTGATCAAGGCCCAGTGCGAGGCCGACAGGCTGCTGACCTACATCGACGTCTCCGCCGGCATGCTCGACGAGTCCGGCCAGCCGCGGAACGACATCTACCAGTCCGACAAGCTGCACATGGTGCGCAAGGGCTACGAGATCTGGCGCGACGCGGTGCGCCCGGTGCTCGTGGCCGCCGAGGAGAAACACGAACGCAAGGCGCTCGCGCCTCCCGCCGAGCCGGACGGCGGCTGAGAACCCGTCCGCCACGGTCGCCGCGCAGTCGGAGATCGTGGCAGTCTCGCGAGCTCCCGGCGCCGCGTCGGTCCATCCATCCCGTCCGAAATGCCCCCTGGCGCTTGCCCGTTAGCACTTCGTGCCGGCCGTGGCTGGGGCGAAGCGTTGTGATGACGCCAGTATCTCCCGGGTTCCGGGCCAGCGGAACCGACGGGCCGTGAAGGACGCGGAGCTCTACACGCTTTCCGACCCGGAGTTGCTCCTGCTGGCCCTGGGCGTGCTGGGCAGCCTGCTTCTGGCCATCGAGATCGGCTATCGCGCCGGCCGGCGCTCCCGCGGCCGCTACGGGGAGGGGATCCAGTTCCTGACGACCATCCATGCCGCGGTGCTGGGTCTGCTGGCCCTGATGCTGGCCTTCACCTACGGGTTCGTGAGCGCCCGCGCCGACGCCCGCAAGCAGGCCATCGTGGAGGAGGCCAATGCGCTCGGCACGGCCTTTCTTCGCGCCGGACTGGCCCCGGAGCCCCTGCGCGGAGAGATCCGCTCGGCCATCCGCGACTACATCTCCGCCCGGATGGTGTCAGATGAGGAGGCCGGGGACCCCGGGCGGACGCGCCTGGCGCAGGAGGCGTTCGCCAGGGCCGAGCGACGACTGGCCTCCATGTTCCGGGATCGGAGCCGGCTGGGCGGCCGGACCGCCACGCCCATCGACGCGCTGGTCGTCGGGTCCCTCAACGCGGTCCTGGACACGCACACCAGGCGCGTCGCCGCGTCGCAGGACCGGCTGCCGGGGCTGGTTCTCGCCCTGCAGCTGTCGATAGCTCTGCTGGCCGTGGGGCTGGCGGGTTTCTCCGCCGGGATCTCCGGCCGGCGCAACAGCGTCTTCACCTCCATCCTGGCGCTGTCGATCGCAGCGGTCATCGTGGCCATCGTCGATCTCGGCCTGCCGCAGAGCGGTTTTGTCCGCGTGAGCGGGGAGAGCCTGACGAACACCCTGAGGATGATGGAGGAGGGGGGCGAAGCGGACGCGGGTCCCGGCGAAGGGATGGGCGGCAGGGAGCGGTCGGGAGCCGATGGGGATGGATGGGCGGGGTCCCCGGCCCGTTGACGCGGCCATTTCAAGAAGGCCTTTTCACCGCAGAGGCACGGAGACGCGGAGCTGGCTCACGAACGTGGCCAGGCGGTTTTGGATAGGAAAGGTCCAGACCGCAGACATCATCTTGTCTTGTCTCGGCGTCTCTACGCCTCGGCGGCGAAGATCGTTTCCTGCAATGGCCCTGGTCCGCTTGAACCGGCATTGCCTGAGGCCTTCGGAACGCTATGATTGCCGCGAGCATCCGAAGCGAAAGGAGCGGCCGACGGACATGTCCACCCCCAACGTGATCCTGATCAACTGCGACGACCTGGGCTACGGCGACCTGGGCTGCTACGGCGCGGAGTTCCAGAAGACCCCGGCTGTCGACCGCCTGGCGGCCGAGGGCGTGCGCTTCACCGACTTCTACGTGGCCTCGCCGCTGTGCTCGCCTTCGCGCGGGGCGCTGATGACCGGCTGCTACCCGCCGCGGATCGGCTTCGCCGAGTTCGAGGGCCGGGGAGTGCTTTTTCCGGGCCAGCCGGTCGGTCTCGATCCGCATGAGGTGACCGTCGCCCGGCTGCTCAAGGAGCGTGGCTACGCCACCCGGATCGTCGGCAAGTGGCACTGCGGCGACCAGCCGGACTTCCTGCCCACCCGCCACGGCTTCGACGGCTACTTCGGGCTGCCCTACAGCAACGACATGGGTCGCCAGCGCCGGCCGGGCGACGCCGTCACGGACTTCCCGCCGCTGCCGCTGCTCCGCGACGATGCGGTGGTCGAGCAGCAGCCCGACCAGTCCTCGCTCACCGAGCGCTACACCGAGGACGCCGTCCGCTTCATCCGCGAGAACCGCTCGCGGAACTTCTTCCTCTACTTCGCGCACATGCACGTGCACCTGCCGCACTACGTGCCGGAGCGCTTCCTGCGCTCGTCGCGTAACGGCGTCTACGGCGCGGCGGTGGAGTGCATCGACTGGAGCGTCTCCGTGCTCCTCGACGAGCTCGACCGTCTGGGCCTGGCCGGGAATACCCTGGTGGCCTTCACCTCCGACAACGGCAGCAACATGCGCTTCGGAGGCTCGAACGGCCCGCTTCGCGGTCGCAAGGGCAGCACCTGGGAGGGCGGCCAGCGCGTGCCCTGCGTCATGCGCCTGCCCGGGACGATTCCCACGGGGAAGACCTGCGCCGAGGTGGTCACGGCCATGGACTTCCTGCCGACCTTCGCGCGCCTGGCCGGGGCCGAGCCGCCGGCCGACCGGACCATCGACGGCCGGGACGTCGGCGCGCTGCTGGCCGATCCGGAGTCGGCCAGGAGCCCGCACGAAGCCTTCTTCTACTACGCCGGCCGGCGGCTCGAGGCGGTGCGCTGTGGTCGCTGGAAGCTCCATGTGGCCAAGGGCAGGAACCGGCTCCGGGAGCTTTATGACTTGTCCGTCGACGTGCGCGAGTCGGTGAACGTCGCCGGGGCGCACCCCGACGTCGTGGCCGATCTCGAGAGGCGGTTGGCGGAGTGCCGGCTGGACCTCGGCGACGCGCTGGAGGGCGTCGAGGGCCGCAACTGCCGAGCGATCGGCCGCGTGGCCGACGCCCGGCCGCTCACCGAGTACGACGAGCGCCACCCCTTCGTCGTGGCCATGTACGATCTGCCGGACTGCGGGTAGGAGGACGAGGACGATGATACTGGGCAAGTGCAGGGATTGTGGAGAGACATTCTCGTTCGAGGACGGCGACCTGGGCAAGCAGGGAGTCTGCCCGCATTGCCAGAGCGCCGTCCCGTTGGCGGCTTCGGGCTCGGTCACGGCTTCGCCAGCCACGCCCATTGCAGGCCCCGGGGCTGCCGGTGTTGTTGGGGCTCGCGTGCGCCAGCCCTACAAGGTGAAGTGGGCCAAACCGTTCGAGTCGGGGTCTCTGCGCGCGAACCTAGCGGTCTGGCTGCTTGCCCTGAGCGCGGTGCTCGCTCTGGCCGCCTTCTTCAGCGATTGGTCCGAGGCCGGGTTGTTCGAACGAGCCGCCGCCGGAGAGGATATCTCCGATGCAGAGGCTGAGTCCAACGACACCCGGCAGGCCTTGCTTGGTCTGGCCCAGATGGGTGTCATGATAGCGGGCACGGTCTTCTTGATGATGTGGGTGCATAGATCCTACCGCAACCTGCCAGCGCTGGGCGCGCGGCATTTGCGGTTCTCTCCGGGATGGGCGGTCGGGTACTTCTTCATCCCCATCGTTTGCTTCTACAGGCCGTATCAGGCCATGGCCGACATATGGGCGGGCAGCGCCCCTGAGGGTGGCCAGGATCTGGCCGGGGGGGTGTCGGGCCTTCGGGATGGCCGTCAGAACCAGGGTGCCTCTGCGCTGGTGGGCTTCTGGTGGGCGGCATGGCTTGTCTCCATGATCGCCGGTCAAGCTTCCTTTCGCATAGCGATGCGGGCCGATGGCTTGACGGAATTGCTCAACGCTGCCCGAGTCAGCATGGTGGACGACTTGACCACCGTCGTCTCGGCAATTCTGACCATTCTCTTAGTGCGGGCCGTGCAGTCGAGGCAGGAGGCGAGTTATCTCGCGTGGTTGGAGGCGGCGGAGGCCCGGGAGCGGACGCAGGCAGTATCTGCGGCGCCGTTGTCTGGAGCGTAATCTCAGGACATGCAGATGAGCGGCCCGACGGCATGGTCGAACCATGGGGCCGGCGACGACCGGCCTCCGCGGCTGTCTGATCAGGGGCCGGCTTCAGGCGGCTTGGTCAGGCGCTTCCTGGCCTGGTTGAAGGAGCCCTATGCGATCATCGCCGCGACGCTGCGTGACCCGCTCTACCGGATCGAGCGGCGCCAGCAGGGCTGGCTGCGCACGCCGTTCTCGATCGCCATCGGTCTGGCGCTCCTGATCCCCGGGGCGTACTGCTGCCTGATCGGCATCGTCATCTACGCGATCCTGGCGGCGCTGGGCGGCGAGGGGTTGCTCAGCGAACTGGACCGCGGCACCCTGGAGGGTGTCCTGGTCACGCCGCTCGGCCGCTCGCGCTTGCTGTGGGCCAAGCTGCTGGCCAGGATGCGCGGGCTGGTCATCTTCGCGATGCTGCTGCCCGTTCTGGGCGCTGCGACCGGCCTGGTCCTCGGCTTCACGGCGGGAGGCGGCGAGGATACCGTGCTGCCCCCGCTCATCGGCCTGGGCCTGGGGCTGCTGCTCGGCGTGCTGCTTCTGCCCCTGTGCCTCAGTTGCGGCGCGGTCGGTCTGGTGGCGGCGCTCATGGGGCGCACGCGGATGAAGAGCCTGCTCTTCTCGTACCTGTTCGCCGCGCCGTTCTATATCGCGGATTCCATGCTGATCGTAGCGCTATACGTCGGTTGGGCGATTCTGCTGGTCTTCTCGTTTGAGCCTCACGGCGGCGAGACAGTGATCTCTCCGTCGCTTTCGCTGTGGCTGATGATCGGCATGGCCGCCTTGTCGGTCAGCGCCCTGGCCGTCCGGGCGCACCTCTACATCGGGGTCATACCCAGGTGGCTCCTGGGTTGGACGGCGCGCAACATGGACGCGCGCCTGTTGGCCGACGGGATCTAGCGAACCCAAATCCAATGGGCGTGGCTACTTTTCATGAGACAGTTCTCCAGGCCAGGTGACCATGGAGGC
>CALGYR010000129.1 GCA_937935355.1 uncultured bacterium | reverse complement strand
GTGGAGGGCGGATCGACCTCCTGATCAGCGACTTCGCCATGCCCGAAATGAGCGGAGACGAACTCTATCGCAGGCTGTCCGACGGGCATCCGGATCTCAAGGTACTCTTCATCTCCGCTCATCCCGAGGAAGTGGTGCGCCGCGAGAAGAAGCTGATGGCTGACGTGCCCCTGCTCCACAAGCCGTTTTCGCTGGCCGCTCTGGCGGCGAAGGCGCGTTCGATTCTAGCCGACAGGCCGCACGGGACGGCCGGGGCCGGCACATCGTGAGCCGCTGGGTATTCGTGGAGGCCCCCACGCTGGATGGCTGCCGGGCAGAGGCGGCGCGGCAACTGGCCGCCCCCCCGGAGATGCTGGACGTCCAGGTTCTTCAGGAGGGCAAGCGCGGCCTGTTCACGGCCCGGCCGTTCCGGGTGCGCGCCCAGTGGCGCTCCGCTGCCGACGCGCGGCCGGGGGCGGGCCAGCTGGCCGACGCCTCCTCCGCGTTCCTCGCCAAGCTCGACGTGCGAGTGAAGATAGCCCGGGCCGCCCTGCAGCAGCTCGACGTGTTGCAGGACGGCGACGAGGGCCGGGCCCTCGACGAAATCCTGGCCTCTTTCGAAGACCTCTCCGAGGAACGCCGCAAGGAGGTCACCGAGCTCTCCAAGCTGCTGTCCGGGCCCCTGGCCACCAAGGTCCAGGAGCGCCTGGCCAAGGACGGCTGGTTCACCATCAAGGTGTCTGCCGACCATCTGGCGGCCCATCTGGACGTCCATCCGCCAGAGGGCTTAGGCCGACCGGTGGCTCTCCAGGCGGTACTCGCGCGCCTCCGCGAAGAGGGCGTGGTCCAGGGCGTGGACCCGGAGGCGATCCGCAAGGTCCTCGAGGAGGTCGTTGGCCTGGGCCAGCCGGTCGCCGGCTTCCAGGCGGCCAGGGCGGTGCTGCCCGAGACCGGGTTCGACGGTTGCGTGGACTTCCTGGTCGACCCCGGCGGCAAGCAGGAGGTCGTCCGGAGCGACGGCAGCATGGAC
This sequence comes from uncultured bacterium, assembly GCA_937935355.1. Classification (GTDB taxonomy): domain Bacteria; phylum Planctomycetota; class SZUA-567; order JAKLDR01; family JAKLDR01; genus JAKLDR01. The sequence continues at coordinate 75,470 of CALGYR010000129.1, read as the reverse complement.
TACCGGGGCCGGGCCGGGATCACCATGGTGAAGGCCGGTCAGGTGCTGGCGCGGCTCGTCCCGCCCACGCCGGGAACGCCCGGCATCGACGTCAGCGGCCGGGAGATCCCGGCCGAGTCCGGCAAGCCGGCCGGCCTCGCGGTCGGCGAGGGCGTGTCTTTCGACGCCGGCACCGGCGAGTACCGCGCGACCATCGACGGCCTGCTGGATGCCGTCGAAGGGACGCTGCGGGTCCGCCGGACCTTCCTGGTCCGCGGCGACGTGGACATGTCCACCGGCAACGTCGAGTTCGACGGGGCCGTGCAGGTGATGGGCTCCGTGCACGACGGCTTCGCGGTCCGGGCCTCGGGCGACATCGAGGTCCGCGGGCGGGTGGAGGGTTGCGAAATAGTCTCCGAGCGCGGCCGGGTGCTGGTGCGCCAGGGCATCGCCGGACGCAACCGCTGCTTCGTCTCGGCCGGCACCGACGTCGAGGCCAAGTACATCGAGAACGCCCGGGTCTACGCCCGGCGGAACGTGTCCGTGGACGTGGCCGTGATGCACAGCGAGGTGGTGGCCGGCGGCTCGGTGACTGCCACGCGAGGGCGGGGCTCGCTGATAGGCGGCACCACCAAGGCGGGCGAAGCCGTTATCGCCAAGACGCTGGGGGCGCCCAACGAGCCGTTCACCGACATCCAGGTGGGCATCGGCATCGAGCAGCAGGACGAGATCCGGCAGATGGACCGGCGCCTGGTGGCCGCGCAGAACGCCGCCCACCGCCTGGAGGAGGTGGTCCGGGAGTTCGAGCACGCCGCCAGAGACATCCGGAAGCTCCCGGACAGGGAGCGGGAGAGCTATCTGGACCTGCGCAAGAAGCTCCTGGTGCTGCACTACGAGGCGGACAAGATCGAGGCGCAGCGACGCGAACTGGTCGACAGAGCCACCGCCGAGGCACGGGGCGCGGTCCGGGCCATGCGCGAGATCCACGGCAGGGTGGTCGTCCGCATCGGACACCTTATCGACAGGGTGGAATCGACCACGGGTCCGACCAGCTTTCGAGTCGATCCCGAAAGCGGACGCATCGTTAGGAATCGCTGAGATGCCGCGTCAGCCGTTGCGAAACGCCCTTCTCCACGGAGGTCGCTCATGAAGCCGCTCAACATCCTGGTGGTGGACGACGAGGAGATCATACGCGAGACTCTCCGGCGCTGGCTCGAGAAGGGCGGCCACCAAGTGGCCGTGGCTTCGGATGGCGGCGAAGCCATCGAGGTCTTCGGACGCAAGCCTTTCGATGCCGTGGTCACCGACCTGTCCATGCCCAGGGTCGGGGGCGAGGAGGTCGTCCGTCAGGTCAAGTCGCGGGCTCCTCAGACCGTGACCGTGGTGCTCACCGGCCACGGCACCATGGAATCGGCGATCGCCGTCCTGCGCGAGGGATGCGACGAGTACCTGCTCAAGCCCATTGCGGACCTGGATCTCCTGTTCCACGCCCTGGAGCGCGCCGTGGCCCGGCGCGATGCGCTGCTCATGGCCGCGGCAGCCGAGCAGGTCAGCCGGGCCAAGGACGGCATCCTGGAACTGGTCCTCGACGAGTTCGAGGGCCGGCTGGAGGAGATGAAGAAGCCGGTCGAGCATCTGCTGTCCTCCGCGACCGCCGGGGATCCGGGGAGAGCCCGGGCGGCAGCGGGGCAGCTTCAGAGCGCCATCGCGCAGTTAACCGCGATCCTCTCGGACACCCGGGCGGCGGCCAGGAGTCTCAAGAGCTGACGATCCGCCCGACGAGATCCACCGCCTCGACCACGCTGTCGCAGATCGGGATGTACTTGTCCAGCCTTCCGGCCAGGAGCGCCCTGAGGGCCGAGCCGTTCGGCGCGGCCAGGACCAGGCAGCCACCGAGATCGGCCAGCAGGCCCTTCCACAGCGCGAAGACGACCATGCCGCTGTTGTCCGGAAAGTGCGTGGAAGACAGGTCCACCACTATCCGCCGGCCGCCGCCATCGACCTCGGATCGAAGCTTCTCCTCCAGCAGGACCCGGGTGTCGGCGTTGAGCCAGCCGACCGGCTTGAGGATGGTGACCGCAGCCTGTACAGAGACTTCCACCGCGAACGCCTGGTTGTCCACGCATGCCTCCTCGACCACCACGGGTGGAGCACCGCGCCGCGCCCGCGACACACACTCGCGCATCGGGTCTTGGGCACAAGCGCACCGTCGACGGTGCAGGGGCCCCGACTCCTGTGCAGGCCCCGCCACCCGGCGATTCCGTCCCTACGCAAGCGGCGGACCAATGCGCCGGACCTGCACGACGGGTGCGGGCGGCCCCCGACGGCAGATGCTGCGGCCTGCCTTCGCGTCCGCGCGTCGCCGGCAGCCTGCACAGCCTCTGCGCCGACGCACAGGGCCGGCGCACAAGTCCGGGGCACGTCTTGTGCACAGCCGGCGGGAGCGCGGCCCGACGCGCACTTCTCCTCGGATTTCGAGCGCCGTCGTATTGACACGGCCTTAGCCAGCAAGGTATAGTGCCAGAGGTGGGATCAGGCTCCGGGAAGACAGGAGATGTCAGCCATGCCGGTTCCCACCCCCGCCCATTCTTCCGCTCCCAACGCGCGCCGCAGAGTGCTGATCGTCGAGGACGATGGCCTGCTCAACGAGCTGCTGGTCACCGCCTTCAGCGCGCACGGCTTCGAGGCCGTGCCGGCCTGGGACGGTCTGCAGGCGCTCGCGCTGCTCAACGAGGAGCGCTTCGACCTGCTCCTGACCGACATCCGCATGTCCATGATGGACGGGATCGGCCTGCTGGAGATACTGCATGAGCGGCACACCGGGTTGCCGGCGATGGTGCTTTCCAGCGCCGCGAACTTCATGGGTCCTGACCAGCTGGAGAAACTCAGGCGGCTGGGCGCGGGCGCCATACTGCCCAAGCCCTGTCCGCTCAACGTACTCATCGAGACCGCCGGGAAGCTCCTGGGGCTGACGCCGGGCGTCGGCGCCGGCCCGGTGTGCGCCGGTGCGCCGGCTCCGGACGCCCGGGCGTCGTAGCCTTGCGGCGGGCCGGCCCCGGCCGGGGCCGCCTCTCGAAGTCCCGGGGGGGCACAGGGCGGCGAGTCCCGCCGCGCCAGGCGTCCGGCTAGGTCGTGGCCGTCTGCGTCACGAAGCTCGAGAGCATGGTGTTGGCCTCGCGGATCACCGCCGGGGCCGAGCGGACGAGGGCGTCCGCGTCGAGCTTGTGGAACATGACGAACTCCGGTTCGAGGGAGGAGACGTCGAGCGTCTTCGAGCCGTCCTCTCCGGAGACCACGGGGAGACGCGAGATGCGGCAGGCGGCGTTGACCACCGACGCGATAGGCAGCGCGTCCTTCAGGCTGCCGAGGGTCTCGGCGGAGCTGTGATGGTAGCAGGCGGCCTGGAGCAGGCTGGCCGGGAAATTCCAGATCTGGAATAGGAACCCCCCGATCTCAGCGTGGGACATGCTCAGCACCTCGCGCTCGGCCTGCTCCGCGCTCGCCCCCCCGGCAACCATCCTTCGGATCTCGGCGTTGGCATCGGCGAAGAACTGCCAGACGGCGAGCCTGCCGGTGTCGTGGAGCAGTCCGGCCATCGCGCCGTCCTCCAGAGCCTCGCCCCGCTGGTTCTGCATCTCCAGCAGATGCTTGGTCCAGCGCGAGGTCAGCAGGCTGTGGCGCCAGTACTCGGCCGCCTCCTGCTGGTCGATGCCCTTGAACTTTTCGAGGACGGACGCGGTGATGATGGTCTTGCGGACGTTGTTCACGCCCAGGGTGATCAGCGCCTTCTGGACGGTGCTCACCTTGGTGACCAGGGCGAAGAAGGCCGAGTTCGCCAGGCGCAGGAGCCGCACCGAGAGCGAGGGGTCGCCCTCGATGACCTGGGCGACCTCGGACATCTCGACGTGGGGGTTCTGCAGGAGCCCCAGGACCCGGTGGACCACGCCGGGCAGCGTGGCCAGGTCCTTGAGATGCCGCAGATGGATCTTGAGCTTGTCGGCGCTCATCCGTACGGGTTGATCGGGAAAGGCGAAGTCCGCGTTGCCCGCGGGTCTGCCGGGTCCGGACCAGCCGGAGCAGCCCCGTTTCTCGTAGAAGTCCCGCATGATCTTCCGCAGATTGGAGGCCGAGACCGTGCGGGTGCGCACCAGGATCTCGGCGAAGAGCCGGGGCGCGTCGGACTGCAGGAGCAGCACCTCCTTGACCTGCTCCCTGGTCATCAGGCCGGTCTTGATGGCCAGTTCGCCCAGCTTCTCGCCGGACTCGGTCTGCTGGTAGAGGATGAAGATGACGTCGTGCGGGGACACGAAGGACTTGAGCACGGCCAGCGTGCCGAAGCGCCGGTCCATGCGCGCCTGGATCTGGAGGATGCGTTTGACATCGCCGGCAGAGAGGACGTGCCTCTCCACGAGAAAGGAGACGAACTCCCTCAGTTGGTCGCTCTGGCTGGCCGCCGGGATGGCCCCCGCCTCGGCCGGTCGTGTAGTCTCAGCCATTCGGGGCCTCCCACAAAGCCCGTCTCGAGTTGATTCCGCTGCCGCTGCCCGAGGGAACTATAAGTCGGCGGCGGTCCGGGCGCAAGGGCGTTTGCGGTGCGCGGCCTTTCAACTCCCGCTTGACACGGCCGGACGACCTCTCCACCACCAAGACACAAGGACACCAAGAGGGCACGAAGATAGCGGGTTGATCACCGTCCGCGGCGACAGCTCTTGCGCCCATGGGTGCGCATCGCCGCGTGCGGCAACCCCTGGTTGCTCTTGGTGTCTTGGAGTCTTGGTGGTCAGCCTGCGACGAGGGCTACTCGTCGCCGCGGACCTGCCCCGGGACCAGCTTCGGCGGCCGGGCGGCGACCCGCCGCTGCTTCCAGACACCGCCCTCCTGGTACCAGGTGTATCGCGGCCACCCGTCGACGCTGCGAATGTCCGCCTTCTCGAAGGTCAGGCTGGACTTGTCGGTGCCGGAGAAGAACAGGTCCAGGCTGTAGGTGTGGCCGGCGGGGGACTGGAAGTCGGCGTTGACGAAGTAAGTGCCGGTGGTGGCGGCGGTGATCGAATCGAGGTTCAGGGCGATCAGGGCGAGCTTGACCCGCCTGCCGAGCCGCGGGTCCATGACCTCGATGATGTCGTGGCGGGCATCGAGCCACCGGAGCGCCTCGGCGGCGACGTCCTCGGACGTGGGCGGGGGAGGGGGGTCGGCGGCCGCCTGGGCATCCCTGCCGGAGCGCGCGGCGCAACCCGGCAGCAGTCCGCCGAGCGCCGCACCCAGGCCCAACACGGCCGCGGCACGCAACAACCACATACTCCCCATACTCATGGCGCCACCTCCCGGTCGGCCTCCGTCCGGGCTAAACGCCCCTCGCGCCCTCTCCCTTGCCGCCGGCCTTGATGAAGGTGCCCTCGTGGAACTCGCGGAAGGCGGTGCGGAGCTCGTCCTGGGTGTTCATGACGATCGGGCCGTACCAGGCGACCGGCTCGCCGATCGGCCGGCCGGAGACCAGCAGGAAGCGCACCGCCCCGTCCCGGGGCTCGACGACGACCTCGTCGCCGCTGCGTTCGTAGAGCACCAGGGTTTCCGGCCCGAAGGCGCACTCGCGCTCGACGTTGAGCCACTTGGGGCTCACCGCGTCGTGGGTGAAGGGGTCGCGCTGGTCGTTGAAGTAGGCCCGGCCCTCGAGGACGTAGGCGAAGGCGGTGTGCCCGTCGGCGACGGGGTGCCGGAACTTGACGCCCTTCGGGACGGTGACGTCCAGGTACTCCGGAGCCGTGACCACGTCCCGGACCGGGCCGGTGACGTCTCCGATCCGGCCGGCGACCACCTTGGCGCGCGCGCCGGAGCCGAGCTCGACCTCGGGGATCTCCGCCGCCGATATCCCGCGGTAGCGCGGGTCCATCATCTTGTCAGCCCGCGGGAGGTTGGCCCAGAGCTGGCAGCCCCACTGTCGGCCGCTCGCCGAGCCCTTGGGCATCTCCTGGTGGATGATCCCGCTGCCGGCCGTCATCCACTGGACGTCGCCGGGACCGATGGTCCCGGCGTTGCCCATGCTGTCGCCGTGCTCGACCCGGCCGTCGAAGACGTAGGTGATGGTCTCGATGCCCCGGTGCGGGTGCCAGGGGAAGCCGGCCAGGTACCTCTCCGGGTCGGTGTTGTTGAAGTCGTCGAGCAGCAGGAAGGGGTCGAGCTCGGGGACCTGGTCGTTGCCGAAGGCCCGCTTGAGGTGCACGCCGGCGCCCTCGAGGGTGGGCCGGCTCTTCCAGACCTTGGCGATGTTCCGCGCGGTGGCCATGGGCGGTCCTTTCAGGTTCCTACAAACGGGCGCACCGGCCGGACGGCCGGGAGCGCCACGGTCATTCAAACGGAGAGGAGGGCGTGGGGTATTCCACGGCGCTTTCATCCGATCGACAGGACCGGCCCGTAATGTCCGTCGGATGGCGTCTTCGCTTCCGGCTTGATAACCCCTCCGGCGTGCGGTACCATGACCGCACAACGGTCGTTTCGGCGCCGCGTCGTCCTGCGTCCAGCGACCATCGCACGAAACTTTCGCGGTTGGGGACTGGCTCCCCTAGCAACCCCCGGTCGGCAGCTGCGCCGGAGCCCGGGGGCCGAACGCAACGAGCGACATCATGCGCCGGATGGGCCGCGCGGCCCGGGAGGGACCATCATCGTGCACAGCCTGACACTGCCGAGAGCCGTCGACGAGCTCGTTCCGGGGAGGGAGGCGTCGTGACCGGCCCGGCCGATTTCGACAGGATGGAGACGCTGGGGCATTCGCTGGTCCAGCATGGCCCCGCCAATCGGCGCATCTACGTGATGAAGGCCGACGCGCGGGACATGCCCGGCCTGCTCGGACGGCTGGAGCGGCTCGCCGGCGAGGGCGGCTACACCAAGATCTTCGCCAAGGTGCCGCTGGGCCTGGCCGCCGCGTTCGAGTCGGACGGCTACCGGCGCGAGGCGGTCGTCCCCGGCATGTTCCGCGGGCGCGAGGACGCGGCCTTCCTGGGGCGCTACTTCTCCGAGGAGCGTGCCCGCGAGCGCGAAGCGGGGCTCATCCGCGAGATCATTCGGGATGCCGGGGACAGGGCGACGCCGCGCGCGGGCGCAATGGCCGCCGGGCTGGAACTGAGGGAGCTGGGGCCGGAGGACGCCGGCGCGATGAGCGAAGTCTACCGCGCCGTCTTCCCGACCTACCCGTTCCCGATCCACGACCCCGACTATCTCCGCCGGACCATGCGGACGCACATCCGCTACTTCGGGGTCCTCAAGGAGAAGTCCCTGGTCGCGGTGTCCTCCGCCGAGATGGACCGCGATGAGCTCAACGTGGAGATGACCGACTTCGCCACGCTGCCGGCGGCGCGCGGAGCGGGACTGGCGCTGCACCTCCTGGGCCGCATGGAGGAGGCCGTGCGCGAAGAGGGCATGCTCACCCCCTTCACCATCGCCCGGGCCCTCTCCCGCGGGATGAACATCACCTTCGCCCGCGCCGGCTACGCCTACGGCGGGACTCTGACCAACAACACGCAGATCAGCGGGCAGATCGAGAGCATGAACGTCTGGTACAAGCGCTGGCCTTCGGCGGGCGGCTGAATCCCGGGCCATCCCGGTCTCGGCCACGCCCCGGTACCGGTCACCGGGCCTGGCGAGGTCGTCGTGCGGCCGGATGGTCTGCCTGGCTCGGTCTCACGCCACCCCCGCCCGGCTCCGCTGCCCGGCGGCGAGCCGCGCCAGGCGCTCGCCCATGGCGCGGTGCTCGGGGCGCGAGAGCTCCGGGTCGGCCGCGACGATGGCCGCGGCGTCGCGCCTGGCCAGGGCCAGGAGCGCCGCGTCCTGGGAGAGGTCCGCGAAGCGCAGTTCGGGCAGGCCATGTTGGCGCGCGCCCAGGAACTCGCCCGGGCCGCGGAGCTTGAAGTCCTCCTCGGCGATCCGGAAGCCGTCCTCGGTCTTGGCGAGCGCCCGGAGCCTGGCGAGCGCGTCGCGCTCGAGCGTCCCGGCCACGCAGATGCACCAGGCCCGGCCCCGCGCGCGGTCGCGCCCGATCCGGCCGCGGAGCTGGTGGAGCCCGGCGAGGCCGAAGCGCTCGGCGCCCTCGATGACCATGACGGTGGCCTCGGGCACGTCCAGGCCGACTTCGACCACGGTGGTGGAGACGAGCACCTGGATGGCGCCCGAGCGGAAGCGCTCCATGATCTCGCGCTTGGCATCGGGCTTCATTCTGCCGTGCAGGAGGCCGACACGGTGCCGCCCGAAGCGAGCGGAGAGCTCCTTGAATCCCGTTTCGGCCGCGGCCATGTCCGAGCGCTCGCTCTCGGCGATGGCCGGATAGATGACGTAGGCGCGCTCGCCGGCGCCTAGCCGCCGAGCGACGAACTCCCAGACCTTCCCGCGGCTCTTGGGCGTGACCACGCGGGTCGTGACTTTGCGTGGCCCGCCGGGCAGTTGGTCGATGGTGGAGAGGTCCAGGTCCGCGTAGTAGGCCTGGGCCAGCGTCCGGGGGATGGGCGTGGCGCTCATCACCAGGACGTGCGGGGCCGGGCCCTTCTTCGAGAGCGCCAGGCGCTGCTCGACGCCGAACTTGTGCTGCTCGTCGAGGACCGCGAGCGCCAGCTTCCTGAACCGGACCTCCTTCTGGATCACCGCGTGGGTGCCGATGACCAGGTCGACCTGGCCGGCGGCGATGGACCCGATCAGCCGGCGGCGCTCCGCGGCGGCGAGCCCGCCCGCTAGATAGGCGATCCGGACCTTCGAGCCCGCGAGCATTCTGGACAACGTCCGCTGGTGCTGCTCGGCGAGCACCTCGGTCGGGGCCATGACCGCGGCCTGGCCCTTCCCGGCGATGACCGCCAGGCACGCGTAGGCGGCCACCGCCGTCTTGCCGCTGCCCACGTCGCCCTGGAGCAGCCGGTTCATGGGCTCGGCCCCGGCGAGGTCGCGCGCGATCTCGGCCACGGCGCGGTCCTGGGCGGCGGTGAGCTTGAAGGGCAGCCGCGCGCGGATGCGCCCGTCGAGCTTCGCCGAGACCGGGAAGCTTCCGGCCGCGCCCTGTTCCACTATCTTGCGGCGGGTCTGGGCCAGGACCAGCTGGAGGACGAGCAGCTCCTCGTAGGCCAGCCGCCGGCGCGCGGAGGCGAGGTGACCCGGGTCCTCGGGGAAGTGCATCCCCCGCAGCGCCTCGGGCATGGCCGGGAGCTGGCGCTCCCTGCGGAAGCCGGACGGCAGTGGATCGGGCCAGGAGTCGGCCTGGTAGGCGAGCGTTCGCCACACCAGCCTTCGCATAAAGCGCTGGGTGAGCCCCTCGGTCAGGCCGTAGACGGGGACGAGCCGGCCGAAGGCCAGCTCGGCGTAGGGCGGCTCGCAGGGGGCCTGACGGCCCGGGTCGGGCGCGCCGCCGGCTTCGGCGTCGTCCTCGGCCTCGACGATCTCGAACTCCGGCGAGCCGAGGCGCGCGAGGCCTCGCCAGACCTCCACCTTGCCGGTGAGGATGATCCGCTGCCCCGGGGCGAACTTGTCGGCGAGCCACGGCTGGTTGAACCAGGCGGCGGAGAGCGCGCCGGACTCGTCGACCACCGAGACCTCGAGCAGATGCCGGAAGCCCGAGACGGTCCGCCCGTGGACTCCGGCCACGCGGCCGGAGACGGTGGCGGTCGCGCCGCGGCGCAGGTCGATGATCGGGGTGCGCTCGCGGCGGTCCTCATGGCGGCGCGGGGCGGCGAGCAGCAGCTCCCCGACGGTGCGCAGGCCCAGCCGCGCGAGCATCTCGGCGCGGCGCGGGCCCACGCCCGGCAGGTAGCGCAGCTCCCTGGCGAACGGGTCGGAGGGCGCCCGGGCTCCGGGGGCGGAAGCGGTTGTGTTGTCGGTCATCGGCGAGCCGGGAGCATATCGCCGGCCGGGGTCCAAGTCAACGCGCGGCGCCCGGCGGGCGCCACGGCCATTGCAGGAAACGATGCTCACCGCCGAGGCTCGGCGCCGAGACAAGATCTTGTCCGCGGCCGGGGTCCTTCTCTGCAGGAACTGTCCGCCGCGTTCCTGAGCGTGCTCTGTGCCTCGGCGCCTCCGCGGTGAAGCCGTCTTCTTGAAATGGCCCTTCGGGCGCGAGTCGGACGCGAGTGAACTTGACACGGTCCGCCGACATCGTTATAAGCGTGTGCCGGAAAATTCCGGCATGCTGGAAGTTTCCGGCAGGGGCGCGTGGCCCGGCCGCGTGCCCTCTTGTTCACAAGTTGACGATCTCCGAGAGGCTTGATGGCCCAGGAAGTCGAGAAGCTGGCGGTCGCACTCGAGACGGACGCCGCGAAACAGGAGAGCTCACGGAGCGGGGTGACCGCCGCATCCGTGCTTTTTGGCTCGGTCCTGGTCCTGTCCCTGGCCTGGGGCCTGGCGCACTGGAGCCTGACCAAGCGCTATAGCCTGGGCATGGGCACCTATCTGCCCCTGGAAGCTTTCATCCTCACGCTGGCGCTCATGGGCTTCAACCGCTTCGGCGGGGCGCTCTCCATGGTGGCCGGCGTGGCGGCCACCGCCGTTCTGACGCCCTTCTGGCACGCCGCGGTCTATGCCAAGACCGCCGCCGCTACGGTCATGCTGCCGGCCTTCTCCGGGGCGCTCCACCGGATATTCCAGAGCGCGATCGAGTCGGCCCAGAAGTCGGAGTGGGCGCCGACCGGACTGATGCTCGCCGGGGTGCTCGCCGCGTTCGCCGTGGGGGCGCTGCCCGCCTGGCTGGTCTCGGTGGCCGCGCCGGCACTGCGCCGCCGGCTGGTCTGGCGCGAGCTGATCGTGATCTTCGTGCTCCTATCGGTCGGGATATACTCCTGCCGGGCGGTGGCCGCCACGCTCGGTATCCTGACCGTGCCCTACAAGGACGACGACCGCAACCGCGACTTCGTGAACAAGTTCGTCCGTCCGGTCCCCAAGGCCCAGGACCCGGACAACCTCGGCGGCATTCCCGAGAAGCTCGTCCCCTACGATCCCAGCAAGTTCGACCTGACCCAGGCCGATGAGTCCGTCAAACGCGCCTACGATGAAGAGAAGAAGGCGCTGGACAACTTCAGGAAGGGCTTCGACAAGCTGCTGCCCGAGCCCACCGTCGTCGAGCAGCTCCTGGCCGATACCGATGCGGCCAGTGCCTGGCTCGACGGCGACGGGGCGGCCGGCGACGGCGCCGAGTCCCGCAAGGGGCTGGCGGACGCTCTCCGCAAGGCGCGCGCGACCTTCGAGGCTCACCCCGACCTGAAGACCCTGGCCGCGTTCCAGAAGGCTGTCGCCGACGCCCAGACGGAGCGGGGCAAGGCCGACGCGGGCTCCGGGTCCGTTCCCCAGGCGGCCGACGCCGCCGCTTACAAGGGCCGGGGCCGGGCGCTGGTCTTCGCCATGCGCGACCACGAGCACGAGACCTTCATGCAGCGCTGGAAGGGCCCGCTGACCTGGTGGATGCCGCTCCTGGGGCTCATCCTGCTTATCCAGGTCTTCCTGGCGGTCATGCTGCGCCGCCAGTGGACCGACCACGAGAAGCTCATGTTCCCGCACGCCGAGGTGGTGCGGGCGCTGGCCGAGGGTTCCGACCTCTCATCCAAGACGCAGCGGGTGCTGTCCAGCCCCATGCTCTGGATCGGCGCGGGCCTGTCCGGCCTGATCTTCCTCTTCCAGGGGCTCAACAGCTACTTCCCGTCGGTGCCGGCGCCCAACCTGCACGCCATCAGCCTGAGCACGCTGATCAGCGAGCGGCCCTGGAACGCCATGTCCCGCAACCTTGAAATCCAGCCCTACATGCTGAGCATCGCCTACCTGTTAACCGGCGAAGTCTCGCTGAGCATCTGGGTGTTCGGCATATTCAACCAGGTGCTCCGCGTGGCGGCCTCGGCCATGGGCCTGCCCCGCGACGAGGCCTGGGCGCTCCACGGCGAGTGGTCGAACTCCGACGCACTGTACGCCGGGGCCATGCTGCTCTTCGTGTTCTGGCTGGTCTGGGGTGGGCGCCGCCATCTCTGGTACATTTTCAAACGGGGGCTGGGACTGGCCTCGCCCGACGCCACCGAGCGCTCCGAGCCCATGAGCTACCGCACGGCCTTCTGGGGCTTCTGGCTCTGCACCGCCGGGATCCTGATGTGGTGCGTGATGGCCGGGCTCAAGCTCTGGATCATGGCCGTGCTCTTCGGCCTCTTCTTCGCCATGGTGGTGCTCTTCAGCCGTTTGGTGGCCGAGGTGGGCCTGATGACCGCCGGGGCGGGATTCTGGCCCTACTATCCGCAGTTCGTGTTCGGCTGGGTCTTCGGCGTCGGCCAGGGCGCGGCCGGCAAGGCCATAGCCTACAAGGACAGCTGGCTGGGGGCCGGCGGCACGCTCATTCCGACGAGCCTGAAGGCCTTCAGCGTGTGGTCCTTCATCTGGCCGACCATGCTGCACATCATGCCGCTCTCGCCGTTCCTGCTGACCGGCTTCAAGCTGACCGAGACCGAGCCGCGGCGCAAGCGGCTGCTGACCTGGCTGATGGTCGCCTCCATCGCGGTCGGGGCGGTCATCTTCCTGAACGTGACCATGTCGATGGCTTTCCACAGGGGCGCGCAGGGCACCGACTTCTTCCAGGGCCAGAACGTGCCCAACTGGGTCTTCAACAACTGGCTGATGCGCGACGCCGTGGCCAAGGAGCGCATGTGGACGCCGGACGCGCTGCGCATCGGCATGATGACCGCCGGCGCCGCCTTCATGGGCGGGCTGCTGGTCTTCCGGCACCTGTTCTACTGGTGGCCGCTGCACCCCATCGGCATGGCCGCGTCGGGCATCGACGGCATCTGGTTCTGCTTCCTGCTGGGGTGGCTCTTCAAGCGCGCCGCGCTGGCCTACGGCGGCGGCGAGTTCAGTCAGCGGATCAACCCCTTCTTCTACGGGCTGTTCATCGGCCAGTTCGTAATGGCGGCGCTGTGGGCGGTGGTCGGCCTGTGCGGCAAGACCTTCATGGGCGCCCTGGTGCCGGGCATGGGCTAGGGCTTCGGAGAGGCGCGGATGGAACCGGTCGCACGGGATGGCAACCGCACGCCGCTGGCAGTCGCGTCGGTGGTCCTGGGCGCGCTCTTCCTGGCGGTCGTGGCGGCGCCCTTCATCGCCGCCGGCCGGGGCCCGTTCGCCTTCCGGCCTCCGGTCGAGAAAACCCGCGGCAGCAAGGGGCCGGACAGGGAGAGGCTGGACTCCTCCGGCGAGGCGACGGCGGACCTCGAGGGGCTCCGCAAGCGCCTGGCGGCGGACATCGAGACCCTGGCCTTCCCGCTGGGTCGCGACCGGCTCCCCGGCCGGGTGGCCGGTTCGCCCGGCGCCCGGCGCGCCGCCGAACTGATCCGCGAGCGCTTCGAGAAGGCCGGCCTGGCCAACGTCTGCCTGCAGGAGTTCCCGGTCACCGTGCCGGTGACCAGGGAGTCCTCGTTGACGGCCGGCGGACAGCCCTACCCGGTGCATCCGTTCTGGCCCAACATGGCGCGCACCTGCACGATCGACAACAAGGATAACGAGTTCAACGCCCCGCTGGTGTACGGCGGCGATGGGCATCTGGAGGACTTTGCCGGACAGAACCCGGCCGGCTCCATCCTGGTGCTCGACGGCGACCAGGGGCTGGACTGGGTGACCGCCTGTTCGCTGGGCGCGCGCGCGATTCTCTTCCTGGAGCCGGAGTCGGCCCTCGACGTCCAGGTCGGCCGGCGCGTGCTCGTCGCCGCCCTGGATATTCCGCGATTCTGGGTGCCGCGCGCCGAGGGCCTCAAGCTCGTCTCCGCCATCAAGGAGGCCCGCGAGGCCGGCAAGCAGCTCTCCGCCACCCTGAAGTGCCGGGTGGACTGGGAAAGCCGCACCGCCTGCAACGTCTATGGCCTGTTGCCGGGCAGGAACCCCGCCCGGCAGAAGAAGGCCACCCTGCTGATGGTGCCGTACGACAGTCCATCGCTGGTGCCGGACCTGGCGCCCGGCGCCGAGCCGGCCTCCAACGTGGCCGCGCTCTTCGAGCTGCTCGAACGTTTCAAGGCCCATCCGCCGGAGCGCCCGGTGCTGGTCCTGGCCGTGGGCGCCCACTACCAGGCGCTGCTCGGCGAGCAGCACGCCGCCGACCTGCTGCGCCGGTCGACCGTCAAGACCATCGATCAAATCGGCGAGCTCGACGGGCTGGTGCTGGGGATCGATTCCCGCAAGATCCTGATCGCCTCCGGCGTCGCGGTCAGCGGGCTGGTCCCCTGGCAGCGGGTGATGCTCATCCTGCTGGGCGCCGTGACCGTGGGACTGGCCGTGCTGCTCTTCTTCGTGGTGCGCGGCAGCCGGCGCGCCCGGTGGCTTTCGGCCCTGGCGATGGTGATGGCCGGGGCGGTCGGTCTGGCCGTCCTGGGCGCCTACCTGGGCCGGGAGCGCAAGGCGAGCGCCGGGGAACAGGCCGGTTCCGGCGAGGAGCCCTGGAAGGCCTGCGGCTACGGCGGCCTGCGCGCCGAGCTGGCCAAGCTGGAGCGCGTCGACCGTGAGTTGGCCGCCGGGTTGCTGGCCATCATCCAGCGCCGGGAGGATGCCGAGCGCAAGGCGGTGGCCGCCCGGGGCGAATTGCAGGAGTGCTACAAGCAGGAGGAGAAGCGCCGCAAGAAGCTGGCCGATGACGGCGTCGAGGGCCGCGTGCCGCCGCCCGCGGACTGGACGGCCAGTTTCTCGGAGGCGGTCGCCGCGCTGGACGTCGCGGCCCGCGAGGCCGCCGACTTCCAGGCCGCCGGCGAGCGGCCCGACGGCGCGCTGCCGGGCGCCCTGGTCGATTACCGCCAGATGCGCAAGATGCTCGAGGACGCCCTTGAGAATGCCAAGGAGCGGGCTGCCGGGCGCAAGGGGGTCAGCCTGCGGGAGATCGAGGGCTGCCTCACGGCGTTGGCCAACATCGAGGAGCGGCACAAGAACGAATATTCCGCCCGGCTCAAGTACCTGCGCTACTGCGGCTATCTGCGGTTGCTGGGCTCGCTCGGCGCCGACATGCCCGAGCGGGTGGCCAGCTGCGTGGGACTGGACCTGTCCAGCCACGCGGTGCGCATGGCCGCCTTCTACAAGGGCCAGGCCGTAAACGAGATCATCGACAAGGACGAGAAGCGGCTGCAGAACGCCGCCGCCCCGGTGGCCGAGTTCCTGGCCTCGGACGGCACGGCCCATGGCGCGGCCCTGAAGTGCGTCTCCACCGAGGATCTGCCGTTCGTGAGCGACACCTCCGTGGAAGGCGGCCGGCCCTGGGGGTCCCTGGCTTCGGCCTGCCCATACTTCGGCACGGAGATCATGCTGCTGGCCGGCATTCCCTCGGTCACGCTGGGCTCGGCGAACGATGGCCGGACGCTGCTGGATTCGCCTCTGGACCTGCCCGACAACATGGACCTCGACAGGCTGGGCATCCAGGTCGAGGTCGCGGTGCGTTCGCTGTACGACCTGTTCGGCTCCGGGTCCGCCGGGGTCCGCGGGCTGGCGGCGGTCGACCGCATGGAGGCGCAAAACGAGCTGCGCAGCTTCGACGCCACGCTGCGCATCTCCGGGCTGGTCACCGAGTACAACCCGGCCAAGAGCCGGACTCTCTCGGTCACGCCGGTTCCGGGAGCCCTGGTCTTCACCCGCCGCGAGGCCCAGGCCTACCGGGGAGCCCTGCGACCGCCCTATGCCCCGGTTCGCTCCTTCTCTGCGGCGCTGGCCGACGAGTGGGGCGGGTACGAATTCTTCATGCTCCCGACCGCCAAGATCCGGGAGTGGAACGACCAGGAGCAGACTCTGACCGCCTTCCTGCTGGAGCGGTCCTCCGGCCGGATAGTCCAGGCCATCGACCAGGGCGAGCAGGGCTCCAAGCGCGGCAAGCCGGTGCGTGCGCCCAAGGGCAACGAGGACGGGTACTTCCTCTCGACCTTCCCGTGCTCGGCGCTCAACATCTTCGAAATCTCCGACCTGCGCAGCCTGGAGGCCATGAACACGCAGTTCACGGACATCCAGATCCTGCTGGGCCAGGCCGACGCGGTGCCCATCTCCTGGGGCACGTCCATGGCCGGGCAGACGGACCGCGAGCCGTTCCCCGAGCACGCCATGGTGGTCTTCGTCTCTCCGCAGTTCGACGCGGTCACCGGCCAGCCGCGGGTGGTCCGGGTCAAGGGCACCCTGGGGCGCCCGCGCCTGGCCGGCGTGCGCTGGCCGTTCCTGAGCTCCTCCGGGGAGGGCTGGACGGAGCATGACCGCTCCATCCAGGAGCGCGATCACACCGGCAAGGGCGTGGACGTACGCTACAGTTCCCGGATCATCGACCGGGACAGCGGCAAGCGCATCCCGGCCACGCTGCTGATGGCCCAGGACCTCTACCGGCTCGACGACTATCGCCTCTACGTGCTGGACAAGGCCGGGGTGCGCAACTCGTCGTTGCTCAAGCAGCACGAGCTGGCCGGAACCGCGCTGGCCGAGGCCGAGCAGGCGGCTGCCGACAACAAGTGGGACCGGATGCTCTCGTCGGCGCGCGCCTCCTGGCAGTACGAAGCCCGGCTGTACCCGAACATCCAGGGCACGATCACCGACGTGGTCAAGGGTCTGCTCTTCTACCTCTTCCTGATGCTGCCCTTCGCCTACTTCGTCGAGCGGCTGATCTTCGCCTTCCCGGACATCAACAGGCAACTGGCCGGGATCTTCGGCGTGTTCATGGCCACCTTCGCGCTGCTCTTCGTGATGCACCCGGCCTTCCGGATCACCAGCTCGGCCCCCATGATCCTGCTGGCCTTCATCACCGTGGCCCTGGCCGTGCTGGTCATCAGCATGATCTCCTCGCGGTTCAAGCGGGAGCTCGAGGCCATGCAGCACCGGCCCGGGCGCGGCCACAAGGCGGACATGGACCGCTTCAACGCGGCCATCTCGGCCTTCCTGCTGGGCATCAACAACATGCGCCGGCGCAAGGTGCGCACGGTGCTGACCATGGTGACGCTCGTGCTGCTGACCTTCTCGGTGCTCTCCTTCTCCTCGATCGAGAGCACCCTGGGCGCCAACCGCCGGAACATCTCCCAGGACCGGGAGCAGCCCTACCAGGGCGTGCTGATCCGCAACGAGAACTGGGCGACGCTCGACGAGTTCGCCTACCGCTGCCTGCGCAACGAGTTCGGGGCCGCCGGCGACTGCCTGGTGGCGCCGAGGGCGTGGGTGGCCGGCGACAACGAATTCGTGAGCATGTGCAACGAGAAGAAGCCGGAGTCCGAGGTGGCGCTGAGGGGCCTCCTCGGCGTCCTGCCCGAGGAGTCGGAGGTCTCCGGCCTCGGCCGCGAGGAAGTGATGCTCGACGGCCGTTCGACGCCCCTGCTCAAGCGCGGCCGCTGGTTCCGCCGCGGGGAGGAGTCGGCCCGGGTATGCGTGCTGTCCGAGGACCTGATGGCCAAGCTGGGCCTGTCCGAGGACGACGTGCGGGCCGGCGCCGGCTACGACGAGCTGCCCGGCGTGCTGGCGGCCGGCGAGCGCCTGGCGGTGGTCGGCGTGCTCAGCGACGCGGCCTGGCACGCCTTCAAGGACATCGACGACGAGAGCCCGGTCCCGGTGGACCTGTCCGTGGAGAACTACCAGCGCGGCCGCGGCCGCGGCGCCGGCTCGGAGGCCCTGGAATTCCGCAAGTACACCCACCTCGACCCGCGCATCGTGCCGGTGGTGCCCTACGGCTGGCTGACCACCCACGGCGGCCGGCTCTATTCGGTGGCCCTGAAGCCCAACGACCCGCGCCGGGTCAACGCCATGGCCGAGGAGGAGCTCCTGCGGCGCATCTCGGTGCCCATGTTCGTCTCGACCGCCCAGGACGCCCAGGGCCGCAGCCAGCCCCCGTCCGTGACCTTCATGAGCACGGCCAACTCCAGCAACGTCTCGGGCATGGGGAGCCTGCTGGTGCCCATGCTCATCGCCGCGCTGATCGTGCTCAACACCATGCTGGGGGCGGTCTACGAGCGCGAGAAGGAGATCTCCATCTACGGAGCGCTGGGCCTGGCCCCGGTGCACATCGGGAGCCTCTTCATCGCCGAGAGCGCGGTCTTCGCGGTGGTTTCGGCGGTGCTCGGCTACGTCCTGGGCCAGTCGGTGGCCAAACTGGTGGTGCTGACCGGCTCGGCCGGACTGCTCGGGGGCATCAGCCTGAACTATTCGTCGCTGTCGGCGGTGTTCACGGCCTGCTTCATCATCGCGGTGGTGATGCTCTCGGCCGCCTACCCGGCCTTCCGCGCCGGGCGGCTGTCGGTGCCGGACGTCGAGCGCATCTGGAAGTTCCCGGAGCCGGACGGCGACCGGCTGGTCTTCGACTTCCCATTCACCGTCTCGGGCGAGCAGGCCCTGGGCGTGAACATGCACCTGGTCCATTTCTTCAAGGACCACGCCAACCAGTCGGTCGGCGACTTCTATACCGCCGATACCGGCTTCAACTACCGCGACCGGGCCGAGGGTGGGCGCGGCGGCTACCGGCTCTTCAGCCGGGTGTGGATCGCGCCCTTCGACTTCGGCATCAGCCAGACCCTGGAGCTCGAAACCTTCCTGTCTCCGGGCGAGACCGACATCTTCGAGACCCGCATGATCCTGACCCGCGCTTCCGGTTCGCCGGAGGCCTGGGTCAAGATGAACCACCGCTTCATGAAGGGCATCCGCAAGCAGTTCCTGCTGTGGCGGCTGTTCTCGCCCGAGGAGCGTTCCTGGCACGTGGGCCAGGCGCGCACGCTCCTGGGAGAGGCCCCTCCGACCGGTGACCAGGCCCGGCCGGCCGCCGAGAGCGCCGCAGCGCCCAGCGTGGGATAGAGACAGAGCGAGATGGCAGAAGAGCAGACCAGGAACGCCAGCGCACCCCCGCCCGCCGCCCCGGCGGCGAGCACCGTCTCCGCCGCCGAGCGGGAGCAGGCGGTCTACCGCGACCTGGTCAAGACGCCGACCAGCTTCGAGGACGGCTTCAGCATCCGCACCTTCATGGGCGTGCTCTTCGTGGCCATCGTGATGATGCCCACGGCGATCTACCTGGGCCTGACCATGGGCATGGGCCTGGGGCCGGCAGCCGAGTGGGTGACCATCATCCTCTTCGCCGATGTCGCCCGGCGCAGCTTCAAGCCGCTGAAGCGCCAGGAACTCTACATGCTCTACTACGTGGCCGCCAGCCTGGCCAGCATGGCCGGCGGCGTGGCCCTGTCCGGCGGTCCCTTCGCCGGCATGATCTGGCGGCAGTACCTGTGCAACACGCCCTTCGTCGAGCAGATGGGCATCGCCCCGTTCCCGGCGTGGTTCGTGCCTCCGCCGGACAGCGAGGCCATCCTGGCGCGGACCTTCTGGCACCCCGACTGGATCCGGCCGATCCTGCTGATGGTCGCCGGCGGAGTCTTCGGGCGGGTGGCCTGGGTGACCATGGGCTACACCCTCTTCCGGGCGACCAGCGACGTCGAGAAGCTGCCCTTCCCGATGGCCTCCATCGCGGCGGAGGGCGCCACCGCGCTGGCCGAGAGCTCCCAGGAGGGCGAGGGCTGGCGCTGGCGGATCTTCTCGATCGGCGCCATGCTGGGCATGGTCTTCGGCGCGGTCTACAGCCTGCTGCCGCTGACCACCAAGGCCTTTTTCGGCACGCCCATCGCCCTGCTGCCCATCCCCTGGATCGACACCACCGTGTCCACCGAGACCATCCTGCCGGCCGCCGAGACCGGCATCGCCACCAACCTGGGCATGGTGGTGGTCGGCATGGTCCTGCCCTTCTGGATGGTCTTCGGCCAGTTCCTGGCGGCCATGACCCACATGTTCGTGAACCCGCTGCTCCACGAACTGGGCGTGCTGACCCACTGGCGCCCGGGCATGGACACGATCATGACACAGTTCATGAACAGCATCGACTTCTGGATGAGCTTCGGCATCGGCACCAGCTTCGCGGTGGCGCTGCTGGGCATCTGGCATGTCATCAAGGGCGTGCGCAAGGCCCGGCGCGACCGGAAGGCGGGGGTCGCCACCGGCAGCTGGGACCAGGTTCCGGCCGGCCGCGGCGACTTCTCCATCAAGATAGCCATGCTGCTCTTCGGCGCCGGCTCGCTGGCCATCGTGCTGCTCTCGTGGTACCTCATGTCCCACCCGGGCGAGTACTACATCGAGCACACCGCCAAGGACGCGGCCGGCAATCCCATCCTGCCGATGTCCGGCAAGAACGTCTACTGGCTGCTGCCGCTCTTCCTTTTCGGCTTCGCCTTCGTCTACACGCCGGCGATCAGCTACGTCAACGCCCGGATGTTCGGGCTCACCGGCAAGCCCATCGGCTTCCCGATGATCCGCGAGGCGACCTTCATTTTCTCGGGCTCCAAGGGCTCGGCCATCTGGTGCGCGCCCTTCCCCATGCAGGACTACGGCGGCAACGCCCAGTTCTTCCGGGAGGTGGAGCTTACCGGCACGAGGTTCACCAGCATCATCAAGGCGGAGTTCTGCATCTACCCGGTGACGCTGATCGCCAGCTTCCTCTTCTGGCAGTACGTGTGGCATTACGGCGACCCCATTCCGTCGCCGTCCTACCCGTTCGCCCAGAAGATGTGGCAGCTCTCCGCCCTGAACTCCTGTCTCACCTGGTCGGCGACGGCCGTCAGGGGCGGCCAGAGCATGTTCTTCCTGGCCTTCAAGCCGGCATACGTGGCCTGCGGCCTGGGCTTCGGCCTGGCGGCCTTCGCGCTGCTGACCGCCCTCAAGGCTCCGACCATGATGCTCTTCGGGTTCGTGGCCGGCATCGGCGCGCTGCCGCACATGATCCTGCCGGAGTTCATCGGCGCGCTGCTCGGCCGCTACTACTTCGCCAAGCTGGTGGGCGTCGACAAGTGGCGGCGTTACACGCCGGTGCTCTCCGCCGGGTTCTTCTGCGGGGTGGGCCTGATCAGCATGGTCGGCGTGGCGTTGATGCTGCTGCGCGGCTGTATAACCCCCAAACCGTACTGAGCGGGCGTCGGGAGGTCTCGGAGGACCGGAGACCCCGGCCCCGGGAATCGTTTTCTCTGCGAGGTGACCGATGGGCAGACAGGCGAAACTCGATCTGGAAGGCAAGGTCTGCGAGCTGCCGGTGGTGGAGGGCTCGGCCGGCGAGATGGCCGTGGACATCACCGGGCTGCGCCGGGACACGGGGTACATCACCCTGGACGACGGCTACGCCAACACCGGCTCGTGCTCCAGCGCCATCGCCTTCATCGACGGCGAGAAGGGCATCCTGCGCTACCGCGGCATACCCATCGAGGAGCTGGCCGAGAAGTCCAGCTTCGTGGAGACGGCCTACCTGCTGATCTACGGCCAGTTGCCCACCAGGAAGCAGCTGGCCAGCTTCTCCGGGCTGCTCACCCAGTACGAGATGCTCCACGAGGACATGAAGTTCCACTTCGAGGGCTTCCCGCCCAACGCCCATCCCATGGCCATCCTGTCCTCGATGATCAACGCCGCGAGCTGTTTCCAGCCGGGGCTGCTGGAGGGCTACCAGCCGGATCATTTCGACATCCAGGCCGCGCGGCTGCTCTCCAAGGTGCGCACCATCGCGGCCTTCGCCTACCGCAAGTCCCGCGGGCTGCCCACCATCTACCCCAAGCCGACCTACAAGTATGCGGCCAACTTCCTGCACATGATGTTCTCCGAGCCCTACCAGGACTACGACCTGAAGCCCGAGGTGGTCCACGCGTTGGACCTCATTTTCCTGCTCCACGCCGACCACGAGCAGAACTGCTCGACGTCCACGGTGCGGATGATCGCCTCGAGTCGCGCCAACCTCTTCGCCTGTGCGGCCGGCGGGGTCTGCGCCCTGTGGGGGCCGCTGCACGGCGGCGCCAACCAGGCGGTCATCGAGATGCTCGAGTCCATCCACCGCGAGGGCGACGACGGCACGCGCTTCATCGCCGAGGCCAAGGACAAGAGCAACACCAAGCGCCTGATGGGCTTCGGCCACCGGGTCTACAAGAACTACGACCCGCGGGCCCGGATCATCAAGGCCCAGTGCGACAAGCTGCTCAAGGTCCTCAAGATCCGGGACCCCTTGCTCGACATCGCCCGCAAGCTCGAGGAGGTCGCCCTCAAGGACGACTACTTCGTCGAGCGCAAGCTCTACCCCAACGTGGACTTTTACAGCGGCATCATCATGCGGGCCATCGGCATCCCGGTGGAGATGTTCACGGTGATCTTCGCCATCGGGCGGATGGCCGGCTGGATCGCCAACTACAAGGAAGTCTCCGACGAGAAGACCACCCGCATCTACCGGCCGCGGCAGATCTACACCGGGCCGGTGCTCGCGCCCTACGTGCCCATCGGCGAGCGCAAGTAGCGGGAGGCTGGCAGCCCCGGCCGCGGGCCGTCGGGCGATTCGGACCCGGCGCCGCTGCGGGCTCAGGGCGTCGAGTCGTGAACGCCCCGCGCGGAATCGGCGGTCTCCCCGGCCTTCAGGAGCTTCCGGTCTATGGCCCGGAGCAGCTGGGCGGAGAGCGCCTTCTGTCCGCCGATGCCCACCGTCACGGTGACCCTGGCCCGGTCATCCCCCAGGTTCTCGATCAGGATGTGGATGCCCAGGTCGTCGACGCGCTGGGCGTCGATCCGGCCGGCCAGGCCGTCGTGGTCCTGATAGCCGACGGCCAGGCGGTACTCGTGGACCGTCGCGCAGGTCGCCAGCCACACCGTCTCGTAGGGCAGGTTGTAGACCCGGATCATCCGGCCGTCGGTCCAGCTCCACGTCGTGTGGTCGATGGGCGCTCGCGCGGACGGGCTCCCGCAACCGGCGGAGGCCAGGGCCATCAGCGCGGCCGCCAGGAATACTCCGGCGATGGTCAGCGACAGGTACTCCCCGAACGCGGAGGAGTCGTCATCGGGTTTCATGGCAGGCCCTCAATACGCCGCGCAGGACGCCGGCGCGGCGATCCGCGGCGCTCTCTAAACGAGGGCGTTTCCGCGGCTATTCCAGGTGATCGCTAAGGGTAGAAAAGGTGTCTGACACTTTCTTTGTCATCATCTCCTTCATCCGGATCCCGCCTTTTGCCGTCTTCTCCTCGGGTGCCTTGGAAAAGGCCTTGAGCGGCCCCGGGCGGCGCGGGTAGAATCCGGGCCATCGAGGGCCGGAGGCTATGCGATGGGGATGAGGAGACCGGCGGTTTGGCTGGCGCTGCTCTCTCTGTTGGGTTGCGGATCTTCGGGCCGCGTTCATTCAGGGCAGGTGGACGCAGGGGCCGGGTATGCCAGATGCGAAGTGCTCCCGCTCAGCGCATGGTACGTCGCTGATGAGGCCAGGGAGCTTGAACGCTCCGGCAAGACGGGCGAGGCCCGCGCCAGGCGCACCAAGGCTCTGGAGCTCTACGCCAAAGCCGAGAAGCAGTTGCTCGCCGTGCCCGAGGACGCTCCCGCACGCGGCGAGGCTCTCTATTGGGCGGGTATGTGCTGCTACTGCTCCATGGGGCTTCTCGGCGGCCGGAACCGGACCGAGGCCGAGGCCAGGGCTGTGGAGGAGTACTGCGATCGGGCACTGCGGCATTTCGACGCGTATCGGGAGTGGATAAGGCGGCATCCGTTGGAGCCTGCAGTTTCCGGCGACGATGGCGTGAGCGGCAGGAAGGAAGCAGGTCCGTAGCGGGATTGGGGGCTCTGGATGACAAGGGAGGCGCTCATGGATAGATCGCTGCTGGTTCTGACTGCGTTGGCGTTCGTCGTCGCCGCCTGCTTCGCGCCGGCCCGGGCCGGCGAGCCCCCGGCCGTCTCGGGCAGCGACTACGAGCAGGTCCGGGAGCTCGCCCGGCTGGGGTGGCTGGACCTCGCCGCGCGCTCCGCCGCTCGGCTGCCCGAGGGGCCGGAGGCGACACTGGCCCGCGGATGGCTCGCCTTCGGACGGGCCAAAGCCGAGCGCGACGCTCGCAAACGCCTGGCGCTCTTCGGAGAGGCCGCCAAGGCGCTCGGCGAGGCCCGCAAGGCGGCCGCCGGGGAGGTGCGAATACTCGACGAGGCCGGGAAGCTCGAGAGGGAGTCCGACGGCGAGCGCTTCCGGGCCGCGTGCGAAGTCATCTTCGACCCGCGCACCACGCCCGAAGAACGCGAGGCCATCGGAGCGGAGGTCGAGAAGCACCAGCAGTCGGTGATCAATGGGCTGATCGCCGAAATGGCCAGGGCCGAGACGGCCTACGCCAAATTGTTGGCCACAGGCGGCGAGATTCCCATGAAGACGGACGAGGTTGCGCGGCGAAGGGCCTTCGACGCCTACTGGCGCGCCTCGGCCAGGTGCATCCAGGAGATGATCCGCTTCGGCGAGTTCTGGCCGCCGGCCGACGCACGGCAGAAGAAGCTCGGCCGGCAGATAGCCGACCTGGTGTCCGGCTGGGTCGGGAAGCAGAACGAGAAGTACGAGCCGCTCGGGCCCGAGACCGCCGGCGTCGAGATGTTCATGAACTATGCCCTGGGCCACGGGTGGGCCCTGGCTGGCGAGACCGCCAGGGCGGTCAAGGCCTTCGACAAGGCCATCGCCGTGGATCCGGAGCTCATGACCGACAAGGTCCAGGCCCGGGCCATCTGGACCCGCGCGGTCTACTACAAGGCGCGGACGCTGGCCGATGCCGCCGAGAAATCCGGCCGGAAGGCCGACTGGGAGAAGGCCCTGGGGGCCATCGACGTCCAGATGTTCATGGGCCTGCCCGGCACCGACCCGATTCTGGCCATCAAGGCCCGGGTCTTGAAGGGCAAGTGCCACGGCAAGCTCGGCGCGCTCGAGGCCGCCGAGACGGAGTTCGACCGCGCGCTCCGGGCGGCGGACCGGGTAGAGTGATAGGAAAGGCATGGAGGGCTGGAGGGACTAAGGCACTGAGGCACTGAGGTGCTGAGGCGCAAAGGTCGCATCGGCAGCTGACAAGAATGAAGTGAGCGGCCGACGCTCTCTGCCCAAGGTGCGACTCGAAGTAATCCGGCAGTCGCGGGGCCTCCCCGCCTCAGTCCCTCAGTCCCTTAGTGCCTTAGTGCCTCAGTGCCTCAGTCTATCTGTGCCCCATGCCTTCCCGCAACGCCCGGAATAGCTCTGTCGCGGCCGGAGTTCCTATTGCGAACTCCGGTTCCGCGTCATGAGACCTTCATTCAGGCTGCCTCCTCCGGCCCCCGTTCCCGCTTGCCGGGCGCTGGCCGTGGCGGTCGCCTTCCTGCTGGTCGGGGGGTGCGGCGAAGGCCCGCCGCCCGCCAGACCGCCGGTCCCGGTGGTCGTGGCCGAGTCCGTGCTGCAGGACGTGCCCGTCCGGATCGACACCTTCGGCCACGTCGAGGCCTACGCCACGGTCGAGGTCAAGTCGTTGGTGGCCGGCCAGTTGCTGGCCATCCATTTCGTCGACGGCCAGGAGGTCAAGAAGGGCGACCTGCTCTTCACCATCGACCCGGCGCCCTTCGAGGCGGCCCTGCAGCAGGCCCGGGCCGACCTGGAGCGCGACCAGGCCCAGGAGGCCAACGCCGAGGCGGAGTACGCCCGCGCCGGGAGGCTCTTCAGGACCGGAGTCTACACCCAGGAGCAACTCGACTCCGCCCGGGCCAGCCTGCGAGCCCTCAAGGCCACGGTGGCCGCCGACCTGGCGGCGGTGGAGATCGCCCGGCTGCAGCTCGGCTACTGCTGCATTCGCGCGCCGATCGGCGGGCGCATGGGCGCCACGCTCGTCGACGCCGGCAACCTGATCAAGGTCAACGACGTCCCCATGGCGGTGATCAACCGGCTGCGGCCGATCCGCGTGAGCTTCTCGGTGCCGGAGGAGCGCCTGGCGGCCGTCCGGGCGGGCCTGGCCGCGGGGACGCTGCCGGTCGAGTCGTCGCCGCCCGGTGCGGGGGGCAACCAGCCGCCCGAGAAGGGGAGCCTGACTTTCGTGGACAACGCCGTCGACCGGGCCACCGGCATGGTCGCGGTGCGGGCCACCTTCCCGAACGAGGCCGAGCGGCTCTGGCCCGGGCAGTTCGTCCGGACGGTCCTGACCCTGAGGGTCATCCCCGGCGCGGTGACCGTGCCCTCGCGCGCCGTGGAGACCGGCCAGGATGGGCAGTACGTCTGGGTGGTCACCACGGGCCTCACCGCCCGGATGCAGCCGGTGACGGCCGGCGCGTCCTTCGACGACCGGACCGAGATCGAGAAGGGCCTATCCGCCGGTGAGCGCGTGGTGGTCGACGGCCAGATGCGCCTGGCCCCCGGCGCCCATGTGGCGCTCAAGCCCGCGGTGGAGGCGCCGGCGAGCTCCGTGCCGGGCGCCGGGGCGCGGCGATAGCCGATGAACCTGTCGGGACCCTTCATCCGCCGGCCGGTGATGACCACGTTGGTCATCGCCGCCATGGTCATCTTCGGGATCATGGGCTACCGGGCGTTGCCCATCGCCAACCTGCCGGCCGTGGACTTCCCAACCATCGCCGTCTACGTCGGCCTGCCCGGGGCGAGCCCGAAGACCATGGCCTCGACCGTGGCCACGCCGCTCGAGCGCCAGTTCTCGACCATCGCCGGCCTGGAGTCGATGAGCTCGTCGAATACCCTGGGCTCCACGCAGATCACGCTGCAGTTCGCCCTGGAGCGCAACATCGACGCCGCCGCCCAGGACGTGCAGGCGGCCATCGCCCGCGCGGCCCGGGACCTGCCTCCGGAGCTGCCCGCGCCACCCGTCTATCAGAAGGTGAACCCCGCCGAGCAGCCCATAGTCTACATCGCCGTGACCTCGTCGACGCTGCCGCTCTACCGGGTCGACGACTACGGCGAGACGCTTATGGCCCAGCGCATCTCCATGGTCAGCGGGGTCGCGCAGGTGCAGGTCTTCGGCTCGCAGAAGTACGCGGTGCGGGTGCAGGTGGACCCGGAGCGGCTCTCCGCTCTGGGCATCGGCATCGACGAGGTTTCCGCCGCCATCGCCGCCGGCAACAGCAACCTGCCCACCGGGGCGCTCTACGGCCAATACCGCACCTACACGCTGGACACCACCGGCCGGCTGCTCCATGCCGCGGCCTACCGGCCGTTGATCGTGGCCTACCGCCAGGGCCAGCCGGTGCGCATGGAGCAGCTCGGCCGGGTGCTCGACTCGGTTGAGAACGACCGGACCGCCGCCTGGTACGACGACGAGCGGGCCATTGTGCTGGCCATCCAGCGCCAGCCGGGCACCAACACCGTGGAGGTGGCCGGGGCGATCCGGGACCTGCTGCCCTACTTCCAGGAGCAGCTGCCCGCGGGCATCGGCCTGTACGTGGTCTACGACCGCAGCGCGGCCATTCGCGCTTCGGTGAACGAGGTCAGCTACACGCTGGTGATCACCCTCTTCCTGGTGGTCGCGGTGATCTTCGTCTTCCTGCGGAGTCTGCGGGCCACTGTCATTCCCAGCCTGGCGCTGCCGGTGTCCATCATCGTCACCTTTGCGGTCATGTGGCTGCTCGACTACAGCCTGGACAGCCTGTCGCTCCTGGCGCTGACTCTCTCGGTGGGTTTCGTGGCCGACGACGCCATCGTCATGCTCGAGAACGTCTCCAGGCACGCCGAGCGCGGCGAGGCGCCGATGGATGCGGCGCTTGCCGGCTCGCGGGAGATCAGCTTCACGATCCTGTCGATGACCCTGTCGCTGGTGGCCGTCTTCATCCCGGTGCTCTTCCTGGCCGGGATCCTCGGGCGGCTGCTGCGCGAGTTCTCGGTTACCATCGCGGCGGCCATCCTGGCCTCGGGGTTCGTATCGCTGACGCTGACGCCGATGCTGGCGGCCCGCTTCCTGCGCCAGGCCCGGCCCGGGCGGGAGGGGCGCGTCCACGCGACCTCCGGACGGGCCTTCGCCGCGACGCTCGCGGCCTACCGGACCTCGCTGGCCTGGGCGCTCCGGCACCCGGTGCTCGTCCTCCTCGCGGCCCTGGCGACGCTCGTGGGTACTATCGTGCTCTTCATCGCGATCCCCAAGGGGCTCCTGCCCAGCGAGGACACCGGGCAGGTCGTCGCCTTCACCCGCGCGGCCGAGGGCATCGGCTTTCCGGACATGGTCCGCCACCAGCGGGCCGTGGCCGCGATCGTGCGGGCCGACCCGAACGTCGAGGCCCTGGTCTCGAGCGCCGGCGGGGGCGGGGGGCTCACCGCCGGCAACTCCGGCATCATCTTCGCCCGGCTCAAGCCCCGCGCGGAGCGCGAGCTGTCCGCCGACGAGGTCGTCTCCGAGCTGCGCCGGAAGTTCGCCGGAGTGCCGGGCATCGCCGCCTTTCCGCAGAACCCGCCGCCGATCAACGTCGGCGGGCGCTTCACCCAGGGGCTCTACCAGTTCACGCTCCAGGGCCCGGACATCGATGCGCTCTACCGGGCCGGCGCGGAGCTCGAGGCCCGGATGCGCGCGCTTCCCGGCCTCCGGGACGTGGTCTCGGACCTCCAGGTCCGCAACCCGCAGCTCAAGGTTGAGCTCGAGCGCGACAAGGCCTCGGCGCTGGGCCTTTCGGCCGCGCAGATCGAAAACGCGCTCTTCAGCGCGTACGGCACGAGGCAGATCTCCACCATCTACGCCGCCGACAACGAGTACCTGGTAATCCTGGAACTGCTGCCCGGGTTCCAGGAAGATCCCCGGGCGCTGGAGCGCCTGCGGGTGCGCGGCGCCGGCGGCGCGCTCGTGCCGGTGGACGTCTTCGCCAGGATATCGCGGGAGCTCGGGCCGCTCTCGGTGAACCATACCGGGCAGCTGCCCTCGGTGACGGTGAGCTTCAACCTGGCGCCGGGAGCCTCTCTGTCGCGTGCGCTGGCCGAGGTCGGGCGGGTGGCGCGCGAGGTGGTGCCCGTCGGGGTGACGACCAGCTTCCAGGGCGCGGCCCAGGCCTTCCGGCAGTCCTTCGCGAGCCTCTGGCTGCTCCTGGTCCTCGCCGTGGTGGTCATCTACATCGTACTGGGGGTGCTCTACGAGAGCTTCCTGCACCCGTTGACCATCCTCTCCGGGCTGCCCTCGGCGGCGATGGGGGCGCTGGCCACGCTGATGATCTTCGGGCGGGAGCTGGACGTGTATTCCTTCGTGGGCATCATCATGCTGATCGGCATCGTCAAGAAGAACGCCATCATGATGATCGACTTCGCGCTCGCCGCCCGGCGCGGCGGGCGGAAGACTCCGGCCGAGGCCATCTTCGAGGGCGCGCTGGTCCGCTTCCGGCCGATCCTGATGACCACCTTCGCCGCCCTGGTGACCGGGCTGGTCATCGCCCTGGGCTTCGGCACGGGCTCCGAGGCCCGCCGGCCGCTGGGCCTGGCGGTGGTCGGCGGGCTGGTCGTGTCGCAGGTGATCACGCTCTACATCACGCCGGTGATCTACGTGTACATGGAGAGGCTCGCAGGGAGAGGGCGAGGCGCGACCTAAGCGGGTCCGCAAAATGAATGAGACAGTTGCCCGCCAAGGGACAATGAGAAGACGACCAACGGCAACATGCAACACCCAACACGCAAAGAATCAGCGGAAAGAGCCGATTTGGCTGTTGTTGCCTCGGGCTTGCTTGCTACTGACAACGGATCTGCATCCTTGATTTGCTCTGTATGTTGCGTGTTGCGTGTTGCGTGTTGCATGTTGCGTGTTGACGTCATCGGCGGTCGTCCATGCTGCTAAAGTGTCTCACTTGCTCCGCGGACCCGCTTAGCCGCGGATGCCGTGGCGTCAGGCCTCGTCGAACCCCGGCCGCACGAAGGCCCGGGCGTCAGGGAAGTCCCGCTCGATGCCCCGGAGCAGCCGCTCGAGCCCGGCGAGCATGTCGAGGATCGCGTCCCTCTGCTCCGGCAGGTGCGCGCGCAGCCGCATCCAGGCGCCCATGGAGCGTTCGATGGAGATGAGCGCCACCTTGGCCGAGCCGTCGCTGTCCCTGGGCATGTCCGCGATGCACTCCGGCACGCCCTCGATCGCTCCGGAGACTGCTCTATGCACCTTGACGGCGATGACCGTGTGGTACCACTGGATGACGTCGAGCACCTCGGCGATCTCGGCGGCGTCGGCCGGGGCCTCGCCGGCGGTGGGCAGCTCCAGGCGCAGGCGGTCCTGGAGCTCCTTCTCCTTGGTCTCGAGCAGCGGTTCGGAGTTCTTAACCCATTCGAAGACCCTGTCGCGGTAGTCCTCGGCCAGGCGGACGAGCTCGTGCCCGTCGACCTCCTTGTCGATCCGCGCCTGTTCGGCCTCGTACTCCGGCGTCGGGGGTTCGTCGGGATCGATGCCCATCTCGATGCTCCGCCGGCGCAGCATCTCCAGGGCCTGCCCGAGCGACGAGCCGATCCGATCCCAGAACTGCCTGTTGGCCGGGTCGCGGGAGGCCTCGCCCAGCCGCGCGTCATCCTCCAGTTCCATGGCGTGGACCGCGCAACGCGAGGTGAACTCGCAGCGCTGGCACCATTTGTCGCAGTAGTTGTGGATCAGGGGGATCCTGTTCGGGGGCAACCGGAAGAGGTCCGGAGCGGCCGCCGGCTTCGCGGCCGGCTTGGGCCGGGCCTTGGGCCGCGGGGTCGAGGTCCGTGTGCGTCGTCTGCGCCTGGCCATGACGTGGTCTCCCGTTCGGTTAGAGTTGTCGTCGTGCCATCTACATAGAGGAGGCGGGCCCGCCCGCGGCCGCCTCGGCTGCCAGGCGCAGCCGCCGGGCCTCTCCGGCGAGCTCGGCAAGGAACTTCCGGGGCAGGGCGGAGCCGCCTGCGGCCTCCGCGGGAGCTCCGGCTCGGCCGGGGTCGGGCTGCCGCCTCGCATGCGCCGCGTCCTCGTGGTCGCCCAGCCCGGCGTCCTTGAGATGCTGCAGGCGCGCGAGCATCAGATCGCGGATGCCCGGGGCGTCGTCCACTCCGCGGAAGAAGGCGGTGTGGGCGTCGAACCGGCTGTGCTGTTCGTTCTGGGCCCCGCCGCTGCCGCCGCCGGCCGACTGGACTTTGAGGTCGGCGATGCCGAACATCTTCTGCAGCGGGCCCTGGGAGATCGCGATGTTCTGGATGTTGGCGAAGGTCATGGTCATCTCCCGGACGGAGACGACGCCCTCGCGGATGCGCAGGCTGCGGTCGGTGACCTTGTACCAGCGCATCTCGTAGTCGAGCCGCAGGGTCACGTATGAGAACGCCGTGTGGACGGCGAGCAGGCCGAGCTCGAGACCCGCTGCCAGCACTGCGAGGGCCGTCCAGCCGCCGCCGCCGTGGATGCCGCCGATGACGATGCCGACGGCCAGGACTAGGCCGACGGGCACGGCCACCGCCTGGCCGAGGATCCAGCCGAGCAGCCGGTAGCGGTAGTAGCCTGGCGCGGCCCGGAAGACGCGCAACTCGCGCACGTCGCCCATCGGATCGTTCGGCTCGGGCGGGACCTTGAGCAGGCGCAGCACGAAGGCCTTGAGCGATTCGTACATCAGCGCGCGCTCCCTTCCCGGGAGGCCAGGGCCTCGAGAGCCTCGCGCGCCCCGCGGAGCTCCTCGACCGCCTGGCCCAGGAGGCGGACGGCCTCGTCGCCGGAGCCGGCCGCCGCGGCGGCTGTCGTCGCCGGCCCCTCCGACGCGGCCTCAGGCGAGGCATACGCGGCGTGCTGGTCGCGGTACCCGCGCATCCGCCGGTAGAGGAAGTCGCGGACTCCCTCGTACTCCAGGAGCCCCTCGATGGTCATCTCCGCGCCGCTCGAGCCCGAGGCGGTCTGGATCTGCAGGTCGGCCAGGCCCAGCCAGCGCTGGAAGATCCCGGAAGTGACGTGGATGTCCTGGATGCGCGAGTAGTTGAGCCGGACCTCGCGCCGGAAGAGCAGCCCCCAGCTCATGGTAATGCCCGCTTCGTCGAAGCGGTAGCGCATGGTGTGGTACCGGAAGTAGAGGACCGGCAGGGTGATCGGAAAGAGCGGCGCCGTCATGATCACCTGGAGGAGGTACAGGGTCATCAGCTTGGGATGGGGTCGCTGGATGGCAAAAACGCGCTGGTCGTCCATTGGCGGTTCCCTCCGGAGCTTCTGTGCGGATTGTGTCCGTCACGGGGCGACGGTCAAGTGAACGCGCCGGACCGGCGCGTCTCCGGAGTAGCGTCTGCGCACGCAAGTCCCGTCCTTGCGCCGGCTGCGACGCCGGTGAGAATGGCCTTCGATCCCGGAGGCTTTCCAGGACAGGGCGGCGGGCGCGGATTGTCCCGTTTTCCCCGTTGCGGGCCGCCGGGTAGTCCGGACTAGCCGGTCGGACGCAGGAACCTGGCCTTCACCGGGGTGGACGCTTGGAGCAGACGACGGCGCAAGCAGCGGTCGGGATCGAGCGGGACTGGGCGGACATCCGCGCCAGTCTCGGCGGCGACGAGGACGCCTTCGGCCGGCTGATCGACCGGTACGAGGCGCTGATCGCCGCGCAGATGTCCCGGCTGTGCCGGGACCGGATGGTCTGCGAGGAACTGGTGCAGGACGTGTTCGTCAAGGCCTACTTCAGCCTGTCGGGGTACCGCGGCGAGGCGCCCTTCGTGCACTGGCTGCGCCGCATCGCCTCGAACGTGGCCTACGACTACTGCGAGCGCTCGTCGCGTCGGCCGCCGTCCCTGCCGCTCGAGGAATGGGACCAGCTCAAGAAGGAGCCGGAGAGGCTGGACGCGGACCGGGCCATGGAGATGCTGCAAGGGCTGCTGGCCCAGTTGGGAACCGAGGACCGCCTGGTGCTGACCATGCTCCATCTCGAGGAGTGCAGCGCCGAGGAGGTGGCCGAACGCACCGGCTGGAATGCCGGAGCGGTACGGATGCGCGCCTCCCGGGCGCGCGAGAAGCTCCGTGAGATCGTGGCCAGGACCGGGCTGTCGGAGGATTGGACATGGAACCTCTAGAGTTCATCGATCGTCTGGCCGAGAAGGCGCGCGGGGCGCCCCCGGTGAAGACCGACGTCCGCGCGGGAGTGCTCGCCAGGTTGCGCCGGCACAAGCGGCCCTGGCCGCTGGCGCCCATGTGGATCGTCGCCGGCTGGATGGTTCCGGCCGCCGCCGCCGCACTGGTCGCGATGGTGCTGTCCTGGGGGGCGCTCAAGCCCCTCCTGGCGAAGAAAGCCCGCCCCGGCCCGTTCGACGAGGTGATCGCGCCGTTTGGGGAGATGCTGCCATGAAAGAGGAAACCTCCGTGCAGGACGTCGCCCGGCCCGCGGACCCGGCGGGAGGCAACCGCCGCTGGCTGGCCATGTTCTGGCTCAGCGCGCTGATCGCCGTCTGCGGCGCGGTCCTCGGCGCCACCGGGGCGGTCTTCTGGATGAAGAGCCAGAGCCCTCCCCCGCGACGCCCGCGCGTCGTGGCCGAGACGGTCGAGAGCATCCGGAAGGAGCTGGGACTTTCCGCCGAGCAGGCCCGGGCCGTCGAGAAGGTGGTCCAGAAGCGTTATGAGGAGCTCAACAAGCTCCGCGACGAGTTCCTGCCGCGCTTCAAGGGCGAGTTCGAGGGCATCCGCGACGAAGTCAATCCGGTGCTGACGCCCGAGCAGAGCCGGAAGTGGAACGAGCAGTTCCCGGCCATCCTCCGGGTGACGCGCCTCTTCCAGAAGTCCGACTCCGCCGCGCCGGAGGAGCGCCGGCCCGCCCGCTGAGGAGCCGAAGCCGCCGGGCAGGGCCTCTCGAAGCTGCAGCACGCTGAGTCGGATCCCCCTTCGGGAAGAGGGAAAAGGGGACATTCTGCTTTTCCGCAACTGGAAAAGCAGAATGTCCCCTTTTCTGCCTGCGCCCTTTCGGTTGGTTTGCCGCAGCCCCGGAAATCTCTTCGGATTCCAGGTTGCAGTCGCGCCCGGCTTCCGGTCTTCCCGGCAGAGGAGGACGAAACATGAGCGCATCGATGGAATCTCAGCGTGGATTCGCCGCCAGACTGATCATCACGGTCGTGGCCGGCCTTGCGGCCGGTCTGGCCGCCGGTGCTGCAGCCGTCTGCATCGTCGGGGCGCCGGCGGGCGAGGATCGGCCGCCGGCTTCGACCGGGTTCGAGCCGGTCGGCGACGAGCTTCCGGAACCGCCGGCCCTGGTCTCCGACGGGGAATCGAATCCATGGCAGACGTCGGAAGTGTCGGAGCCATGGGAGGCGGATGGTGAGCCGGCGACGGAGCCTTCGGGCCGGACGCCGGACGCGCCCGAATACCCGATCCCCGAGGTGGCCTTCGTGCCGGCACCATCCGCCGGGGCGGAGTTCGTCGCCCTTGAGGAAGCCGATCCCGCGGTCGAAGCCGACGTCGAGGTGCTCGCCCGGGGGCCGGTGCACGAGGCGCTCCTGGAGATGATCACCGCGAGCTCCGGAGAGCCCGGCGACATCCTCGCGTCGGAGGAGCCGCCTCCGGACGTCGAGGAACTGCCCCCGGAAGACAGGCCGGCCGGAGCGGACGTGGTTTGGATCCCGGGCTACTGGTCGTGGGACGATGACGATCGCAGATACGTCTGGGTCAGCGGTCTCTGGCGCCGGGTGCCGGCGGGATGCCGCTGGGTTCCCGGGTACTGGACCAACGTCGCATCGGGAGACTATCGGTGGGTGGGCGGCTTTTGGATCGGAACCGGCCGGACGATAGCGTATCTGCCCGAGCCCCCCGAGAGCCGCGAGATCGAGCCTCTGTGGAGCGCTCCCGAGGCGCCGGGGCCCGACTTCGTCTGGGTCCCGGGTTGCTGGGAGCGCGTCGGGAATGCCTACGTCTGGCGGTCCGGCTGGTGGATGGAGGCGCGGCCGGACTGGGTCTGGGTGCCGGCGCACTACCGCTGGACGCCGCACGGCTGGATATTCATCCCGGGTTACTGGGACCACCCGCTCGAGACGCGCGGGATGTTTTTCGCCCCGGTCGTCTTCCGCCACATCGGGCCGGGGCTGTGCTACCGCCCGGCCGTGGTCATAGAGATCCGCGTGCTGCTCGAGTGCCTCTTCGCCCGGGCGCGCGATGGCCGGCACTGCTTCGGAGATTATTTCGACGCGCGGTATCGGACTCGCGGCATCCATCCGTGGTTCGAGCATCGGGAGCACGCCGAGAAGTGGCTCGAGCCAGCCCTGGTGCACTGCCGGATGCGGCAGTCGCGGGACGACAAGGGCTGGGAGGAACGGCTGCGCTCGGATTACCGGTACCGTTTCGACCACCCCGAAGCGCGGCCGGCGCGGAAGTTCGCGGACAAGCCGGCGGCCTCCAGCCGCCAGCTCAAGATCGGTTCGCGGTTGGCGGAGGTGGTCCGGGCCGCTCGACCCGGTCCGGATCGGCCGGGGTTCGTGCGGGTGGATTCGAAGGCGCGCGGCAAGCTCGCCGCCGATCGCAAGGCGCTACGCGACTACGCCGAGTCGCGCAAGAAGCTGGAGGCGCCGGTCCGCGCGGCGCGGATGCCGGAGCCGAAGCGGATCGTCGAAGCGCCGGCCCCGGTGCGTCGCGTGGAGCCGGAGAAGCCGGTGGCCGCGCCTGCGCCTGTCACCAGGCGGCCCGAGCCGCGGAAGACCGTGGAGAAGCCGGTCGCGTCAGGACGCGCCGAGCCCAAGAAGTCCCGGGAGGAACCGGTCCCCGCGCGCCGCAGCGAGCCCGAGAAACCCGTGGCCGCGCCTGCGCAGGTCGTCGAGCGTCCCGAGCCTCGTAAGGTCGCTGAGAAGCCGGCCGCAGTGGTGCGCGACGAGCCGAAGAAGTCCCGTGCGGAGCCGGTCTCCGCGCGCCGCAGCGAGCCCGGGAAGCCCGTGGCCGCGCCCGTGCCGGTCATCGAGCGTCCCGAGCCCCGCAAAGCCGCAGAGAAGCCGGTCGCGGCCGTGCGCGACGAGCCGAAGAAGTCCCGTGCGGAGCCGGTCCCCGCGCGCTGCAGCGAGCCCGGGAAGCCGGCGGCCGCGCCTGCGCCGGTCATCGAGCGTCCCGAGCCCCGTAAGACCGCAGAGAAGCCGGCCGCGGCGGTGCGCGACGAGCCTAAGAAGTCCCGTGAGGAGCCGGTCCCCGCGCGCCGCGTCGAGCCCGAGAAGCCAGTGGCCGCGCCTGTGCCGGTCATCGAGCGCCATGAGTCCCGAGGGGTGCGAGAGCAGCTCGACGAGCGGTCCGGAGAGGGACAGGACACCCCGGATTCGTCAATCCAGCGAAAGCAGGACGATGCCAAGGCCGGGGCCGAGCCGTCGCGCAAGATCAAGTCCGGCAAGCGCTGAGGGAGGCCAGGATGCGGTAGGGGCGGGTTTCAAACCCGCCCCTACGCTACTGTCTGCCGCGCCGGTCCTATTTCCCGGGCGGCTGTTCATCCTGGATGGGGTCGCCCAGCAGCATCCGGGCGTCGCCGGTGAGGGTCAGCTTGCGCCACTGGCGCACCTCGATCTTGACTGGGCCGGTCATGGGGGCGAGGGCCTGGACTTCGCCCCCATCGGCCCCGGAGCGTTCTTCTTCGGCAATCACCACCAGCCTGTAGGTGCCGGCTCCCACATAGGCGACCCCTTCGCCCTGGACGTCGAGCGGTACTCCGGCCATGATCAGGTTGTCCTTCGGTCTGACCAGGCAGAAGCCCGGACCTCTGCCTTGTCCCCTCGGTCCGAGTCCGTTGACGGCGGCCCTTACGGCCACAACCGCCGGCAGTTCGATCCGCAGTTCGCCGCCGTCCTTCGGAACTGCCGTCTCGCCGGCGTAGACCATGGCCTTTGAGGCGGAACGCGCCCCGGCAGCGTCCCCCTCGGCCGGCGTGCCGGGACGCCTGACCAGGAGTTGGTAGCGACCCTCCGGCAGACGAAGCAGGCAACTCCCGTCTTCCGCAGTGACGGCCTTTGCGTCGATGAGTTCTCCGCGTGCGAAGACGTTGCAGCCGGGGACGCCTTTGCCGCTGTCCCGGTCGGCGGCGAGCACGCGCAGCGTGGGAAGAGGCGCCAACCGGACGTCCAGGTTGAAGGCGTCGTCTTTCCCTGACGCAAGGGGATAGGTTCCTTCAAAACCGCAGTAGTTGGCATGGTGGACGCGCAGTTTGAGGTTCGCGCCGGAAACGCCCTCGAACTTGAAGGCGCCGTCCGGGCCTGTCTCGATCGTGCCCTCCCCCTCGGCCGCCACCGTCGCCCCGGCGACGGGTTTGCCGGTGGCCCTGTCGATGACTTTGCCTGCGACGGAGGTCTTGCCGGCCGGCAGCAGGGTCACGGTGTGGCGCACGGGGAGTTTCGCATCTTTCGGAATTGTCACCTTCTCGGAGCCGCCCGAGATGCTGTAGAGCCGCCTGCCCAAGTCTGAGAGCTCTATGGTGTAGTTGCCGGGCTTGAGCCCGTAGAACCTAGCCAAGCCTTCAGGGCTCAGCACTGCGTCCTTCCTGCCCGTGGCGCCCGAGGCCCATACCCTGTGGGCCTCGATGGCGCTGCCCACGTCGGGCCTGAAGGGCAGGTTTCCGCGGTCCGGGTCCCAGCGGAACTGGACCTCCAGCCACACCGGCAGCCGCTGGACCTCCAGGCTTAGCGGCTCGTCCTTGTTCATGAGCTGCCTCCCGGACAGGGAGGCCTCACCCAGGTACTTGTCCCCGCCGGAGTCTACAGTGTTGACCGTCAGGTCGTAGGAGCCTCCCTCGATCTCAACGTACTTGAAGGGCAGCTTTCCCTCGCCATCCGTGCGGAAGGACACGTAGTTCTTCCACGCCGGCGCGCCAGGCTCCGGCCCCAGTGGTATCGCCGCCTCTACTCCGATGCCGATGTTGGCGGCCGGCTTGCCGGACTGGTCCAGGACGCTGATTTCACGGGTCAGAATCCGGCGGGCCGTCAGGTGAACCTCGACCTTGTCGTCGGGCTTCACCCGGGTCCTCATGTGCCCCGTCAGAAAAGTAGGCTCGGGGGTGTTCAGGGCCGTTGAGTTGTAAGGCGTGAGGGTGACCTCCGTGCCGGGCTGCAAGGGGTGTCGATAGGAGAAGCTGCCGTCCTTGGCAACTCTGACCAGTGGTTTCGGACCAGCCCCGGTGTCCACTTCGAGATAGATGCCCACTTTGGGCCAGGCACCTTCCACGGTGACGGTTCCGTGCAGCAGAACCCCGCCAGTGCCCCCCTGCGCCGGCGCATCGCCCTCCGCAGCCGCGGCAGTGCCCATCCCCGTCGCAAGAATCAGAGCCGCAAGAACCGGCCTTCGCATTGCAGACCTCCCATCCTCAGATATCCCGCCGGGCTCGACGGACATGCCGCTTGACGAAGACTGTGGAAGCCATCCTAGGCAAGGTGCCAACTCCGTCAAACCCAGAAAGGCGTGCGGGCAAGGCCTTTCGGAGCTCCTTCTCCGACCCTCGAGGACCAGGGCGCAACGACTGCGCCCTCATGCCCGGAGGCTCTGAATGTCGTAGGGGCGGGTTCCAAACCCGCCCTGCGCTACTGTCTGCCGCGCCGGTCCTATTTCCCGGGCGGCGGTTCATCCTGGATGGGGTCGCCCAACAGCATCCGGGCGTCGCCGGTGAGGGTCAGCTTGCGCCACTGGCGCACCTCGATCTTGAGAACCTGATCCCCGGGAGCGTTGGCTTTGACCTCTACCTCGCCGCCGTCGGCTCCGACGGTCTTGTCGGAGACCACCACCACCCGGTAGGTGCCCTCCCCGGCGTAGACGGTGCCTTGGCCCTGGGCGTCGAGCAGGGTCGAGGCCATGATCGTGCCGTCGGCTGGCCTGGTCAGGCATACCCCGGGGCCCCTGCCTTGCCTGTCGGCCGGCCATTCCGCCTTGACCGCCACCCGCATGGGCACGATCGGCGGAACGGTTATGCGGACCTCCCCGCCTTCCTTGGGCACGATCAGTTCGCCGGCATATACCAATGCCCTGGCGCCTCTCTGGTCCGTCGCCTCCTCGACGGTTGCGGCCTCGGCGGGGCGGACGATTCTCAGTTCGTACCGGCCTTCTGGCAGTCTGAACCCGCACTTTCCGTCCTTCGAGGTTGTGTTCTTCCTGCTTACCGGCCCAACGGCGTGGAGCTTGCAGCCAGGGATTCCCTTGCCGCTCTCCCGATCGACGACGAGCACGGTCATCATAGGCAGTGGTGTCAGTCGCACGTTGAGCGTGACGAGGCCGTTCTCGTCCCGCGTCAGGGGATAGACGCCCTCGAAGTCATAGTAGTCGGCGTGCCGGACTTGCAGCGTGATGTTCGATCCCGGGACATCCTCGAGCCGGAAAGCGCCGTCATCCGTCGTCTTTGTCCCACCCCCTCCTGTCGCCGAAACCTGTGCATTGGCGACAGGTTTGCCCGTGCTTTTGTCGATGACCCTGCCCATGACCGGGGTCCTCCCGGCCGGCAGCAAGGTCACGGTGTGTTGAACGGGTAGCTTTGGGTTTTCGGGAATGGTCACCTTCTCGGAGCCGCGTGAGATGGTGTAAAGCCTCCGCCCCGGCTCGGATAGCTCGATGGTGTAGGTGCCGGGCTGGAGGTCGTAGAAGCGGGCCAGGCCCTGCTCGTTCATCAGTGCCTGCCTGTCGGGAAGTTCCGCGAGCCTTACCATATGGCCGTCGATGTTCGCGCCAACGTCCGGCGCAAAAGCCCTCCTGCCCAGGTCGGGATCCCACCGAAAGCGGGCCTCGACGCACACTTGTCTACGCGTGACCGTCATCGCAGGCAGTTCATCTGCGCCCATCAATTGTTTGCCGGTCAGGGTCAGTTCTCCCTGGTACTTGTCGCCGGCGGCATCGATGGTGTTGACGGTCAGATGATAGGAGCCACGGTCGCTTTCCACGTGCCTGAGGGCGAGAAGACCCTTCTCGTCTGTGCTCAGGGACACGAAGCGTTTCCATTCCGGGGCGTCGGGTCCTGGTCCCAGGGGAATTGCGGCATCCATCCCAAAGTCGATGTTGGCGGCCGGTTTGCCATGCTGATCCAGGACGCGGACATCCCGGGTGACGATCTTGTGGGCGGTGAGTTTCAGTTCGAGGTCCTTGCCTGGTGCCACTGTCGTCTTCAGATAGCCCATGAGGTAGACAGGCTCGTTGGTCCTCAAGGCGGTCGCGTTGTACGGGATGATGGTCAGATCGGCGCCGGGTTGCGCTGAGATTCTCACGAGAAAGGAGCCGTCTTTCGAAACGGGAGTCGAACGGTGGATGCTGCCGCTCATTACGCGAAGGCTGATTCCCACCGCAGGCCAGGAACCCTCCACGGTGACCGTTCCCTGCAAGCGCGCCTCGCCGGCACCGGCGTTGTTGCCAAAGAGCAGCAACGCCAGTGCCAACGGCAAGGCCTGGTGCATCAGCATGACTGTCCTACTTCTCATACACTACGGTCCGGAGATCTGCACTGCCGGAGAATCGGCCGAGCGTCACGCGCCCGATCACGTCAGGGGTGGAGAGCAACTCGTTGGATTCGTTCTGCGCGGTGCAGATGATCTCGACGCCCGTCCTGATATGGTCGCCTACGCTGACGCCAATCTTGGCGGAGGGGT
Source organism: uncultured bacterium (assembly GCA_937935355.1). GTDB lineage: Bacteria > Planctomycetota > SZUA-567 > JAKLDR01 > JAKLDR01 > JAKLDR01. The sequence goes on along the minus strand of CALGYR010000129.1, from coordinate 35,293 downwards.
CGCCCCACATTCCTCCGCTCGAATAGTCGTCGTAGACTTCGGCGTTGGTTCCGGTGGCGCTGGTCGAATTGGCCTGGAGCCCGGCGTTGTTCCATTGGGTCTTGCCTTTGGTCTTGCGAATCATCGCCGTGGCGCAGTGCCCACTATAGCTCGTGAAGCCGCTGATGTCGTTGACCAGAGAGGCGGCCGAAGAGATCACGCCAACCGCTCCGACTACCACGCCGGCCGTGGCCCAGGCGGGAGGTCCGGCCAGGGTTATTATCAGGCCAGCAGTGCCCAAGGCCACGCCCGCCGAGTCAAAGACCGTGCTCGAATATGTCTGGTAGAGGCTGGTTTCCGCCGCGGACAGATGCATGGTCCATCTGGTATTGGGGAGGATCCTGGGGAATACCAGCCCGGATGTGCCATTCGCACTGATGTCGCAGAAGTTGCCGAACCATGCCGAGTTCCGCAGGCGATAGGAGACCCAGGCACAGGTAACGATGCCGCCCCCGATGGCCTTGGCGACATACTCCTCCTCGTCGTCACCCTCCGTCCACCACCATTCGGTGCCGTCAAGAAGCCTGGCCTCGACGACAAGCCCTGCGGGGTTCAAAGTCGTGGTCATGCCCGCCACGCAGGTGTCATCGGACTCGTTGAAACCGCGTACGGTGGTTGGGTTCGTATGATAGTGTTTCTCGTTTGGTGCTGCGTAACGCTCATCGTCCCCGGCGGTGAAAGTGGATAATTGGGGGACGGGCAGGCCGAACTGGCTGAAGGCATAACCGGAACACTGCTTGTTGTTGTCGTCCGAGGCGATGTGGTCGAAGCGGCTGCTGCCGGTCAAGCAGGAGAAGGCGTTTTCGTAGGTTACTGTCGTGCCTATTTCGTAGACGGGGTGGCTGTTGTCGGCTATCCGCAGGTTGTCCTTGCGGACTGCGAAACTGGCGTAGTTGGTTTCCTCACCGCTCAGTTTAATCTTGGCCGCAAGAAGCAGTTCGATACGAACCTTGTCGAGCAGTCCGGTGCCTCCGATGTCCACATCTTCGAGCGGATATTCTTGGGAGACTATTGCGTAAGAGGTGCTGGTGCCTCTTCCGCCATCATTCTCCTGGCTGGCGCTCCAGTCAGAACCGACCTTGCCGAGAGGCAGCCTGGTCGCGAAGGCTACGGCCTGGAACTGGCCGGGGTAGTTGGGATCTGGATGGCTGAGGCTCCAATGGAAATCGCGGCCTGATGTGCCGGAGTCGTCGATCATGACCGGCGCGCCCGCGGTTCCGTCGAAGGACACCTCGAAGGGTACCGCGCCAGTTGCCAGGGCGAAGAGATAATCCGGCGCGCTGTCGAGCCTGGCCGTGCCCACGTAGGCGACGATCTCCTTCTTCACCGTGCCCAGGGCGGCTTCGAAGCGATAGCGCCCGGCTGCGGGGCCGAAGAACGTGGCCGTGTGGTGCGTGGCCTTGGTGGTCACGATCTCGGCCGGAGCGGTGGGGGCGTTGCCCTCGAAGTTGCCCTGCCCCGGTTGTTCGACGACCTTCCAGGCGACCGTGCAGCCGGGGATGTCCTCTTCGGCCGTCCCGACGTCGTTGAAGTCCACCTTGATCGCGGCCGCCGGCTGGTTCTGCCAGGTGGCGTCCATGCGGGCCAGCAGGGTCTTCGGCGCGGCGCTGGTGCCCGCGTTGTTGGTCCTGGCCAGGTTCGAATCGTTCCCGGCTTCCAGGCGCGCGTCGATCACGTTGACCACGAGCGAGTCTTCCGGGGTGGGGTACTGGCTGTACCAGGCTCTTACCCGCGCGCAGCCGGCCCGGGTGCCGACCATGAACAGTTCGATCTCGTCGCCCTGGGTGAGGGTGAGGAGGTTGTCGATCGAGGAGAGCTGTCGCAGCGTTCCGTCGGAGTTTGCCAGGCAGACGATGAGGCTGCCCATGGTGCGGTAGCCGTCGGGCAGCACGACCACGCTCTCCGTCGAGATGTACAGTGCGTTGCGCTCGCGGTCGACGGGGCCGACCAGGCGCAGGAGCAGCCGGGCCTTGTTGGCCTCGCCCATGGCGATGGTCGCGCCCAGCGGGTTGTTGAGGAGGTCGTCCTCGTGCCGGTCCTCGTCGTTGTCCCGCTCGGTGGAGATCACGCCGTCGCGGTTGGTGTCGGCCCGCAGGTCCACCTTGCCTACCACCGTGTAGCAGACCTTGTCGCTGAGCGTGGTGGTGAACTCGTCGCCTGTCTCGCAGTCGACCTCCTTCTTCACCAGCGTGCAGCTCACGAACTGGTCGCGGGGGGCGGCGCTCAACTTGGAGGCCTGCACGTAGAGCGTCTTGTTGCAGACCTTGCCCACGAAGGCGGTCCGCTCGGCCTCGACGGAGAGGTCGTAGCTCAAAGCGGCCGGGCTGTAGCAGTCGCGCTCCATGAAGAGCCTCAGATTGGCGCTCGTGGCGATGGTGACCGTTCCCGCGGTAAGCGTTTCGATGCCCGGGCCGAACTTGAAGGCCAACGGCATGCCCTTGTCCTGAGGGGCGATGAAGACTCCGGGGTTCTCCTCCAGGTAGTAGGGAATGCCGGCGGAGACGAGGTTGACGCCGGCCTGCCGGAAGTCGAACTCGTAGAGCGTCCAGTACTCGCCCACGTCCGGCGTGCTCATGTGGAAGCTGACCCGCGCGTCGCGCAGGGCGCACAGCGGGAAGTCCTTGACCTCCCACGTGTTGTGCTTGAACGTGCCCTCGTAGAGGACCTGCCAGTTGGAGCCCACTTCGAGCTCGATCTTGATCTTGTCTATATAGGCGTCCGGCTTGGCGGCCTTGAAGCGCAGGCCGTTGTAGAGGCCGGGGGCCGGATGCAGTTGGATCGGCGGGCTCCACACCTGCGTGTCGTGGATGGTGTGGTAGCAGCGCGCCGCGCTCTCTTCCCAATCGTCGATGGCCTGGTCGGGCTGCTCCCAGCCGCCGAGCGGCGGATACTGCTGGATCGGCGTCATCCAGAGGGCGCCGTCGTCCGACTCCTCCTGGCAGGCGACGAAGGTGCGGTCCCCGCCGCGGACCGGCCCGTCGGTGCAGCCCGGGTTGGATGCACAGATGCAGTAGTGGTAGGTGGTCCCGGCCGTCAGCCCGGACAGGCGCCACGTCGGCAGGGCGTCCTTGGCGAAGAGCCCCGGCAGCTCGACGTAGTTGCCGTATTCCTGGGTGGCGCCCCAGTGGAATCCCACCTTGCAGAGGGCGCCGCCGTCCGAAAGCACCTGGCCGTGCAGGGCGGCCGAGGTGGCGGTGACGTTGGTCGGTTCCTGGGTCCCGACCTGGGGCGGCACCACCGGGATCACCACCTGGAAGAGCTGCAGCTCGTAGAGCCAGAAGATGTATCCGGACTTCGTGTAGTGGAACTGGAATTCCACCTTGTTGACGAAGCCCCGCGCGATAGTGAACTCCTTGAAGGCCGCGTTGGGGTAGCCTTCATCGGCGTTCTCGGCGATCGGCTGGCCGTCCTTCATGGCGTAGAAGGTCTTCACTTCCGGCTGGGTGCCGTCGGCGTAGAAGACCTTGACCAGCACCTTGTCGACCGCCCCGGTCCAACGGTCGGCGTTGAAGCGCACGCAATTGGCGAGCACCCCGCCCTCGAAGGTGAAGACCAGGGGCTTGCCCCAGTCGGCGACGTTGATCTGGTCCGCGGCGTAGGTTGCCGGGTCGCGGTCGCCGGCCTTCGCGCCGTTGACCCATTTCTCGCCGCTGGCATTGCTGGTCACCACCCAGTCGGCCCGGGCCGTCGAGGCCGAGATCGCGGCTGCCAATACGGCCAGTCCCGCCGTCAGGAACGCTGCCCTGGAACCCCTTCCGATCATCGCGCGTCTTCCTCCATACCAACTGTCCCGCCGGGTTGCCCCGGCCGTCGCCAAGCTGGCGACCGTCCATAGGGAGCCGACCTTCGGGTCGTCCCATAACGGCACTGAGAACCGGCCGGCGCCCCGGCCGATTCGCGGAAAATGGGAGCCTCGGGCGACACGGTCCGGCAGACGATCACGAATATCCCTCCGCCTTGCAGGCGGCGGTCGCGCAGCGGCGGCCGCTGCGAAACCGCCCGACGGGCCTGCAGGTCAGAGAAGCATACCCCCAAGACCATCCCAAGTCAATTGAGAAATGGCGACAATCAGGGCGGAAGTGCCGCCCGCGGAGCTACGGCTCGACGGTGAACGGCACGTGGGCCGCGCCGCCCCAGCGCCCGGCGCCGTTGACGGCGCGGACGTGGAACCAGTGCCGGCCGGGCGCCAGATCCCGGAAGGTCGCGCGGCGCTCGAGGCCGGCGGTCTTCTCCGGCGGGACGGTGTCCGGCCGGCCGTCCAGCAGCCAGGAGTAGCCGGCGATGCCGCTGGGGGCGGCCGGGGCGTCCCAGCGGAACTCGGCGCTGCGCGAGCGCGGGTCGCCGAGGACGAAGTTGTCGAGGTCCATTCCCTCCTGCGTGCCGAAGGTCACGAGCAGGTTCTGGAGCACGGGCAGCGCGCCGTCCGGGCCGGGCGGGACGCTGCCGCGGAGCTTGCGCAGGTCGATCTCCGCGCGGTGCCAGGCGCCGTCGACGACCGCCCGGCCGAGCTCGCCCTCGCGGCCCCGCGAGCGCCAGCCGCCGGAGCCGAAGCTGAAGTAGTGCCAGTCGTTGGCGATCTGGATCATGAAGCTCAGGCCGGTGTCCTGGCGCATCCGATAGTCGAAGGCCAGGAGGCTCCAGCGCGCGGGGTCTAACGGGTGGGGGTAGAACTGGGCCTCGTTGTTGTTGTCGTGCCAGCGCCGGGCCCCGATGTTGAGATAGGAGCGGCCGGAGCCGCCCTCGGCGCGGGTCCGCACGTCCTCCCGGTAGCAGGTCCCCCGGCGCCACTCGGCGAACTCGCCCTGGCCGGCCTCGAAGTCCTCGAAGACCAGCCGTTCGGACGGCACATAGATGGTGCGCGGCGCGACCGGCGCCCCGGCGTCGTTCGCCATATCGAGGGTCCAGCTCCATTCGAATGGTCGCTCCGCGCGGTTGCCGGCGTAGTCGGCCGCCGTCACCCGGCAGCGGATCTCGCCCGGCGCGACGAGCAACCGGCCGTCCAGGTCGGCGAGTTCCACGGTCATGCGCTTCTCGGCCGGGTAGAAGACCACGCCCGGCTGGCCCGGGCGGAAGCGGCGCGAGCCGATCTCGACCTCGACGTCGTGGGGGCTGAGGCCCGAGCCGTCCTCCGCGAAGATCACCTCGAGCCGCTCCGGGCAGGCCTTCTCTCCGGCGCCCGGGCGGACGGAGGCCACCGTCGGCGCCGCCGCGTCGTCGTAACGGACGATCTTCACGGGCCAGTGGGCGGCCGGGCCCCACTTCCCGGCCGCGTCGCGGCAGCGGACGTGCAGGTACCAGAGGCCCTCGGCGAGCCCCCCGGCCTGGACGAGCTCCGGCCGCTCGGCCGTGACCCGCTCGACGGGCTGCGTGGCGGGGTCGCGGTCGAGCACGGCGCTCGAGCCGGCGACGGGCGAGCCGTCGGCCGAGGTCCAACGGAAGCGCAGCGGCCTGGCGCCGTTCACCGCCGGGAGCAGCGTCCAGTTGTCGATGCGGTAGATGGTCGCGGTGGTCGAGAGCCCCGGGCCCAGGTCGGCGAATCCCAGATTGCGGACGATGGTCGCGCCGCGGTTGGCCAGCACGGCCTGGAGGTCGACCGTCGCGCGGTGCCACTTGCCGTCGTCCCGGGCGCCGGGCACGGAGCCTATCCGGATCGCGCCGCCGTCGGGGTCGGTCATCTCGATCTCGTGCCGGCCCCGCGCAGTGTATAGCAGCAAGTTGATCGTGGTGTTGGGCTCGATGCAGTAGTCGAAGCTAAGCAGCGGGTAGCGCCGGACGTCCAGCGAGCGCGCCCGGGCGGTCGAGCCCATGGTGCCGCCGCAGCGCTGGTTCTCGGCGAGCAGGCACCAGCGGCCGCCGTCCGGCGCCGGCTTGGAGTCGTCGCGCACCAACTGCGCGCCGTCGATGCCGCCGAAGCTCTCCCAGCCGCCGAGGTCGCGCTCGAAGTCGTCGAAGTCGAGCGGCGCGGGCTCGATCAGGCGAGGCGGCAGGGGGCCCCGTGCCCTGACCTGCGCGTTCGAGACGAGCGCCACGCCGAGGTCGGCGCCAGGCGCGGCCGCGAGCCGCCAGCCGGAGAGCTCCACCCAGTCGCCCGCCCGGTTGCCGGTGAAGCCCTCGAGCAGCGCGGCGTCCTCCACCTCGTAGTTGCCGATGCGGATCTCCTCGATCCGCCGGTCGGGGAGCTCCGGCGCGGCCGCCGCCAGCGCCGAGGCCAGGTCCAGGCGGAAGTGTTGCGGCTCGGCCGAGCCGGAGCGGGCCCCGGCCGCGTCGCCCAGGTGGCGGATGTTGTAGCGTCCGCCGGGCCGCGCCGCCGGGCCGGTCAGCCGGGCGCGGTAGAAGACGCCGTCGCGCACCAGGTAGAGGTTGACCCGCGCCCCGGGCGAGGTCCGCCAGTCGAACTCCAGCCAGCCGGTCCGGGCCAGGTCGATCCCCCCGGCGGGCGAGCAGGCCGCGGCGAAGGTGCCGCCCGCTTCCGGGGTGACCAATCGGAGCCTGCCGCCCTTGGGGTCGGCGGCGAGCATGGCCCCGTTGGTGCCGTCGCGGTTCCGGAATGCGGCCAGCTCTCCCGGCAGCGCGGCGGGGGCGGCCAGAGTCGCCGGGGCCTTGGCGTCGAAGGGACTGCGGCGAGCGCCGAGCGGCGCGGCGGCCTCGATGCGGACCCGCGAGACCACCGCGCCGTTGTCGCCGCGGGTCAGGATCGCGAGGTTCGCGGCGCCGGCGACGGGCGCCGGGTCGGCGAACTCGGCGAGCTTCTCGCCGTCTCCCCAGAAGGCCAGCCGCGCGCCCTGGCGCACGATGCGCAGCCCGTACCAGTGGCTGTGCAGGAAGCCGCCGTCGGGGCTGCGCCGGGTGGTGCGGAGCAGCACGTCGCCCGAGGCCACGGGCTTTCCGGCGCGCAGGATCCGGCTGGGCTCGTCCGGTCCGCCGAAGGCGAAGGCGTAGCCCGCCGCCGGGTCGGCCGGGTCCGGCGAGAGCGTCACCGTCAGGTTGACGGGCGCGTCGTAGAACGGCCCGGGGCGCTCGGCCATGCCCACCGCGAAATGCAGGTCCAGCTGGAAGTCGCCGTTCACCGGGCGCTTCAGGTCCATGCGGGCCAGCTGCTTCCGGGCCCGGCCGAGCATCCAGGTGTACTCCGGATCGCACTTCCAGCGGCTGGCCACCTCCCAGTCGCCGGAGATCATCCGCCACTCGACCGGGGCGCGGGCGAAGACCTCGTCGAGGAGCCCGGCGCCGCTGGTCGAGAGCGCCTCGCGGTCCAGGCGCCAGCCGCCGAGCGCGCGCGCCCCGGCCCGGCCGGATGCGATCCGGAGCGTGTCCGGCGTCGAAAGCACCGTCCGCGAGCCGACCCTGGCCAGGAGCCTGCCGCACTCGCGGCTGAAGCCGAGCGAGCCGAGCCCGGCCCCGCCCAGGGGGACGACCGCGCCGGCCGCGCGCCGGTCCTTCTCGAAGAGGGTGAGCAGGGCGTCGCCGCCGGCGGCCGGCCCCAGGTCGGCGACCAGCCGGTAGCCGGAGTTGAAGTCCTGCCCGTCGGCGGCCAGGGCCAGGATCAGCTGGCCGCTGGCCAGCCGCGCGCCGTTGGGCGACTTCCAGGCGATCTCCTGGTCGCCGCAGAGCGCCGCCCGGTGCCAGTAGCCTCCGCCGGCCAGGGCGTACTCGTCTTCGATGCGCGCCCAGCTCTGCATGGTGCGGTCGTTGCGGAAGTAGGCCGGGAGGCTCGGCGGAGCCAGCCACCAGCGGCGCGCGGCGAGCGCCCACTCCGGGCCGCCCTTGAGGAACTCTTCGGGGGCGAGCTCCAGGGCCTCCACGCGGACGTCGTCGAAGCGCGCCGGGGCCGCGCCCGAGGACCAGAGGCCCACGCGGCCGCCGACCAGGTCGCGCCGGCCGGGGAGGACGGCCAGCTCCGTCCCGTCCACCGAGGCGCGCAGCGCCATCCCGGACGAGGCGAGCTCCAGCTCGTACCAGGAGCGCGGCGAGCCGGCCAGGGCCTTCGAGGCCAGTACTTCTTCGCCCGCGCCGCCGGCCGCGAGGCGCACGAGCTCGGCGCGGCCGGCTCCGCCCGAGGCGGCGCCCTCGACCGCCAGGCGCAGCAGGTAGCCGCCGCCGTCCTCGGAGAGGTCGAAGGCCAGGCCCGCCGCGCCGGGCGACTCGAGCACGTTGACCGCGGCTCGGACGCGGCAGTCGTCCCAGAAGGCCTCCCCCGCGCGGATCAGCGCCGGCCGGTCGCAGGCCGCCGATTCCAACGCGAAGGGGCTGGCCGAGGTGTCCGGGTGCGGGTCGGCGTTGACCCGCCAGACCCCGGGCGCGCACCGGCCATCGGGCTTCCATGCGCCCAGCGCCGCGCCCTGACGGGTGAAGTCGTCGGAGAAGAGCACCGGCTCGCTCCTGTCGATCTTTTGGATGCTCCTCACCCGGGCGGAGCCTCCGCCAGCGAAGGCGAGCGACGGCGGGCCCTTGAGCTCGGGCAGGCGCACCCGGGCCAGTTCCTCGCGGCCGTCGGTGAGCACCAGCCAGCGCGCGGCCGAAGACCGGAACTTGAGGACGTAGCCGGCCGCAGCGTCCTTCGGCGCCGCAGGAAGCCTGGCCGACGCCTCGCCGGTCTTCGTCCCCGGCACGGACGCGCCCAGCGTCGCCGTGCCGCGCGGCGAGAAGCGCGCGAATGCGTAGCCCTCCTCGCCGCCGACGGCCACGAGGAAGTCCTGGCCCTCGGCGGGGGCGAGCTCGAAGCTGAGGTTGAAATCAGGGGACACCGGGCGGGACACCTTGAAGTCCGGCCGTGGCTCGGCGCCGGCCGCCGGGCCTGACCCGAAGACGATGCACAGGAGGGCGGCGGCAATGCCCAGGGGAGTCGAACGTGTTTTCCTCATTGCCGTAAGTAAGGAAACCCGTTCGCGCGCGGCTGGGTCACCCCCATGATCCCTCCAAAAACGGGCGTTTCGCGGCCTATCTGAGGTGCGTCGTAAGCTGCAACCGAGCAGGTGTTTAGGGTTCATCGACATGATTCTGTGCTCCCGCGACATTCTTTAGGTGACAGTTCCCGGGAATCTTAACTCAGAACGTCCTCTCTGCCGTGGCCGCTCGTGGCGCATGCGAGAAGGATTAGAATCCTCATTTGCGTTCGGCGGCCGGAGCGCTATTTTCTCCGGCTGAGGACGCGGGAGCGACGCGTTCGAAGTCCGCGCTCGGAAGGGTCGAAGTTGCCCTCCATCTACACCGACATCCTTCTTCTGGCCGTGAGCCTGGTGGTGGTGCTGGCCGCCAGCGTCGTCTTCACGAACGCCGTGGAGATGCTCGGTCACCGGATGAAGCTGCACCAGGGCGCGGTGGGCAGCCTGCTCGCCGCGGTGGGCACGGCCATGCCCGAGACGATCATCCCGGTGATCGCCATCGTGGCCTTCTGGGGCACCGAGCAGGCCAACAAGATCGCCCTGGGGGCCATCGCCGGGGCCCCCTTCATGCTGGCCACCTTCCTGCCCGCGGTCCTGGGCTGGGCCGGGAGCGGCGCCGTCTGGGCCGGTCGGATCGTCGTGGCCATCGGGCTGCTCGCGGCCTACGGGCTCTACGTCCGGATGACCCTGGCGGGGGAGGCCGACGGCGTGGAGTGCAACGAACGCCTGCTGCTCGCGCGCCTCCTCGGAGACCGCGGACTCACGGCCCAGAGCATCGCCCAGTTCGTCGTCGCGCTGGGCGTGATGATCTACGGCGCCCACCTCTTCGTGAAGTACGCGAAAAACGTTTCCGAGACCGCCGGGATCTCGCCGCTGGTGCTCTCGCTCATCATCACCCCGATCGCCACCGAGCTGCCGGAGAAGTTCAACTCGGTCGTGTGGGTCAGCCAGGGCAAGGACACCCTGGCCATGGGCAACATCACCGGGGCGATGGTCTTCCAGAGCTGCATTCCGGTGGCCATCGGCATCGTGGGCACGCCCTGGGACCTGATGGCCGAGGGCGGCGTGACCATGGTCTCGGCGGTGCTGGCGCTCGTCTCCGGCGCCATCGCCGTGATCTGGCTGCGGACCACCAGTGTCCTGAACCATCGGGCTCTCATGGTCGGCGGGCTGCTCTACGGCGTCTTCGTGGCCTACGTGCTGTGGGGGCGGTAGCCGGTCGGTCCCTCACGACCGTTTCAAGAAGACCTTTTCACCGCCGAGCCGCAGAGCAGGCTCGGGAACGCGGCGGATATCTCTTGCAGGTAAGAACCTCGGTTGCGGACGCGATCCTATCTCAGCGTCTCCGCGGCTCGGCGCTGAGAGCCCCTGCATGTAATTGCCCTGGGCGTTACCTTGCACGTTGGGCCATCGAGACTACTATGCCTTTGGCGGGTCACTGCAGGGGGTAGACTGGGATCTGCCGCCAAGACCATGGTAACAGACAGGCGCGCTCTGGTGGAGGCCGGGATTGTCCAGAACGACCATTCTGCCGACATCGGCAACGTGATCTCCGGAATGTTCCTGGCGAAGGTAAATTGCCTGAAGACAAAGGGTTAGGGAAGGAGCTGCAATGGGCGAAGATGCCAACATGTTACCCACCCCCGGGGGCGCCACCCCCTTCGAGCGCATCAGGCGCACCAATGCCGCCGGCGCCGACTTCTGGTCCAGCCGAGACTTCGCCGAGGTGCTCGGCTACGGTGACTACCGCAACTTCGAGCAGGTCGTGGCCAAGGCCCGGATGGCCTGCTTCAACAGTGGCCAGCGGATCGAGGATCATTTTGTTGATATCACCGAAATGATCACCATCGGCAAGGGCGGGCAGCGGGCCGTCAAGACCACCCTGCTCTCCCGCTACGCCTGCTACCTGATCGTTCAGAACGCCGACCCGTCGAAGGAGATCGTGGCCCTCGGCCAGACCTACTTCGCCGTCCAGACGCGCCGGCAGGAGTTGGCCGATCAAGCCACCGAGGAGGACCGCCGGTTGCTCCTGCGCCAGGAGATGAAGCTCCACAACGTCCGGCTGGCCGGCACGGCCAAATCTGCCGGCGTCGTTGAGCCCCGTGACTACGCTGCGGCGGAAGCAGCCAAGGGCGCCCAAGAAGTTGCCATGAGCGTCGCAGCGGAAGGAGGAGCCATGCGCATCCCGATTGCCTGGGCCATTCTGATTCCCGCAATGGCCGCCGCTGCGGCCTGCTCCGCCGGGGAACCGGCCGCGTCCGAGGCGGCCCCCGCCGCGCCCTCCATCGCCGAGCAGGCGCCCGACACCTGGGTCAAACGCAGCCCGGTTCCGGGCGGGCCTGGCTCGCCGCGCCTGGGCTACGAGTCCAGTTGGGACTACGACCCGGCGGCCGGGAAGATGATCCGCTGGGGCGGCCACGATCCGGGCGGCGGCGGTCCGCAACTCACCGAGACCTGGGCCTACGAGGTCCGCACCGGCAAGTGGGAGTACCTCCAGACCAACAACAACCCGCCCGGCAACTGCTGCTGCCGCGAGAACGTGCAGTGCCCGCTCGACAACCGGTTCTACCGCTTCAGCTACCCGGCCTTCGGCCACGGGTGGTTCTGGGACCGCTCGCGCTACCTCCGCGAGGACTCGGTCTGGACCTTCGATCTTGCGAAGAACCGCTGGACGAACATGCGTCCGGGCAAAGAGCCGGCCCTCAACGTCGGCAAGCAGGCCTGCTGGGACCCGAACCACCAGGTCTTCTGGGTGTACGACACCAAGCTCCGGGTCTACGACCCGTACGCCAATACCTGGTCGACGGCCAATCAATCGAAGGAGATCGGCAAGCGCGACTACGCCGGGATGGCCCTCGATCCGACGAGGAACCGACTCATCCTCTTCGGCGACCAGGGCAAGGACGCCCCGCAGACCTGGGCCTACGACATCGCCGCCGATAGGTGGATCGACCTCCAGCCCAAGGGCGAGCTCCCGCCGGGCAAGGGCTCGGGGCCGACCATGGTCTATGACAGCCGCAACGATCGGATGATCACCATAGTGCTGGGCACGCCCCGGGGAGGGGAGGGGCCACGACCCATCTCGACCTGGGCCTACGATCCCGTGAAGAACGAGTGGCAGAAGATGAACCCGCCGCAGGAACCCGACCCGGCCGGCAACCGCGCGCAACTGATGCGCTACCTGCCGGACTTGAACATCGTCATCCTCGAGAATCGCGCGGGGAAGGAGCAGCAGGTGTGGACCTACCGGCTGGCGCATCCGCTGCCGCCGCCCGTGCCCAAGTACGTGCCGACTGACGTCCAGGTCGTGTTGGCCGAAGGCGGGAAGGCGAGCGTCTCTTGGAAGCCGGAGCCGATCAAGACCGCCATCCTCGGCTACCGGGTGTACCGTGGCGAAGGGGAAATCCCCTGGAAGATCAAGCCTCAGCTGCTGACGCCCGAGCCGGTGAAGGAGGCGGCTTTCGTCGACGCCGGCCTCAAGCCGGGGGCTGTCTATCACTACTGCGTCACCAGCGTCTACCCCGGCAACAGCGAAAGCGAGGCCAGCCTCCGCGTCCGCACTCAGCCCAAGCTCATCCTCGACTCCCGCGTCGACGTCCTGGCCAAGGACAAGGTGGTCTTTACGTGGAAGCCGAGCGACGAGAAGGACGTGGTCGGCTACGTGGTCGAGCGCGCTCCCCTCCGGCCGATCAGCGGCGCCCAGAAGGTCCAGTACGCGGCGCAGTACGTCGACAAGCTGCCGCTCGAGGCCATGGTCGAGCGCGCGGCGCTGGGGGCCTTCGAGCGCCTGACGCCCAAGCCCATCGCCGAGGCGAGCTTCACCGACAACGTGGATCTCTCGAAGATCGTCGAGGTCAAGGACCCCATCTGGCAGCCGTACTTCGGCAAGGACGGCCTGGCCGGCAACAAGGCCTACGACATGACCAGGCCCGGCTGCCCCTTCGCGATCTACGCCTATCGCATCAGGGCGGTGAACCGGCTCGGCGTCGAGGGCGGACCGAGCCCCTATCAGATGACCGTGCCGAACGAGGTCGAGGGGCTCTTTGCCAAGGAGCGCGCCGAGGGCGGCGGCACCGATCTCAAGTGGGAAGCGAGCCCGCACCAGGACATCAAGGGCTACCTCGTCTACCGTCTCAACGGCCGCGGCGCGCAGTGGGACAAGGACTCGGGCGTGGCGTTGCTCACCTCCGAGCCGATCAAGGAAACGACCTTCACCGACTTAGACGAGGCCGGCCGCGGCAAGGCGCGGCGGTATTACGTGGTGGTCGTCGACTCGCTCGGCCAGCAGGGCCTGGCCTCCCACGGTGCCTGGAGCCGCCGGCAGTACTGGAAGCACTACGAGCCCTGGCTGCCCAAGGACGGGTGGCACCAATAGGGAGACAACCGCCAGTCCGGCGGCTCTCTTCAACGCAGAGGCCGCAGAGGGGCGCAGAGGTCGCAGAGGACGTGTCTTGGTGCTGAAGTCGAAGAGGCCAGGCCATTTTGCCTCACCTCTCTGCTTGCCACCCTCTGCGCTCTCCGCGCCCCTCTGCGGCCTCTGCGTTGAAATTGAGCTTTCGCACTCGGGACGCCTGCGATTGCGGAGCGGCTACCCCTCCAGGTTCAGCCACTTCACCTCGGCCGGAGTCAGCTCGATCTCGAGTGCCCGGAAGGAGCTGGCCGTCTCGGCTATCTGCCGCGGTCCGATGAGCGGGAAGGTCGGGAAGGGCTGGGCGAGCACCCACGCCAGGGCCACGTTGATGGGCTCGACGCCGCGCTCGGCGGCGAGCTTGTTGACGCGCGCGAGGCGCTCGAAGTTGTCCTCGGCGTACCAGCAGCGTACCAGTTCCGCGTCGGAGCGGTCTGCCGGGTTGGCCCGTCCGGGCAGGAAGAACCCGCGGGCCTGGCTCGACCAGGGCATGAGCGCGGTCTGCGTCCTCTCGAACCACGCGCGGCTCTTGGCGTCCGAGGCGGTCAGGCAGCCCTTCCATGGCGGCTCGACCATCCGGGCCAGGCTCATCTGGTTGCTGACCGCCGCGAAGCCGGTGAGCCCCTTGGCCCTGGCGTACTCGTTGGCGGCCTCGACGCGCTCGAGCGTCCAGTTCGATCCCCCGAAGGCCTTCATCCGCCCGGCGCGCTTGTGCTCGTTGAGGAGCTCCACGAACTCGCCGACCGGCACCTCCGGGTTGTCGCGGTGGAGCATGTAGATGTCCACGTAGTCGGTCTGCAACCGCTCCAGGCTCTCGGCGAACTGCCGGGAGAGCGCCTCCGGGTTGCAGTTGGGCGTGTGCGCGCCCTTGTCGAGCAGGACCACGTCCTTGCGGATGCCGCGGGTCTTCACCCAGTGGCCGAGCATCTTCTCGCATGTTCCGGCCGCGTAGACCCAGGCGCAGTCGAAGACGTTGCCGCCGCGCTCGACGTAGTCGTCGAACATGGCGAAGGCGTGGGGCGCGACCTTCTGGTTGTCGACGCCCATGATCAGGCGCGAGACGGGCAGGTCGACGCCGGCGACGCGCCCGTACTTCATCTTCGCGTCGGAACGCTTCGCCGGCGCCCGCCCCGAGACCGGAGCGGGAGTCTTCTCGAACTCGTAGGCCAGCCCGATGGACTCGCGCCAGGCGTCGAGCGCCTTCAGGTTTCCGAGCGTGTCGGCCCGGCTCATGGCCGGGGCGGCGGCCTCGCGTCGGCCGGCGGAAACGGTTGCGGCGAAGACATCGGCCTCCAGGCTGAAGGAGGTGGCCGGAGCCGGGCAGGACACGGTGCGCGCGTCCTTCTCCTTGTTGACCTTCACGGTGAACTCGGGGTTGTCCGCGGCGGTGCGGTTGCAGACCCACGGGTTCGGGACGGTGATCGTCCCGAGCGTGCCGAAGATCCGCACGCAGTTGTCGAGCCCCTGGCGGATGCCGGTGGCCACCTGGGCGACGATGTCTCCGGGGAACTTCATGACCGCGGCGGCCCACTCGTCGACGCCGGTCTCGCCCAGGCGGGCGACCCCGCGGACCTCGATCGGGTCGGCGAAGTCCTTCCCGAGCGCCGCGCCGGCGACGAGCCGCGCCATCGAGACCGGGTAGCAGCCGACGTCGAGGATGCCGCCGCCGGCCAGGTCTTTGCGGTAGGCGCGGCTGGCCGGGTCGACGGCGCCGCCCGAGCCGTAGCCGAACGAACCCTGGATCATCCGGACCTCGCCGATGGCCCCCGAGCGGATCGTCTCGACGATCTTGGCGGTCTGCGGGTGGCAGCGGTACATGAAGGCTTCCATGAGCAGCACGCTGGCGCGCTCGGCGGCCGCGAACATGGCCATGGCCCCTGCGTGGTTAGGGGCCATGGGCTTCTCGCAGAGCACGTGCTTGCCAGCCTCGCAGGCCCGGATGGCCCACTCGGCGTGCATGGGGTGGGGCGTGGCGACGTAGACGGCCTCGACCTCCGGATCGGCGATGAGCGCCTCGTAGCTCCCGTGGCGCCGCGGCACGTCGAACTCTGCGCCGAACTTCTCGGCGTTGGCCTGCGTGCGGCTGCCCACCGCGACGAGCTTTCCGGTTCTGGAGGTCGAGAGCCCGCGCGCGAAGGCCGCGGCGATCTTGCCTGCGCCCAGGATGCCCCAGCTCAGCTTCCCGTCCTCCGTGCCCTTCGCAGCGGTCATCGTCATCCCCTTCTCGTGGTCGTCGTCAGTCCGTGCGAGCCATCGCCCGCTTGTCGTGAGAATACCCCATTTGGCTCTTGCCGTCCATAGCTGAGATGGTAATCTACATATCCGAATTGGGAGGTGCGACGGAGGGCCGTCCGGTGACCCCAGAACGTATCAGCCTGCCCGAGCGCTTCTTCCGCAAGGAGGTGGCCCACCGGGGCATGCTCGGGTCGGACTCCGACCACATGATCGGCGCGGGCTTCCTGCTCAAGCCCGGGGGCGCGAGCCAGCACGTCGACGCCGTGTTCGCCCACTACAGCGGCGTGCTGGTTCTGCGCGGCACGGGCAACTACGTCGACTGGCAGGGGCGCGAGCACGCCACCTTCCCGGGCTGCTTCCTCCAGCGCGTCCCGGGCCGCCGGCACAGCACGGTGCATCCGCCGGGCTCCGACTGGGCCGAGTGCTATGTGAACCTGGGCCGGCCCTTCGCCGCGGCGCTGGCCGCTCTGGGGAGCCTGGACTTCGAGCGGCCGGTGCTCAACCCGGGCTTGAGCCTCGAGCTCATCGAGCGCTTCGACCTGCTGGTCGGCGAGCTCGGCGGCTGCCCCGAGGGCGAGCTGCCCCGGATGCTCGCGGCCATCCACGCGCTGCTAGTCGACGTCTACGCCCTCGACCGCCGGTGCTCGCGCGCCGCTCCGGCTGCGCAGGAAATCGAGGAGGCCGCCCGGCGGCTGGCCGCCGACCCGGCCGAGCGTCTGGCGCTGCCGGAGCTGGCCGACGAGCTGGGCCTGGGCTACGAGCGCTTCCGCAAGGCCTTCCGCGCGCGCTTCGGGGTCTCGCCCGGCGACTACCGCATCCGCCGGCGTGTGGAGCGGGCCCGCTCGATGCTCGCCGGCGGCGACCTGACCGTGAAGGAGGTCGCCCACGCGCTCGGCTACGCCAACGCCTTCGCCTTCTCGCGGCAGTTCAAGGCGGTGCTGGGCGCGCCGCCGTCGCGGTTCCTGCGGGTGCCGTGAGGCGGGTGGGCGGGCCAGGCGAAGCGGATGGGGCGAGGGGCGTGGCGCGGGCCGCCGGGTCGTTGGGATGAAGAGCTCCCTGCTCGCTCGCCCCTCCCTCGTCGTCCGCGTTGGGCCCGAGCAGCCCAGGAGGGGAGTCCAGCCTGCATCGGAGGCCTCGTCAAATCCGCCCGTCTATCGTTGCCAGCCGGGGCGAGTTGGCGATAATTCGCCGACCATCACGAGGAAGGGAGGGTTTGCCATGTCCGAGATGACCACCCGCGAACGGATGCTCCGCATGCACGAGCACCGCGAGGCCGACCGCGTGCCGGTGACCGACAGCATTTGGGGTTCCACCGTCGAGCGCTGGCGGCGCGAGGGGCTGCCCGAGGGGGTGAGCCCCCACGACCACTTCGGGCTCGACCGGATCGTGAGGATCGGCGCGGACAACAGCCCGCGCTACCCGGAGAAGGTCCTGGAGGAGACTCCCGACTTCAAGGTCCACACCACCTCCTGGGGCGTGACCATGAAGAACTGGACCCACGCCGGCGGCGTGCCCGAGTTCCTGGACTTCACGGTGACCGACGCCGACAGCTGGGCGAAGACCAAGGCGCGGATGACGCCCGACCGCGACCGGGTGAACTGGGACCGGCTAAAGACCGAGTACCCCAAGTGGCGCGAGTCGGGCGCCTGGATCGACGCCGGCTTCTGGTTCGGCTTCGACGTGACCCACTCCTTCGTCGTCGGCACCGAGCGCACGCTCATCGCCATGGCCACCGACCCGGAGTGGGTGGTGGACATGTTCAACCACATGCTCGACGTGGACATCGAGCTCTTCCAGGCGGTCTGGGATGCCGGCTACGAGTTCGACGGCATCGGCTGGTACGAGGACATGGGCTATAAGCTCAACCAGTTCTTCTCGCTGGACATGTACCGGGAGCTCGTGAAGCCGGTCCAGAAGCGGGCCTGCGACTGGGCCCACGCCAAGGGCCTCAAGGTCTGGCTGCACTCCTGCGGAGACATCCGCCCGTTCGTGCCCGAGCTCATCGAGATCGGCGTCAACATGCTCAACCCGGTCGAGGTCAAGGCCGGGATGGACCCGATCGCGCTCAAGAAGCAATACGGCGACCGGCTCGCCTTCCACGGGGGCCTGAACGCCGCGCTCTTCGACCGGCCGGAGCTGCTCTGGGAGCAGATGCGCGCCACCATCCCGGCCATGAAGGCCGGCGGCGGCTACGTGGCCAGCTCCGACCACTCGGTGCCGGAGCTGGTCAGCTTCGAGACCTTCAAGGAGTTCGTGCGGCTGGCGAAGGAGCTCGGGAGCTACGAGTAACGACGGGGCTTCTCACCGCAGAGGACGCGGAGGGGCGCTGAGGACAACATCCAATACAACGGCTTTAACCGCCGATTCACGCCGATGAACGCCGATAGGCTGGGAGTTCACATGCCATATCACACAGCCACGTTTCGCCTCCTGGGTGTGGAGCCTCGGCCAGCTTCGTCCGCAAAGATGCTGCTTGATGACGCTGCGAAGAGACTCGGATTGGTGGTGCCTCCATCGGTCCAAGAATGGTATGAGTGTGAGTCAGCGATCCAGATCCTTGCTGACAACAGTAATGACGACCCGCCCATCGAGGTGGCCAAGTTCGCTCTCACCCATTGGAACTCAAAGACGCTCTTGCCAATCCGGCGTGAAAATCAAGGTGTCTGTGCCTGGGCGATAGATCTCGATGGATCGGACGACCCGCCGGTGCTCGTTGACGTAGATACCGACGGCAGGCAGTGGCACCTCCTGGCGCGGACTTTCTCGGAGTATGTGTACTCTTGCGTATGGGACTATACCCTCGTGCTGCGGCAACCTGCGTTGGTCCAAGCGCAAAATCCGGAGCTTACGGAGACAGCGATCGCGAGCTTGGCGAAGCTGTTCAGGCCAGAACTGAGGACGCATGGCTGGCCTGGCAACACGCAGTATCGATTTGGCGACAATCAGGCAGGCATCCTTGTCTGGGCTGCCGATGAGCAGGCTGATTGGTTCGTCGGCGCTGCAGATGCGGAAACGCTGGGACTGATTCTGGCGGAGGTGTGGCAACTCGATGACGTCGGAGATTCGCTCTACAGCTGCACAGACCTTGGGCAACAAGCTCTTCGCGCAGTTCGAGGTCGTCCGGCTCGCAACACAACAGAGCAATCATAGCATGGTTCTGTCGGCGCCAATCGGCGTTCATCGGCGTGAATCGGCGTGAATCGGCGGTTGAATCCGTTGTTGTTGTCGTTGTCCTCCGCGTTACTCTGCGCCCTCTGCGGTGAAAGCCCTAGCCGCCGAACTCCCGGACTGCCTCGAACATCGCCACCACGTTCTCCGGCGGCACGTCCGGCTGGATGTTGTGGACCTGGGTGAAGACGAATCCCCCGCCGGGGGCGAAGTCGGCGACGCGCCGGCGGACCTCCTCGCGGACGTCCCCGGCGCTGCCGCGGGCGAGCACCTTCTGGGTGTCGCAGCCGCCGCCCCAGAAGCAGATGTCCCGCCCGAACTCGGCCTTCAAGCGCTTCGAGTCCATGCCCTCGGCCGCGACCTGCACGGGGTTCAGGGCATCGACGCCGGCCTCGGCCAGGTCGCGGATGAACTCCGAGACCGCGCCGCAGGAGTGGAAGAGCACCGGCGCGCCGAAGGCCTTCTTCGCGTAGCCGAAGAGCCGGGTCTGGCGCGGCTTGATGAAGCGGCGGTAGACGTCGGGCGAGACGATCGGCCCCTGCTGGGTGCCGAGGTCGTCGTTGAAGAGCACCACGTCGACCTGGCCTTTGAGCGCCGGCGCGTAGCGGTCGATGCGCTTCGCGTAGCCGTCCATGAGGATCTCGAGCAGGGCCTCGACCATGGCCTCCTCGGTCAGGAGATCGACCATGAATTGCTCGTAGCCGCGCAGCAGCGTCCCGGCTGCGAGCAAGTGGCAGCACAGGTTGAAGACCACCGCGCGGTCCGTCCCGGAGTGCAGCTTCCGGCCGCGCGCGGCCGTGGCCTCGACGCCCTCGTCGCAGAAGCCGGGCAGGTCGAAGGCCTCGATGACGGCGCGCTTGCGCTCCACGTCGGCGGCCGACTGGCAGTCGGCGAGCGGCAGCGCCACCGGGTCGAAGTAGAAGCCCCCGGCCGGCATGCGGGCCGCCACCGAACCGTCGGCGCCGAGGAGCTCGCGGGCGCCGTCGGCCGCCACGCGCTCGGTCCAGAGCGCGGGCATGAGGCAGGCCGAGCCGTCGCCGAAGGTCCCGGGCTTCCAGGCCGCCGGCTCCGGGAAGAGCGGCACGGTGTCGATCCCGAACCGTTCGCGCAGGCCGTCGTCGATCTCCACGGCCCCCTGGAGCGGCTCGAGCACCTTCGGGCCGGGATTGCGGGGCAGGCCCAGATGCGCGGCCAGGCGGTGCCAGGCCATGCCGGTCAGGCCCGAGGACTCGGTGCCGCCCAGGTCGACGGGCACGCGGTCGGGTGTCTTGCGGGCGACTGCGGCGAGGACTCGCTCCCGTGAATTCATGGGCGTCTACTTTCTCTCCCAGGCCGTGCCGCGCAGGACGTCGGCGGGATTCTCGGGGAAACCCTCCACCCCGCGGTCGGACGAGAACTGCAGCACGCGCCGGATCGGCCGCTCCTGGTACGGGAAGGCGCGGAGCCGGCCGCCCTCGAGCGCCTCGGCGCCGCCCGCCCGGGCCAGATACCCCTCGGCCGCGGCGCGGAGTTCCGCGGCGACCTTCGGCTGCGCCGCGGCGAGCTCCTCGAGTTCGCGGGGGTCGCCCTCGATGTCGAAGAGCTGCTCGCGGCCGCCGTTGGCCAGGAAGATGTACTTCCATCTGCCGGAGCGCACCATGATCTTGAAGAGCGGCGTTCCCGGCCGGCCGTAGCAGCCGAAGAGGTGCTCGCGCGGCGCGGCGCGGCCCTCGAGCATGCCGAGGACGTCGATGCCGTCGCGGGTCTCGACCTGCCCGGCCGCGCCGGTGGCGATGGCGAAGAGGTCGGTCAGGGAGACGATCTCATCCCGCCTCGCGCCGGCCGGCAGCCGGTTGGGCCAGCTCACCAGATACGGCACGTGGCAGGCCTGCTCGAAGAAGCTCTCCTTCTGCCAGGCGCGGTGGTCGCCCAGGCCGTCGCCGTGGTCGGCGAAGAAGCAGATCACCGTGTCGTCGGCGTCGGGCCGGGCCTCGACGGCGTCGAGGATCCGGCCGAGGCACGCGTCGATGTAGGATATCTCCCCGTAGTAGCGGGCCCGGAGGATCCGCGCCCAGGGATCGTTGATGTCCTCGGCCCAGATGATCCGGTTCATCCAGACGATCTGCTCGTCGGCGCCGTCCACCTCCGGCCGGCCGCGGAAGGGGCCGGGCATTCGATCGGGGTCGTACATGCGGTTGAAGGGCTGGGGCGGCGCGCACGGCGGGTGCGGCCCGATGAAGGAGACGAAGCCGAAGTACGGCCGCGGGTCTCGGCGGCCGAGCTCCTCGACGGCGCGCATGGCGGCCCAGGCCTCGACGGTGAGCTCCGGCGGCAGCGGGCTCATCTGCGGCACGTAGTACATCTCGGTGCGCTCGCCCTGGAGCATCTCCAGCCAGTCGTACTCCGGGTGTTCGTCGCGGATGAAGCGGGCGTAGGCGTCGCCGGCGCGCTGCTTGGGCGACCCGTAGAGCTCCTCGGAGTGGAGCTGCCGCTCGAAGCCCACGTCCTGGTCCCACGGGTCGGTGTGGAACTTGCCGATGCCGAAGGTCCGGTAGCCGAGCCCCGCCATGGTCCGGGCCAGGAAGGGCCCGCAGCGCGACTCCATGGTGGCCGCCGAGTCCGGCGCGGCCCAGCCGCGGCGGCCGTTCGTGAAGATGCCGGTCGAGAGCGGCTCGCGGCCCGAGCGCACCGTGTAGCGCGCCGGCACGCACACCGGGCATGTCGAGTAGCCGTTCGTGAAGGAGACGCCCCGGGCGACCAGCCGGTCCATGTTGGGCGTGTGGATGAGGCCGTTGCCCAGCGCCGCGATGGTGTCGAAGCGCTGCTGGTCGGTCATGATGAAGAGGACGTTGGGTTTGGACATGGCTGGCTCCTAGAAGAGCCCGCGGCCGCGCGGCTCGCGCGCCCGGCGGCGGGGTTTGGCCGGGGCGGGCTCGCCGGAGGCGTCCGACTCGTCCGACGTATCCGATGCGTCGGACTCCGTCTTGCGGCCGCCGCGGGGTCCTCCGGCCGCGGGCTTATCCTCGGCGGCGGCCGGGTCGAAGTCCCGCTCCTCGGGGCCCTCGGCGCCCTCGACGAGCATCTTGATCCGGGCCTCGGCCTGGGCCAGCCGCCCCTGGCAGGCCTTCAGGCACCTGGCGCCCTCCTCGTAGAGGGCGATGGACTCGTCGAGGCCGAGCGAGCCGGCCTCGAGCTTCGAGACGATCTCCTCGAGCCGGGCGAGCTCCTTCTCGAAGTTCGCCGGTGCGCTGCCTTCAGTCTTGGCCATCGTTCTTCTCCTCGACCCGCGAGAGTATCTCCCCGCGGGCCAGCACTGTCCTGATCCTGGCGCCCTTCCCGACCTTCCGCGCGTCGGCCACGAGCCGGCCGTCCTCGTCGAACGTGACCGAGTAGCCGCGCGCGAGCACCGCGAGCGGGTTCAGGCTGGAGAGGTGCGCGCCCGCCGCGGCCAGCCGCTCGCGGGAGCGCGAGGCCGCCGCCGAGGCCGCCGAGCCCAGGCGGAGCCCGAGTTCATCGAGGGCCTGGCGGCGGCGTTCGACCAGGCTCTCCGGCCGGGCGAAGGCCTCGCTGGCGGCGAGCTCGGCGAGCCTGGCGCGGGCGAGCTCCGCCGCGCGCGAAAGCCCGTGGCGGAGGCGCAGCGACGCGCCCTCGAGCTCGTCGCGGACCTCGGCCTCGGTGCGGACGCAGAGCTCGGCCGCCGCCGAGGGCGTCGGCGCGCGCAGGTCCGCGACGTAGTCGGCGAGGGTGTAGTCGATCTCGTGGCCCACGGCCGAGACCGTGGGGATGCGGCTGGCCGCGATGGCCCGGACCACCGGCTCCTCGTTGAAGGCCCACAGGTCCTCCACGGAGCCGCCGCCCCGGCCGATCACCAGGACCTCGGCGAGGTCGGCGCGGTTCTGGAGCTCGATGGCCGCGGCGATCTCGGCGGCGGCGCCCTCGCCCTGCACCCGGCAGGGGGCGAGCAGTATGGCGACCGCCGGGAAGCGCCGGGCGAGCACGTTCATCAGGTCGCGCACCGCAGCGCCGGTGGGGCTGGTGACCAGCCCCACGGTGAAGGGCATGCGCGGGATGGGGCGCTTCCGCTCCGGGGCGAAGAGCCCCTCGGCCTCCAGGCGGCTCTTCAGCTCGTCGAAGGCCTTCTGGAGCGCGCCCAGGCCAAGCGGCTCGACGCGCTCGACCACGAGCTGGCACTGGCCGGAGCGCTCATAGGCCGAGAAGCGGCCGTAGACCAGGACCTTGCTTCCCTCGGAGAGGAACTGCGCCGAGCGCACCCGGCGCTCGCCGCCGAAGATCACGCCGCCGAGCGCCGCACCGGCGTCCTTCAGCGAGAAATAGAGGTGCCCGCTGGGCGGCCGGCGCAGGTTCGAGACCTCGCCCTCGAGCCAGAGGGAGCCGAAGCTCTCCTCGAGCACCAGGCGGGTCTCGGCGAGCAGCCGGCTGGGGGTGTAGATCTTGCGGCCGTCGAGGGCGGACATGATTGACGCATTCTAGCGCCCCGCACGGTGGACGCCAAGGGAAACGGCGGGGGCTCTATTCACCGCAGAGGCGCGGAGACGCAGAGAACGACGTCAGTCTGATCAGCCACAGATGAACACAGATAGACACAGATGATATGGATAGGCGAGAAGCCTGCCCTTTAGGCAGGCCTCCAAGATGGCCAAGTGCCTGAAGGCCGGTTCAGGTTCATGTTGTCATCCGTGTTCGTCTGTGTGCATCTGTGGCTGATGCCATCGTTGCGCTCAGTCCCCCAGGCACGTCCCCACCGAGCGCGCCGCGGCCACCAGGTCGTGGTCGAGCGGCACGGTGCGGACCTTGCCGGCGACCTCCTTGATGGGCACGCCGATGATGTCCTCGCCGCGGAGCGCAGCGATCTGGCCGTAGGCGCCTTCGGCCACCAGCTTCATGGCCTTGACCCCGAAGCGGGTGCAGAGCACCCGGTCGAAGGCCGAGGGGGTGCCGCCGCGCTGGAGGTGGCCGAGCACGGTCACGCGGGTGGACAGGCCCGAGAACTTCTCGATCTCGGAGCCGAGGTGCTGGCCGATGCCGCCCAGGCGGATCGGGTCGGGGCTCTTCTCGTCGCGCTTGGCCACCACCATCTGGCCGCCGTCGGGCTTGGCGCCCTCGGCCACCGCCACGATGCTGAAGCGCTTGCCGCGCTTCGAGCGGGACTTGAGGCACTCGCAGACGCTCTCCAGCCGATAGGGGATCTCGGGGATCAGGATCACGTCGCCGCCGCCGGCCACCCCGGAGGTCAGCGCCAGCCAGCCGGCGTAGCGGCCCATGATCTCGACGATCATCACCCGGTGGTGGCTCTGGGCGGTGTCGTGGAGCTTGTCGATGCACTCGGTGGCGGTCTGGACGGCGGTGTCGAAGCCGAAGGTCCGGTCGGTGCCCTCCAGGTCGTTGTCGATGGTCTTGGGCACGCCGACGATGTTCATGCCCAGGTTCATGAGCTTGCCGGCCACGGTCATGGTGCCGTCGCCGCCGATCACCACCAGCGCGGCGAGGCCGTGGCGGCGGTAGGCGGCCAGGGCCTTGCCCGAGAAGTCGCGGTGGACGATCTTGCCGCCCTTCTCCACCGCCCAGCGGAAGGGGTCGTGGGAGTTGGAGCTGCCCAGGATCGTCCCGCCGCGGGTGAGGATGCCCGAGACGTCGTCGCGGTGCAGGTTCACGAACTTGTCGAGGGTCAGGCCGTGGTAGCCGTCCTTGAAGCCGATCGCCTCGTAGCCGTGGTCGTGCATGGCGGTCTTGGCCACCGCGCGAATGACCGCATTGAGGCCCGGGCAGTCGCCGCCCGCGGTGAGGATGCCGATGCGCCTGGTCTTCTTGGCCATGGTTCGCCCTTCCAGCAATCGGACAGCCAGTTAACCACAAAGACACCAAGGCACAAAGATACACAAAGGAGTACCCAATGCAACAAGTTGAAGGGTCGTTCTTTGCGTTCGCTTTGTGTCTTCGTGTCTTTGTGGTTCGGAGATCGAGAGCCGGTTCAGACCCCGAGGTAGGCCTTCCGGACGCGCTCGTCGCGGCGGAGCTCCTCCGAGGTTCCGGCCAAAACGATCCGGCCCTGCTCGAGGATGTAGGCCCGGTCGGAGTGGAGCAGGGCCTCGTTGGCGTTCTGCTCGACGAGCAGCACGGTGACGCCCTCCTCCCGGTTGATGCGCCGGACGGTGTCGAAGATCTGCCCGATGAGCTTGGGGGCCAGGCCCAGCGACGGCTCGTCGAGCATGAGGAGCTTCGGCGCGATCATCATCGCCCGGGCAACCGCGAGCATCTGCTGCTCGCCGCCCGAGAGCGTCCCGCCCTTCTGGCGGCGGCGCTCGGCCAGCACCGGGAAGAGCCGGCAGGCCCGCTCCCGGCCGCGCGCGAGCGCGTCGGCCGAGCCGACCGAGTAACCGCCGAGGTCCAGGTTCTCCTCGACGGTCAGGTCCGGGAAGATCCGCCGGCCCTCCGGGCAGTGGGCCAGTCCCATGCCGGCGAGCTCGTGCGCAGCGACCCGCGCGAGCGACCGGCCCTCGAAGTTGATGGCCCCCCCGGCCAGCGGCACCAGCCGCGAGATCGCCCGGAGGAGCGAGCTCTTGCCCGCGCCGTTGGCGCCGAGGAGCGCCACCACCTCGCCGGCGGCGACGCGCATGGAGACGCCGCGGAGCGCCTCCACGGCGCCGTAGGTCACGGAGACGTCGGCGAGCTCAAGCATGGCGGGGCATCCTCGCGCCAAGGCGCCAAGTTCGCCAAGAAGCACGACAGGGATTTCGAACCACAGAGGACGCGGAGGACACAGAGGACAGCAGGGATGCCGGGTGCGCGCCAGCAGCGCTCCTTTGCTCTTCGCGATCCGCGTTCATCTGCGTTCATCCAGCCTTCGCGGCCGAAGCGGCTGCTTCGGCGGAGCAGGCTCTGCGGTTTCGGCTCCGTCCGCCTGCTTCACACACTCTTCCTTCGGCCGCCCCAGGTAGGCCTCGATCACCTCGGGGTCCGCGCCCACCTCGGCCGGCGTGCCCCGGGCGATGGTCCGGCCGAAGTTGAGGACGACCAGGCGGTCGCAGAGGCCCATGACCATCTTCATGTCGTGCTCGATGAGCAGGACGGTCACGCCGAGCTCCGAGCGTATGCGCCGTATCACCGCGGTGAGCTCGGCCGTCTCGGTCTCGTTGAGGCCCGCCGCCGGCTCGTCGAGCAAGAGGAGCTTGGCCTCGGTGGCCAGCGCCCGGGCGAGCTCCAGCCGCCGCCTGCGGCCGTAGGGCAACGAGCCGGCGGGCTTGCCGGCCTCGCCCTCGAGCCCCAGGAACTCCAGGAAGGCCATCGACTTCCGGGCGATGTCGCGCTCGGCGCGCCGGAAGCTCGGCAGACGCAGCGCGGCGGCGACGAGCCCGTAGCGCGCGTGGCAGTGGTAGGCCACCTTGACGTTGTCGAGCACGGACAGCTGCCCCAGGAGCCGGATGTTCTGGAAGGTCCGGGCGATGCCCAGGTGCGCGATGCGGTGGGCGGGCAACCCGGTGATGTAGCGCCGCTCGAAGTAGGCCTGGCCGGAGTCGGTGCGCTCGAGCCCCGTGATCAGGTTGAAGACCGTGGTCTTGCCCGCCCCGTTGGGCCCGATCAGCCCCACGATCTCGCCGGCCCTCAGCTCCAGATCGAAGCCGTCGACCGCGCGGAGCCCGCCGAAGCTCTTGGCGAGCTTCTCGCAGAAGAAGAGGTCGAACTCCTTGCGGATGGCGGCGTCGGTCAAGCGTTCACCCTCCGCCGGCCGGAGAGCCGCCCGAGCCAATGCGGCAGCTCCCCGGCGCCGAAGAGCCCGCCGGGCCAGAGCCGGATCAGGACGATGAGCAGAACGGCGTAGATCAGCTGCTGATACTCGCCCAGCTTCGGGTGGATGTGCCGCAGCAGCTGGGGCAGGAACCACAGGACGGTCGCGGCCAGGATCGATCCGGAGAACGAGCCCATCCCGCCGAGCACCACCATGAGCAGGATCAGGATGCTGGTCATCAGCATGAAATCGTTGGGGCAGATGCGCAGCTTGTGATGGAAGAAGAGCGCCCCGGCCGCCCCGGCGAGCGCGGCGCTGACCACGAAGGCGGAGAGCTTCGCGCGGGGTACGTCGACGCCCATGGATCGGGCGGCGATCTCGTCCTCCCGGATGCACATCCAGGCCCGGCCCTGCCGCGAGAACTTGAGGTTGCGGAGCAGCAGGTAGACACCGGCCACCGCCAGCCACACCAGCCACCAGCTGGTGTACTCGGCGTTGTAGTCCGGATGGGCCGGCCAGAGGCGGCCGGGCGACTCGGTGAAGCTGATGCCGGTGGGCCCGCCGATCCGCTCGTTCGGGAACATGGCCCCGCCGGGCAGCTCCAGGCGGTTGAGCAGCAGCCGCAGGATCTCGGCGAAGCCCAGCGTGGCGATGGCCAGGTAGTCGCCGGTCAGGCGCAGGCAGGGCAGACCGATGACCACCGAGAAGAGCGCCGCGACCGCGGCGGCCAGGACCGCGCCCAGTATCAGGTTCGCCGGGCCCAGCGCCGGGACCGTCCCGTAGATGGCCAGCAAGCCCGCGGCGTAGGCCCCGGCCGCGAAGAAGCCGGCCTGGCCCAGCTGGAGGAGGCCGGTCAGCCCGCTGATCAGGTTGAGCGACATGGCCAGGATGGCGAAGATGCCGGCCTGGCAGAGCAGCGGGAGGAACTCGTGCAGGCTCATACCTTCTCGGACTCCCGCCGGCCGAGGAGTCCCTGCGGTCGGATCACGAGCACCAGGATGAGCACCACGAAGGCGGCCAGGTCGCGGTAGCCCGTCGGCACGCCGGCCCAGACCACCAGGTAGTCGAGCAGGCCCACCGCGAAGCCGCCGATCAGCGCGCCGGGCACGCTGCCGATGCCGCCGATCACCGCGGCGATGAAGGCCTTCAGGCCCGGCAGGAACCCCATGGTCGGGCTGATGATGTTCTGGAAGGCGATCAGCGAGCCGGCCACTCCGGCCAGGAACCCGCCCAGCAGGAAGGTCCGGCGGACCACCGCGTTGACGTTCACGCCCATGAGCGCCGCGGCGTCGGGGTCCTGGGACAGCGCGCGCATGGCCCGGCCGAAGCGCGTGCGCATCACGATCCACCACAGCCCCAGGCCCAGGACCAGCGCGGCCGGCACGTAGGCGAAGTTCACGGCCATGATCCCGTCGGCGCCCACCGGGACGGGATGCTGGCAGAGCGCGCCGACGCTTCCCGGCCCCGCGGGGTACTGCAGCGGCTGGGCGTCCTTGACCAGGCTGAAGACGCTCTGCAGCAGGAAGGAGACGCCGATGGCGGTGAGCAGCGCGGCCAGCCGGCCGCTCTTGCGGATCGGCCGGTAGGCCACGTACTCGGCCCCTCCCGCGATGGCCGCTCCGGCCGTCCCCGAGACCGCGAGCACCGCGGGGATGGCCAGCCAGGGGCTCAGCCCCGCCGGCAGCAGCGCGTAGACCCCGAACCCGGCGTAGGCCCCGACCATGTAGAACTCGCCGTGGGCGAAGTTGATCAGCTTGATGATCCCGTAGACCAGCGAGTAGCCCAGCGCGATCAGGGCGATGATCGCCCCGTAGCACAGGCCCTGGATGAGGTAGTAGGGAAGCGTGTCCACGAGAGGCTAGGCGCCGAACAGCCAACAGCCAACATCCAACAAGCAGCATCCAACAGTCATTGGTTGTTGGCTGTTGGTTGTTGGTTGTTGCATGTTGAAGCCGTCGCTGTTCCCTACGGGTTCACCGTCGCCTTGTACTTGGTGGCGAACCTGTCGCCGTCCTTCTGGATGTCCAGGATCACCGCGCCCTTGACCGCGTCGCCCGCCGGGTCGATGGTGATCGTGCCGGTGACCGCCTCGAAGCCCTTGACTCCGGCCAGGCCCTCGCGGATGGCCGCGGAGGTCGTGCCCTTCTTCATGGCCTCGGCCAGCAGGCTCATGGAGTCGTAGCCCAGGGCCTCGAAGGTGCCGGGGGCGGCCCCGCCCCGCCTGGTGAAGGCCTCCACGAACCGCTTCACCGCCGGGCGGGAATCCTCGCGCGAGAACGCGCCCACCAGGAAGCAGCCGGCCGCGCCGTCGCCGGAGCCGTTGATCACCGCGTCGTTGTCCCAGCCGTCGGCGCCGCAGAGCCGGGCCTCCAGGCCCAGGGCCCTGGCCTGCTTGATGACCAGCGGCACCTCCGGGGGATAGCCGGGCACGAAGAGCAGTCCGGCGCCGGACTCCTTGATCTTCTTGAGCTGGGCGCCGAAGTCGGTGTCGCCCTGCTGGTAGCTCTCCTCGGCCACCACCTTGCCGCCGAGCTCCTCGAAGCACTTCGTGAAGCTGGCCGAGAGGCCCTTGCTGTAGTCGCTGTTCAGGTCCTTGAAGACCGCGGCGGTCTTGATGCCCAAGTCGCGGAAGGCGTAGCCGGCGACGATCCGGCCCTGGAAGCTGTCGTTGAAGCAGGCCCGGAACATGTACTCGTTGTCGACCGTGACCTTGTCGTTGGTGGCGGTCGGCGAGATGGAGGGGATCCCGAGCTTCCGGGCGGCCTTGCGCACCGCCAGGGCGTTGGTGCTGGTCACCGGGATGACCATGGCCGCGACGCGGTCGGAGCCGCCGAGCTTGTTGAAGGCGTTCTCCGCGGCGGTCGAGTCGCCCTTCTCGTCCTCGACCAGCAGCCTGATCCTGCGGCCGCCGATGCCGCCGGCGGCGTTGATCTCGTCGACGCGCATCTGCACGCCGGCCAGCGACGCCTTGCCGTAGGGCGCCAGCGGACCGCTCAGGGGGTGGATTACCCCGACGAGGATGTCGCCCCCGGCGCCCTCGCCGCCGCCCCGGGCGGCGCCGTTCTGTGCCGAACCGTCGCCGCAGCCGCAG
Source organism: uncultured bacterium (assembly GCA_937935355.1). Classification (GTDB taxonomy): domain Bacteria; phylum Planctomycetota; class SZUA-567; order JAKLDR01; family JAKLDR01; genus JAKLDR01. The sequence goes on along the minus strand of CALGYR010000129.1, from coordinate 5,747 downwards.
AGCGCGCCGCACAGGGCCGCGACGGTGATCACGGGTAAGAGCCTCCGGAGCTTCATGACGATACCTCCTTCCGCGGCCGCCGGGGGCCCGATTGGGCCGTCGTGCGACCAGACCCGGGTGAGCTTCGCCGGCCCAAATACATACCCAAATCGGCGGGGCTTTCAAGGGCTTCCGAGCGCCGACGTGCGCCGCCGGGATCTGTTGGTCCTCGCTCAGTGCGGAGAGATTGCGGTCGAGAGAAGCGCGTCAGGCGGAGGCCGGCGGGGAGCCCGCCGCCGGTCCCGCCGGTCCCGCCGGCGCGGCGGCCGCGGCCTGCGCCGCCGTTGCGACCGTTCCCCGCACCATGCCGATGACCGTGTCCCCGCTCTGGGCCACGGCGCTCTGGCTGGCGGTGAAGGCCGCGACCCGGCCGCGCTTGGAGAGCAGGAAGAGCGGCACCGAGCGGGGGCCGTGGCGCTCCCGCCAGCCGCGCATGTCCAGCTCCGCCGAGAGCTGGCAGGCCTCGATCCGGGCGCCCTCCTCGAAGGCCGCCTCGATCGTCGCGAAGGTCACGTCCGGCCCGAAGAGCAGCCGGCCGGGCCGGTGGGGGCGGTCGTCTCGGCCGTCGGGCCGGGTGTCGTCCTTGGTGGCCAGCTGATAGACCTCGGAGCGGCCGAATACGTTGGCGAAGCGCTGTGCGGCCAGGGTGTTGAGCTCGTCGTTGGAGGTCAGGGCCAGCAGCCGGCCGATGCCCCCCAGGTCGACATCGTCGAGCACCTTGTCCGAGAGGATGCTCCGCGAGTAGGTGCGCAGCCCAGCCATCCGGGCGGCGTCGACGTTGGCCGGGTTGGTGTCGACCATCAGCACCGGGCAGCCGTGGGCCGAGAGGGCCTTGCCCAGCTCCCGGCCCCACTGGTGGGCGCCGACGATCACCGCGCCCCGGGGATGGGCCTGGGCCAGCCCGAGCAGCCGGGCCAGGGGCAGCGCGGCCAGGCCGTAGATGGCCGCCGCGCCGATGATCACGATGAAGACCACGGGCACGAGCATCCGCGCCCCGTCTTGCACCTCGGCGGACAGTTTGGCTGTCTCCGACAGCCGCAGCGCGAATACCGAGGCCACGCCGGCGGCCACGATTCCGCGGGGCGCCATGCAGGCCAGGAAGGCCCGCTCCTTCCAGCTGAGCCGGGCGTTGCTCGTCGAGAGCACCACGGCCAGCGGCCGGATGGCCAGGACCAGCACGGCCAGCAGCATGAGGCTGGGGCCGGCGGCCTCGCGGAGCTTGTCGGGCTCGAGCCGGGCCGAGAGCAGCACGAAGACGAAGGATAGCAGCAGGACGCGCAGGTTCTCCTTGAACTCCACGATGTGCGCGACGCTCACCCAGCGCTGGTTGGCCAGGATCAGGCCCATGACGGTCACGGCCAGCAGGCCGGACTCGCTCTGCTTCGCATTGGAGATCGCGAAGACGGCGATGACCGCCATGAAGGACACCGGGCTGTGCAGGAAATCCGGGATCCAGTAGCGCTTGAGGAGCAGCACCAGGGTCAGCGCCCCTACGGCGCCGATCGCGCCGCCGAGCAGGACGGTGTTGGCCAGGCCGCCCGCCACCGCCGTGGCCGCCCGGCCGAAGCCGCCGGCGACGACGGCCTCGAAGACCAGCACCGCCAGGGTCGCCCCGATGGGGTCGATGAGGATGCTCTCCCACTTGAGCACCGCCCCCACCGAGCCCTGGGGGCGGACGTGGCGGAGCATCGGGCCGATGACCGTCGGACCGGTGACGGTCAGCACCGCGCCGAGCAGCACGGCCAGGGCCGGGCCCAGATCGAGCAGCAGCCAGGCGGCCAGCGACGCGCAGACCCAGGTGACGAGCGCGCCGATGCTGATCAGGTTGCGCACGGCGCGCCCGACCCGCAGGAGCTCGGCGACGCGCAGGCTGAGGCTGCCCTCGAAAAGGATCAGAGCCACGCAGAAGGACACGACCGGGGTGAGCAATTCGCCGAAGAACGCGTCGGGCCGGACCAGGCCGGTCACCGGCCCGGCGAGTATCCCGCAGAGCAGGAGCAGCAGGATGGACGGAAGCTTCAGCCTCCAGGCCACCCACTGGGAGGCGATGCCCAGCACCAGCAGGCTGGCCAGTCCCAGGAACGCCTGCTGCTCCTCGAGGCCGTGGACAATCTGCTGCTCGTCCAAGCCGTCTCCTTCCGAACAACCGGCCGGGAGGCACCCGCCCCAACCGGCGCGGCGATTCTACCCGCGGCCGGCGGGGATGCCAGCAGGCTGCCGGCCCGCGGTCAGAAGTAGTACCAGATGCTCGCGTAGTCCTCGGGGTCCTCGCCGAGCGCCGCCAGCCGCTCGAGGTACTCGAGGATGGGCACGTCCGCTCCGACGTAGGACTCGCTGCGGGTGACGTTCTTCTCCCAGGCGTGGAACTCGTAGACCCGCGAGCCGTCGGGCAGCACCGAGAGCAGGTCGCGGTGCTGGACGGCCCGCAGGTAGTTCTTGCCGAGGCCCGGGACGTTGTAGACGGCCTCGTCGGTGCGGCGCGTGCCGGGCAGGAGGCGCGCCTCCTCCTTCTGCTCCTGGAGGATGCGGGCCAGGGGCACGCGGTAGGCGCCGGTCTCCTTCTTGCCCTTGGGGGCGAAGGTGTAGTACGGGTCGATGCCCGCCAGGCGCAGCAGCACGCGGAGCCGGGCGGCCTCGAACCTCCGGGAGACGTAGAAGGTGTAGACCAGCTGGTTGAAGACGGCCACGCCGGCCGCGCGCAGCCGCCCCGCGGCCTCGACCAGCTCCGGGGTCACCTCGTAGGGGTGCTCGACGTGGGTCGAGAGGCAGACCTCGCGGCTCCCGCCCCGGCGCAGCGACCCGAGGAAGCCGGCCAGCCGGTCGGTGATGCGCATGGGCATGGTCACCGGCACGCGGCTGCCGATGCGGATCAGGTCCACGTGGGGGATGGCCGCGACGCGCCCGAGGATGCGCTCGAGGTCCCCGTCGGGCAGCGCCAGCGGGTCGCCGCCGGTCACGAGCACCTCACGGATGGCCGGATGTTCCTCGAGCCACCGGCAGGCGGCCTCGATCTTCTCCTCGGGGGCGAGCGCTCCCGGGGCCATGGCCTGGTCGATCTCCCAGTTGCGCTGGCAGTAGACGCAGATCTGCGGACAGGTGTTGAAGGGCTTCAGGATGGCGATGGCCGGGTAGCGCCGGGTGATCAGGTCGATCGGCGAGGTGTCGCCCTCGCGCATGAAGTCCAGCGAGCAGTCCGGGTTGCCCCGGGCCGCGGCCATCGCCGCGGAGTAATCCTCGGGGGGCAGCACCTGGGCGCGCACCGCCCGGTCGCGGCCGCCGCCGTCGGGCTCGTCGTCCATGAGCGCCGCGTAGTACGGGGTGATCCCGAAGGGCAGCCGGCCGGCCAGTGCCCGGCGCACGCCGGCCTCCTCTCCGGGGGAGAGCCGCACCGCGGCGGCGAGTTTCTCGAAGGAGGTGATGACGTTGGCCGCCTGCCAGCGCCAGTCGCTCCAGTCGGCCTCGGAGCCGCCCAGGGCCGCGAGCACGCGCGCGCGACGCTTGGCGCGCCTGGCCCGCGCCTCGGCGGAGAGGCCATCGGGGTAGCGGCCCATGTACGACTCGACCCGGGACCAGATCAGGTCGAGCTCCTCGGAACGGGCCAGGGCCGCGGCCCGGCCGGAGAGCCCCTCGCGGGGACGCACCTCGCCGGGCTCGTGGTGCGGGGCGCGCCCCTCGATGCCCTGGGCCAGACGGATCATCTCCGCGTAGAAGCCGGGACCGAGGTCCGGGCGGGGCACGCCGCGGGCCAGGTCCCAGAGCGCCTGGGCCACGCTGAAGCCCGCGCGGGCGTCGGAGCGCTCCTTGAAGAGGCTGCGCATGGCCCGGGCGCAGTCGCGCACGATGGTGATCTCGTCGGTCTTCTCCTCCGCGGCGGCCAGGTAGGTGTCGAACTGGTAGTGGGTCACCGCCAGGAAGAGGCGCTTCCGGGCGGTCGCCAGGTTGCGGCAGACCACCAGCGGCAGGAAGAGCTCGCTGGCCTCGCGGCGCAGCGCCTCGGCGTTGAAGATCGAGGTGTCGAGTCGTCCGTGCATAAGCGGACCCGTCCGATGAACTGACCGGCGCACCGGATGGCGGCCCGACCATCGCATTGCCTGCGGCGGCACTGGGCCGCCGCACCCTTGAGACGCCGGATATTTTAGCCGGGCGGGGGCGGGAATCAACGGCGGTTGGGCGCTCACCACTGCAATTGCAGGAAAGGCTCTTCACCGCCGAGGCACAGAGACGCCGAGACAGAATGCTGTCCGCGGCCGAGGCCTCTCCTCTCGGAAACCGCCTGGCCGCGTTCGTGAGCCAGCTCTGCGTCTCCGCGTCTCGGCGGTGAGAGTCGTTTTCTACAACGGCCCCGGGGCGCGTCAGACGTCCCCCAGTTCCATCTTCAGGGCCACGAAGGCCAGCAGGTTCTCCATGGTGACGACGCCGAGCAGGTGGCGCTCGCCGTTGACCACCATCACCCGGCCGGAGCGCTCCCGGTCGATGAGCGCCAGGGCCTTGGCGGCGTCGTCGTCGGGGTGGACGGTGTTGGCCTCGCTGCACGGCTCGATGAGGTCGGAAACCAGGCGCACCGGGCGCTCGCCGCGGGACAGGCCGCTGACCCGCTCGATGCGCACGCAGCCCAGCAGCGTCTCGCCGTCGATCACCGGATAGAGCTTGTGGTGGTACTTGTAGACGTAGTCCTCCACGAGCTGCTCCACGGTGATCGAGGCCGGCACCACCGCCGGCTCGGTCCGGGTGAAGCGGCTCACCTTCTCGCCGCGGAGCGCGTCGCGGACCAGGGTGTCCCGGTAGGCCGAGCCGGCGATGAAGCGCAGGAACAGGCCGATGAGCACCAGCCAGACGCCGCCGACGACGTTGCCGAAAACGGCGCTGACGCCGCCCAGAATGATGAGCGCCATGCCCATGGCCCGCCCGGCCTGGGTGGCCACCCGGGTGGCCCAGCGCCGGTCCTTCCGCCACCACCAGAGCACCGCGCGCAGCACCCGCCCGCCGTCGAGCGGAAACCCGGGCAGCATGTTGAACGCCGCCAGCAACAGGTTCATGAGCGCGATGTAGCCCAGGAGTCCCACGATGGGGTTGGTCCAGCCGGTCGCGCGCACGCCCCAGGTGACCGCCAGGAAGAATATGCCCAGGACCAGGCTGGAGGCCGGCCCGGCCAGGCCCACCAGCAGCTCGGTCTTGGTGTCGGCCGGCTCGTCCTCCATCTCGGAGACGCCGCCGAAGAAGAAGAGGGTTATGCCCCGGATCTCCAGCCCGAAGGCCCGGGCCACCAGCGAGTGGGACAGCTCGTGCAGGGCCACCGAGAAGAAGAGCGCCATGGCCCCGGCCGCGCCCAGGACCCAGTACTGCCAGGCGGGCAGGCCGCCGAATTGCAGGGGAAAGAAGCCCGTGGCCAGGGACCAGGTGATGAGCAGGAAGATCAGCAGCCAGCTCAGGTCCACCTTGATCGAGAACCCGAAGATCCTGAGCAACTCCATCCGCCGGTTGAACACGGGCGCTCCTTTCCTGGTCTAAGTCTTAACATGGTCAGCGGCAAGGGGATTCCCCGGGCGAAGGGGAACGTGCAATTGCCGACAACCAACGTCCAACAGCCAACGTCCAACAGCCAACAGCCAACAGCCAACAGCCAACAGCCAACAGCCAACAGTCAACAGCCAACAATGAGACCGACTATGAGCAGTCAAGGGCGAAAATGGGACGGATGGCATGAGTAG
>CALGYR010000128.1 GCA_937935355.1 uncultured bacterium | reverse complement strand
GGCCGGCGGCGATAGCACAGCCGGCCCCAATTGTAGGCCCGCCGACGAGAACTGAAAAGCCCTGGAAAGCCAGGGCTGTTTCAGGGTCTGTGTCCCTTCCTTTGCACCTCTGCTCGCAGGAACGGCCCTGCGACCCTCCTGGCCACTTGAGAGCCCATAAGATGGTCTGAGATGACTCGTCTCGGGGCGCCCCGGACGCGGGGCCCCGGCGCGAGTCATGTCTGGCGTCCGTCCCTTTGGACAACGGCAGACTGCCATCAAGGTGCAGATGAACTGACACAGACCCGCTGTTTCAGGAAGACGATATCACCGCGGAGACGCAGAGGCGCTGAGCTGGTTTCTGAGCGCGGCGGAGGTCTTTGACGAGGAAAGTCCCAGCCGCGGACAGCAGGTCATCTCCGCGTCTCGGCGCCTCGGCGGCAAGCGTCGTTTGTCTCAACGGTCGCGTTTCGAAGGTCGGCTTCCTTGACAACCGCCCGGCCGGAGGCTTAAATACTCCACCGAAAGGCCGGTTTTTCGGCCTGAGAACCCGTGGTCTCGCGCGTCTATAACTTTGAGGGAGGGGCGCATGCGGTTGAGCCTCCGTTTTCTAGCGCCGCTGGCGGTCGCCGCGGCCGTCGCCGCGGGCGGTTGCCGCCAGGTCTGCAAGCGAGCGCCGATGTTGCGTGAGGACGTGGTCGGCTACGTCCGCCACCAGCAGGAACTGGCCTCGGACATGTCCGCCGACGTCGAGTCCTACGTGGACTTCAATCTGGGCCTGATGGCCCGGCTGCAGGCCGACATGGTCGCCTACATCCGCCACCAGAGGGAGCTGCCCGCCGAGTTGCGCGAGGACGTCAGCGCCTACGTCAAGCACAACGTCAAGCTCGCCTCGGCCCTGCGCGAGGACATCCGCAACTATCTCCGCCACCAGCAGGAGATCGCCGCGGAACTCGACGACGACGTATCCAGCTATATCGCCGCGCAGAAGGCACGCGCGCCGAAGCTGTTGAACGAACTGCGCGACTACGTCCGCACCCAGCGCGAGAGGATCGGCGAGTTGCGGGACGATGTCGAGGCCTACTACAAGGCCAACATCGCCCTGATCGGCAAGCTCCGCACCGACATCAACAACTATTTCCGCCACCAGCAGGAGGTCGCCGCCGAACTGCCCAAGGACGTGACCGACTATCTCCGGTCCGAGTTCGTAGACCGTCCGCCGCGCCTGCGCGCCGATCTGGAGCAGTACGTACGCCACCAGCTGACCGAGCTCCCGCCCGAGCTCTCCGGGTCGCTCAAGGCCTTCTGGGAGTCGAACCTGGCGCTGGTCGACAAGCTCCGCACCGACGTGCGCGATTACGTCCGCCACCAGCAGGTGGTGGCGGCGGAGCTCCCGGGATCGATCTCGGCCTACCTGGACTCCCAGCAGGCCCACGCCGAGGCCCTGGCCGTCGACGCGCGCGACTACGTGCGCCATCAGCAGACGGTCGCGGCCGAGCTCCCGGGCGACGTGAAGGCCTACACCCATTCGGAGCTGGTCGAGCGGCCGGCCAAGCTGCGCGAGGCCATCCGCGACTACCTCCGCTATCAGCAGACCAAGCTGCCCGAAGCCGTCGACAGCGTCGATGCCTACGTGTCCTCCGAGGCCCGGAGGGTCAGCAAGCTGCGCGGCGACATCCGGGACTATTGGAATTTCCAGAAGGAGCAACTCGACGCCACCAGGAGGAACGCGGAATACCAGCTGCGCTGCGGGCCGTAGCTCCTGCTCCGCCTCCGCCGGGCGCGGCCCGGCCGGTGCCGGGGCTCCCGGGCCCATCAGCGCGGGACGAACCGGCAAACCGGTGGACCGGCAGGAGGAGTGAGAAATGTTCAGGACTATTCTCTCGACGGCAATCGCGGTCTCGTTGGGCGCCATTCTCGGATGCGGCCCGGACTCGGGCAGAAAGCAAGTCCCTATCGTATTCGCCGACCAGGGACGAGCCGACCAGGCCATGACCTTCGAGGCGGAACTCAGGAAGCTCGATCACACCGATCTCGACTTCGAGAACGCCCCGGTGCGCGACGTCGTCAAGGCGATGCAGGAGAAGTTCCGCTGCAGGATCGAGATGACCCGTCTGGCCGCCGAATACGTCAGCGAGAGCGACGTGAAGGTCACCGCCCGGGTCGAGGCCATCCCGGCCGATCTGGCCTTCGCGGTGATGCGCGCGGAGCTAGAGCTCAAGGGCCTGGTGCTGGTCTCCAGGGGAAACGCCCTGGGCCGCCCGGCGTTCACCCTCGAGCGCAGCCGCGCCCGGGAGCTCACCGGCGGGGCGCCGGCCAAGGGCGCGACCGACTTCTAGCGCGAAGGTCGCGGCCCGTCCGGCGTGAACGCCGGTCCGGTTCGCGAAGACGCTCAGCAGGAATCCCGCCGTGGCTTTCCCTGCCCCACCCGGAAGAAGGGCCATGATCCGCCCGGAGGCCCGCGGCCCCGGGGCGTTCGGCCCCAGGGCCGCCGCGCTGCTCGCCGCGGTCGAACTGCGCCTCAGGACCGGGGCGCTCCTGGCCTCCCTGGTCCTGGCTGCGACGGGCCTGCTCCTGGCCGTTGAGATGACCGCGGCGGCGCTGGTCTTCGGATCTAGCGCCGCGGTGGAGTTCGCCGAGCCTGTCGCCCGCCTCCTGCCGGCCGCCGCCATCGTCCTCCTTGCCGCCGCGGCCTCCATCCCGCTGCTGCGGCGCCCCAGCCGGATCTACGCCGCCGCCCTCCTGGATAAGGCCCGGCCGGAACTGCATGGACAGCTCGTCCTGCTCGCCGAGCACCAGGCGGGACGGACGGCGCTGCCCGACGGAGCCGGCGAGCTCATGGCCGAGCGGATCGAGTCGGCACTGGGAGACTCCGCACCGGCCCCGCGCGAGGCACTGGCCTCCGAGCGCCCCGTTCGCCGGCCGCTGGCCTGCCTCGGGGCGGTTCTGGCCCTGGGGCTCGGATTCCTGGCGTTCGGCGGGACCCGCTATCTGGAGGCGTTGGGCGAAGCCTGCGGCGCCCGCGGCGTCGGCCCGACACGCATTGCGCAGGTCGAACCGGGTGACACATCCGTCGACGAGGGCGAGTCGATCCAGATCCGCTGCCGGACGGCCGGGCGCGAGCCGCGCGCCGTGACCCTCGTGGCCGGCTCCCGGCGCATGGCCATGAGCCGCGACCCGGCCGGCCTGTGGCGCACGAGCCTCAAACCCCGCGGCTCCGGTCGATACCGCGTGGAGGCCGAGGGGCGCTCGGGGCGGCTGGAGGCCGGGCCCTTCGAACTGCGAGTGCGTCCGAAGCCCCTGGCCCGCGTCGAGAGCATCGCCTACCGCTACCCCGATTACACCGGCCTGGCCGTTCGCGAGTCGGACTCGCCCGAGGTGGACTGCCTGCTCGGAACGCTCGCCGAACTGCGCATCCGGACCAGGGGCGCGGTCGGCAGCGTGGAACTCCGGGTGGAGCCGGGCGGCACTGTCGCCGTCCGTCGCGAGTCCGCCGACCGCTGGCTCGGCGAGATCCGCGTCCGGCGAGTGGGCCGCTACTCCCTGTGGGTCACGCCCGAGGGCGGCGGCGCTCCTCGCGAGGTGGCCCGGGGCACCATAACCGCGCGAGCCGACCTCGCCCCCACGGCGGCGGCGCTCGCCCGGAGGCTCGCGGACGGCCGCGTGGCCATAGACTACCGCGTGGCCGACGACTACCGCCTCGGTCCGGTCCGGATGGTCTTCGTCGCGGGAGGCAAGCGCCGGGTCTACGAGGTGCCCGACGCGGCAGGCCGCCGCGAGTCGCAGGGCGCGGTGGTCGTTCCCAAGGAAGTGCTGGCCTCGGCCGACGGCGGCTTCCGCTACCGTCTGGAGGCCGTCGACACCCACCGCCCCGAGCCCAACCGAGGCGCCAGCCCCGACCGGGAGTTCCGCGTCGAGCGCGAGGTGGCCATGGCCGGGCCGGTGCTCGAGAAGTCCCCGTTGCAGATGGGCGGCTCGCACCAGCGCCCCTCCGCACCGGACTCCTCCGGCGATGACGGCGCGGCCCGAACGCAGACGACGCGGCCGCTCGAGAGCCTCTACAAGCCTGGCGAGGACGAGACCGGCAAGCCGCCGCCATCCGGTTCGCGCAGGCAGCCGGAACATCCCGACGATCCCTACATGGCTCCCTCGGGCGGCGCTCCGGAGGACGAGCCGCCCGAACCCAAGCGAAAGCCGGACGGGACATCCGGCTCGGAGGCCGGCGGCGACCAGACTCCCGGCGACAATGGAGGCCAGGGAGCGCCTCTCAGGCCGCCTGAAGTGAACTCGCCGCGGCCGGGAGGCCAGGGCTCCAGCTCGGGCCAGGAGGGCACGGCCAACGGCGGTACTCAGAACACCCCCGGCGGCACGTCGCAGTCCTCCGGAGGCGGAGCGAACAGCTCCGGCGGCGACGGAGGCGCCAATACGCGCCCGGCCGAGAAGCCTCCCACCGGCGCCGAGACCGGCGTGGGCCAGACCCTTCCCGAGCGCGTGATGCCGGGAAAGGTCAACATGGACATCAGGCCCGGCGAGTCGCGCGCACCCGACGGCGCCGCGCCCGGCCCGCTCCGCACCGATTGGGGCGGAGCGCGCCCTGTCCGTCAGGGCTCGGAGCTCGAACCCGCAGATGCCCGGGCGCCGGACGGCTCTCTGCGATCGGGGCCGGCTCCCATCGCCGAGCCGGCTGCCGATGGCCGGCCTGCGCCATCCCCGCCGGTTGCGGCGATCGCGCCGCGCTATCGCCGCTACGTCAACGAGTATCTCGAGGCCCTGGCCACTTCACCCGCCAACGACCGCTGACCGCGGGACTATTCGCGGGCATCAGACGGTTCTTCCTGCGACAGGCTTTGGGCAACGCCGGAGAGGAGGACCACCGTCATGTTCACGCGGAAGCTCGGCGGGCAGGGGCTCGAGGTCTCGGCGCTGGGGTTGGGCTGCATGGGCATGTCCTGGGCCTACGGACAGCCGGACGATGCGGAATCCCTTCGCGTCTTCCGCCGGGCGCTGGACCTCGGCATCTCCTTCTGGGACACCGCCGAGCTCTACGGCCCGTTCACCAACGAGGAACTGCTCGGGCGGGCGCTCAGGGAAGTGCCCCGCGACCGCGTGACCATCGCCACCAAGTTCGGCTGGACGTTCGGTCCGAAGGGTGAAATGGTCGCGCTCGACAGCACCCCGGTCCACATCCGCGAGTCGCTGGAGGGCTCGCTGCGCAGGCTCGGGACCGACCACATCGACCTCTACTATCAACACCGCCTGGACCCCAGAACGCCCATCGAGGACACGGTCGGAGCCATGGCCGAGCTCGTCAGGCAGGGCAAGGTCCGCTACAGCCCCTCGGACACCCGCACAGGCACGAAGAGCGGCCCGGCCGAGCGGCGCCCGTGCCTGGCCCCGGTGCCTGACCGCCGATCGAGCTCTCGCCGCCAGTAATAGAACGCCGTCTCCGGCACGCCCTCGCGCCGGCAGAACTCCCGCACCGACCGCCCGCTCGACCGCCACCGCCTCATCCGCCCGCGCCACGCCAGCTCCCGCTCCGGATCACAGCCCCGTTTGCGCCTCGCTCCCATCTTCCGCCTCCTTTCGGAGGCGCCATTCTCCAAAAACAACTTGCCGTTGGGAAGATGCGGTTGGCTGGACGCTCACTGAAGCTCGAACTCGTGACGACATTCGTGGCCAACAGGAAGCATCTGCCGATCGTCAGGCTCCAACGAGCCGGTTGACACTCCCGGAATCATGGACCGACGCACCGACGACCTGGAGATGGTCTGTCCACGCCTTGCCTTCGGCGACTTCAGGGGCTTCCAGGTGGTCGGTTTCGCTGTCATTTTGCCCCTTCGACCTCGCTGGCCCCGTTCACTCACCCAATATCGCACTCATGTACAAAAGGCAGAGACAAGAAAGATCCCTTGGAGTATACGGTTCGCTCCAATACAAGCCGCACTGCATCAGGAACATCCGAGACGCTTAGAACCTTTGTTGGCTTGGCAACGCAGAAGTATCCTCGCAAGGCAACAGTCATCTCGTCTCGGTTGAAGGCAAAGATGCCTTTGCGGACAGTCGATCCAAACACCCGATCATATGTGTTCTTCTTATCCATGGACATGTAACCCGTATAACGGTTCAAATCGGGGTTCAGTATTACCTCAGAACGTTCACACGGCAGGCGTGACATATATGATAAAACCATCAGAAGAGACTCCTTGTCAGAGGCAACACTTTCAGGCAGGAGCAACCCGCCGGAAAGAAAGCTTCCAATGTTACCTTCCGAGTCCAGCGCAAACCATTCCAAGTCTAACGAATACTGCTCATTCTCAGTGAATCGACTCATCCTATCTCCCTCCCACGACCGTGCACTTGAGAACATCCGACCCAAACATCGGCGTGCAGTTGGTACAACGCGGCACAAAAGCGCCGGTCCTCGGCCTATAAGCCCTTGTAATCCAGATATCATCAAGTGCTGAGCCATACCTCAACACCAACTCATTTGCCCCGCGGAATTCCGCACAGCGCCCTACCACATTTCCACACGCGGTCTTCACTCCCAGTCCTCCTGCCGAGTTAGCCAATTCCAGCATCCCTCGCCCCAAGACAGTCGGGATTTCGCCTTCTGTCATAACCACCATAGCACCAGAACGGAGGTCTGCCGCAACTATCATAGCGCTGGGGCTTTCGCCCATTGCCTGCATCGTAGCGCCTGCAGCCTCATGCTCGCCCATGGCTTTCCATGCGTTAATATAGCGTTGCGCTGAGCCCCAATACATTGGTGCACCAGTCCGTACAGGCGTGGCACTAGTGGCCCACCTTGTGCCCTTAAGGAACTCCGACATACCAGTCCCAGCATACTTGCCTGTTCCCGCGGCCACCCCATTTACTCCCGGCGCCAAGACCAGTGCCGCTCCAACTGTGGCCCTTAGCCCATTCCACCTCATTTGCGACTCGTATTCCTTACGAGTTATGATGCCCTCATAATAGGCCGCGGATGCTCTGTCGTTGCCATGCATCGCACCCAGAGTAAACGTGTTAACGAAGGAGTACCCGAATATCACTGGGTATTTGGCATACCAGCTCATGCCCTCTATGCTCATCAGCACCGTATGCGATTCGATTACGGCGTTACGAGACGTCGCCGCCTCTTGCTGCCTGATGAATGAGAACTGAACGCCCAAGGCATTATCAGTATACGCTTTGACAGCACCAGCAACGGCTCCAAATGCAGCATAGCGATCAATGAACTTGGCCCTGGAGGCTGCAACCCCTATGTTGTCATTTTCAACGTCCTTCTGGAACTTAATGAGCCACTCGTTGGACTTGAGCAACCCATCCTGTCCAATCAACCCAAAATCACACTGTACTTCCAGACTCCCCCTCTTCCACATGCCCGGGGCGTACTGCTGAGCATTGACGTGACCGATGGCAAACTTATGTAGCACCTGCCCAGTTCGGCCCTTCCCTGATGTGACGACATACATCATCGTGGCCGAACCCTTCTTATTTCTGCGGTCGTCCTCACTCTCTGAATCGTATCGGAGTTCGACATAATCCGTCCCCATCGGGTCACTCCCCGTAACCGGATTATTGCCGGGGAAGCAGTACGGGTTGAACAGCGGATCGCCACCCAGCACCGGGTCTCTCTGGAGGAATCTCCCCGTCGCCGGGTCGAAGCTGCGGTTACGGTAGTCGTAGATGCCCAGTCCGGCATCGTATGTCCGGCCCTGGAACGTCGGGTCCATCCGCGCCGGCGGGGTTTGGCCGTAGGTCTGGACGCGCTCTCCGAAGGCCCTATAGCGGTAGCGGGCGGTGACGCTGCCCGCCGCATCGGCCACGGCGATGACGTTCTGGGCGTCGGCCAGGGGCGTCTGATGGTCGAAGCCAGAACCATTCCACCGCAGTGTCCAGAGTTCGCTGTCGAGCCCGCTTGCGGCATGGGCCGCCGTGAGAACGTCCTCGTTGTCAAATTCGGCGAGCACGTCATCGCCGTCGTACAAGAACGAGGTCGTGACGCCGTCCTCCGTGGCCGTCCGCCGCTGCCACGAGTCGCCCTGGAAGGCGTACTCGCGCAGCGTGCTTCCGTCGCGGGTCACCCGTGCGAGCCGGTTCTCGAACGTATATTCGAAGTTGCTCTGCACGCCGCTCGCCGTGCGAGAGGCAACGTTGCCGTCGGCGTCGTAGGTGAACTGCAGGTTCTTACCCAACCCGCTTACGCTCTGGAGCTTGTGGTTTCTGAACCCTCCAACCGTGAAGTACTCGTAGTCGGCCTTCTCGGCGGAGCCTGTCGACCACTCAATGGCCAGGTTGTCGAAGCGGCAGGGCACTTGGTTGTCCGGCGGCGTGCCCCACCGGTCGCACCAGAATCCGCTCCGCGCAGCAGGCATCGAACCGTCAGGCCAGGGGGATGCAGCGGAGAGCCTCGGCTCCCACGCACCCGCCCCAGCCGGCCGGGCTTCGAGTTCGAAGGACGCAGGCGTCACCGAGATCCTCAGCTCGAAGGCATCAACCTCTTCTTCCATGACCTCAGGATCGCCGCTCACCGACTTGATAGCAGCGACCCCCGACTCGACGTGCGCGATGAAGTACCGCAAGTGCAGGCACTCGTCCTCTTCGCCTTCGGGCACGGCCATCCACGAATTGGCTCCAGCGACCCAGTAGTCGTCGGCCGAGGTCCAGCCGAAGACCAACCCGGCCATCAGTGGCGCGTCTTCCGTCCCGTCAAGCGGCTGGATCCAGCCGCTGGTCCGGACGCAGCCACTCTTCGTCTGCGCGTTATTGGTCACCAGCGCCGGACCGGTGTTCTCGTTGGGATCGGTGATCTGCCGCTCCAGACGTTTCGACCCACCCGCGTCGGTGAGGGCCCACTGGCCATCGACCACCGTATAATCGGAGCCGAGCGAAACACGCTCGAAATCGTCGTTCCAGGACGAATTATAGCTCGCCGCGAGCGACTCCGATTGGATGTCGCCGCCGTCCGAGTAGGCGTAATAGCGCTGGAACGAATCGCCACCTCCACCGTGCGTCTCGGAGACCAGACGTCCCGCCGCATCCAGGCCCCAGGCCGACCAGGAGCCGTCGTGGTAGGCGGCGCCCAGGCGGTTGCCATCTGCGTCGAGGCGGTATGCCGCCGAAGCCAGAAGTTCCGCGTTGCGCCTGTGGGCAACCGAGACCAGCTGATTCGCATCGTTAAACCCATAGGTCGTCACCACGTCGGCCTGTTGCACACCGTACGTGCTGCGAGTGAGCGAGCTTCTCCGGCCCGCGTTGTCATAAAGGAATTCCGCCCGGCGGAGCAGGCTGCTGGTGCCAGGGGAGACCTCGTTGACCCTGAAGAGCCGGCCCGCGCCGTCATACTCGTAGCCCGTATCAGCCAACCCGGCTACAGCCTGCGCCTGCTCTCCTGGTCCGATGCGCACCTTCCGGGACACGCGCCGGCCAAACAGGTCGTACTCGTATCTGACCTCCTTGCAGAGCGTGCCATCGGCCACGACCGTGGGGCGCCCCATGGCGTCGTACTGACACGCCAGATTCGTGCCACCGCCCAATACGTTCCTGAGCAGGCCGTTGTCATAGTACCCGAACGTCAGCGTCTTCTTGATATGGTCAGAGGAATCACGGTACTCCTTGCCGGACACCCGTCCGACCAAGTCCCGGGCATACTTGACGGACTCGCCACGCCCGTTCTTTTCGCAGACAAGTTCCCCCGCCGCTCCGAACTCGCGTCTGACAACCACGGTCCAGACCGGCGTGATCCCATCGGCCAGCATGCCCTCGAGGACTTCCTCGATGGCCACTCCACCCAGCGGCGAGTAGGACAATCTGACCTTGCCGCCGTCCGGATCGGTGATGGTTACACGCGGGGCCAGCACCTGCTGACTGTACTCCCCGTCCGTGTAAGAGTCCTCATACGTCCACGTAATCGTCTTGCCCGCCGGGTTCTGGCGGGTGGCGATACGTCCACGTTCGTCGTATGTGAACTGGGTCAGCCGGCCGCTCTTGTCGCGCACCGATTTCAGGAGGCCGGAATCGTAGTACTGCTTCTCGACGTAGAAGCCACGGGGGTCGGTGATCTTCCACTCGCGGCCGGCCCCGTCGAAGGCGATGGTCGTGGTCTTGCCCAGTCCATCGGTAACGGTCTTCACCAGCGCTTCCGCGTTGAGCACGTACCCGTAGGTGGTAGTCTTGCCGGAGCCGTCGGTCACCTTCCAGAGCTGCCCGTTGTCGAGATACTGGTAACGCGTGGCCTGCATGCTTACCTGGGTTTCCGGCGTGGGAATCGGCGTGGGCTCGCCCTGCCACTCATACTCCAGCCTGTCGGCCAAGTCGTAGCTGCAATTCCACTTGGCGCCATCAGGATCCTCGCGCCGGATGAGACGGTTGTTCCCGTCGTAGAAGAAATGCGTGGTCCTCGAGAGCTGATCCGTGGATTCGATCAGGTTGCCGCGCCCATCGTACTTGCTGCTGACGCCCTTCCCGGCCGGATCGGTGGAAGCCTTGGCCGCGTAGTTGAGGTAGTAGCTGTAGCCCCAGGTCCTCCCCGACGGATCGGTATCGGCGAGCTTCTGGCCGGCGTTGCCGTAACTGGCCCGACTGGTTGACGTAACCTGTTCGTACCCCCAATTTCCGTTCTCGTTGCGCTTCAGCGCCATCGGCGAACAGGAAGCCGAAGTCTGCAACCCCTTGTCGTCATAGCCCATGGAGAAACCCATGCCCGACGGGTTGGTGCCCGCGGTGGGCTGGCCGCTGGCGTTGTGGCTGGTGTACTGCGTGGCAGCGGCGCTCTGCGCAACCCCATAGCTCCGCAGCGTCACCCAGTCGAGCTGGTTGCGCCCAGTCGTGGACACATGGTTGCCCAAGAGCTCGCCACTGGAGGTCACCGTCTCGAGCAGGTCGTGGGCGTCGTACGAATACTGCTCCACCCGGCGGTTGCCGCTTCCGGGGTAGCTGACGGTGTCCAACTGCCTGGTATCAGGCTTGTATGTGTAGTCGGTCTTGTAGCCCGAGGGATCCGTAACTCTCTGTATCTGGCCATCGTCCTCGTACAGATACCCCGTAACCCACGAACAAGGATCCGTAACGCTGGACACCAGGCCCGAGTTCCTGTATTCCCGAGTCCAGGTGTGCCCCAGCGGATCGATCACCTGCCTTGGGAACCCGCGACCGTCAGGCACGGTCTTGTAGGCGTTGGTCCAGAAGGACTCCTCTTCCCAGGAACCAGTGCGAGGATTCGCCGCTGGCAGCGTCGCTATCTGCTCGCCAGCCAGGTTGTAGCGGAACCACGTGGCCACCAACCCACCGGCGTCAGACTCCCGCCCGACCTCATGCTTGATGAGGTTGTCACGGCCGTCGTAGGTCATGACCGAGACATTGACCAGGTCCTCATCCACGTCCGTCTCGCGGCGGACCAGACGGCCCAGACAGTCGTAGGCCAGGCGGGTCATGCCGCCGTCAGGGTTCCGCAACTCGGTCGGCCTGTCGAAGAGGTCGTAGACGGTCTCGCTGTAGTCGGCATCGATCGGCGGCCGCGGGAAGGAGGCCTCAGCGAGCGGTTTCGGGCCGGTCGTGAAGAGGACGTTTCCACGCACATCGCAATCCGACCATGTCCAGTTGCCGTTCCAGTCCTGCTCGGCCAGCATCCATCCAAGCTCGTTATAGCGCAGACCGCGCGACGCCGATTCCGGCGGGCCGTCGGGCCGATCGCTTTCTCTGACGGCCGAGCTCGGATACGGAGCACCCGACACGTACTCGGTGATGAACCTGGTTTCCAGCATTCCCTGCTTGGTCGGCGGAGTAACCTCCGTGACGCGCCCGCAGGCATCCAGGACGTAGTACGTCCTCTTGCCGGCCGGATCGACGATGTTGTCGATGTCCCCGTTCCCGCTGGCATCGAAGTTGTACGTCGTGGCAGCGGATGCGGCCGGGTTCTTCTCGCTCGCCACCGAGTCCCACACGTTGTAGGTGAAGATCCAGCTCTTGCCGTCCAGATCCACGTAAGTCTGCGGCAGCCCGCGACTTGTGAAGTTCTGCCACTTGGCACCCGAACCGGCGGTCACACCGAAGGGCGCCTCCTCGGTCAGCCGCCGCTTGTTCTCCTGGTCGTAGACGCGCTGGGCCGTCCGCGAGTTGCTCGCGTCCACCTTGACGCTCATCGCCGTCCAGACGTTCAGCCCGCGGTCGATGGTGAACGTGCTCTCCGCTCTCGTCAAACCGGCGCTGCTCTCGTATTGGCTGCGCCACGACTTGACCACCACCTGGTCGGTCGCGTCGTTGTAGAGAATTTCCTTGGCCAGTTGGGCATCCAGGCCCGTGCCTCCGGCCACCGCATCCGGCCTCTTCACGTCCAGCACGCGACCGCGCAGCTCGTAGCTGCCGTAGTCCATGCTGTTGAGCCGCCATTCCTTGCCGGTCGGATCCGTGAATACAGAGTCGGTGATGCCCCAGGACTGCGCCCGGCCGCCCGAGATCTTGTCCGGGGCCACGGTGGCCGCCTCGCCGGTATGGTCGGCAATCACCAGGGCTCCGCCGGTGCGGTAGAAGCTGATGCTCCGCTCGAAGGCGTCCGTGACGGTGCTCAGGACTTCCTTGCCCCTGAACTGCTCGTAGGCCAGCGTGACCCTATTGGTCTCGCCGGCCTGGTCGAACATCGAAGTGGCGCTCGGCGAGCCGCCGTGCGTGTCGCTGATCGCGACCAGCCGACCCAGTTCGTCGAACTCGTAGAAGAGGCGGCCCATGCGCCGCAGTATGTATCCCGTGTAGTCCGGATAGGTCCCCTCGACCTCGATCTGCGCGGCGAGCCCGCTGGCGTCTTCCGCCTTGTAGAGACTGTTGTTGCCAGCCACTTGGTCAAACCAGACGCGGCGACCGTCCTCCGAGATCAACAGGATGCGGGTACCCAGCAACATCAGACGCATCTCGTAGTTGTGCTGCAGCTTGGGCCCGATTTCGCCGCCCATCGTCGAGCGGCTGTTGTACGTGACGTAGACGTTGAACGGCACCAGGTTACCGGCGTAGCGGGTGATCTGGTCCTGGAAGACCAGGTTCCCGCCCGTCAGGGTGACCACGCCGCCGGGCATCGCGCCCGTCACCGGCTCGAGCGGCCCGTAGCTGCCGGCCGAGGGGGTCGGGGAACCCTCGTGGTGGTTGTCCACCACCACGACCCGGCACCAGTCCTCCGATGTCTCTCCGTTCTTCGTCACGGTCAGCGTGATCTTCAGCTCTCCGGTGGCCAAGCCCTCAAGCCAGATGCCGTTCTCGATCACGCTCTCGAGGTCCTCTTCGTCGGTGGAGATCGACCAGCCCGTGATCGCCTTGGTCGCCGACGGGTCCAAGCTCAGGATCAGGTCGGTCGACTCGCTGCCTTTCGTGGGGCGGCGCCAGATCCTCGCTCCGGGAGCGCCATCTCCGATAGCCTCGATCGTGAGCGTTACACCATCCCCCTCATCCATCGACTCGGGGTCCAGGTCGGCAAGCTGCAGCTCGATCAGGTCGTCCTCGTCTTCGATCTCGTCGTCGGTCTCGTCCATGTCCGCCGCCGGCCGGCCGCTCGCGACGCTCGCCTTCAGATCGTTGTCGTCGTTGACCAGCACCCAAGCGCCGGGGCTGCGACGGGCCAGACCGTCTCCGGTCTCAAAATCGGTACCAGCGCCGTTCTGGCGGTCCACATCCGGAATGATGTGGCCGGTCTGCGGCCCGGGCACGATCTCGAAGGCATCCTCGACCGTCTCATCGACGTCTCCAGTCGTCAGATGGGCGTCCCGGCTGCCGCTTTGGCCCACCGCCGCGACCACGCGCACCTCGAGCACCTGCCGGATGCTCGTGACCCCGAAGATGTCCTCAGGATAGACTTTCACGCTGCCGGGCACCACCGAGATCCCGGAACCGGGCTGCACGGCACTATCCAGCCGCGAACCCATCTCGCCGAAGTCCAGGCCATAGAAGTAGACCGTCTTCTCGACACCGGCCACCAATTGCCAGTGCCCGGTGATCTCGTTGAAGCGCCGGAAGTCCCAGATAAACGGCCACTCGAAGCCACCACCGACTATGCCGGCCTTGACCTCGCCGTACCTGCTCTGGTACGCAGTGGGGACAGTGCACGTATTCGGCTCTTCGCTCGCTATCCAGCGCCCTTCAAGGCCCGTGGGCCGGGTACTGATCCAGTTGTTCTCGTCGTAGCTGTCATGGTTCTCATAGAACATGTACTCGCCATTCATCCACCAGTATGGATCGTAAGGCGGAACCTCGCTCTCCCGCCATTCGCCATAGGTCATCCCGCTGAACCGCCCGAAGCTTGCATAGCAGTTCAGGCCGTCTTCGGTGTTCTGCAGAGAGTCGTCCATCCAGTACCAGTCCAGCCACAGGGCCTGGAAACTGGTCCCGCCAACGGCAAAGTCGATGTAGTCCTGAGCAACGTTGGTCGGCAACGTGCCGGGCACCATGGGATCGACAGCATCGGCCCACATGATGCTCAGCCAGCATCCGTACGCCGGGAACTGCAATAGCCCTCCCATTGTGCTAATGCGTATCGGAGCACCTCCACTCCAGGTCAACGTGTAATCATCGTAGACCCGCGATACAACCGGGAAGTACCTGCCCATCGTGCTGACATGATACTCTCCAGACAGCATCACCGGGTCGCCCACGGTGGCGTTCTGGTTATCATACTCCTGGACGCTGCAGACGAAGTATTCGTCCGTACCAAGGCGCAAGGACCCTTCGATGTCGCCGGGATCACACGTACTGAACGCGAACGGAACGTCTGCCAGCACTTGCTGTCCGTTGAGGGTGATGTAGCAGTAGAGCCCGTCGGGGTAATAGCGGACGGTCACCGTACGATTCGCGGCTCTGAGCTGCACGGCCACGGTATCGACGTTCCCGGCCAGGTCCTCGACCTCGAATTGGACCTCTGCGCTATTGCTGGTATCGGTCAGAACCACCGGGGTCCTCAACATCCACGGCCCGTCCTCCCAGGCCCTCGCCAGCACCTGCCCGGACTGCCGGATTGCCACCACCCCGTCGCTGCTGCTGGCCGTAACGAAACGGACATTCCGCGCAGTCGTCACCCAGACGTTGCCGTCCTGGCTCTGTTGGCCGTGGTTGTTCCAGATACCGAGCGTGCTCGGCGCCGTCGTGTCAACGGTTATCTCCAGGTCGTCGGAAACGGAGCCGCCTATCCCGTTAGCGGCCGCGACATGCAGCGTGTAGGTGCCGTCCTCGACTTCCTCCATGAAGCCGACCGGCAACACCACCAGGAACTCGTTGTCCGAACCGCCGGGGTACGCCTGCAGCTCGACCGTGCCCGAGGCCACGGGCTGCTCCTGCTCATGGCGCACCGTGTACGAAGCCTCGGTCCACAGCTCCGGATCGCCCTCAACCGTAAGCTTGTACGCGACGTGGAAGCCGTCGCGATTAAAGACGTTACGCGCCCGATTGTCATCTTCCTCGTCGTCGCCGGTCCCCAGGTACAGACTCTCCGCACTGAAGGTAGTCCGGTTCTCGGGATACTCCAGGACCAGCACGTTCTGCTCTTCGACGTTCCGGCACACGGCGATGGGGGCGGACCCGACCTCCCAGTTGGCGGCATCCTTCACCTTGACCGTGACGGTGTTCGCGCCCTCGAGCAGGTCCAGAGGCACCGTGTAATCGCGGTCCTCGGAACCCAGCGTCCTGTAGACCGTGGTTTTCTTCCCGCCCCCCTGGTCGCCAGTTATGGTCATGGCGAAGGGCGGCGTCCCCCCAGTGATCGTCCCCCTGATCCTCACCCGCTCCAGGTCCGTCACGTACAGCGGGGGCTCGTGCTCGGAATCGTAGCTGCTGTAGTCCGCCGGTTCCTCCGGGTTGGCCGAATCGACCGGATATCCCGAATACAGGCGCGGCGTGCTCAGCGTAGGCTCGGGCGGCGCCGTCAGGAAGCTCGAGTTGCACTGCAAATGCTGGCCTTCGTTGCCCGCGGCGTCCACGAAGGCCAGGTCATAGGCGAACTCCACGCGCCCACCCGGCAGGCGCTTGAAGGTCACCGAGTAGATGTTGCCGCTGGCGACCACCGGCTCGGCGCCGGCCGCTGCGGCGAGAGTCGCGACGGCGTCAGCATTGGTCTCGAGCGCCAGGCGCACGCAGTCGTACTCGCGCACCGTCTCCACCACCACCGGCGCGGCAGGACCACTGACGTCGACGGTGAAATGGTAAACGGCCGACACCGACTCGTTGCCAGCGCCGTCCTGCACGGTCACGGTGAAGCTGTGCGAGCCTTCGGACAGGTCCGCTTCCGGCGCGGCCGTGACCTGACCGCCCTCCACCATCGTGAAGAGCGGCTGGTCGTCCAGCCTCACCACGGCGGATGCCACGCCAGACCACATGTCCGCGCACTGGGCGCGAATCGTCGGCCGAACCTCCTTGATCCTCTGCCCCTCGGCCGGCCAGCAATCGGTGACATCGGGCCCAACCGTGTCCACGAAGAACAGCCAGGTCATGACGCTTTCGTTACCCAGCAGGTCCTTGACCTGCACCGTGACGACGTGGGGCCCCTCGCACAACTCCTCTTCGGAGTCGTATAAGAGAGCGCTGGCCGTCACCGTGGCCTCGGCCGTCTCGTCGTTCTCGTCTATGAAAAGCTTGACGGAAGTCGCATCAACCCCAACACCACTGTCGGCATACGACACCGCCATGGCGGGAGAGTCGAAGCGGGTAAAGACTTCGGGAGTGGGCGTCGGAGAACTGAAGGTCGGAGGCGTGGCGTCCACAGTGAAACTGCTGGAGGCCGACCCGAGGTTCCCCTCGGCGTCCTCAATGCTGATCTCCAGCAAGTGCGACGAGTCCGTCAACTCCATCGACGTGGGAAGCTCGTAGCTGAAACCGCTGAGGCTCAGCTGCAACTGCGCGGTGATGTCCTGGTTGTCCAGCTTGACCGAGGCGGTGGACAGGTTGATGCCGCTGCCCTCTCCGTCGTCCCACAGGACGACCAGGGCCGGAGTGCGCGAGGCCGTCGACGAACCGTTCGACGGCGACACGATGGTCACATCAGGCGCGGTGGTGTCCGCCTCCTCGGTGCTGACCGTGAAGGTGCTGCTGGCCTGGGCCTGGTTGCCGCAGTAATCCGACACCTGAACGCTCAGGGTGTGGGAATCGTCGGTCAGCGCCATCTCCTGCGGCAGCGCCAGGGAGAATCCGGACTCGGTCAGCGTGGCCAGGTTGGTCACGTTCTGCTGGTCGAGCAGGATGACCGCCGAGGACGGATTCACGCCGCTCTGACCGTCCGACCACAGTGCCGACAGCGTCGGCGTCGCGGTCTCGATGGTGCTCTCGTCCTCCGGGAACAGGTCCGTGATGGACGGATCCGTCGTCTCTGGGCTCTTCGAGGCCTTGTCGGTGTTGCCGTCGAAGCCCATGTTGATCCGCCCGCCGTTCGAGGCCGGCTCGTTGGCGTAGCTGTCCGCGGGATTGCCGGCATCGATTGCGGGACTGTTCACGGCATCGTGAACCCACGCCGATCCGCCCCAGCGTCCGGCAACCGATTTCAGGCGGTAGTCGTAGTTCTGCGCGTCGGCGAACAGGGGGTCGGAGGAGGTGTTGCCTGTGCCGGTGTAGCCGCCTTGCACACAGCTGTACGTCACCGTGACACTGCCGTACACCTCCTGCGGGCTCGCATCCCCCCACGCAATGCTGTTCTTGATGTTTATGACACCGCCGTACCGACTTACC
>CALGYR010000127.1 GCA_937935355.1 uncultured bacterium | reverse complement strand
GCAGGAGCTTCTTGAGCATCTTGTGGGCGCCCTCGACCAGCACGTTCAGACTGAACACCTCCGGCTTGCCCGGCTGGCGCCGGCTGAAGGCTAGCAGGCTTTGCGCCAGTCGTGCCCCTCGTTCAGTCAGAGCCCGTATCCGACCTAGGTCCTTGGCCGCGTCGGAACCGGGATCGCAATCTGCAAGGAGTAGTTGGGCGTGGCCGCTGACGCCCATCAGGATGTTGTTGAACTCGTGGGCAACCCCGCCCGCCAGCTGTCCGATAGCCTCGAGCTTCTGTGCGCGGCGGAGCTGCTCTTCGAGGACGCGGCGTTCCCGAATGTCGCGGAAGATTCCTAACAGGTGATCTCGATCACGAATTCGGATGCGGGCTGCAGTGATTTCTACCGGGATGATTTCCCCGCTTTTTGAAAGCAGGCGGTCCTCCAGGGCCAGCCCGGCTTGCCCTGCCTGATGTTGCCTGAAGGACGGCGACAGGCCCCCGGCCTCCCCGGACGGAGGATGCAAAATGGCGTGCGGCTGCCCTACTAGCTCAGCTTTGTCGCGCCCAATCAGCCGGCAGAGAGCCTTGTTGCAGTCCACCAGAATGCCGGTCTCCGCGTCCGCCAGCGCCTTGCCGTCACGGGCGTCCTCGAAGAGCATCCGGTAGTAGGTTTCACGTTCCCTAAGCGCGTCATCGTCCCTCTTGCGTTCGGAGATATCGCGGACCAGGGCTTGCAGGACGCGGCGGCCGTCGAGTTCGAGGGCGCTGAGCAGCACCTCGGCCGGGAAGTCGGCGCCGGTATCCTGCCGGCGGTGCACCCACTCGAAGAAGAGGCTGCCCCGTTCCATGGCCTCGGCGATGCGCTCCCCGGCAAGGGCCAACGAGTCGGCTCCGTCGGGCTGGCGGGGAGGAGAGAGGTCGGCCGGGTGTTTCGTGCAGAACTCGGCCTTGTCCCGGCAGCCGAAGATCCGCACGGTAGCGTCGTTGCAGTCGAAGAACCCCTGGGCATCCAGGAGCATCACAGCGTCGCGGGTGGACTCATAAAGCGCACGGTACCTCGCCTCCGAGCAACGCCGGGCCTTGTCGGCATTCCTGCGGGCTCGCCCGGTCCGCAGCCAGGCGTGCATCCTGGCGATGAACTCGCCGGTCCCGAAAGGCTTGACCAGGTAGTCGTCCGCCCCGGCCTCCATGGCCCGCAAGATCTCGGCGTCCAGTCGTTCCTGGGCCACCTGCCCGGTCATGATAACGATCGTCGATTCCGCCAGTGAATGCTCTGTGCGTAGGCGTCGACAGAGCTCGACACCGTCCATGCCGGGCATGACTAGGTCGAGAAGGAAGACTTCCGGACAAGATCCGTTGCCCAGGAGCGCGGTCAGAGCGGACTGTGGGTCTGTGTGACCACGCGTCGCGAAGCCTGCGTCCTCCAGGGCCTCCACCAGGGAGTCGACGATGACGCCATCGTCATCCACTACGGCAACAAGCGGTTTGCCAGGAGAAACCTCAGCAGAGCCCTCTTCTGTGGACATCTCACTCCCACAGGTGCTTGTGGTACACGGCCACGCAACAACGAGCTAAACCGCTCTTACTCTATCCTAATTGTAGCACATGGTCAATGCCTTAAGAGCAGAATTCCGAGGACATGCAATACCGCACGGCACGAAGACTGTGAACTGCACAGACGCGTCACCCTCCTTGTGCATCCTTGTGCCATATGGCACAAGGATGCCAATGCAGTCTGTGCAGTCGCGCTGGACATTGTGCCGTGCCGCTCACACACAAGTGATAGACGGACAACGTCATGGCCATTCACACCCCATGGGAAGCCGTTTCCCAAAGACCACATCACCTGAATGCAGACAACACACCCTCTGTTTCCGGGGCAATCACAACAAGTCTAGTAGATCGACTATGACGCAGGCTTGCCATCACACCTGAAAACTCCCCAGGCTGGTCCACCCATTGCTTAAGAAGAGGTCTTCGGCGAACACCTCTCTCGGAAGCAGTGCGGCCCATTGCACTGCCCGAGTGCGATGTTGCCCAAAGCCATTGACCCGGTTGTGCGGTTGGGCCCCTAGGATAGGAATGACGGATTGTACGAGGAGGTCGAGCAATTCCAGGGGCGTGTCTATTGGCCAAGGCCTGCCGCTGCCCGCGAAAGGTCAAGGCCTTGTCGGGGACCCACCACCCCACACGGCACGCCCCTGGCTTTTACTTCCCTTTGACCGGTTACCGGCCGGTAACGCGCAATGGTTCGCCGCTTGATCTTGCGCGTTCAGGCGAGGCCATCTATACTACTGTCGGTGGATCTGAAAGGAGCGCCGACAAGATATGTTCGAGAACGACAAGGATCTCCCGGCCGTCGAACTCAACCGCGAGGAAACCCGCGAGCTCCTGGCCCTGGAAGTCAACTACGGGCAGTTGGTCCCTGACAAGGACGAGGAGTTGCTCCGGTCCATTATGGGGGAGTACGGCCTGTCGAAAGGGCAGATGACGCCCTTCCTGGAGAAGCCCCGACTGACTCGCGACGACATCTGGGAGCTTCAACTGCTGAAACGCCGCTCCCAGGGTAATCTTGCGGCCGTGCAGGTCATCATGGGGCTGCGCGCGCTGGAGGAGGAACTGGGAGTCGATCTACTGCGAGCCCTGGTCGATACAGCCAAGCTCCTTCAGGGGGCCTGAGCCGCGCAGGCGTTGCCTTCCAAGGAGATCCGTTATCTTCGTGGCCGAATCACCACTCGGCATGCCTCCCGGCCACTTCCCCACAGACCTGTGGCAGTATCTCGCAGGACATTGCGCTCGTTTCAGCATTGGCGGCCAAGTCGCTGAGCGAGAGCACCCCGACGGGTCTTTCCATGTCGTCGAGTACCAGGAGCCGGCGGATCTTCTTATCCTCAAGCATCTTGATAGCATCCTCGACGTTGTCCTCGGCGAAGCAGGTGTATAGCGTCTTGGTCATGACCTGCTCCACACTGCCGGAACCAGGCTCGGTCCTGGCGCCCAGACCGCGGACTACGATATCGCGATCGGTCACCACCCCGACGATCTCGTTCCCCCGGATCACCGCCAGGAAGCCGACGTCATGGTTCTTCATCCTCTCGGCGGCATCGAAGATCGAGGCGGCTGACTCGACAGCGAGGATATTCTTGGTCATCACATCCCTGACTTTCATAAGCCTCTCCTTCAGCTCAAGAAGCGTTCTGGTCATTACAACGGTTCAGTGGCCACCAGACAATCCCAAGCCGCATCCAATCAACGCCCCTGCGCGCGCCACCCACTCCGCGTCTGCACGGCTCCGTAGGAAGCGTGCCAGTGTGCCCTACTGAAACCCGCAAGAATTCGCCGGTAAACTTGTGCAACAGGACCAGTTGCGGTATATTCCTGGTGACACTGGACCACGGACGGTCGGCTGTTTGCGCCGGACGGAGAATGAACAACTCCAGGGGCGTAGACCAGCCGCTGCCCGCGAATGGTCGAGGCCGCGTCGGGGACCCACCACCCCGCTCGGCGCGCCCCTGGGTTCTTTGCCCCCATTGATCACTGAGCAACCAAGCTGGCCGAAAGGCCCAGTGCGTAGTGTCGCTCTGCTGCCTCCCGTTGAAGCGGATGGCCGCCATAGCCCCCTATCGACGAGTGCGATTCGTCCTGACGCGCTTGGCTCTGAACGCCGAGTCGTCACCCGAGTGGATGAACAGGTGCCCCTGTAGCTCGTCCCCCTCAAGCAAGGCCCACCCTCGACCACATATGGGGTCCATCTCGTCCATCCCGTCCCACGAGAACTCCACAGCCGGCTTGCCATCCCGCTTCATGAAGCGACAGTCCATGGAACCCGTGACCAACCCGAACTGGAACTGCCCCGTGCGGTTTGCCTTGATGTGTATGAACGCCCGCACCTCCAAGTCCAGGAAGTCCTCGTCCCACTGCTCCATCCAGGTAATGTGGTACTTGCCGGCGACCTTGGGCTTCGTCACGATCTCCTCCGCACTATCCAACTGATATGTGCGGCGAGGCATGCCGCGAATAGGGGATCTGTACTTGCGGGCTGCCGACTACTGCTACAATCACAAACGCAGACCGACCTCTAGTGCCGCGGGGCCGGCCGTGTCCGGACGCATGCGGGCCCGGTTGAAACGACGCGGCAAAGGCGTGAGAGCGATAGCAGACTGCGTACCCCAACGACATCCTTGTCCGAATGCACCGACCGCTGAGGTTTACGCGGTGGTCCAACTGTCGCACAACGGATGTTCGGAGGAAGTTGCGATGACCAAGCCCACCATCGACTTCGAAATAACCGGCAGGCAAAGCGTGTGGGTGATTAAGCCGCTCGGGCCGCTTGGTCCAGAGGATGAAGCGCCTCTGGCGTCTAAGCTGGCGTCGCTGGTCGGGAGCGGGCGGAATCGCGTAGTCGTTGACTTGTCGGCCGTCCCCACCGTGGACAGCACTACGTTAGCGGTGCTCGTCTATCACCGGCAGGCCATGCTGAAACGGGGCGGTGCTCTGCTCTTGGCCTGCCCAGGCGAGCATGTGGCACGAGTACTGCGCACCACAAATCTCTATGAGATTCTTGGAACATGCGCTACGTTGGAGGACGCATTGCGCGTGGCCGGCGGGAAAGGTATAAGGGTAGGCGTGGAAATGTCTCCCGGAGCTGCTCGACACAGAGGCCTTGATTTCGATGGCGAAGCCTACCGGCGCGCCTCGTCTCATCAGCGCGCCTGGGGCCTCCGGCTGGTCGAGGAGCTCAACCTCCAGGGCCACGAGCACATCCTCGACCTCGGATCGGGTGACGGCCAGGTCACGGCGCAGCTTGCCGAGCAGGTGCCCTCCGGCCGCGTCCTGGGCATAGACGCCTCCCCCGGCATGCTGGCAACGGCATGTAAGCTGGAACGTCCCAATCTGCGCTTCGTCCAGATGGACATCAACGCCGTCGCCTTCGAAGCCGAGTTCGACGTCGTCTTCTCGAACGCCGCCCTGCACTGGGTCAGGGACCATCATCGCCTCCTGACCGCGGTCCACAGAGCCCTGCGCCCCGCAGGCGTCGCCAGATTCAGCTTCGCCGGCGAAGGCAACTGCGCCACGTTCATCCGAGTGGTCCGCCACGCCATGGCGCTCCCCGAGTTTGCAGGCTGCTTCTCGGGCTTCCAGTGGCCCTGGTATATGCCGAGTGCCCACGAGTACCGCAAGCTCGCCGGAAGCGTAGCCTTCGATACATTGAGCGTCTGGGAGGAGAACGCAGATCGCGTTTTCCCCGACGAGCAAGGCTTGATCGGCTGGTTAGATCAGCCCAGCCTCGTTCCGTTTATGAAGCACCTGCCCCACAACGTCCGGGCTCCTTTCCGGACGGCAATCGTGGAGGCCATGCTCCGTGAGACGAAGGTCGAATCGGGCGGATACCTGGAGACCTTCAGACGCCTCAACTTCATGGCCAGGAAGCGCGCGTGAGCGAAAGAAGGGCGGTCGTCGCCAGCTACATAGGTGTCATCGCCATGGCGAGCATCATCTTGATTGCTGGTGGAAGGCTCCTGTATTGGCAAGCCCTGCTCTACCTCGGCTTGGCGGTGCTGGGCATCACGCTGACGCACCTTCTGGCGCCGAGAGGTGGCAATCTCGCTGCCCGCCGCGCCAAGAGCGTCAAGACCGGAGAGCCGTGGGATCGCCGGATCGTCGGCTGCCTTTTCCTGTTGGCTGTTGCGGCCTTCGTCATCGCCGGGCTCGACTCGGGCCGGTTCGGATGGTCTGGACCGCTGCCGCTCCCCGCGACGATAGCCGGATCGGCAATCATGTTCGTCGGGCAACTCATCTTCGCGCTGGCAAGACGGGAGAACGCCTTCTTCGCCAGCACGGTGCAGATCGAAGAGGACCGCCATCACACCGTCTGTACGACAGGCCCCTATGGCGTTGTCCGTCATCCCGGATACCTGGGGATGGCAATCTCAGTCGTTGGCTTTCCCCTCGTGATAGGCTCGTACTGGGCGTTCGTGCCCGTTGCGCTGTCCCTGACCATGTTGTTGCTGCGGGCACGGCTGGAGGACCTGTTTCTGAAGGACAGGCTGGCGGGATACCGGGAGTATGCGAACACTGTGAAGTACAGGCTCATCCCCTTCATTTTCTGAAGGCTGCGGACCGCAGAATAGCTCCCAGCCACTATCGACACATGCGATCTGGTCTGACGCGTTGACCTCGAACACAGAGCCATGCCACCAAGTTCGAGATCTGTAGTTGCGGACTACCGAAGACTGCTACAATTGTGGTCGCAGACCGACCTCTAACGCCGTGGGGCCGGCCGTGTCCGGAAGCAAGCGGGCCCGGTTGAAACGCGCGGCGACGACGCGAGAGCGACAGCAAACCGACACACCCCATCGACATCCTTGTACGAACGCGCCCGATCGCCGGGGTGTGCCCGGCGGTCGATGCTGGCGCACGTCATGGTTGGAGGAAGTTGCGATGGCCAAGGACAAGAAGGGCAAGCCAGTGGTGAAGCCGGGCAGCCAGCCCGCGGTGCCGGGACAAACTCCCGCTCCCGCGCCTGTGCAGAATCCGCCTGCCGG
The DNA here is from genome assembly GCA_937935355.1 of uncultured bacterium. Lineage (GTDB taxonomy): Bacteria > Planctomycetota > SZUA-567 > JAKLDR01 > JAKLDR01 > JAKLDR01. The sequence continues at coordinate 47,017 of CALGYR010000127.1, read as the reverse complement.
GGCACAGCCGAAGCCTCAGGCCGGTGGGGCGCCCAAGGCTTAGGCCTGGCCTTTCTGTCGTAAGGACATCCGTGAGTGGGGACGGGAGACCGTCCCCACTTTATTGACCGAGATCTCTCGTCTCAAACGGTAGCAAGCGTACTATAGCCATCTGCTCAGCAGGATTGACATCGAATTGCACAAAAGCGCCTGCAGCTTCTCTATTTGCTGCCCTTGAGCTTCCTCCAGAGCGTGGTGGAGCTTATGCCCAACAGCCGGGCAGCTCGCGAGCGGTTGCCGCTGGCCTGTTCGAGGACCGCCCGAATGTGCTCCATCTCAAGCTGCGCTAAAGTCTTGGCATCGCCCCCGGCATGGCTCGCCGACCCGGCCTGCCGGGTCGCGCGGGGCAGGTGTTCCGGCGACAGCCGATCGCCATCGGACAGGAGCGCCATGCGCTCGATGGCGTTCTCGAGCTCGCGCACGTTTCCGGGCCAGGAATGCGCCATCAGCCCGTCGACGCACGTGGCGTCCAGCTGCAGTCCGGGGCGCTTGAGCTTGCGGGCCACGCGCTCGACGAAGTGCCGGGCCAGCGGCAGGATGTCCTCGCGACGTTCACGCAACGGGGGGACCTGGATCTCGATCACCCCGAGCCGGTAGTAGAGGTCCTCCCGGAACCTGCCGGACTCGATGAGCTCGGGCAGGTCGCGGTTGGTGGCGGCGATGACCCGGACGTCCACCTTCCGCGCGCGGCTTTCGCCGACGCGCATGACCTCCCGCTCCTGGAGCACGCGCAGCAGCTTGACCTGCATGCCCGCGGAGACGTCGCCGATCTCGTCGAGGAAGATGGTCCCGCCCGAGGCCTGTTCGAAGAGGCCCACCCGGTCGGAGGCCGCCCCGGTGAAGGCCCCGGCTTTGTGGCCGAAGAGCTCGGCCTCCAGCAGGGTCTCGGGCAAGGCGCCGCAGTTGACGCCCAGGAACGGGCCGGCGGCGCGGGGCGAGAGGCCGTGGATGTGCCGGGCCAGCACCTCCTTGCCCGTTCCGGTCTCGCCGGTCACCAGCACCGAGGAGTCGAAGGCCGCCACCCGGCGGGCGACCTCCAGCACCTTGCGGAAGGACTCGCTGTGGACCTCGACCAGGCCGGCCCCCTTGGCCGACTCCATCGCGTCGAGCCGCCTGCGCTGCCGCTCGACCTCCCTGGTCCTCTCCTTGAGCTCCTTGGTGAGCCGCAGAATCTTTCCATGGACGTCGTCGCGGTTGAAGTAGGGCAGGTAGGGAGCGAGCGCGGCGCCCCAGGACTCCTGGTCCCGGCCCACCGCCGAGCATACCCGGCCGCCGGCGGCGCGGCAGCGCCGCTCGATGAAGTAGATCGGGCGCCCCAGGCAGAAGGTGGCGTAGCCGCTGGTGTAACCGGCCAGCATCCAGCAGACCGGGTGATCGGACCTGCCGAACTCGGCTAGGTGCTCCTGGGCCTCCCCGGAATCGTGCCAGACGACCTCCATCGAGAAGCGCGCCGCGGCCGGGTCGAAAGCCAGGTCCCTGACCACGGTGCGCGCCACGCCCTGGAGGGTGTGCAGGCGCGGGCCGGCCAGGAGCCACTCCCTGACGCTGTCCCATTGGAAGACGCGCTTCATGGCCGCGGCGTCGGCCTGGCCCCAGAAGTAGCCGAAGCGGGTGAGGGTCCGCCTGGCCTGCTCCAGCCCGACCATGTCGATCAGGTCCTTGCGCAACTGGGCGAAGGCATTGAGGTCGTGAAGCACCAGCCGCCGGCCCTTGAGGCTCAGCCGGCCTTCGCCGAAGTCGACCAACTCGTCGAGAATCAGGTTCGCGGCACGCACGGTCGTTTCCTTTCAGAATGCAGCACCTGTATTGCATTATGTAATTCCCTGAGCAGGAGTCAAAGCCGGATCCGGACGCCCGCTCCTCCGAGGCGGAGCGCAGAGTTCCCTGGCACGGGGCTTGCTCTTCTTCCGACGTGGCGGAAGACGCTTCCGCCGCGCGGACCCGGACCGGCAAGGAGAAGAGCATGTACCAGATGCTGAAGGCCAGGAGCGAGGCGCTCAAAGACGAGGCCGTATCGTTCGCCATGGAACTCGTGCGCACGCCGAGCGTTAGCCTCAACGAGGCCGACGCGGCCGTCAGGGTCGAGCGACGGATGAAGAATCTGTCCTTTGACCGCGTGATCCACGACGAGGCCGGCAACGTGGTCGGGCTGCTGCTCGGCCGCAAGCCCGGGCCCACGGTGCTCCTCAACTGCCACCTGGACACGGTGGCGGCCGATGAGGCGCAGTGGTCGGAGCCGGCGCTGTCGGGAAGGCTCGAGGACGGGAAGCTGCACGGCCTGGGCGCGAGCGATTGCAAGGGCGGGCTGGCCGCCCAAGTCTACGCCGCGGAGCTGCTCAAGCGCAGCCTGCTGCCCCTCGACGGCAACGTGGTAGTGGCCACCACGGTCGCCGAGGAGAACGGGCGCAGCGTCGGCGTCCGCGCGCTGATGGAGACGACCCTGCCGGAGCTGGGGCTCAAGCCCGACTTCGCGATCCTCGGTGAGCCGACGGGACTGTCGCTCTACTACGGCCACGACGGCTGGGTGGAGCTCGACGTCATCGTCGAGGGGGCCAACCCCTTCCAGGTCGAGGACTCGGCCCGTGCCGTCCATGGCTTCTTCGACGAGCGCTGCCGCCAGAAGTGCCAGTTCGAGCGCCCGGGCGTGGCCGCGACCCGCGCGCCCCGGATGGAGGACGCCGACGGGCTGCGCCGGGCGACCATCCCCATCGACCGTTGGCTCTACGCCACGGAGAGCGTGCAGGAGGTCATCAGCCAGGTCCGGGAAAACGCCGAGCTCGTGGCCAAATCGGTGGGCGCGGTGGCCGTGGACGTGAGCGTCCCGGAGGACCGGCAGCGACTCTACACCGGGCGTACCTCGGTGGTCCGCCGGGTGGCCAACGCCTGGGCCATCGATCCCTTCGACCCCCTGCTGGAACGCTCCCGCCAGACCCTGGCGGCGGCGGGCTGCCCGGCCAGGGCCAGCCTCTGGAAGCTCGACCGCCTGGGCATGGGCACGGCCGGGGGAGTGCTCGTCAAGGAGTTCGGCGTGCCCACCGTGGGCTTCGGTCCCGGGGAGGAGACGCGCGCCCACGCCCCGGACGAGTGGGTCTCCGTCGACAAGATCGCCGGGGCGGTCTACGCCACCGCGGCGGTGGTGCACGGGCTGGTCGGCATCCCGGTCTTCGGCTGGACTACGGACGAGATCTGAAGGCGGGCGAAGAGATGAACGTGCTGGTCTTCAACTGCGGCAGTTCGTCGCTCAAGTACCGGCTGATCGCCATGCCCGGCGAACGGGAGCTGGCCGGCGGGGAGGCCCAGCGTGTCGGGCCGCCGACCGCCGAGCCCTCGCGGATCGTCCACCGGATCGGTGGCCGGGAGGAGTCGGTCTTCGTGCCCATGCCCGACCACGCCTCGGCCTTCGGGGAGGTCATGAAACTGCTGGGGATGCGGCAGGAGCTCAGGCCCGACGCGGTGGGCCACCGCATGGTGCACGGCGGCTCGCGTTTCAAGGCGCACGTGCTGGTGGAGGCCGACACGCTTCCGGCGCTCGTCGAGATCAACGAACTCGCGCCCCTGCACAACCCGCCGCAGACGGCCCTGGTGGCCGCCTGCCGCGAGCGCTTCCCGGAGCTGCCCCAGGTGCTGGTCTTCGACACCGCCTACCATTCGACCATCCCCGACTACGCCCGGACCTACGCGCTGCCGGCGAAGCTGTGCTCCAAGCTGGGGCTCTACAAGCACGGCTTCCACGGGACCAGCCACGCCTACGTGGCCTCGGAGGCGGCCAGGTTCCTGGGGCGGAAGTTGGACCATCTCAATGCCGTGAGCTGCCATTTGGGTTCGGGCGGCGCCAGCTTATGCGCCATCGTCGGCGGCCAGTCCGTGGACAACACCATGGGCTACTCGCCGCTCCAGGGACTGGTCATGAGCACGCGCTGCGGCGACCTCGATCCCGCCCTTACTTTGAGGCTGCTGGCCCGGCCGGGCGGCGGGGTCAAGTCCGTCGAGGGGCTACTCAACAGGAAGAGTGGCGTGCTGGGCATGTCCGGGAGCACGGCGGACATCCGCGACGTGCTTGCCGAGCGCGCCCGGCCCGGCGGGGCGGACGCCCGGGCGGAGACCGCCGCCCAGATCTATCTATGGCGACTCCGGAAGTACCTGGGGGCCTACCTCGCGGTGGTGGGTTCGGCCGACGCGGTGATCTTCACCGACACGATCGGCGAGACCGTGCCCCAGGTGCGCCAGGCGGTCTGCTCCGGCATGGAGGCCTTCGGGATCGATCTGGACCCGGAGCGAAACGCGAACGTCAAAGTCTACCCCGCGGACGTGGCCACCGACGACAGCTTGGTGCGGGTCCTGGTCATCCTGACCAACGAGGAACTGGCCATCGCCCGGTGTGTGCATTCCCTACTGATGGGATCCGGCCCGGCCGGACGGAAGGAGGATGCGGCGTGAACATCTTGGTGCTGCGACCGTCCTGGAAGGCGCTGGACTACGCGCTCTTCGATGCCGGACGCCGCCGGCCGGCGCTGGTCGGCAAGATCAACGAGCGGGACTGCGGCCGGCATGGCGCCTTCGCCCCGAGCGATGCCTTCCGGCGCGTGCTCGAAGCCTGCCGAAAGAGCCATGCCCCGGGGGCGCCGGAGCTCGTGGGGATTAGGCTGACGTTCGGAGGCGAGGAATTCACAGAGCCCGCACTGGTTACCAATGCGGTTCTCGAGAGATTGCGGGGGCTTGCACACCAAGCTCCGCTTCACCTGCCCCCGGCTCTGGCCCTGATCGAGCGCTGCCGCGAGTCACTGCCGGAAATGCCGATCATACTGGTCTTCGAGACGGCTTTCTTCGTGAAGCTGCCGCTGCGCGAACGCGGCTACGGCATGGACGCCGGAGTAGTACAGGAACTCGGTATCCGCCGCTACGGGTACCACGGCATCTTCCACGAGACGGCCTGCAAGCTCGCCTCCCGATTGGTCGGAGTCCGCGGTACCTCCAGCTGCCGGAGGGTGCTCTCGATCTGCCTGGAGCCGCGGCCGGAGATAGCCGCGGTGATCGGCCGGCGGCCGGTGATGGTCACGAGCGGCGCAACTCCGCTGGAGGGCCTCCCCGGGCAGACCGCCTGCGGAGAGCTCGACCCGGGCATCGTGCTGCATCTGGCCAGGAAGCTGGGCTGGGGGCCGGAACAGATCAACCAGTGCCTGACCGGGGAGAGCGGCCTCGCCGGTCTCACCGGGCATCGCATTACCCTGGACGGGCTCTTTCACGACGAGTGGGGCCCGGCGATCGAACTGGCGCGCCAGGTAATGCGCTACCGCATGCTGTTGGCCTGCGGAGCCGGTGTGGCAGCAATGGGCTGGGTCGACGCGATAGTCTTCTCCGGCCGCTACTTCGATCTAGGAGAGGTCCTGGGCCCCTGGTTGGCCGGCCGCCTGGCCGTTAACGGCCGCAGCGAGGCGCCCGAGATCCCCTGGACCAGCCTGCACGAGCCGCTCGACAGGCTGATCGCCGACCAGGTCGCCGCGGCCTTCGCGGGGCGCGCTGTTCTGACGGCGGTGACCGAGTGATGCGGAGGTGCCGAGTGGACGCACGCGAGACGGCGGGAGATGCCCTGGCGGTGCCGGCGCTGGCCGTGATGGTCGATCCCGAGCTTTGCGCCCTGCTACTGGCGACCGATGACGAGTTCCTGAAGCTCAAGACTTGGATCGAGAGCCGCGAGTTCTTCGTGACGCCGTTCGTGGACAGGGGCAGCTTTGCACGCCTGATGGAATCGCTGTCCGAGCTCTGGCCCGTTACTGCCAACCTGCGAGAATCCGATCCGGAGTGGGAGGAGATGAAAGTCGAGGCAGGGCTGCCGGCGAAGGGTTGCGAAATCTGCGGCGCACCCGATGCAGAACTTGTTCGCGTGCTGGCTGCCGGCGCCATACATGGCAGGAGCATTGCCTGGCATCGGGCCTGGGCACATCCCATCAACAGCGTATGCCTCTGCTTCCGGCACAGATCTGACCTGACGAACGGCCGCAACTCCGGGGAATCCCGCGCTCTGATGGCCATGCGTCGAAAGGTCAATTCGCTGGTCAGGCAGCGGGTGCTCGCCGAGGTGAACAGAATCGGGGTTGCCAGCCGGAAAGCCCGCGCCGCATGGAAGCACTTGGAGCAGGCCACCCACCACGAGCTCCGCAAGCTGGAAGTGGACTTCGCGGGAAAGAAGCGACCATAAGAATGAAGCAGGATGAGCACATGGCGTCGACGCCATCAATGGAGACCAGGGGTTCCTTACTGCTCTGGACCGGCTGCAGGAAGCCCAAAGCTGGCTCGCGCGAAGTGCGGGGTATCAGCCTAGCACGGTCAAGATCGTGTGTCTCAAACGGTAGCAAGCGTACCAATCCGTCCTCCAGGCGGAAACCGGCTGCTTCGTGGCTCGAAACGATCTTGTCCTTTCCCGCCGTGTGATAGAATCTCTTCATCATGCCTCCTGCATCCATTTCTCCCGGCGAAAGCGGCCACATGCTACGCGCCTTGCGGCACCGTAACTACCGCCTCTTCTTCTTCGGGCAGGGCTTCTCGCTCATCGGCACCTGGATGCAGCAGACTGCTCTGGGCTGGCTCGTCTTCAAGATCACCGGTTCGGAAATCCTCCTGGGGACGGTGGCCTTCGCGGCGCAGATCCCCGCCTTCCTGCTCTCGCCGCTGGCCGGCGTGATGGCCGACCGATGGGAACAGCGCCGGATCCTGGTGGCCCTGCAGTCGCTGGCCATGCTCCAGGCCGGGATCCTGACGATTCTTATCCTGACCGGGGCGATCTCGGCCGCGGCCGACAGCTGGATGATCGTAGCCCTGGCCGCCTTCCTGGGCTTGGTGAATTCCCTGGACATGCCCACCCGCCAGTCCTTCGTGGTCCGGATGGTCGGCGACCGGGTGGACCTGCCCAACGCGATCGCGCTCAACTCCATGTTGGTGAACGTCTCGAGCCTGGTGGGGCCCGCAGTGGCCGGGATGATCATCAAGTTCGGCAACGATTGGATGGCCGGCTGGCAGGTGCCCTACCCCGGAGAGGCGACCTGCTTTGCGCTCAACTTCCTGAGCTACGGAGCAGTCATTGTAGCGCTCTTGGCCATGCGACCGACTCCACGGGAGGCCCGGGCCGATCGGCGCCACGTGTTACACGAGCTCCACGAAGGGCTGATCTATGCCTGGCGCGCGCCGGCCATACGCCTGGTCCTCTTCTTCCTGGCCGGCCTGAGCTTGTTCGGCATCTCCTACTCCGTGCTCATGCCCGTCTTCGCCAAGGAGATCCTCAAGGGTGACGCCCGGACACTGGGCGGCCTCATGGGCGCCGGGGGAGTCGGTGCGGCGATCGGGGCGGCTTTCCTGGCCTCGCGCCGCAATCCGCTGGGGCTCGGAAAGCTCATGACCGTCGCCGGCCTTCTCTTCGGCGGCATGCTCATCGCCTTCTCCTTCTCCCGGAATGTCTGGCTCTCGATGGCCATCCTGGCGGTGGCCGGTTTCGGACTGGTTACCATGGTGATCGGCGGCAACACGCTGCTGCAGACACTGGTGGACGACGATAAGCGCGGCCGGGTAATGGGCCTCCACGCTGTAGCCTTCATGGGAGTGATGCCATTCGGCAGCTTGATCGCGGGCTTGACCGCCGAGCACTGGAGTGCCCCTCGAACCGTGTTGATCTGTGGATCGCTCACCACCCTGGGCGCTATTGTCTTCTCCACGCAGTTGGGGACACTCGGTCGGGCGTTGGGAGTCGAGGCCAGGAAGACCGGCGCCGCGGCTGCGGGTGCTATGGAGTGAGCGTATCCCAGCCTCACAAACCTCTGTCGGCTGGGATCGCGCGTCTTGAACGGTAGCAAGCGTACTACCGCGGCCTCCCAGGGCTGATAGGCCTGATCAAAACCGGTAGCCGCGCTTGACCCAGTAGTGCCAATCAGCAACGGCCTCCCGGGTCTTGGCGTCCCCGCAGATGACCTCCAACTGGGACAACGGCACAGCTAGGCCATCCCTGCGGTCCCACCGGGTGACCACGAACATCTCGTGCTCGCACTCGGTGTCGGGCGCCATGCCCAGGATCTCGATCTCGTCGCCAACACGCAGCGGAGAGATCGCCCGGTTGGCGATACACTTGGCCATGAACGGGAAGGTCAGCTTGTCCTCGAGGTAGACGTACCAGCCCATGGCGCGCTCGGATTCGTCGTAGGCATCGACCATGATCTCCATGGCGATGCGGTGTTCACGCTTCGGGTCGGGCTTGCCTCTGGCCATTGAGATCACGCTCCAGCACACGTTCGGATACCACCGGGCGACTGGCATCGTAAGTGGCGACGCGGTCCCCGCGATGCAGATGGGGTGCGGCGGGTTGTTTGCTGCCCGGAGGCGGCTACTTGCGCTTCTCCCTGGCGACCTTTGCTCCCAGTTTCTGCCCCATTTCGAAGGCGACCTGAGGAGTGGGATACGACTTCCCAAAGATCGGATGGGTGGTGCCGAAGAGCTTCAGTACTCGCCTGGCTTCATCCGGCTCTCCATAGCCGCTGGTGTATCCAATGTTGGTCAGGCACAGTTGCCGTGCCTGCTTCTTGCTAAGGTCCCGCCGTTCCTGTCTGACGTAGAGGACGTACCGGTCCAGGAACGCTTTGGCTTCCTTCTTGGTCTTGAGCCCGAACACCCTATTCAGGGGCTCGGGCTTGAGAGTCTTCTTGATATTCTTGGGGCGGAGCAAGCTCCTTGTTGCCGTGCGATTAGCGGTGCAGCGCATGACACTTCCCTCCTATGTGCAGGCCTTCCCATGCGTGTCTGCGATCTTCATCGAACTGCGCAGCCAGTCAAGTCTACTCCTCGTCCGTCGCCCTCTCTCTCAGCCCGCTCACCAAGTTCGGGTTATCTGGCAGCGCCGCCATGATGACCTTGAGCTGAGCCATGGACACCGGGGTGAAATCGTTGTTGTCCACCCCCACATCATGCTGCTTGCCAAGTGGAGGAAGGCCCCCGTGACTGTGTCCAAACACCTGCCATGAGCCATAGTGCGACTTGGGCCACACACGCATGGCGTAGTGGCAGGCCACGACCCACTGGCTGTCGATTTGTTTGGCCCAGATGTCCGGTGCGTCCTTAAGCCATCGATCATGGCTTCCCCGAATGAAGATGTGCTTGCCGTTCAGCCGCTTGATATAAGGTTCGGCGTCCTTGCCCAGGGTGAAGTCGCCGACGTGGACAACCAAATCTGCGGCCGAGACCACGGCGTTGTGGCGTTTGATGATCTCCTCATCCATCTCCTCCACGGAAGAGAATGGGCGCTTGCAGTACTCCAGGACCCGGGCGTGGCCGTAGTGCTCATCCGCCGTAAAGAAGTACTTCATCCGGCAGCCTCCGTGCCTTAGCCGCTATTCTTCTGGCCCAGCATCCCCAGGGCCACCTTGTACTCGGCCGACAGGTCGAAGCCCACGTCCGCCTCGGGCGCGAACTTCTTCATGCCCACGTACATCATGGAGATCATCTGGAGGCCGGAGAACGTCCCGGGCAGGGAGCGGATCTCGTACCGCTTGTCCGGATTGCTGGTGTCGAAGCCCTTGGTTCCAAGGGTCGCGATCTCGAGCACGACCTTCTGGAGCTCGGGCGGGGGCATCTTTTCGAAGCGCTTGAGGGCGTCGAGGCAGTACTCCACCGCGTCCATGCGGAGCGTTCCGCCTGGGGCCGCGCGGAAGCCCTGGTGGGCCATCCTCGAGCACTGCGCCCGGGCCTGCTCGGCGATGTCGCTCCCGGGGTTGATCTCGGCCGTCCGCCGGAAGGCCTCCTCGGCCTCCTTCTTCCGGCCCTGGGCCTGGATGGCTTGGGCTAGGCCAAACCAGGACACCTGGTCGTCCGGCAGGAGCTGCGTGGCCTTCCGGAGGCAGGCCTCGGCCCTGGGCAGGTCCTGGTTCATCTTGAGCAGAACCCCGCCCAAGGTGCGCAGGAGATAGGCGTTGTCCGGGGCCTGCCTAACGGCCTCGGAGAGGATCTTGCCGGCCTCTTCGAGCTGCCCCTTGCGCCCCAGCGCCACCCCCAGGGCCGCCTGGGCCTCGGGGAAGGCCGGGCTGATCTGCAGGGCCTCGCGCAGGTGCTCTATGGCCTCGTCGAGCTGCCCCTGGTCGCTCAGGGCCATGCCCAGGTTGAAATGGACGTCCCTGTCCTCCGGGCGGCTCGGCAGGATTAGCTTCAGGAGCTGGACACCGCGCTTGATGTCGCCGCCGCGGAGCCGTTCTATGGCCAGGGCCACCGGGTCAGGGGCTTCCGGCTTCGGGCTCCAAGCCACCCGGACGGCCCTGTCGTCCACCAGGATCCTGGCCCAACCGGAGAAGCCCCTGAAGTCCTCCTCGATGAGGGAGGTCAGCGCCTTGCGAAAGGCCTCTGTGCCCGGCCGGCGCGCCTCGGGCGGCAGCAGCGAGAGCTCAAGGCTGTCGATCGGGACCTCGTAGGAGTACGTGAAGGACTCTTCCGTCATCTTCCGGCAGCCTCTCGGGGCACCCACCGGTACCAGCCCTTGATGCCCAGCTCGAAGGCCCATGCCTCGACCAGTTCCGGGTCGTCGGCCGGGTCCGCGCTCATCGTATCGAGCAGCTTAAGCAGGCGCTCGCCCTTGTCCAGGAGGCCGACGAGCTTGTAGGGCTGCAGGATCTTGGCGTCTCCCCAGGCCCGGGCCCAGTAGGCGGCGAAGGCGGCGAGCATGGCCACGCTGGCCTCGAAGATCTTGGCCGGCGACTCGCTCCGCAGGGGCCCTTCCAGCAGCCGGAGGTTGTCCTGCAGCTGCTTCTTGACGGCCTGCTCCTGCAGGTCCTTGAGGTCCGGGTGCTCGGCTCCGATCCACCCGTCGATGCGGAGGCCGACGGGCACCGAACGCAGCTGGTAGCCCAGCCCGTTGAGCAGCATGTCCCGGTACTGGTCCTGCTTCAGGCCGGCGAGCGTGCCGGCCACTAGGCTCTCGACCTTCCGAACCCCCTCGGGGGTGGGCGACAGGTCGAAACGCCTATCCGGCGGCGCCTGGTAGAGCCGGATCACGAAGCCGCACTGGTAGGCGATGTAGTAGTCGGGCTCGCCAGCCTTCATCGGCCGGTACCGGAGCAGATGGACGGGCTTGGCGGCGGTGCCGATGCGGATGCTTGCATCTACCTGGAGCGAGGCGTCCTCGGCCATGTGGACCGGATAGCCCGAAAGGGTCTCCACGGTCTGGACGATCTGCTCGGTGCTGGGGCGCAAAGGGTTCACTCCCGCCTTTCGTTGCCTCTGGTCGACTGGCATTGTAGATGGTCGTGGGGGATGGTCAAGGTGTTCGAGGAGGCCATTAACAGCACGCCCCCGACACAAGCCAGGGGCCTCACCGCACGTACGGCTCTGGAGGCCTGGCGTACATACAAAGGGGGAGGGGCACATAGGCCCCTCCCCCGCCCCCAGTTGGCTTGCGTACTACTTGCCCGCCTTAATGGAGGGCTTGCAGCTCGGCACGCGCTTCATGAGAGTGGGCAACAGTGTCTTGAGCGCAGCCGCTGCCGCCGCCTTCTCCACCTTGGCGTGTTCTGCGCTCCGTTCGCGCATCTCCTCAACGCTGAGCTCCAGTCTGCGGAAGTCCTTCGGACGCACGACGACGATCTTCCCGGCGGCATCGTTGTCGTAGTAGAATATCTCGCTCACCCTGGTTTCCGCCGCATATACGGCGGGATCGCACAGGCCCAAGAACTCCCTGCGCAGGGCAAACCAGCAGGCCGCGTCAAGTGACGTCGTCCAGGATACTCCGTGGACTTTTCTCTGTCGTGAGGTGCCCGCGACTCCCCGATACACAGTCAGGACCCTATCCGGGTTGGAGTAGTCGAACGGCTCCCCCGCATCCCGCAACGCCTCAATGCCACACTGTTGCTGGCACTGCCGCAGCATCATCTCTTCGACGGCTGCGGACCACGGGTAGTGGCTCTGGACCTGCGGGCCTGTCAGGGCCTGAGCAAGCGCCTCCGGCAACATCCCCTTCTCGGCCAGAAGACTCATATTGTCAAAGACCAGAGTCAGCCCTAGATTGTGAAGCGGCGCTGCGTCGACGAAGTTGCGCGCATCACCCTTCTCGAACGCATCTGCGGCAAACTCCCGGCGGAGCTCCAACTCCTGCTGAGGGCAGACATCGTCGAGCCCCTTGAACGCATCGAAATTCACCCGAACCTGAGACTTCTGCCTCTTGGTCAGCTTGGATCCCATGCAACATCCTCCTCTTTCTCGATTTCCGGCCTTGGGGGTGGGGAGCTACAGGCTCCCCACCCCTCTTGGCCTCAATTCCTATGCGACCACCGCCTGGACATCGGTCTTGAGCGTCACCCCGCCCATCGCCCGGAGACAGTTCCTGGCTTCCGGGGACGAGCTCCCGATGAGTTGCGATCCGAGGAAGTAGTGGACACGCCCCCTGACCACCTCTCCCCTCACTCTCCCGGGGAGCTTCATGGCTTCCCGCAAGCGCTCCAGCCGCCTGAGTGTCTTGGTGCCTTGGATTTCCATGTGTCTGCCTTCCTTTCCAAGTCGTATGGTTGCCGGGCTCCGGCCGCCGCCGACCGGAGCCCGTGCGAACCGTCCCTAAGAAGCGTTCTCCTGAATCGCCTCGACCAGCGCTCCGATGTCCACGGTGACCAGGCGGCGCCGCGGCCCGTCGTCGGGCGGAACGACCCGGACGTAGAATCCGTCCAGGGCCGACTTCAGAAGCGATCTGAACTCCCTGGTCCACTTGATGTCGGGGTCAGACCCTTCTCCCTTTCCCTTCGGCACCTCAACGCACCAGACGCTGTCGTGGAAGTACTTGCGCTTGATGCGCGGCAAGCACGATTCGGCCTGACGGTTCTTCTCCATCTTGGCGAAGAGCTGGGTAATGACGTACGCTGCGTCATACCCGACAACTCTTGCGATAGGCAGGCTGACCATCGGCAGCTTAGCGAGCATCTTGCCGAACAGCTCCATTTGTTGTGCTTCCGCCTTCTCCGACTGCGCCAAGAGCCGCTTGATCCGGCTGAAGGCCGCCTCCATCTCCTGCTTCGTCTCGATCTTCTTCTTGCTCTTCTTCATGACTCCGTCTCCCTCGAGGAGCTCTCCGTGGTCCGACCCGTGTCTGCGGGCCGCGAGTGCGTCAGGTGCCGCTCACCCCATCTCCACCTCCTTTCGATCTCGTTCGTGGTTCTCATGCCTGAGCCCAAAGCCACTGGCATGCCGAAGCGCAACTGGTTGGCAGTGCGTCGGTTGCGGATTGGCGCCGCCGATGACAGGCCCCGCGCGCCACCGGGCAGCGTGTCTGCGCCAAAGATTTCAGGCTTCACGCCAAGCGGTCGCTAGACTGCGCCGGTAGCCACAGACCATCAAGATGCGACAAACTCTGAAATTCCGTGCTGGGTGACGCTATATCGCGCGCTAGCGACCGTTGAAAGGCAGGTCGCTGCCATCGGGCAGGATCGTTGTCTCGCTGACCATATAGCCATCGCTACTGATCGAAGCTATGGGGATCCGCCAGACAACGCCTGCGGGCTTGCTGGCGCAATGGAGAGCGATCTCGAAGACCTCCTGCAGTGCCTCCAGGTGCTCGATGGCTTCCTTGGCCTGCTTGGCGTGGCGCATCCTGATCAACTCTCCGGCGGCCACGGCTTCCTCCTCGGGTGTTCCATGATCTGCTACGACCTCGTGGACCGGAAAGAGGTGCCTGCCGCGCCTCTGAAAGTACGGCTTTAGGCTTGCTGTTAGCTCCGGGTTGAATCGGCCGACCGGCCCCGTCGATTCAAAGTGGAGAACACGCATCTCCCAGAGCAGGTGTTGCAGGAAGTCCTTGATCATCTCGGTGTCATACGACTTGTTGCGTTTGAGCTTGCCCATCGCCGGGTCTCCTTTCAATGCGTGGGGGAGGAGAGCCATCTCTCCTCCCCCGGTTCCATGATGCCTATCAGCCAAAGATTACGATCAGTTCGGCGATCTTCTCCATGACGTAGTAGACTCCGCGCATTCCTCATCACCTCCTTTCCCTGTGCTGTTGCCTTCCGACAAACCCCTAGTGACCGCTGCTCAGGATCCCGCTTATTGCGTACCCGTGGATCCGGGCCGCCTTGCCCTCAAGCACCTGCCTGTCCTCTTGGGAGAAGCCGGTGATCTTTCCCTTCCGGTTCCGACAGACAGTCAGCACGGTCGTGCGTTCGAACCCAGTGTTGTCGTGGACGTAGATTCCGACGCGCTCCCGGTTCCAGGAAGCACCGGACCGACCACCAATCTCGCGAAGCGGCCACATGAGGGCCAAGCCCCAAGGCCGATGTTCCGCCACCAGGCTCGCGGCCATCACCGCTACGCAAGGGCTATCAGGGTCCTCTCCGAAGACGTAGTGCACATCGTCCTGCTCATACATCATGAGCAGCGGCCTGACGTTCCAGGTGTCCGGGAGCAACTCCTCCACGGCTGCGATGCTCGCGCTATTCAGCCCCTCCGAACACCCCGGTTGCACTGCGTCAAATGGGGGCTGATTGCGCGGCGTCGACATAACGTGGAGGTTGTACGTCGGAATGCTATCGCTCCGCTTCTCTCTTCTGCCCATCTCGTGTCTCCTTCCCGATCCTGTGATACAAAGACCGCCGGCCATTGCCGGCGACCTGCAACAGCATCCCGCTGTTGACTGCCACCTCCTTCCTGTTCGTTTAGTTGAGGGTTCTATTGGCCGCCTTGCACACATCTCCGGTCATGCGTCGGTCTCGCTGCCCCGCTTACCTCTGCGCATCCCTGAGGTTGCGCTGGCCATCGATCGCTGGTCACCAGCCCAGTCGTGTGAAGCTGATGCCAGCTGGTCACTACCGGTTCTCCTGCTCCGGCGCTCGACCTGCGGCTCTACTTGTCCCGGCTCCGGCCGGCCGACGGACCCTCATGGGGTGGAGCCAGCCAGTCTGGCCCCGTTGATCGGCCCGCGCTTCACCGCCGCATTGCTCCTGAGTGGCTGGGAGCCTCGTGCAGTGCGCCGGGCTAAAGCGTGGAATGGGCCTGTCCGCATAGCACGCCATTGCGTTGGTTGCATTTGGGCGCCGCATGATAGGGGGCCTCCGCGCCACCGGGGACCGCTGCCGCGCCATGAAGACAGGCCGCCGCGCCACGGATCGGGGGCTGCGCGCCAGAGGTTGCAGACCGTCATTCAGACAGGATTCTCGAAGAATCCGTGTCGAGAAGCACGCTGGACGACAAAGAGCGACTCAGGGAGTGACCAGACAGTAGTTCCATAGAAGAACACCGGGAAGCCCTTCTTGAGCTTCCCGGTGCGGGACTCTTTGCGGACTGTCTACCAAGTAACTAGACCGGAGACTCTATCTCCCGTGCCGCCTGCAATACATCCTCAGCCAGGAGTCGCGTATGCCCTTTGCCATCGCTGCGCTTGCAGAACATCACCGCCTGCTTAATTGCCTTTTTGAGCTGTCTGATGTTGCCGGGCCACTCGTAGTCCGCCGAGGCCAAAGCTTTTCGTTCATCCCCCGAGAAACGCATCCCAGACTTATCCGCCAACGTCTTGCTCTCGTCAAAGAACTCAGCCGCGAGACCGTCGATCTCGTCCTTCCGGCACCTAAGCGGAGGAATTCTCAGGTCGAACTCGAAGCGATGCCAAGCATCCTCGGGGATCTGCCCCACTTTGTTTGTGGCAGCAAGAACCCTAACATCGACTGTGACCGGCTCACAACCACCCACTGGATAGATCTGCCTTAGACCATCCGGACTCCCGGCCAAGAAACGCAGGAGGTTCGTCCAGCAGGGCTCAGGCAGGTCGCCAATTTCATCAAGCAGGACTGTGCCGCCATCAGCAGCACGAATGCGCCCAATATAGTCTTCCTTTGCATCAGTAAAGGCGCCCTTCTTGTGTCCAAAGAGCTCGCTGTCTATCCGCGCTTTAGGTAATGAGCCACAGTTGATGATTTCTAGGCGCTTATCTCTCCGTCCAGACTGCTTGTGAATATCAGTCGCATAGAATTCCTTGCCAGAGCCCGTCTCTCCCAGCAGTATGATAGACACATTCTTCGCAGCAAGCGCCTTGATGCGCTCCTCAATGACAGCTCTCGTGTGATAGCCACTAACCGCCTTGCCCACAACATGTCCGGATGGCGCTCTTGGTTCTTCCGCTTTAGCAGCCGCAGTCTGACTCTCACCGACGGCATCATTGACCGCAACACGCGCACGCTTATCCTTTTGCAGTTCTTTGAGCTGCCGAAGGAAAGCGATCTGAACCACACAAGGTATGGTTATGCGGTATGCTGGTCCAGACAGGTCCTTTATGAGCCAGAGTCCGCTAAAGACTAAGCCCAGTGGCCCCGCAAACAGGCTGACCGATTTTGTTAGCGCAGCATTGGTCGCAAACGCCAGCCCCTTCCCAAGGACTGCCTTGGCAAGACCGTTCGCCACGATGACTGCAATTTGATAGGCCATGAACCCTGACATTTGTATGCCGGCCTGAGCAAGCAGTGTGGCCAGCGGTATCCCGCTTGCCCACGAAAACTGCTTGCCGGCCTGCGCAGACATCTGCTCTACAACTTCCTTCTGCTCAGACTCGCTCATTTTGGCGTATGCATCGTCGAGCAGTTTCTGCAACAACGCCTTCTCCACATCGCCCACTCGAGCGTTTGGCTGGTACTGTTTCCCGGCACTACTCTTCACCCCACACTTGCTGGCAACATTCAGCAAGACCTCTTTGTACGGTGGGCCATTACGTTTGCTCGGATCCAGCAGAGCTCCGTCGTCTCCACGACAGATGTTCATGAAAGTATCACCACCAAAGAGGCGGACCTCGTTAGCCAGCGCATCAACAAAGAAGTCAGGCCGACCAGGATTCGCCTTGTACGCTTCATAGCTCTTCAGGTTGCTGAACTTGGATTTGGCAATGATCTCAGACAGAGGCTCCAGTTCAGGCCCAGTACACGACAGCAGAAGAGGATTCAGGTTCTTGTCCCGATTCATGACGGGCGGCCTCCCTACGCATTAGCCCATGGCTTTCGCCAACTATGGAGGTCGCCCACTCAAGCCAGGACTCGGAGAGAACATCTCCCCGCGGTCAATCAGAGGTGTCGATCAATGGAACGCCGAACCGGCCTCGGCCTCCCGAATGGGTTCAGATATTATCCCAGCTGCGGTAAGCGTCAAGTGCGGGATGACATCACCTGAGATAACGGCGCGCCCCCGGCACAAGCCAGGGGGCGCGAGTTCGGGAGGAGAGGGTGTATCTCCCGATCATGGTCCGTTGGAGCGCATCGATGCTCCAATCTGCCGACCATGACGGGGCGATGCCAGCCTGTATTCAACAGGATGTAGATGGGAGTGCTATTCGGTGGCAGGGGACCCAGGACCGCCGCGGCGAGCAGCGCAGTGTCCCCAGAGGCCGCAGGCAGCCGGGATCAAGCACCTCAAGCGGTAGGAGGCGTACTATTGCGGCCTCCTGCGGCCATTCTGGATCATCTGGTGGGCGGCCGGGCGGTGGTATTGACCTACCAGGCGATGAGAGAGAGGAAGGTGGCTGGGAAGATGCCTGTTGACTCCCTCGCCTTCCTGCGCTATACACTAATAGTCATCGTCGGGCAAGCCGCGCTCTTTGAACGACACCACGGTCCAATGGTACTGCGCCGCTGTGCTCCATGAAGGGAGCCGGAACGAATGGCAAGAAGAACCGATACCTGGAGTGAGCGCAAGTTCGAGGCGTGGTTTGGGGAGCACCCTCAACTTCCAGAGGGGCTCATCCCCGCAGAAGGAGAACGGGGGAAACGGGGCGGCCTGCTGGTTATCAGCATGGAGAGGTCGCTAAGGCGTGAAGTGGACATCCTAGGCATTTCTGAAGACGGCAGCCTGGTGCTCATCGAGGTCAAGAACGAACCCGTTGTTCGGGCAGCTTTGGGGCAACTGCTGGAATACCTTGCTGACTACGATGGCATCACCTACGAGGAGCTGAATGGCCTATGTTTACACCCGCGTGGACAAACTGACGGAGAATCACTCCGCGACGTCTTCCAGAGGTTCTACGGCACACCGATGCCCGCGCTCTCGGCGAAGCGGTATGCGTTCCTTGTAGGCCCAGACTTTCGGCCGGAATCGGCTGTGGCCGTCAAGTACCTAGCCGAACTTCTCAAAGACCGCGTTACGCTCGGCCTCCTGCGTGCAGATAAGGCAAGTAAGGGCTTCGCCCTATCCGAGGTCCATGCCCCCCACTACCTGCGGACGACCACCATGAAGGAGGGAGCCTTTGCGTTGTCCCCGAGCGGGACGCTATACAGGGTGATGGCCGCCGGCCAGGCTCCTGTGCTTTGGAGAGTCGGCAAGCAGGGCGAAGACGGCAAGTTCAAACCCAACAAAGGCAGAGCCATGCTGGTGGTGGTTGATAGGAAGCTGATCCCAGTCGACAAGCCGCCCATGGTGGACGCAACTCAGACCGGAAGGGTTATGGAAAAGGCGTCAACTCCCAACGACTTTGCGCTGGTTGTGGGCTCCGTGGGCAGCGTGGACGCCGGTATTACAGTGCTGGCGCGCTACAAGCAAGGCGCGTTCTCAGGGCTGCAGGTCAAGAAGACACGAGAACTTAAGAGGACTTGGCGCTACAGCGAACAACAGCCTCATGAGTGGCACGAGATCGCGCGACTTCTATCCGAGCTGTAGAACGCAACTGAGGAGGCGAGGGTCGAGGAAGGAGATGCGCTCATGGTTCCGCCGGAACTCCTAGAAGTTGCAGACAAAGTCAAGGCCCACCAACACCCCGAAACGACGGTCCGCACCCTCTTGAAGTGGTTCGGCGCGTATCGTCGGAGTTGGCGCAATGTCGAACGGATCAGAGAGGCACTTGCAGAACTTGGTCTTACGACCTTTCCTGACTTCGAAGGGGAGTACATAGACGGCATCACAATCTTCAAGCCAGACAACACACTGCCTTCTCCTGCGCCGGATAAAGCCACTCTTCCCAACCCATTACCCGCGACAGAATCATCACACCGCATAGGCCGGCTCAAGTCTGCAAATACTGCTCCACTCTATGTGCCTCCTGATGCAACGCTTCAGGCTGCCGTTACACTGATGCTCTATCACGATTTCTCTCAGCTCCCGGTAATGCAGTCATCTAGAGAGGTCAAGGGGCTGGTTTCTTGGAAGTCTATTGGGGCAAGATTGGCGACGGGTAGTCCCTGTGCTTGCGTCCGCGACTGCATGGAGAAGCACCGCGAGATTAGCCTTGAAGCATCCCTATTTGACGCTGTTCGCATCATTGCGGAAGACGATTCCGTGCTCGTGAGAGCGGGCGACAAGACCATTTGCGGCATCATCACGGCCTATGATATCAGCGCTCAGTTCCAACAGCTCGCTGAGCCATTCCTCCTTCTCGGTGACATCGAAAACCATATGAGGTACTTGGTCAGCAGAGCATTCAGCAAAGAAGAGCTGCAGGCAGTTAAGGATCCCACCGATTCTGCCCAGGCAATCGATGACGCATCTGACCTTACGTTAGGGCAATATGTGCGCCTTCTCCAGAAGCCTGGTAATTGGGCAAAGCTCAAAGTCGAACTCGATGGAAAGCAGTTTATAGACTGGCTTGACAAGGTCAGGGAGATTCGCAATGACGTGATGCATTTCGATCCTGACCCAATAGATCCGGCTCCCCTGAAGGCGTTCGCCCAGTTCCTCAAAACCTATGATGGCGTGGCCAGTTCTGCCAAGCTTTAACGACCGGGCCAAGAGGAACCACAAAACGCCCCTAGAAAGGCCCGCGAAAGGCAGGATAAGAGAGGCCCTAGCCTGGAGGTGCTCCGTGATCCTCGCCGCGTCCGGGATACTCGCTTGAAGGCAGCGCATATTTCGTGGCGGTCGCAACGAACACGGTCTTTAGCCTTTCAAAGAACTGAGCCAGATCTGCCGACTTCATCCAGAAAAGCCGTGATCCACCCCCAGGGACGGAAGCCTTGATCAGTATGCCGATCATCTTCTCTCTCTTCATGCGGCGAACCGACATATAGAAGAAGCTCCCGTCCGGGTAATCCCAGAGGTCCTGAGGGACGCTACTCAGTTTGGCCACGTACTTCTCTTCGCTGAAAGCGAGGCGCTTGCCTCTGCGTTCCATAACGGCCGGATAGTCCGATTCCGATAGGCCGGGAAGGAGCATGATGCCTCTATGCCACAGCCATCCCGGACGTGCAGGCCGCAGGAGCGCGCGCATCGAGTGCTTGATCAGGCCGTCAAGATGAGCCAGATCCTGAAAGAGCTTCCCGAGATCCTGCTGTCGCATGGCGAAGATGGTCTTGTGTCGCACACGCCCATCGGGCTCTTGTGTCGTCTCATGAATGTCTATGATGCCCGAACACCCACCGGGATGTATCGTGATGTGTGGCGCGCCGGGCTTCTTGGGGATGAAGATCATCTTGCCGTCGCGGGAGACGATGAACTTCATGAATCCCAAGTCGATGTTGCGCACGGCATCGGATGCGGAAAGCTGCTCAGCCTCTGTCATCGCCCAGATGATCTCCCTTGCAGCGCGCCTCAGGCGCACGCCAATCTGCCGAAGATGACGCGGTTCTTTGAGCGCATATTCAGCAGAAGTGCGGCCTGAACGTTCATCGATGGCAAGAGGACCCGAGAATACTGGAACACATAAACGTGCGTAAAGAGCGGCTTACGCCATCTCTGCATCTCCATGACGCAGCGCACGCCGCAATTCCGCAGTCAACGTCACCTTCGGCGGCTCAGCCTGGCCGATGAAAAGCACTCCCCGGACCAGCCCCAGCCGGTAGGCCAGAGCCGGCCCCACCAACTGAGGCACAGCGCGCTCGATTTCGGTCAGTTCCACAGCCTTATCGGCCGAGGCCAGGAAGGCCAACGCCGCGGCTAAGCCTTCACGGTCCATGGTCGTGAGCCGTCGGTGCCGTGCCAGCCCAGCAACAACGCGGCGCACAAGCTCGGGGCCCGCCAGAAACACCCAGGTTAGGATCACGATGCCTATGTGCGCCTCGCCCGGGACCAGCGGCTTGATCCCCTGCCCCTCCTCTGCCTCGACCACCTCCAGTGACTGCCGGCGTGCGAGGAACTTGATGTCGTTCATGAACTCGGGGTTCAGCCGCGCGCAGCCTACGAACAGAAGCCCAAGCCCGCCCAGCGCCACCAGGTGGAGCAGCACCTTGGGCATCCACCAGCCCAGGAAGAGGCAGAGCACTGCATCAGCCAGCCCGTACTGGATCAGGCAGACCAGCAAGGCCGCAGGGGCTACCAAGCCGGCCACGACCAGGGCGCCTTTGGCCTCCCAGCGGAGGTAGTCGTCCAGCCAGGGGCGGACGTCTTGGGCGGTGACTTCCATGGGCATGGGAGTGAGTATAGCGTAGGGCGGCCAGATGCGCCATCGAGGTGTGCGGGCGGCCCCCCGGGTCTCGGTCAGTCGGGATCGTGCGTCTCAAACGGTAGGAAGCGTACGATCGCGGTCTCTTGGAAGAGGCAAGGCCCGCAATCGCCCTCAACAGGGGCATCGGCCGCGAGGCGACCATGGCCGAGCGGTTCCACCTGGCGATGCTGTCCAACGCCTACAAGGCCGGCGTGGGGCTACCTCGACCTGTGCAGCCGGCGAAGGAGGTCGGACTGCCTGAGAGTCTAAGGGGGCTGTGGTATCGGGGGCAGGAGCGTTACATCCCGGCGCATCGGCGGTGCGAAGCGACGTGTCATGTCGCCGGTTGTTGGCCATGGTTCATGTTCTCTTCCGCAGTGACAGTATGTTCTAGAATGGCAAGTTCGCATCATCCTCCGCAGGCGGCAGAGCCACTTCAAACGCCTTTGATCGCATAATCACATCCTGCAGTTGGCTTCTCTCGTCCTCCGTAAGGGATACCATTTCTAGAATACTCTTCATGTCGGCATCGGTGAGAACACCAAAGGAGTCCAGTTCGCGCAGTCGTGCCATCTTCTCGGCGGAAACCAAGCCTGCGATGGCCTTTGGGATACTTGCCGCCAATATCCGCCGATGCTTTGGTCTCGAAAGCAAGAGCCGTGCAATCTGCTGTGCTATGTCTTTCGGATACCTCGACTTAGCCTGGATTCCTTGGTACTTGCCAAAGAGGCCAAAAGGGTCCAACCCGGCGCGCAGAGGAATGACGTCTAGACCTCGCCCCATGGCAAATCCTACTTCTTGGCAGCACCAATTCGATTCGCGAAATCCAGGTTCCACAACAGGGACCATGACATCCATGGTCTCAAGCGCCAGTTCTATCTCGTGCTGCCACTCCTTGGACGGCTCGATGTCTTCGTGCGCGACGAATGCGCTCATACCCCAATGCGCCATAGCTGCTTTAAGGGCGGAAACCGTTCGCTTGTTTGCCGAGAGATGGCTGATGAATACGCGCAGATAGCCGTCCGCCCAAAACCTCGGCGTAGGCGACGTAGTGCCTGAGAAGATCTTGGCGTATTTTGCCGGTTCCTTTTGCTCATACCAGAGGTCAATGTCGAAAAGGTCAATGATCTCGTCGATCTTGTCAGGCGACTCTTGGAAAATGCTCTCTAGGACCTCAGAGACGCACATGCTGTAATCGTCATCCCCAAAGCTGAGGGAGCGAAGGAGACGGGGATGCTCCTGAATCACCTTCAATCCGCCGGTCGCCTGTCCTAGGGATAACCAATCGCCAGCACTGAACGACTCGTTCGCATAGCGCGCTATTACAGCAACTTTCTTCCGTTCATGTGCGTCCATCTTGCTTTTATCCTAGAGGTCACAATGGTTCGGACACACCCATCTTCCAACGGATCCGCGGGCCGCCAGACACGATCCGACTCGTCAAGCCAAGGATTGTCTGGTAGTAGGGCAGCCTTGTCAAGCCTATGAGTCAGCCACACGCATGGCTACGCTCATCAAAAGCTTGCGTTACCCCTCAGGCTTATCGAGAGGTTGGGCAGGCAGGGCTATCTTCCGTGCGGACGGCAACTACTGGCTGGAGGTCGTTAGCCGTCGCCTCCAGGCTGATCTTGTGGACTTCGTGGCTGGGCACCACAAAAGTGCTTACCAATGAAGGCGTCTATTTCTTGGCGCGTGCAGAAGGGTGTTCCGTCGGCTCGCGTAACCATGCTCATCGCGATCTCGACGGAGACTGGATTCTTCATCTCGACCATGGGGTCTGGAAAAGTCACGCGTTCGTACTCCACGATGTGATCGAATATGGATACCGCTCTTGAAATCAACCCCTCCAAGTGCTCCTGGGCATATTGGCCTTTAAGATCGCGTACCAGGAAGGGGCGGAGCCATGCTCCAGACCTTTGGATACGGGCGTGCCGGACGCAGGCTTTTACGAACTGGTAGAACTTGTCGATATCCCTGGGGTTCCCGAGCAACGTGGGCGTGGCAAG
Source organism: uncultured bacterium (assembly GCA_937935355.1). GTDB lineage: Bacteria > Planctomycetota > SZUA-567 > JAKLDR01 > JAKLDR01 > JAKLDR01. The sequence goes on along the minus strand of CALGYR010000127.1, from coordinate 23,653 downwards.
CCAATGATCATAGTAGCGTCGCATTATGGGCGTCATTGGTAACTGTGTCTTCATCTCAGCCCGTCCCCAACAACTTCAGTGGCTGTGGTGAAACGACCAAACGGCCTCAAGCCTTGGCCGACGACTATCCAGTGAAAGCCCATCAAGCCGTGGCGTCCAGCCTCCCCTGCGCCGAGTCCGGCAGTATGCTGCCCTCGCTGGAGTATGTTAGCGCCTTGACCTGCCCAGACACAAACCGGGCACCGACGTCGCGCTTCACCTTCTCGTCCACTCGTCGCAGCTCATCATCAGCTTTCAGAATGGCGGCTCCGACCTCGCCCACGAGGTCGAGCATCTTATGGAGAGTCGCAAGCTCGGGATTCACGGCGAAAAAGACCAGCTTGAAGAAGGACCATATCACCTGCAGGGCCGATTCGATACTTGTACGCGACTGGCCTTGAAGCCCCCTGGCTGTTTCAAGTATGACGGTCAGGTCCTCTATAGCCTTCTGCCTCAGGTCTTTCCCACCTTCCTCGATGACGGCCTGGATGCACCCCACAAGTTCACCGAGGGCTAGGTCGAGGTTGCCTTCCTTCCGGTATTTCTCGAAGAGAGCGTCGAAATCGAACCCAATGGGAGGTGCGTCAAGATGGGCCTTCCACGAGAACCCTTCGGCCTCTCCCATCCGATGCATGACCATAAGCACGCGCGAACCATCGTGATCCTTCAGATAGCTGTCGCAGACGGCGCGCAGGTCCGGGAGCCATTGCGGAACGTCCTTGGGGTCGAGCATCTGCTCTATGGAACCACACGCCCTCGCCACCTTCTTCAGCCGCCCATCCACCTCCTCTTGCCGTCGCTTGGGTTCGAGCCTCATGTCTCCAAGGTACGTGAACGCCTCTTTAAGCATGGTCCTTATCAGGCCATGCTGGTGCCCGATTGCCGAGTACCATTTCGCATTGCGCATGTTTGTGCCCACCTCGCAGAATCTTGCACCTGAATAATACGGACCCGCGGCAACGTGACAAGCGCACTGCCCCGCTACCCTCGGGTGCACCAACGCTACTGCTGAGTCCCGAGCGCCGATATAGGTAAGGGCGGGGGGTAGAGGACTGGGCAGACGAGGATGGAGACAGGGAAGGCCGAACAGGACAAGGCTGCGTTTTTGGAGGAGATGAGCCAGCTGTATGACCGGATGCATGCGCCGGAGCGACAGCCCGAGTTGGTAACGTTCGAGCAGCGCGAGCAACGGGCCTGGGAGATCGGGCGGACGGCTCAGAAGCGGCTGTTGGAGGGGCACTTGGCTCGGGATCCGGCGGCGGTTGGGGCGGAGTCGGCGGCGTGTCCGCAATGCGGCAAGATTTCGAGTCAAGGGAAGCGCAAACGCAGTCGGAAGGTGAAGGCCCGATCAGTGGAGGTGGGCTGGGAGCGGGAGGAGTTCTACTGCCGCCGATGCCGGCGGCATTTTTCCCCCTCACGATCATCTGTTGAGGATCGGGAGCGAGGGCTACAGTCCGAGGGTACTGCGGCAGATAGTGACGCAAGGGGGGCGCAATGACTTCGTGCAGGCAGCGAAGAACCTGAAGGAGCTGAGCGACCTGGAAATCAGTCCGCAGCAGGTGGAGACGCTGACGGAGCGTATACCGGGTCAAGGGCAGCGAGAAGTTCTGGGTGCCGGCCGGAGCCGAGGCGGTGCTACAGATCCGGGCGGCGGAACTGAGTGAAGACGGACGCGCCGACCGCGAGTGGAACCAGCCCCGTCCTCGTGCCATGGGCTGTCGTTACTCCCAGGCTCCCGCCGCTTGACCCCGCAGTAGCGTTGGTGCACCCGCTACCCTCTCCAACGTGGTAGTTTTCCAGCTGGGGGCGGACATCGATGGCAGTAACTTCCGTGGGCTTGGAAGGGAACGCTTTGTGCTAGCTATTGGCCGCCAAACCACCGGGGGAGGTCCCCGGACAAGTCAACGTCTATGCGTTGCCTGGGATGATCCTGCTCTCTCGATCCAAGTTCTACCAGCAAGAAGCTCTCGGGGATCATAGCCGAATACTTTACTCCCTGCAATATCAGCCCTGTTGTTTCTTCACGCCTGGGCATCGCTCCTAGTGTGGCCTGTACAATGGACTTGAGGCTGCGCAGTAGTGTTTGGGCCTTCATAACCCTCGGCCCTGGTCCACGTTCCTTGCTAGCCCACTCTTTGGCGGAATACACTTTTGTAGAACACGGAACGCTACACCATGCGGCGAAGGGGCGATCATAATGCTGCATAACAATGAAATGCCGTTCGCCCTCCTTCCAGTCGTCGGGAGCCTCCGTCACTGGCACGAGCCACAATCGATTCAGGTCGGGCTTCCCATAGATGTCGACAGAGTCGAAGAGCATCGGCAGGGCGTAGTAAGCCGAGATGTTGGCAGTGGCACCTATCCGGCGCAGAGTCGCGTGTTGAGATAGTCCAGTGGTGGGATTCAGATCTAATGACACACTTGCGCGAAAGTATGGTGCGTGAAAGCCATCGGGGCAATGCTTCGATCTCTTTGACATCCTGTGCACCACCTTGAACTGCAAGAAGAATCCCAAGAACACTGACTCGACCTGCCCCGTAGGGCGTCGGGCTTCATTCGCTAAGCTCTCAAGGAGCTGCGCATCAGTCAAGGTGGTATCAACCCACCCATGGTCAAAGCCAACCCACGCTTCCCGCTGAGCACTGGGTTTCAGCACCCGAAGTACTCTTCTATTGTGGACGTGTTCAAAAAGGTTTCGTAGCTCGCTGAAGAAGTACATCTCAAGAAGCGCTTCCGTAAGCACGGGCTGGACTCCTTTCGGGCGTCTTGGCAGGAATTAGTTGGCGTCGTCGGGAACGCTTCTCATGCAGCGGGCAAGACAATCCTCAAAATCCTCAATGATGACAGACGCATCAGGTGGTTGGTCCCCTCTGTAGCGCAGGACTATGGTGTGTTCTAGTTCTTTGACCTTTTGGCGCGCCGGGTCGTGCGATATCACAGTATTGCGATAGACGGAGCACTCTGCCCCTTTTGATGAGATTGCATAGAATATGCCCAGTTGAAGCTTCTCTACTGCCTCGACGATGAGGTTTGCGGACCACAGAAGGATGACGTCCGCATTGGCTTTGTGCTCATCCCGAGACCACTTACACCAGCCGGAGGGAACAACGTGAAAACGCCCGAGTTTGCCCTGCAACTTGTTGATGTAATTGGCTAGTTCGCTGCCGACATGGTTACATGCTTTCCGGTAGATGTCGAGCTGAACCCGCCTGTTGTTCTTGGTTAGCCTTTCGGACTCCAGCTTCGCAACGGACAACAGGTCTTCTCTTGCCCTGTCGGCTGGGGCTGCCAGAATCTCCTTCAGCCGGCCCTGAAGTTCGTCTACGCTCTGGAAGCGGTCGTTGATTGAGTAAGAGAACCCCCGGCTGAACAACCCATTAAGCAGCGTTAGTCGTTGCCGCCCTGGAACCTTATTGTCAAGTTTGTAGGGCTCTCTCTGATGCGGCTGCATCCCCCGAGAGTCCAAGAGATTTCCTGGGCGGCAGCCTGTCAGGCAATAATGCAATATGGCGCACAGGTAAGTTACGTCCGAGCGAGGGTCTCTCCTGTCATCACCAGAGATGTGTCTTTCTGGCAGGCTCAAGAAGCTATTCTCGATGGTCTCGCCGATGCTAGTGAGTTGTGTGACCTCCGCCGTATTAAAGGAAAGGCCGTAGTCAATCATGACTGCATCAGATGCTACGAGGTCACGCACGATGATATTCTCAGGTTTGATGTCGCGGTGAAGGATATTCTGCCCATGAGCAATCCTCATAGTCTGACAAAGCGTGAGAACTAGGTTCACGGCTGTCTCTAGCGGAACGCTACCCGCTTTCTCAACTTCATGCCCCAATGTAGCTCCTGGTATGTACTCCATGACGAAATACAACGGGATGGCGTCCTCCTTAAACTGCTCTGTATTGTGTTCAAGAACCTTGGGCACCTTGCCGCCTGTAGTGTTCAAGATTTCGAGGTTCGTCACCTCTTGGCGCATACGCGCGCGCGCCTTGGCGTCATTTTGTCTGTGAAGAACCTTTAAGACGGCCGGCGACCCTGGGCAGGTGATGGGGACTACGTGATAAGTCTGTCCCTGGCCTCCCGGGGTAAGTGTGCGCTCTATCTTCCAATTCCTCTCCCATGGTTGAACGGAAGAGCGATCAGATTCTGTCATTGTCCCACTCCTGACTTAGTGGGGGCTGGCTGTCGCTTTAACCTTCTCCTGAATTACTGCCCAATCCCGCCCCTTCGGCATCACAAACAAGCACCGCCCTTTGCTGCGCGCTGCCCACATGTCGCCGACCGCGCGCTTCTCCTTGGAGTCGTCATTGCTCCAACGGTCCGCACCCTTGTACTCGACGACCACAATGCGGCCATCGTTCAGCAGCGCCACGAAGTCTGGGTAGAACTTGTCTGTGGAGGTCTGGAGCCAGAAGGACGCATTATCCCGTCGCTCGAGGTTGCGCACCCAGAATTTGACCTCCGGCATGGAGTCGAGGAGTTGGGCGCACTCGAACTCCTCCCCTTCGGTCTTCAGTTCACCAACCTGCGGGAAGTAATGCTTCTGCCACCTGTACGGACCGTCGTAGTAGCAATTGGGCGCGTAGCGGTCAGCCTCGTATGAGAAGCAGACCTCCGGGCCCACCGCAAGCTCACCAGCCCCGTCTTCGAAGAGCGCCTTCTGGAAGGCTTCTTTTCTGGCGGCCTTGCGGTGCTCGTCGATCTTGTCCTGAACGGCGTTACGCAGCCGGAACTTGTTGCGGGCCAACTGGTCAACCGTCATCCGCCGCGCCTCAAGTAACCCCGTCACCAGCCGGTGAAGGTAAAGCGATGACTGCGGCTTCGGAACGTCCGGGTGTGGGATGTGCGTATCGAGCCAGGTTGCCAATTCGGCCGCGGTCCAGCCACGCTCCTCGTCCATCGCTGCAAGACGTTCCTGCAGCTCTTGGACAAATCGGATTTCAACCTTCCCCTGCTCGCTTACGTCGAGGGTCCCAGCCTTTCCAGCTTCCTGTTTGGTCGGGAATTCAGCCTCGGATAGCGCCGCCTCGCAATCCGCAAGCTTCCATGGGTGTTCGAGGAATTGGTCATCAAAGAGCTCAAGCTGATCGGCTACACGCACGGCAAGCTGCGGGACTCTAAAGGGAACGCCCTCTTCCGAAGGCGTCTTCCGCCGCGCATCCCGAGCTGCCGCTTCCTGGCAGGCCTGCTCGATGGCCGTCCTATTCTCTGGTCTGCGGAAGCAGCCCTGCAAGGCCAGTTTCTGTCTATCGGTCACGGGGCCCTGAAGAACCAGTTTGCCAGATTCAGCGTTGTAGGTGACCAGAGCCTTGGCCTGCTCCGGCAAATGGCTCAAGTCAGGCCGCTCCGTGACGGCGACGGCAACCTGGCCGGGCAACTCCCCGAGGTTGAATAGCCCAGGATCATCGGCCGGCTCAACGCATATCTTGGCCTCGTACTTCTCAAACCCATTCTCGATCAGCGCATCAGCCAGCCCCTGGGCAGCTTCCACAAAACGGGAGGAGGCGGCAAATGCATAGGCGCAGTTCAGTTCCTCCCGATTCTTACGCTCCGCGCGCGGCAAACGAAGGGTGCGGCCCAGTATCTGCTCCACCGACCGGGCCGCCCCGACATCCGCCACAGAGCAGAGCACGTACGCGAACGAGCAGTCCCAACCCTCCTTAAGCGCCTGGACGGTGATGATGTGCCGAATCCGGCACTCGCGGTCAAGCAAGTTCACGTCCTCGATGCCGCGCTTATCGCCAGTGGCAATGGCGATATGATCTTCCGGCACCTTGAAGTCCTCGATAAGGCTCTGCTTGAGGACCTCGACCGTCAGGGTGTCTTGGCCTGCACGACGGGGTTGGGCCTGATGCAGCACGATGGGGCGGATGTACTCTCCGGTCTCGCGCTCCTCTTCCAGAGCGGTCTTCTCCAGATTCTCGCGGGTGCGGACCGCCAGCCCTACCACCTCTTTCCAGTTGGCGTGGGTGGCTAGCTTGATGGGGAGCTTGACCATGTGCTCGGCCTTCAACTCCGCTGCCGAGACGTGGTGGAGGACATTGCTGACGAACTCAGCGTGTTCCGGCCGGTGCTCGGTTGCCGGGGTAGCCGTGAACTCTAGGATGCAGGAAGGGCTGAACCGCTCCAGAGTTTCGAAGGACAGTGGCGTCCGCGCGTTGTGAGCCTCATCCATAATGACGACCGGGCGGCGCAGACGCAGGACGTTTGCCAGCGAGAACTTGACGGCACCACCCTCATGTCTTTCCAGAGCGTCAATCGGAAGCCCTTCAAGGTTGTCGAAGTGGTGTTGAAGTGCCCCCGCCGACTCGTAGACCTTTCGGCCTTCGGTGTCTGTGACCCGGAGCGCCGCCAGCGTTGAGGCGATGATGCAGGTGCTGCCGGAGAGAGTCGCCTTCTGAACGCTGAGTGCCTCTGCCAAGTCCATCACCGTCACACTGCCCTTGAAACAGTGGTCGAGCACCTGCCGATAGGCATGTTGCTTGTTGCGGAGAGCGGCGAGCGTCTGCTCCAGGATGGCGTTGGTTGGCACGAGCCACAAACAGACCACGTTATCGGCTTGAAGGAACTTGTTGGCGGCGATGTAGAGAGCCTGACAAGCCATGACGGTCTTGCCGCCGCCGGTAGGGACTCTTAGGCACACGTAGGGCAGACCGGGCAGTCGCGGAACCGAGAGATAGGGCCGTCTGGTCAGATCGGCGAATGCCGGACTTGCGCCGATTTGGGCGGCCTGCCCCATGAATTCCTCAAGGGTGGCCAAGCTCCGGTTCTGGTAGTCCTTCATCCTGAGCATATGATCACTCTGCCCTGACTTCGTAGGGAATCTGCCGGAAGACGATTCCCTCGCGCTTGAGACGGGACGCGCTCAGGCGGCATCCTTCGCCATACACGACCTTCGGCCCTCTGTGGGCGGGCAGGGTCTTAAGCAGCGCGCCGGTTAGAACGTTGCCGCCATCCGATGTCTTGTCTCCGAGTATACCGTTGAACAGGAGGTAATACGCGGTACCTCTGCATACTCCAAGAAGTGGCGTCTTGCCGTTGGTCCGATTGGGAAGCGGCTCGCCGGTCTCTGTGAAGAAGACGTGCGCGGCCAAGTCCGCAAAGCAGACTTCGCCACCAATGTCTCCAGATTCGGCAAACAGAGACGCACCGAGAGTACAGTACCGGAGCCCACTGCCAAGGCCAGGGACATTCTCTTTGCCGCCCTTTGCTTTTGCGACCGTGTAGCCTTGGATAACCCTCGAAAGCCGCTCTCGTGTTACGGTCCGACAGATATTCTCGTCCATTTCGACCAAGATGAACCGGCGATTGCCGCCATCCTCAGCGTTCATATCCATCACAGCGTGCCCCGTTGTCCCTGTACCACCAAAGGAGTCCATCACAATATCCTTATCGCGGGTCGCCGCGCGAATGAGTGAGCGGATGAGTGAAAGTGGCTTGGGATATGCAAAGACCTTGGTGCCCATGATTTGCTGAAGTAGGCGCCCCCCCTCCTGGTTCATGCCCGATGATAGAATTGTGACATCGTAATCCGCTTCCTGCTCGGCAATCTCTCGGTCGTTTGCAGTAGATGTTTCAATCCAGCTCGACACGGGCTTGGGCTTTTCGCTTTCGGGGTTGTAGTACGTCTTGTAGCGAGGGCGCTCCATCCGACCCCCGACCTCATCGGGCCAGATGATGAGATCCTGCCCAATCACCTTCTGCATCGTCTCAGGGAAGAATCGCCAAACCCGCTCGGGATTAGGATCATAGACTTTGCCTGTCCGAGGGTTCTTGATTTGGTAGAACTGCCCCGGTCTGGCATCCTTTCCCATCCCCACGGTCAAGTCAGTGCTCGCGTAACGCCCGCCTTTGTCCTCAAGGGGATAGCCCTCGATGCCCTTTGAGAGCCCGTGCAACGCGGTCTTGGCGCTATTCCGACCGTAGACAAGAATGTACTCATGGTCGATAGACAAAGGCGTTCCGCGCATCGCGGATGAACTCCGCCGCTTCCACACCATCGTGCCGAGTGCGTTTGAGGGGCCAAAGACCTCGTTCATCAACAAACGCAAATTTCCCTCTTCATTCTCGTCAATGCTAACGAATATAGCTCCGTCCTCGCGGAGGAATTGCCGGAGCAGTTGGAGTCGAGGAAACATCATGCACAGCCATTTGTCATGCCGGGAAAGGTCTTCCGCTTCGTTGCCGACAACCTTCCCAAGCCAAGCGCGCATTTCCGGGCTGTTTACTGCATCGTTGTATATCCAATTCTCGTCCCCCGTGTTGTACGGGGGGTCGATGTAGATACACTTCACCTGCCCACCGTAGTAGGGCAGCAAGGCCTTGAGAGCCTTCAGGTTATCACCCTGGACAAGAAGATTGCCGCTATCGGGGTCGCCGACGGAAAGCTTATCGTCGCACCGCAGAAGGTGATAAGGCACCTTCCGGTGATGGTTCTCGACGGCCTCCTTGCCTATCCAGCTCAGGTTCGGCATTCCGGCGCGCTCCGACTGATGCTGAACAGAAGGTTAGTCGGATTGAGCTGAGAATCAAGCAGATAGAGAGCGCAAGGGCAGGATCAGCACCCGTTTGGTCAAGTCTCGAGGGGCTCTCCGAAGCCGCACCAGAACCAGGATGGACGACCGGCAACACAAGCACTACCTTGGCTTGCTATAGACGCGTCGATGGCGAGAATGATTCGACATAGAAGGGATTTGCGGCCTGGGTTGTAGAATGGGAGGATGCTCAACATGAAGGACTACGCTGTTGGCGCAAAGCATGGTGGCCACTATAGCGCGCCTTTGAAGCATGAGGACCGTGTTCGAGCACATGATGCACTGCGCGCATCAGCAACTTTCAAAGAACAGGAAACGCGCTTCAACCGCCTGATCCGTGATTTCGCGCAAGCGTTTGTGATGGGGCGGGTAGCGGCAACGCGCAACACATTCCTATGCGAGAACTCTTTGACTCTGCAACGGGCGGACGATATCGCGGAGGCGGCCGTGTCCATTCAAGCGCTTGTCGCGGAAGGCATGCACAACCCAGCGCGCAGGGAAGAGCGCTATGCGATCGAGTCCCTTGTGAAGTATCTCCTTATTGATCAGCGATATCCGACAGCCCTTCTCAGCGAGAGACTAGGCCGTTTCGGAGGTATCGAGAGAGGCACCATTGGCATGGTGGACGACATTGTCCTATTCATGCTCAAGGATGAAGTGGCCTGCGAGTTCCGCGGCGAAGTAAAAAGCGAATATGCCCGGTTGTGCCGATATGTCCATGCATCCAGCCCGTTGCTTCGTGAGCGTCTCAGCGATGCGCGTCGGGGCGCATTTCCGGGGCTTGAAAGCGTGAGGCAGTTCGAAAGCATGAATCGGGAACTTACCAGGTTCTTCGACCTATGCCTCACTTTGCTCTTTCACGCAATCGGTAGCCCTGAGACCGGAGACGCTTTCATCCAGGTCTTTGATGACGATGCTGGTTGGAAGTTCCACAGAACCAAGTTCATGCGGCACGTCTCCGCCCATTTCGACTACAAGACGGAGCGCGCCAGAAGACCTCAGCCGGGGAGTCAGCCGCGCGGCGACTCACGTCGGGAGGCGCGAGGATGAAGTCCTCGGAAGCCCTTGCGGACATAATAGCGCGGAACCTGGAGCAGTCGCTGCGGGTGCTGCCCGAGGGCTTCCTCGACACCTTCCGATTCACACGGACCGGCTCCAACTACACCCATCCGGTGGTGCTAGGCCTGCTGGCGCGCGTCCTCTGGAACCTCGAGGGGGTCAGGCATGTAGGCATCGACGTGCGCTTCAACCACGGGGACGGCGCACAGTTTCAGCCGGACTTGGTCGCCTTCGGGGATCTACCGGAGAAACCGCTCGTCTTCGTCGACTACGCAAGCCCTAACTCCTCGGACGCCCGCGTCCCGGAGAAGGACGTGGACAGCTACGTGCGCTGGAGGGATGGCGGCGGGATGGCCGCGCCCTACGTGATAGTCACCACTCTGCCCGACAAGCCATCCCCGGCCTGGGAACTCCGGTGGACACACGGCGACTACTGCAACAGCCGCTTCAAGGGCCAGGAGGAGGAACTGCGGCAGAACCCATTGCGCTGCTGGCTGCCGCACTACCGGAAGGAATTCGCCAAGCGGGACATGATCGGCATTGTTGTGCTAAACGTCAGCGGCACCGCAGTGTCCCGCGTCCACCCCCCGAAGCCGGCCTGCTAATTCTGAACACCCATGCTGCCCTTGCAGAGGGGCAAGCGCTAAATACACTGTCGCCAACATCTTCTCGAAAGGGGCGCGCCGGATGAAAATGCGAGAAGTCATCGTCCACAATTTCCGCTCCATCAAGGACGTGCGTGTGAGGCTGGAGGACTACTCCCTGCTGGTCGGCGAGAACAACGCCGGCAAGACTGGACTTGTCACAGCCCTGCGCGCTTTCTACGAAGATACCGGCGCGAAGTACGACGCGAAGGCGGACTTCCCGAAGTTCCCCACGGACGACAAAGAGAGCTGGATCGAAATCCAATACGCCACATCCGATGCCGAGCAGGAAGGGCTGAAGGCGGAGTACCGCTCAGCCGACAAGACACTGCGCGTACGGCGATATTTCCAGTCTCCTGACAAGGAGCGCTTCAAGTCCGGTCAGAGCAACATCTACGGCTACGAGGGCGGCACCCTTTCCACGAATCTGTTCTACGGTGCCAAGAATGTCTCGGAAGCGAAATTGGGCTCGGTGGTGTGGATACCTGAGATCAGCACCGTGGACGATACATTCAAGACGTCTGGTCCATCCCCGTTCCGCGAGGTGGTCAACCATGTCATGAAGAAGGCCGTGACGGGCAGCAAACCCTTTACCGACCTCCAGACGGCCGTTGACGCCTTTACTCGCGACTTCCGCGCGGAGGCCACAGAGGACGGCCTTTCCGTCGACACGCTGGTCAGGAACATCAACGAGGACATTCGGCATTGGCAGGTTGAGTTCGACGTGAATCTCAGGCCGCTCAAGCCGGAGGACGTGGTAAAGACGCTGTTAGACCACTCCATCAAGGACTGCGGTCTCGGGCAGTGTGTCCACATAAGCTCTTTCGGCCAGGGTCTCCAGCGACACCTGATATACACGCTTATCAGATTGTCGGCGGATATGACGACTGGCGGAGCCGTAGCAGGCAAGGCGAATAAGAAGGAGTTCTCGCCGGATTACACGCTGATACTGTTCGAGGAGCCCGAGGCGTTCCTGCACCCCAGCCAGCAGAACAGGCTCAATGCCAGCTTGCGCGCCCTGGCCCGAGCGGACGACCAGCAGGTGCTGGTGACAACCCACTCGCCGCACTTCGTAAGCAAGAACGTGGGCGCGCTCACCTCGCTGGTCCGTCTCTGCAAATGCGACGCCAGCACTCATGCCCACCAACTGCGGCCCAATGACATGGAGACGCTCTTCAAAGACAACGCCGGCCTGTACGCCAAGTACTGTGCGCTCCTCGCGGATCCCGCCACTCCGGACCCGCTAAAAGCGAAGATCCGGAAAATGGAACTAGGGCATGACGCGCCCCAAACGGAGAAGAGACTGGAGGAAGAGGCAATCAGGTACTGTCTATGGCTAGACGCCGAGCGGGCATCCATGGTTTTCGCGAGGCATGTGGTGATATGCGAGGGGCCCAGTGAGAAGGTGTTGTACGACTACCTGATTGACGAACAGTGGCATGATGTGCGGGACAAGCACATCCATTTCGTGGATGCTTTCGGCAAGTTTAACATTCACAGGTATATGACGCTATTGTCAGGCATGGGCATCCCGCACTCTGTCCTGATGGACAGGGACGACGATGCTGACGTGCACAGGATCGCGAACGACTTCATCGCGGCGATGAAGACGCCGCACACGAAGGAAATACACTCATTCGACAAAGATCTGGAGGCGTTCCTAGGCATCCCTTCCGTCCAGAGGAGCCGGCGTGACCTGAAACCTTTGAACGTACTGTCCCGCGTCCGGTCAGGAGCAGTTGCAGGCGCGAAGCTTGCAGAGTTGCGGGCATTGCTGGATAAGCTTGTTCCCAACGCGCTCGCATCCGTTCCTGCGTCAGCGAACGTTGCAGCCGCGGCAACTCCTGCGTCCGCAAAGGGCGCTGCTGTCTCTACGCGCACTAGGTAGCGTAAGGCTTCCGCACAGCCTTCGTTAGATTAGATTTCCTTGTAGAAGTACGGCACGGTAGGTTTCACGGAACTGGCAGTTACCCGCAGCGTCGCATAACCGCGCCGCAAGGAGATTTCCACATGGTCTTTATCGATGTGCCGCTTGAGCACCTTGTGCCGCACAAGAGCCCTCATGTCACGGCGCCATTGTTCGAGGCCGGAAATGATAGCGCGGCCGATGAAATGGTACCCGCGGCCACTCTTCAGCAGGATCCCCCCCACAGGTTTCAGGGCGGCCTCGATTGCCGGGTTCACAGCGTCAATGTCGACCATGAGCAGATGGTCATCCCGGTATTGATTGACGCGGCTGTTCAGGCCCACCACGTAATCCCGAGATCTCTTAACGCGCAAACCGCGCAGCAACTTGGTTGCGCCCTTGGCCATCTGATCGACACCGAAGATTTCAAGGTAGAAGGGCGGTTGCCAGAAGGTTAGTCGAGTGTGATGAGCGTAGGTCTTCGGGCAGTAGATGTCGAACGAGAAGTCTTTGATCTTATCCCGGTGTTCCTCGGTGAAACTTCTCAGCAGGTCAAGTACCTCCACGCGCGGTACAACCCTGAGGGCGAAAGCCACGTAAGACCTCAAGGTCCGCAACTGCTTCTTCAGGACATCCGGATCAGGGGTATGAGTTGTCCGGTAGTCGAACTCCGTGCGCTGTTTGTGAAGCAGCGAGTGCAGTTCCACATAGCGCCTGGGGAAAAACCGCGCGCGCCCGTAGGTCTTATGCAACTGGGACTCAATGTTCGCATGGTTGGGGTTGGAAGGAAGTTGGCGACACAGCACTGCCTGCGAAACGTAGAAACACGTGAAGTAAAGATGGACTACCGCTTCACGATAGAGTTGCACAGAGACCAATTTCTCAGCCGCCTCAAGTTCCGATGTGCCAAGCGCCATGAGTGAACTAGCGCGCCTCTTTTGGCGCGGCGTGTATTCCAGCTTGCGCATTCGCGGCATAGCGTGACCTCCTTAAATCGCCATGTGGGACACCACTAGCTGCAAGAGGGTACAGACCGGATTCGTGCGAGTCAACCGTCAGAGGTGCGGCTGAAGAACCAACAGCGAACGCAGACAGATATTCAGAAGACAACAGATGGCCGTAGCCAGAGCGCCTACGCTGGTAGCGGCCGTTATCTGGCATAAGAAGTATGTCCGAACCCACGAAAGGAGGTCGCATGTGGACCATAACCCCCGAGCAGTTCCTTACCCCCGACCAAGTCAAGAAGCTGCGGATCCTGGCACAGGGCCGGGCTGAGGAGGCCCGACAGACAGGCGCCTGGCACCCAGTCCGTGACTGGATGATGGTCGACCTGGCCCTCAGCAGCGGCCTACGCGCCTCGGAGCTGGCTGCTCTCAAGCTCGAGGATCTGGTGATGGACAAGGCCGCCCCGGCCATCATCGTCCGCCGCGGCAAAGGGGCGAAGCTCCGGGTCGTCAAAATCGGCGAGGAACTCCGCCGGCATCTTGAGGAGTACCTAGTCGAGCGCGAGGCGGCCGACCACGCCAGCTCTCCCTACCTGCTCCCTGGCCAGCGCGGGCAGTGGACTCGACATGGCATCCGGCGCGCCTTCAAGTCCATGGCCCAAATTGCGGGGCTACCTGTGAGGTTCTCGACGCACAGCTGCCGGCACACCTTCGCCACCTTGCTCCTGCGCGCCTCGGGCTCGCTCAGGATGGTCCAGAAGGCCTTGGGCCACAGCTCCCCGACTACCACCTCGACCTACGCCGACGTGATCGACGAGGACGCCCAGAAGGCGGCCAACCGGCTCTATGGCGATGCGGCTACGGCTGGGGGCGGGACGTAGGTTCCGCTCCCAGGCTTCCGGCGCAGCCGTTTGGCTGCGAAACAACCCTCCAAGGCTTACTTGCCGGCGGAAGGACGCAATGTCGGATGGGGGAATCCCACTGCAGTAGGCCGGGAGATGGCGAACGCAACCCGCCCCCCGCCAATCACCTGCCGTGGCACTTCTTGTATTTCCTGCCAGAGCCGCATGGACAAGGCTCGTTACGTCCGGCCTTCCTCCTCCCGGCAGCACCAACGTTCAGGAAGTCCTCTGCTGACAATAAAGGCTCTATTGCCACCGTCCGCTGGAGGCGTATGCGCCCAGAGGCGATATCCTCGACCAGTTCCTGCTGACGCCGAAGCTCGGCCATACGTTCTGCGTCGGAGGCCACGAATTGGCCGAGGCAGTTCATTTCCTTCCTGGCGTCGTCGTAACGCCCGACGTAGGCGAGCATCACGGCGCGTTGCGCCCGGACCTGGACCAAGTACTCCAGCAGCCGCGTGTGGTTGATTAGCGGAAGCAAGTGTTCATCGAGAATCTTAAGCGCCCCAACGGGATCGCCGCATTTTAGCAGGTCATCAGCAACGTCCTGGCCGACGCGGACGGCCGAGGTGAACGCGGACACCATGCTAAAGAACTTGAAGGCGTGTATACGAGCCAAGCCAGAGGGACGACCCTGTTTCCCTAGCGCAGAAGCATGCAATTCCAGGGTATCGGCCAATTGTTTGAGCGCGTCTTGGCGTTCAGGGGCATCTGAAAGGCGTGCAGCGATCTCAGGCGGATTGGCGAACAGCACGTCCTCAGGCTTCAAACCCAGTAAGTCATAGTACTCGTTAATCAGGGGGCCCGTAATCTCACTCGCCTCAGCGAAGCTCTTAGCCTTGAACAGAGCCAGCGCCAAGTCATATTTCAGAATCCGCAGCAGCTCTGAATCATCGTGACATTCGGCCTCCGCGCGGGCACAATGCTCCTTGGCAGCGGAGACGTCGCCCCGACGACCCGCCAGCAGCATCTGCTTGATCAGCAGCGAAGCCAATCGTTTCTTGTCTGGCGGGAGGGCGGCATTCAACTCGGCCAACTCGCGCACCTGCTCCGCGAAGTCGCAATCATCTCCCTGTTGGACGCTCCAGTAGACAAGTGTGTCCTTGGCCCAGAAGCGTGACTCCCCGCTTTTGGTTGATGACTTGGCCACTCCTTCCAACACAGCCCGCACTTCCGGAACCATGCCATACTCAAGCAGGCGCTCTTCCATGCTGGTGGAAATGTCAACAACCGTTGCCTCGTCCCCAGTCGCCACGAGGAGGCGCAGTAGGAACCCGAAGCGACGGAAGTCCCATGATGCAGCTAACGACGCCCTCACCACATCCTTCAGAGCCAATCGGGCAGAGGTCGCCAATGCGCAATCCTTGCTGAGAACGGAACCCCCGAACACGAGGCGGAAGATGTCATGGACAGACACTCCGATAGTATCCGTTCCCACCACACCAGCTTGCCGCAGCATCCGGATTGATGATGCGGCTTCTTCTCGGTTGATGGACAACGTTTTCGTGGCCAGGTCGAGCGATTCACATGCAGTGAGCGGCACTTCGCTGAGGGACAATACCGCTCCAACGCGTCTGGTGGCCTCGTCCAGCATCGCGGATGCCTTCTCTAGAATCGCTTCCTGCGCGGTCCTGACGGTATGGGTGAGGTTCTCCAGATCCTGACATAGTTGCATGGCATTGCCGCCATAATTGCGGGCAGTCAGTCCAGCCGCTTGGCGCGTAAACAGCGGGAGCGATCCAGTGAGCCGACGAAGTCGCTCCGCTGTGTGGGCGGTTACAGGGCATCCCTGCGCAGCGAACTCAGCGACTACGGAATCTTGTGTCCACGGCTTAAGCTGTACCACCGGCGCGCCGAGTGCCTCAGCAAGTTCATCCAGCTCCGGACGCGGCTGCGCCAGTAGCACCCAGTGGATGCGCGTCGTGGCGTCAACCATTTGCCGATAGATGCTCGCGTCGATGCTGTGCGCGTTGTCAACAACAACAGTTACGTTGCGACCGTACTGATTCAAGACCCGATCCAGAAGTCGAAGTGAATCTAGTCCAGCCAGCCCTGGAGCGAAGACTGATCGCGCTGCATCGGCGTCCGCCAGGAAGGCGCTGGCTAGATCCCGGGCGATACCGGGTGGCACCGCCTCCGCCGGTAGCTGCGCGACATCAAAGTAGGCGACCGGCGTCTCGGCGTGGCGCGCTGATTCTGTGGCCCAAGAGGTCTTACCAGCGCCGGACACGCCGATGATGATTCGCAACCTCTCGCTGGAGATTAACTCCGGCTCATCCTCGAGCTGCCGATACAGAGATGGTGCCTGGGGGAACCTCTGCAACTGCGTAGCAATCAACTCGAACAACTGTGGCAAATCGTCAGTGCGGATATGGTGGTCTGGGTACGCAGGGCCGCCAGTCGCAGCAAGCTGCACCGTCGCCGCCAGCTTCCAGACGAGCGTCTCCGGCAGCAGGCCAGCGAAGGGCAAAGATCGTGCGATGTCAGAACACCATGCGATCCCCGCAGCGATGGTCGGCCACGCTGGTGGAAGATAGGAAGGAATCTCGTGCTTGCATCCAGGCCACAAGAGACGAACATTTGTCGGCCACGAACCGCCGCCCAATCGCTCCTGCAGGGAGGGGCTGGGGGCGACATTCGATACAATCCATAGCTCAGCACCAAGAGGCCGTCGTGCATCCATGTGGGCTTGGCTGACTTGCTTGTTGAAGGTCTCGACAGCGCCCTCGATGTCATTCCACTGGAGCGATGACAGCCGCGTCTTTACTTGCACGTACACGTGCGTCGCGGGAAGACGGAGTTCAATATCCTCGTCGCGCTCAATCGCTACGTAGCTCACGCTGGCACGGCCCGCAAGAAGAAGGCAAGCCGCGCCATACACGTGCTGGTACAGGAATCCCCGGTGCGTGCCTTCGATACGCCGCAGTTGTCCTGTATCAAGGACGGGAAACACATCATCGCGAGATGGCGAGCCCAACATGCGCCTCACTTACTCTGGGAGAGTCTTCGGCCAGATAGGCTATGGCCGACGTGCAGCTTCTGGAGGGTCACAAGGCAAGAAGTCGATGGACTGATTGGCTTTGACTGGCTCCTCGAACACAGGCTCGATTCTCCCATACCCTAGATTCTCTCCGCTTTTGGCTACTGCGCAAGACGCGCCGTCACTCCGCCCCAGCTTCACCCGCTACAAGCCTTGGGAGAATTCCGTGCGCGCTGCCGAGTCTTAGGAGTCCACCGCTCTGGCCAGTGAGTTACTGGCATATCGTATTTCAGCCATGGCGGCAGGAAGGCCCTGCTCCCGGCCAGGTGCGCGCATTTCCCGGCGACTCGCGCCAGAAAGGGACTTCTGGTGCGGGTTTGGCTCGATGAAGTTGCGGCTCTATGGCCCGAAGTTGCGGGTTCCGGAGATGAGTTGCGGGTTTCGGCGCCCTCGGTACGGTTGCGAGCGTGCCGGAGATCACCAGGCGTAGGCCGTGGGCGCCTCGCCCCCGGGGCCCGGGAAGATGGCGTCGAGCTTCCGGAGCGTGTCGGCCTCCAGCTTGATCTCCGTGGCCTTGACGGCGTCCTCCAGCTGCTGCACCGTCCGCGGCCCGATGATCGGAGCGGTGACCGCCGGGTTGTGCAGAAGCCAGGCCACGGCCACCAGCGCGGGCGGCTGGCCGAGCTCCTTGCAGAGTCCCTCATAGGCCTCGAGCTGCTTCCGGCGCTTCTCGATCTCCTTGACCACCCGCTCATCCCCACGCCGGCCGGACTTGTGCTTCTCCAGCGCGCCGGCCAAGAGCCCGCCGTTCAGGGGGCTCCAGGGTATGAGGCCCATGCCGTAGTGGCGGCAGGCCGGTATGACCTCCAGCTCGACCGTCCGGTTGGCCAGGTTGTAGATGCTCTGCTCGCTCGCCAGCCCCATGAGGCCGCGGCGCCGGGCCTCCTGGCAGGCCGAGGCGATGTCCCAGCCGGCGAAGTTGCTCGAGCCGACGTACACCACGCTTCCCTGCTTAACGAGGGAGTCGAACGCCTGCCAGATCTCGTCCCAGGGGCATTCGCGGTCCACGTGGTGCATCTGGTAAAGATCGATCCGGTCGGTCTGGAGCCGGCGCAGGCTGTCGGCGCAATGGCGCCGGATCTTCATGGCCGAGAGCCCCCCGGAGGCGACGTTGGGCTCGGCCTTCTGGCCCTCCTTGACCATCGGCCCGTAGACCTTGGTGGCCAGCACTATCGAGTCGCGCCGGCCACCGCCCTGCGCCAGCCATTTGCCGATGATCTGTTCGGTGTCGCCTTTCTGCCCGCCGAAGCCGTAGACGTTGGCGGTGTCGAAGAAGTTGATGCCCAGTTCGAGCGCCCGGTCCATGATCTCGAAGCTGTCCTCCTGCGAGGTGTGCCAGCCGAAGTTCATGGTTCCCAGGCAGAGGTTGCTGACCAGGACGCCGTGCTTGCCAAGGCGGCGATGTTCGATGGCCATGGATATCTCCCTTCGTGGTCTGTCGGATGCGCGCCGGATTGAACGGGGACGGCGGATTCGCTATTCCGAGGCCAGACAGCGCACAAAGGGCAAGTCCACCGGCTGTACCTATCCAGGTCCATCGGCTGTACTTGGTGGCCCGTCCACAGGTCCAGCGGGCGTACCGTTCGGCGCCCTCCAGGCCCCTCGCCCAGGTCCGGTCGCTGGACTCCTTATAGAAGTCTACCAGGGGTGGTCATGTCGGAATTGACTCGCGCCAGCTAAGCCCAGGCTGTCGGTCCGTCGGTACCGCTTGGTTGTCGACGATGGATCTGCGGAACTTCGGCAGTTGTTCAGGCTGGACCGCAGGCGGCTACCCGCCTTGGGCCACCTCCGCAGCCGGATCGTGGCCCTGAATCGGTAGGAAGCGTACTAACGAAGCCTCTTGCCTCAAGATGCCTTCCTGATTCCTTCCCTTTGTGCTTCTTCAGTGCCGCGGCGGCGAAACCAAATCCTATTTCCCCGGATCCTGTCCGGGCCCGGCTTGGCGGGGATCATTCGCTTGCCACTGTGGCCGCGGCATTACCGCGAACTCGGTCTTGTGCTCCTCGTACCACCGACGCCAGAGGACCACCCGCTCCTCGGCCGTGGCGGCATTGATCTTGTGGCCGGTGAGCAGTTCCAGGGCCTCGACCGTCAGGTCTGCCAGCAGCCGGCTACGGATGTAGTGCCAGCCCCAGTAGTGGGGTGCCTCGCCGAAAGCCCGCGATTCATCGGGCAGTGAGACTACCCACGAGGGATCAAGCCCTCGCTCGACTAGCACCGCCACGGCCCGGCGGTCCTTCAGCCTTCCCAGCGCCCACACGCGCGCGCCGGCGGCCAAGTCCGAGCGCTCCAGCGCCGCGGCGATGTCGGGAGCCAGATCCGCCACCCCCAGGTGTCCAGCCGCGTAAGCCGGCAGGTCCCCGATGAAGTGCTCGTCGGCGCTGAGCATGGCACGAGCCACCGGGACGACCTCCTCCTTGAAGTTGAAATGCAACGCTACCAGGCACGGCGTGGACAGATGGAATCCCGACTGCGAGGACTCGCGGACGACGTACTCACGCAGCCACTGCAGCGCGTCCTTGTCAGCCGTGCGGGCTCGGTCTACGTTGACCTGGAAGTCTTCGCTGCGGCCCTCCGGCCTGGCGCCCTCGGACGGGGGATTGAGCCGACGCTCGACCTCGTCGTAGGCGGCGCAGGAGTTCCGTTTCTCCTTGTACTCCTTGAAAGCGGGCAGATCCTCTTTGGTGCCGAGTTCGGCCAGTGCCCAGGCGCACTGCTGGTAGTCGTCCTCATCCCAACGGGTGCCGGCGTCCGCCAAGCGCTTCTTGAGAGCCTCGCGTATGCGACGATTTCCGCGCAACTTCTCCGGGAACTGCTTGAGCGCGATGGCCGCCCCCTCCACAGCCCGGTATTCGCCCGTCTCAAGAAGCTCGATGCACCGCGGAATGCAATCCTCGTCGCCGCAGACGCCGAGCGCTGCTGCCGCCGCACCCAGGACCTCGGGCTCCTTGCGCTCCAGGAGCGGACGCAGGAAGGGGATGAAGTAGGGCGTTTTATGCCAGGAGATGCCGTTGGCCACCAGACGCAGAACCTCGGGCGGCTCGGTCGCCCCGAGCATCTCCGCCAAGCGGGGCCGGGACGTCATGTCGTCCCAGCGGCCCAGCAGATAGGCGGCCACCCCGCGGACCGACGGGCAATCGTCCTTGAGGTACTCGCGCAGGACGGCGAGATCCTCCGGCGCGTTCCATGCCGGATAGGACTCCGAGTTGTCGTATTGCTCGTAGGCCATTAACGTCCACCCGTCGTTGCGCCCCGCGTCGCGAAAGACGTCGATGTAGAGAGGCCAAAGGCTGGCTCGCGCCTTGCCTGGCAGCGCAGAGGTCAGGCTGCGCTGTACCCATTCCCACCCATCCCAGGGGCGCCGCCGGAGCATCTCGGCGACCAGCTTGACCAAGTCGTCGTCGGAGACGCCGGGCAGCGGCGCCGGCCTGCGCAGCTGAGCCAGCGCCGAGACGGCCGCATCGGTCGTGCACTTCCGCCATCGCCGGGCGATCTCGAGGAGTCGCCCGGCCAGCCGGCGGTCACCGACGTGGCTGGCCAGCCGGCAGCCCATGGCAACCACGGGGTCGCTCTTGGAGCTCATCATCTCGGCGGCCAGGTCCGAGCCCAGCTGGCGGTCGCGCTCGGCGACGAAGGAGACCAGCGTCGGGTGCCACCAAGCGTCTAGGTCCTTTTCGGACGGCTCGGGATTGTCTCTCAGCCACGTGCGGAACTGGCAGGCGCACTGGGCGGCGGTCCAGCGTGGATCGTGGCCGACGCAATGAAACGCTGCGTGGTACCATGCATCGCCACCGACGCCGCAGCGGACAAGAGCCCGCAGGGCCGGCCAGCACTTCTTCCCAGCCAGGGCCTCCACCAACTGGTAGGTCTCGAGTTGGGTCTCGCCCTCCTCGAATGCTTGCGACCACAGGGGAAACTTATCCCGGATCTCCTTGGGAATGAGACACTCGAAGACTTCGGTCCGGACCAGACGGATCCGGGTGGCCACTTCCTGGTCGGCGACCTTGTCTGGGTCGGGGAGAAGATCTCGCACCGCCGGCCCCATGGCGCACAGCTCCCGCTGAGCCGACTCTCGCGTGGCCCAGTCCTCGGAGCCGAGTGACGCGACCAAAGCCTTGACCTTCCCGGGATCGAGCGACGCCGGTTCGGCCGCGCCGGTCACACCCGACAACGCAGCCGCGATCAGTACCAAGAGCCATACCGGCGGGCGAGGCCCTGGCCAGGACAGCCTTGAGGCATGAGCAGGCAACATCATCGCTTGCACTCTGCACCGATAGGTGCGATCCTCCTGCCATCGTCAGCCTACCCCACCCGGCGGTGGCGCGCAAGGGGACGGTCGCTTACTTCCCCGCCTCCTCGCCCCTGATCTTCTTCAGCGCATCGGCGCGGGGCAAGCTGATCTACTTGCCTCGCTCTAGTTCGCCCTCCGAGATGCTCCTGCAGTTCTGAAAGTCGAGGTCCAAACGTGGCAGCGATGTGATCTTGGCCAACTTGGCCCGAAACTCAGCGGTCATCTCTCCGCAAGGGCGGCGGACCCGACGGTAAGGGCCGTGGTCTACACCCCAGTCATAGACGAAGAGCCCCATGCTTGCGTAGTCGTCCCACACCTTATCCGAGCCCCAATGAGGAGCCGGGATCTCATTGGCTATCGTTTGGTGGGTTTCGTGTTCAGCGAGTACAGCTTGCGGCACATAACCATCGCCGGCAGTGGAGAACTTGGCAATGTTGCCGGAACGGTCGGAGGCGAACCAGTCGAAATCACCCCCCTCAAGTTCCTGCCGCATCCGTAGCGGGTCCCAGGCCGCCTGATGTTCTTCCATTTGGTCTCCTCCACCCGCAGCTTACCCCGCCCGCGCGGGCAGCGCCCCAGGTATTTCTCCGAAGGCCGTAGGTGAACACCCGCTCACTTCGGCGGCTCCTCGCCCCTGATCTTCTTCAGTGCTTCGGCCGCGGCCGAGCGTACGTAGGCATCCTCATCCTTGAGCATCGTTTCCAACGCAGGAATTGCCGCTTTGGCAGTTGGGCCTATCTCACCGAGTGTTCTCACCGCGACGCGGCACAAATCCTTGTCAGATAGTGCTGCAATCATTGGCTCTATTGTTTGCGGATCTTTCATGTATGACATCGCAAACGCCGCGTTCCATCGTATTTCCTTGTCCGGATCACTCAAAAGGGCTATCAGAGGTTCGATTGCTCCATTTACAGACTGCAACGCCAGTGCAGCATGCAAACGCACATCTCTGTCAGGGTCGCGCAAGGTGGCTGTCAACGGTTCAACGCCTCTTCGATCCCGGAGCCATCCCAACGCTCTAACCACGTTATCGCGTACGTCATGATCGTTGTCATTCAAGGCGGCAATCAGCGGCTCAACTGCTCGCTGGTCTTGGATGCGCCCTAGCGATTCGGCCGCACGGTAACGCATGCGGCGATCCGTGTCACGCAGTCCGCCGATTAGTGGCTCCACCGCCCGCGGATCCTTGATCCGACCCAAAGCTTCCGCCGCTCCATATCGCACATCGGGCGTCCCGTCGTGAAGGGCAGTGATCAGCGGTTCAACGGCACGCGGGTCGCCCAACTGGGCAAGTGCCCCAACTGCCTCAGAACGCCCTCCAGATTCTGTATCCTCCAGGGCCGCAATTAACGGCTCAACGGCCATAGGATCGCCAAGTTCCCCAAGCGCATGGGCTGCTTCTCCGCGCACACACTCATTGTCACCTTCTCGCATGAAGAAGATGAGCTGCTGGGTTGCTACGCGGCCACAATAGGTCATGAGTTTCACAGCGTATTCCTTATTTGGTGCCACTTGCTTCGGAAGGCGCGCATAGAAGGCCAGCTTCTTGGAGGCGGTTTCAGAACCGCCTAGCGCTCTAACTTGTCCCTTCGCCACTTCTTCCGTCCAATGATCGATGCACTGCCGGATTGCTCCACGCACCTCCAGATAGGGCCTCAGACCGAATTGGCAGAAGAGGGCAAGCAATACCAACGCGCCCAGCCCTACGCCCCACCACACATAGACGCGACGTTCTCGGCGGTCGGCGGGCTTGGCGTGCTGCTCAGTCACGTCCGGCATGGCATCCTAAGCCCCCGCTGGCACCCTGAGTATTTCGCCGAAGGCCGTCGGTGCGGGCCGGTCACTCATTGACATCCGCTCGCCACACGACAACTGCTTCTGGTCTGTCTCCGAAAACAGCTTCTCTCCACCAATTCTGTTTGACCGGGAAACGAGTCTCAACGGCACACATCAACTCGCGATAACCGGCTGCTTCTTCATGAACCTCCACAAACAAGTCCTTGTCGCCTGACCTATAGCGAAAACTAACGCAAAGAAGGTCATAACTAACAGCATCGACCTTGTATGCATCGATCTCTTTGATTTCCATCCAACGAACGAATGCGCTAGAGCGCCCCTTTGAGAAGAGCTCAAACCCATCTCGCTCCACACGGATATCAGGAGACAAACAATAGCCTCCTGCCCATCCGGCCATGACCCTTACTCAATCAGTGCTCTCCTTCTCCCTGCCCTCGGCGCACCCGGTATTTCGCCGAAGGCCGTCGGTGAACAGGCCATTGTCAGCCTCCGACCACAGT